>JAZPXO010000055.1:0-36185 GCA_045543735.1 Acutalibacteraceae bacterium
CCTTGTTGACACTTCGGTTGCAATCAGTGATATTACATATTCAGCCCCTTACGGCTTGCCCCCTAAAGATGCAGGCACTTACACCGCAAGCGTAACAGTCGGCGGAGCAACGGCAACGGTTGAGTTCACTCTGCTCAACTATGCCGCAAAGGTAACTGATAAAGACGGCAACGCTGTCGGTACTTACAAGACCTTTGAAGAAGCAATCACAGCGGCAGAAGGCAGCGAGGGCAGCACGGCAACTCTGCTTGATAACGTTACGCTTACCGCAGGGCAGGATATTCGCTCCGGCAAATTTACTCTTGACCTTAACGGTAAAAATCTGATTAACGAAAACGGCAGAGTTCTGTATATACTTGAAGAAGCCGATTTGACAATTAAAGACAGCGGTGAAGGCGGTACAATTGAAACTAAAGACGAGTCTGTGGATTGTATTTACAATTACGGTAAACTCACTGTTGAATCAGGTATAATCAAGGGCGACGGCGGTATTCGCAACTTCGGTGTTTTGTATTTTAATGACGGAACGGTTGAAGCTGACAACTATCCGGCGATTGCCAATTATAATGACAGCACTGTTTATGTTTATGACGGTGTTCTTAAAGGTGGTAAAAACTCCGGCGCAGTTGAAAATGGCGGTAAGCTTTACGTTTACGGTGGCGAGATTGAAAGCATCGTAAACGTAAATGACGCCTATATTTCCGGTGGTAAAATAGACCGTGACGACTATATGGCACTTAATCTGCTTGGCGGTACTGTTGAGATAACCGGCGGCAGCTTTACGGGAACGGATAATGAATACGGCCGTCACAGCGGCACACCCTACGGCGAATGGACGGTTGACATCGACGAAGGTGCAACTCTTATCCTCAAGGGCGGCGAATTCCCCAACGGCTTTGTTACTGATGAAACAACCGTAAACGCACTCCTTGCAGAGGGATACGCTTTCTATGATAAAGACGGCAACAAGATAACCGTTGCAGATGATGCAACCAAGATTGACGGCTATGTTCAGGTCAAGGAATATTTTGCTGCGTCAGTAACCGACAAAGACGGCAATGAGCTTGAAGGCTCACCGTACAAAACCCTTGCAGATGCAATAACAGCGGCACAGGGCAGCGAAGGCAGCACACTCACTCTGCTTGACGATATTACGCTTACCGAAGAGCAGTATGTTTATTCCGGTAAGTTTACTCTTGAACTTAACGGTAAAAAGATTATATCGGAAAATTATAACACTTTATACATTTGGGAAAATGCTGATTTTACTATTAATGACAGCAGTGAAGGCGGCACAATAGAGTCCAAAGAACAGGGTTATTATGCTATCTATAATTACGGAACTCTTACCGTTGAATCCGGTGTCATTAAAGGTGACGGCGGTATTGATAACATCGGTACACTTATTTTCAAAAACGGCAAAATTGAAGCCGGTACTTATTCTGCAATCAGAAATTCCGACACAGCCTATGTTTATAACGGCATTCTTGAATCTTCGGATGAAACTGCATTATATAACGACACAGATTCAACCCTCTATGTTTACGACGGCGAGTTCAGCGGTAACTCCGCAATTTCAAACCGTGGTTCAGCTTATATTGAAGGCGGAGAATTCACAGGCAACGCCGTCGCGGCACTTAATCTGCACGGCGGTACGGTTGAAGTAACCGGCGGCAGCTTCACGGGAACAGACTTTTCACACGGCTATTACAGCGGCACACCTTACGGCGAATGGACTGTTTGCTATAATGAAGATGCAACCCTCATCCTCAAGGGCGGCGAATTCCCGAACGGCTTTGTTGTTGATGAAACAACCGCAAACACATTCCTCGCAGATGATTACTACTATAAAGATGCCGACGGTAAGCTTATTGATGTTGCAGATGATGCAAAAATCATTAACGGCTACGTTAAGGTAAGCAAGGGCGCTGACCTTGCAGATGCGGTTATTACCGTTGACAAAACAGAATTTGTTTATAACGGTCAACATCAAGCACCTGCCGTTACCGTAACAATCGGCGGAAAGACACTCAAAGAAAACGTGGATTATGCTGTAAATGCTCGAAGATGGGAAAACGGTGTTCCCGTTCAGTGGTTCTATTATGTAGATGCAGGTGTTTATACTTCAGTTATTGACGGTTTGGGCGATTACACCGGAACAGTAAAAAAAGAATTTGTAATCAAGCCCGCAACGGTTGACATCATCTGGGAAGGCGATGAATTCTATTACACAGGCAATCCCCACAAAGTAACAGCGAAATATGTTGACGTTGACGGCAACGAAAGTAATGAATTTGAACTTATAAACTACGTTAACACAGATGTTGGTGTTTACACCGCAACGGCGATTTTTGCCGACAGCAACTACTCTGCAACCGAAGCAGCGACCAACCACACCTACGAAATTAAGTGGTATGACGGCGCACCCGATGCAACCGTAAGCGGCACAAAGGGCGAAAACGGCTGGTACACAAGCGAAGTAACCGTAACTGCTCCTGAAGGCTATGCAATCAGCACTTTGGCTGACGGCATCTACGGCAGCGAAGTCACCTTTGGAAACGAAGAAAATGCAGTTTACTATCTCAAGCAGACAGAAAACGGCTATATCGCAAAGGTTGAGCTTGGCGAAATCAAGTGCGACCTTGCAGACCCCGCAGCCGAAATCGTAATCGGCGAATATAAATGGAATACAAACGCAACTGCGATTTCATTCGGTCTGTTCTTTAAGGAAACAAAAGCGTTCAGCATTTCTGCTTCCGATTCCGAAAGCGGCATTGCAAAAGCTGAATACTTTGTTGCAACCGAAAAAATCACAGATTTCGGAAATATTGAATGGATTGAATATACAGGTGCAGTCAGCATCAGTCCCAACAGCAAAAACATTATCTATGCAAAGGTAACTGATAATTCGGGCAGATATGTAATCGTAAATTCCGACGGTATCGTGCTTTATATCGACAGCACACTCGACACATCCTTCAAGGATGAGGTTGTTTATGTTCTCACCAAAAATGCAAGCCAGTCATTCAATCTCAACCTCAACGGCAACACCGTTGCTTACGTTAAGATTGGCGAAACCATTCTCGGCACGGAAGATTACGAAGTTCTCGGAAATATGATTATAGTTTCATCCGATGTTCTTGAAAATCTCGCAGCAGGCAATTACCCGATTACAGTCGGCGTTAACCCCTTGGGCGAAGCCTATGTTGACGGCGATGCTCCTGCAGAGGTTATAATTCCTCTTACGGTTAAAAAGGCTGACGTGACAGTTGAGATTTCAGATTTCGGCAAGGTTTATGACGGCAAGCCCGTAACTGCAGACTACAAAATCAGCAAATCAAGCGACTCCTCACCTGCGGCAAGTGATATTGACTATAACGAAACCGTTGAATTCAAGGTAAAGGATTCAGACGATTCAACCTACACAACCGAAGCTCCCGTAAATGCAGGCGAATACACAGTCAGAATCACAGTTGCCGAAACAGATAAGATTAATTCTGCACAGGTAACTGCAGATTTCACAATCGAAAAGAAAGCTGTAACCGTTACAGCAACTGCACCCGATAAGGTTTATGACGGAACAACGGATATTCTTGAATATTCAAAAGTTATCGTTGAGTTTGACGGCGCCGTTGAGGGCGAAATGCTCGGATTTACGGTCGGAAAAGCATGGTATGATACTGCAGATGCAGGCACAGATAAAACTGTTCACATCATTTATGCTCCCGTAGCAAGCAATATCATTGATAACTACGAATTCCCCATGAATCCTGAATATTCAACCGATAACTGCTATGTTGCGGCAAAGGCGGATATCACAAAGAAAGCAGTAACCGTTTCTGCAACCGTTCCCGACAGAATCTACGGTGAACATTACGAAGTTGATACATCAAAGGTTGTTGTTACTTTTGACGGAATTGTTGAAGGCGATGACGTAGGCTATGTTGTAACCGATGCCTATTATCACGTACATACCGTTACCGATAGTGCTCCCGTTCAGGTCGATTACAACGTAAACGGAGCGGACGCAGACAATTATCAGTTCCCCGAATTCGGCGAAAATCTGGCTCCCAACTACGGTGTTCAGGCAACGGGCAGAGTTCTTCCGAGAAATATTGCAAACGCAGAAATCACTCTCGGCGATGCTCTTGTTTACAATGGCGCAGAGCAGACACAGAAAGTTGCAGCCGTAACCGTTGACGGTCTTGAAGTAACATATACCGTAAGCGGCAACAAAGCAACAAACGTCGGCGTTTACGAGCTCACAATCACAGGCAACGGCAACTTCACAGGCACAAAGACAGCTCTTTATGAAATCGCTCCCGATACAGCAGCCATTGATGACCTCACAGTTGATAATGTTAAGTCAAGCGATAGGGAAGACATCGAAGCAGTCAAAGCACAGATTGATAACGCAGTAACAGACCTTGCAGACGATGAAAAGAAAGCCGAATACAAGGCAATAACCGATAAGTGCGATAAACTTCTTTCAAAAATCAATGATACCGCAAATGAAATCGAAAGAATTGATGAAGCTGTAAACGGCTATGACAAAGAAACAGTAACATCAGACGATATTCCCGAACTCGGCAAGCTCATTGACGACATCAAGGCTCTCACCGACGGTGATAATCTCACCGAAGATGAAAAGACTGCTCTTGAAGAAACCGAAAAGGCAATAGACGAACTCGTTGAAAAGCTCGCAGAGGTTGCAGAGGAAATCAAGAAGACTGATGAAGCCGTTAAGTCCTATGACGAAGAAACAGTCAAATCAACCGACAGCGAAGACCTTGCACAGCTTAAAGAGGATATTCAGGCCCTTATCGACAGCGACAATACCACCGAAAACGAAAAGGCTGCCCTTGAAGAAATGATTAAGGACATCGAAGGTCTTGAAGATAAGATTGCCGAAACAGAAGAAAAGCTTGAAGAAATCAAGGATATCGAAAACGAATATAACCCCGAAACCGTTTCAAGCGACGATAAGGCAGCTATCGAAGATAAGATTGCCGAAATCGAAGCTGTAAATCCCGATAACCTCACCGACGAGCAGAAGGCTGAATATGAAGAAATCAAAGCAGGCTTTGAAGCTCTCCTTGAAGAAATCGCAGCAGCAGAAAAGAATGTTGCAGACATCGGCATTGAACTCGAAATGTTCGACGAAGAAAGAGTAACAAAGTTCTGGGAAGATGATATTGAAGCTCTCAAGGCAAAGATTGACGAGCTCCTTGCAGATGAGAATATGGGCGAAACAGAAAAAGCAAAGCTCAATGAGTACAAGGCTCAGGCTGAAAAGCTCATCGAAATCATCAACACTCCCAAAGAGTATATCTCCTGCAGATTCTTCTACCTCATCTGGGATTGCCTCACTTGGAAATACAACGGCATTCTCTGGCTCTTCTCAAAAATTTTCAGTTGCTGAACCTAACAAAGTAACAACCCAATAACACCAAAGCCGCACGGATTATTACGTCCGTGCGGCTTCTTCAATGATATTATCTGTAAACTAAAGTTTTTTGATTTTCTTTAGACCAAACTATCGTTTCAGTTGTAATAGTAGTGAAAGAACCTGAAACGGAGGCGTGAAATGAAAAGTAACGCAAAAACAACACGGGTCAATCTTGACGGCGTCCATTCGCTTGACATTACGGTTAACGAACAGGCAAAAATCGTTGTAGCCGAGCTTGTAACAGGGAACGAATCAACCTTTATTTATGCCGAAAAGTTCGATGCCCCCTGCAACTATCTGCGAACGGCAATAAAAAAAGCAATAATGTATCTCAGCGGCGATATCCCGAAATCCGAAGTCGGAATCAAAAACTCCCGTGAAAGCAACATATATACTTGAAAGAGCGTATTTATATGCTATAATGTAATTATAATACATCTCAGGTGATGAATTATGGATAATGAAAAAGAAAGAATTAACGGGCTGATAGCTCTGATTCAAAGCGGCGATAAATTCGCTTTTGATGAATTCTATAAGCTGACCAGCCCAAAAGCATATTTTATTGCCCTCAAAATAACTCAAAACAAACATGACGCAGAAGATATTTTGCAGGAAAGCTACATAAAAGCTCTTGAAAAGCTTGATGAAATTGATGTTTCGCAGAATGTGATGAGTTGGTTTTGCAGAATTGTTGCAAACAAAAGCAAGAATTTGGTCAAAAGCAAAAAGCCTCTTGTTTTTGAGGGCGAAGACGAAAACTTTTTTGAAGAAATCCCCGAAGATAAAGCAGAGTTCTGCCCCGAAGAAAGCCTTAATCAGGAAGAGCTTCGTCTTGAGGTTATGGCGGCAATCGATGAACTCACCGAAGAAAAGAGAGCCTGCATAATGATGATGTATTTCGGCGAAATGAGCGTTAAGGAAATTGCCGAAAGCATTGAATTGCCCGAAAGCACGGTCAAAAATAGGCTTTACACGGCAAGAAAAGACCTCAAAAGCAAGTTTGAAAAGAACGAAAACGTTCTTTACGGCGCGGCTATCGGCGGTGTGCTTATCTGGGCTTTGCAGAAAACTTCGGTTTCCGCTTCGGCAGCTTTTATTGCAAGCGCAGCATCTGCCCAAATTCTTGCAGGCATCGGTGCATCGGCGGCTTATTCAGCAGTAACAACGGCATCTGCTGCCGCAGCGGCAGCTACAACCGCAACGGCATCGGGCGCAACAACCGCCACTGCAACGGGAACGGGAATTGCCGCAAAGGCAGCGGCGCTTTCGGTTGCACAAAAGGTAGCTGTCGGAATAGCTGCAGCAGCAGTCGTCGGCGGCTCAACGGCAGGTGTTGTGACGGTGGTCAAAAATAACAATCAGACGGAGACCATTGCTTATGTTGAAGAAGCAACAACCACTCCCACTCAGAAAGCAGAAGAAGCTATCAACAGGCTGACATCTCCCGTTGAAACATCAAACGAATCGACAACAAAATTCAGCTTTAATATTACTCTTCCGTCACGAAAGCCCCACACAACAACGCCCCGAACAACCAATCCGACGACTTCTCCTGCAATACCCGAAACAACAACAGAAACAGAAACAATAACAACAACAGCTCCCGAAACAACGGTTGTTACAACCACTCAGCCTCAGACAACCCAGCCGACAACGCTCGCACAGGCAACGCTCATAATTGAGGTGACCGATTTTGATGACAATGTTGTAGACACTCTTAATCTTACCATTGAGGCAGGTACGGAAATGACGTGGGATTACCTTATAACTCTCGTCAGTGAGAATGGATATGAGGCAATGGCAGGCATTTACGGCGATGGCGTCGGTGCCGTTGCACAGGCAGGCGAAACCTATAATTTCACAGCTGAACTTTAACATATCAAGGAGGACAAAATTATGAAAAAGCTTTTATTGAAAACATTTTCTGCGATTCTGGTGTTCGTTTTAACTTTCACTTCGGCAGGATTGATGAATGCTTCTGCAACAGATGATGAGCCCGAATTCCCCTGCGGAGGAGTTATTGAGGAGGTTGATGTTAAAATTCTCTATGCTCCGCCGATAAGCAGAGTTGTAATCGGCGGCTTTGGTCCGATAATTACGGGAACAGCGCTTAAAGTAACTTATCCCAACGGCGAAAGCGAAATTCTGACCGTAAAGCAAAACGGCAGCAAATACTATGCAGGTGATTTTCAGGTGTATACATCTTATTTTGGGGTTGAGCCGAATATTACCGATTACGGTATTGAAAGCAGAACTATCCGTATAAGCAACGAAGGCGAACAACAGTTTGGAGGTTACAGCGGAGCAGTTGATTTTATATATCTCAACCTTCCGTCTTTTGCCGATATAGTATATCTTATTTCCGCATACTTCAGAATTTGGTTTTGAACAGACCGATAAATTGTTGAGGGAGATGTAACGAATGAAAAGAAAAATATTTAAAACGGTTGCAACGTCATTGGTGCTGGCACTTATATTCTCAATCAGTTCATTTGTGTTTATTGCAGCAGCCGAAACTCTTTCTTCGTCAGGCGAATGCGGTAAGAATGTAAGTTATTCTTTTAACGAAGAAACAGGTGAACTCCGTATTTTCGGCACGGGAGATATGGATAATTACGATTCGGCATCGCCGCTTGAAGGATTTTTGTGGGCTCCGTGGTTCCGTGAAAGAGATTATGTTAAAAATGTTATTATTGAAAACGGCGTAACTTCAATAGGTTCCTGTGCGTTTGACGGCTGCGAGAATATGACGAGCGTTGTTATTCCCGGCAGTGTTAAAAAAATCGGTTGGTCTGCTTTTGAAGGCTGCAAGAGCCTTGAAGGTCTGGAGCTTCCCGACGGTCTTGAAACTATTGATTCAGCTGCATTTATGGGTTGCAGTGGAATTAAAAGCATTTCAATTCCTGAAATGTTGACCAATCTGGATCTGGATTGTTTTTATGGTATTCCTTATCTTGAAACAATAACCGTTGACAGCGAGAATCCCAGATATTCAAGCGATGAGTTCGGCGTTCTTTTCAACAAGGATAAAACTGTTCTGATAAGATATCCGGAATGCTGCGTCGCTGTGGATTATACCGTTCCCGACAGCGTAGTTGAATTAGAAACAAGTTCTTTTGCGAGTTCGTGGATTAACTCGGTTGTTCTGCCGGAAAGATTAAAAACAATCGGATGGAACGCATTTGAGGGTTGCGGAAAGCTTAAGCAAATTGAAATACCGGATTCCGTTGAAAAAATCGGAAACTATGCATTTTTCTACTGCGTTTCTCTGGAGAAAGTAGAGTTTCCCGAGAGAATCACAGACATTGGCTCATGGGCTTTTTATAACTGTGAAGCGTTGAAAAGCATAAATATTCCCGAAGGTGCAAAAGTTATTTCCGAATATGCTTTTTATGATTGTACGGCACTGGAAACGGTTATCCTGCCAGACGGACTTGCAGAAATCGGTGTTAACGCCTTTAAAGATACCGCCTATTTTAATAATGCCGAAAACAGAGACGGATATGCTCTTTATAACGGCAAATATCTGCTTGATGTTTTACCCGAGGCAGCAGGAAAATTTGAGATAAAAGACGGGACCGAACTGATTGCGGGCGGTGCGTTTTCAGGGCACGATGAGCTTACCGAAATAGTCATTCCCGATTCCGTAAAATATATCGGAGATTCGGCTTTCAGCAATTGCTCGGGCATAAAAAGCATTGTTATTCCCAAAAGCGTAATTAAGACCGGTAGATCTGTGCTCTACAATTGTGATAACCTTGAAAGCGTTGAAATTCTTGGCAGCATAACTGTTGTTGATTATCTTTCGTTCTATCGATGCAAAAAGCTGACCCGTGTTATTCTTCCCGATACTGTAAAAACAATCGGTGAATCAGCTTTCGATGGCTGTGCAAGCCTCGAAGAAATTCAACTGCCTGAAGGTCTTGAGGTTATTGCAAAAAACGCTTTCAGCTATTCACCAAAGCTTACAAGCATAAACTTCCCTGAAAGCCTGACAGAAATCGGCGATTACGCTTTCAGCAGAACTAATATTTCAAGCGTGCATATTTCTTCCGATGTTTCTGCTATAGGTGAGTGTGCATTTTATAATACACCTAATCTTTCAAGCATTACTGTTGATGAAAACAATCCTCATTTTGTTTTTGACGGCAGTGCACTTTACAGTAAGGATAAATCAAAACTGTTTTGCTATCCTTCGGGAACCCAAGGTTCACTGTATATAATTGACAGCGAAACCGAAACAATCGACAGATCAGCTTTTTCCGGCAACCCGCATCTTGAAGCGATAACAATTCCCGACGGTGTAAAATATCTCGAGTCATCATTTGCCAACTGCACTAATCTCAAAGGCGCTGCTTTCGGTAACGGAACAACACAAATCTTTTCACACGGTTTTGAAAAATGCACATTGCTTGAAAAAGTTTATATCCCGGATTCAGTCATTAATATAATGTCCCAATCTTTTGATGACAGTGAAAATCTGACGGATATTTATTACGAAGGCAACGCTGAAAAATGGTCAAGAATTTCAGCAAATTCCGGACTTAGCAGCAGTATTGCAATTCATTATAACCATATTCATTCCCACACCTATTCGGGTTACACCGAAGCAACCGATTACCAAAACGGATATGAGCTTTACGCCTGCGAATGCGGTCACTATTATGCGGTGTTTGATGTTGTTTCCAAATCCGAGAAATATGACGTTACCGCAACCTATTCGCCCGACTGCTTCAACGAAGAAATAACCCTAGATGTTGAAGAGGTAACGGGCAACAGAGATCCCGGCGGAATTTATATGGTTGACGGAAAAACATATGTACAGGTTGGCGTGTTCAATCTTAAAGCCGTAAACGAAAACGGTGAAGTTGTTCAGCCCAACGAGGGGCAGACCGTAAAAATGAAGGTTGCCATTCCCGATGAATACAAAGACAAAACGGATATGGTTATTTATCACCGTTTTGTTGACGGCGGCAGAGAAAAGCTTTCAACTGCAGACGGCACTCTTGTTATCGAAAACGGCTATATGATTTTTGAGGTCAGCAAATTCAGCGAGTTTGAAATTCTTGCAGGAACAGCAACTGTGACCGTTTCAAAGCTGCCCGACAAGCTGAGTGTCTGCTACAGAGGTACTGTTGACCTGAGCGGAATTCAGCTGAAAATCACTGATATTGACGGCTCGGTTGAATACATTACCGACACCTCCAAGATGACCGTTGAGGGCTTTGATTCAACCAAACTCGGCATTCAGACGGTCACTGTCAGATATGAAGAATATTCCTGCACATTTGAGGTTGAGGTGCGTTATACCTGGTGGCAGTGGATAATCAGAATTCTGCTTCTCGGCTTCCTTTGGTATTAAGATTTCAGAAAGGGTTGATATTATGAAAAAATTAAGCGCTGTTATTGCTCTGATTCTGATGTTTGTTTCAGTTTTTTCAATTTGTGCCAACGCAGCAAGCGAAACAAAAACAGAAGAATTCTTTGCTAAAATTGAAGAAACAAAAGCTATCACTCTCTATGAGCCGATGAAGAGAGAGAACACAAACAGATTTTCAGAGAACAAGGTATCTATGCGTCATATTGAAGACGAAAACGGAAAAGTAATGACCGAATATTTTTCTTCTTCAAAAGTATTCTTTTTGGATTTAGAAATGTATGCAACACAAAAAGGATTGTTTCTGTATTTTCCGCAGTTCAACCGCCATATGGATTTTTCCTTAGTCTTTGGTGATCAGGCTAAAGATGTTTTTGATGAATTATTATATGAAGAAACCGAATTAATGCCTCTGCCCTCATATCCCGAATATATGAGCTTAAAATCATCCGTAAAAGATACAGATGTTGCAGGGTACGGTGATTTATATACAGAAACCTTTACCTATGATACAGAAGCCGTGGTTAATGACCTTGTGTCCAAGAATATTATCCCTGACCCAGCTCTCTACGGTATTTCGCTTGATGATAACGAGGCGTTAGGTGACTTTTACTGGAATTATGCAGGCGACTATTCGGGCTTTGCAGCATCTCTTTTTTACAAAAATGAAGTAACATTCACATTCAATGAAAAGGGTCAGCTTGTTGCTGCAGATTACTTTACAGGTGAAGGCAAGGATATAGATAACGAATATTATGAGTTAGGCGAAATCGGCGGATTTTCTGCAGGAGCATCGGCAGAAGATTTTGAAATGCCCGAATCATCAACAAGCCTTAAAATATTTATGTTGTTCGTCAGACTTGTGTATAAGTTTATGGTTTATTAATGTATAAAACTATAGGTCTAAAGACAGTTTCAAAAATACCAAAAAAGACAGCAGAAGTGATGCGTTCGGATTTGTTGTTTTATTGCCTATAATATGTTTTTTAAAAGCCTTGTGATTTCTTTGTTCACAAGGCTTTTGCTTTTTATATTTTACATTTTTTGATTTGTTGCCATATATGAAGCAAACCGATATAATAGTATTAGAAAATTTTTAAAAAATTTTTCATTTTTTCTGTTACATTTTGAAAAATCGTTGACTACATAATGAAGGCTTATGAAAGGAGTGGGGATAATGAGCGAAAAGAAGCGTGCGAATGCATTGCTGCAGGAATGCTATAACGAATACCGCATAAAGCTTTTCAGCTACTGTCTTTCACGCCTTGACGGCTCACGGGAGGCTGCAGACGACTGTGTGCAAGAAACCTTTATTGTTTTCTATAACAAGCTTCTCAGCGGAGAAGAATTTGAAAATCCGAGAGCATTTCTTTATCGGACAGCTGATAATTTTGTCAAACGGCAAAAACAAAAAGATGCTGCAGATGCACGGCATCAAGTGCCGCTTGACGATGCGGCTGAAGTCGGAATCACAGATGAATACTTATTGCGGCTTGACATGATTGACTATGAGGAATGCGCCGGAATTCTGCTGAATCTTCTGACCGATGAAGAAAAACAAATCTATGAGTTGCGCTATACACAAAAAATCGGCGTTGAGAAGATTGCCGAAAAGCTCGGAATTTCAAGGCCCGCCGCTTCAATGCGGTTAATGCGGCTTCGGAACAAAATTAAGGACATGGTTTATTCTACGGATATTGACATGAAAGGAGGCTGTCGGAATGATAACAGTGAGTAAGGAAACACTTATGCATCCCGATTATTTGACCAATTTCGCCGAAGAGCTTTGCCAAATGCTCGAAACGCTTATTGATGCGGAATTCGACAAGGGCGATAACACCGATTTTGATTTTATAGATGAATGCGCAGATGCGATAAATGCAATCCGTTCAGGCGATAATGCGCAGATTATTCCCGTTATTTCACGCAAGGATTTCCTTAAGAAAGTCGGAATTAAAACTGAAAACAAATTCAGAATTTTTGCTGCAGCTTGTGCCGTGACCGTGCTTGTTTTTGCTGCATGCACACAGATTGAGTTTGAAGAAAACATTTCAATTGTCCGGGCACTTTCAGGCATCGTTTCGGAATTCTTCACAAACGAAAAACAGATTGAAGCAACAACTCAGCTGACAACGGCAACAGAAGAAGCAAGTTTAATCAATATCAGCATTGAAACATCTCCTGATTTTAAAGAAGAATATTATGTTGGAGAAAGGTTCAGCGACAGAGGAATCAAGGTTTTCGGCGAATACGATAACGGCGAAAGAATACTTATCCGTATCGACAATTACACCGTTAAGGTTTCCGATGACTTCGGTACAGCGCCGAAAACCGAAACAGTTAAAATCACCGTCGGCAACTTCACAAAGACACTTGAAGTGAGAGTTATCGAAAGCGTTGAAACAAAAAAGCTGACATCAATTTATGCCGTATTCCCTGACAGTTTTAATTTCACGGCAAATAATTTGAACACAATAGACCTTTCAAAAATGGAGGTTTTTGCGGTTTACAGTAATGGCGAAGAAAGAGCACTTTTGCCGAATGACTATACGGTTGAAACCGAGGTTGAAAGGCATTTGCTTGAAAAGAAAGCTTTTGTTACGGTCAGCTTTGAAGATTGCTCATGCTCATTTGTAATTTATGAAAAGTAAATCCGCGGAGGTGAAATTTATGGCTAAAAAAACATTATCTATTATGGTGGCTTTTGCGTTGGTTTTATCTGTTTTTGCAGGCTTGAACCTCACTCTGCCCGCCGCATCTGCCCTACAGATTTTTGAATTGGGTGATTACGAATACACCGTCAATCACAATAACGAGGTCAAAATCCGAAGCTATCTCGGCAATGATCGTCAGGTTGTTATCCCGTCTGAGATTGACGGCAAGCCCGTTGTTGAAATCGGTGAATACAGTTTCAACGGAGTTGAAAGGCTTCAGGAGGGCGGCATTCACTTTGAAAATCATCCCAATGCGTGGAATAACAAAAGAATCAAAAAAGTCACCGTTCCGTCAACGGTCAGAATAATCCGTGGCAATGCATTCGGATATATGAATAACCTTAATGAGGTTGTTTTCAGCGAAGGGTTAAAGACTGTTGAGGCATATGCTTTTGTTTCATGCCCCAAGCTTGCAAAAGCTGTTCTTCCCGACAGCCTTGTTGATTTTACCATGCTTGCATTTGATGAAACCGCAGTTGAAGAAATTGTTCTCGGTGAAAATGTTAAAAACATTTATCTCAATGTTTTTAAAAGCTCAAATGTTAAGAAAATTGTTTGCAACGCAGATGAGATATACTTTAACAGCGTGAATTTTCAGGGAGAATCTGCACTTGAAGAAATCGTTATTAACGGAGTTTTTCACGGCGGCTTCACCAACAGAAAAACTCCCGTTAAAAGAGTTGTATGCAACGGTGAAGCAATGTACGGTGCCGTTCTCGGTATGAAAGCGGCAGGCTTTGAATTATGCTGCGATGCTTACGGAAATAACATCGTTTTTTCAAAGAACGATGCCGATATAAAACAAACCTATGATGCTGACGGATTCAGATATTATATCAATGAAAAATCAGAAGCAGTAATCACAAGATATATCGGCGGCGAAAGCAACGTTGTTGTGCCGTCCGCCCTTGACGGACATACGGTAACTGCAATAGCGCCTCTTGCTTTTTCAAGCCTGAAAATATCAAGCACAAGCAATCCGTTTTCCGATAACAGATATATCTCCGAAGACCTGCTTGTTTCGGTCACCTTACCCGATACGATTAAAATAATAGGCAAGTATGCTTTTGCATATAACCTTGCGCTTGAAAGCATCAACATTCCGTCGGGCGTTGAAAAAATCCCCACAGAATGCTTCTATGACTGCGATTCATTGAAGAGTATCTCTCTTCCCGAAAGTGTAACCGTAATCGGTGACCGTGCATTCCAAAACTGTGAAGCATTTGAAAGCATTGAAATGAAAGGCGTTGAAAAGGTCGGAGAGAACGCTTTTCAGCTTTGTAAGACCCTTTCGGATGTAGGATATTCCGCCAAACTCAAAGAAATCGGAATCAGCTCATTCACAGGCTGCAATCTTACGGGAACTCTCAATATATCTTCTGTTGTAAAAATCGGCGCAGGCGCATTCATGGATACCGATGTTCAAAAGGTTATTCTTAACGATAACGTTGAGACTCTTGAATACGGCGTTTTTCAGGGATGCTCTTCACTTGAAGAAATCAATTTCCCGTCAAAACTTGTTTCAATCGGAAGCTGCTGCTTCAGAATGACGGGAATAAACAAGGCTGTGTTCAGCGAGGGACTCAGAGAAATCGGTTCGCTTGCATTTGACATGTGCAAAGAGTTATATATCCTTGAGCTGCCCGAAAGCATTGAAGAGATAGGTATCTATGCATTTCAGGATACTCTTATTGAAATCGTGACAATCCCCGAAAATCTCAAGGTTATCGGCTACGGAGCTTTCAAAAACTGCAAGGAGCTTGATATTCTTTATTTCAACGCGAAAAATTGCAGAGTTGATTTGGCAGATCAGTATTATCAGGATGCAACCGATGATTTGGGTAACGCTCCGCCGTTTATCGGATGCAAATTAAGAGAAGTTTATTTCGGTGACGGTGTAACGTCAATCGGCGGATTTTCTGCACCGTCAGGTACATTCGAAAGCTGTTCGGGACTTGAGTCCGTAATGATTCCCGACAGCGTTACCGAAATCGGTACTGCGGCTTTCAAAAACTGCTCGGCGCTCGAAACCGCTGTCATTCCCGGCAGCGTAACCTCAATTGCCGACGATGCTTTTGACGGCTGCGATAATCTGACGATTCTTTGCTTTGCAAACTCCTATGTTCACTCTTACGCACAGGAAAACGGCATAAAGGTCAGCACATTTATTGTTGCACCGATTCCCAATCATATTTATACAGGCAAAGAGATCTCCCCCGAGGTTTCCGTTTCATTCTCGGGTGATTCACTTGTCAAAAACATTGATTTTGCTGTCAGCTATGCCAATAACATCAATGTCGGTGAAGCTGATGTTACCATCAAGGGCAAGGGAGATTACAAGAATTTCTCTAACAAGGTAAAGTTTACTATTGTTACAAAAAATATTTCCTCTGCTTCAATTTCCGAAATTGCAGACCAGCCCTATACAGGCTCTGCAGTTACTCCTGAATTAATCGTAACAGACGGCTCAAAGCTTCTTTATGAAAACAAAGACTATACGGTGTCTTATTCAAACAACAAAAGAGCAGGAACAGCAACAGCTAAGGTTACGGGTATCGGCAACTATTCGGGCAGTCTGACAAGCGAATTTGAGATTGTGAATATGGGCGGTGCCGAAAGCTTTTTCAGCAGGATTTTCACAAGCATCAGCAATTTCTTTGCGAAAATCGTTGCGTTTATTACCGATATCTTCAGCTTCACTTAATATCAACGGAGGTAAAACAAAATGAAGAACAGAAT
Organism: Acutalibacteraceae bacterium; assembly: GCA_045543735.1. Lineage (GTDB taxonomy): Bacteria > Bacillota > Clostridia > Oscillospirales > Acutalibacteraceae > CAG-177. Next base: position 16,280 of record JAZPXO010000055.1, read on the forward strand.
AACAAAAGCCATTTGTGTTGCTCTTGCGTTGATTATGCTTCTCGCCGCAACACCTCTGAGCGCCTTTGCGGAAAGAGAAATCACCGAAGGAATGTTTACATATTATATTTCCCAAACGGGCAGATGCATCATCACAAAGGGTGACCCGTCATTAAGCGGTGATCTTGTTATTCCCGATGAGCTTGGCGGCGTTGCCGTTTCGGAAATCGGTGAATATGCTTTTGCAAATAATAAAAATATAACTTCGGTTACTTTTCCCGCTTCGGTTAAGGAAATAGCAAATCATGCTTTTGTCCGTTGCAGTAATATAACCGAGCTTGTTATTCCTGATACCGTTACAATCCTCGGCGATGATGCTTTCAGCGATTGCAAGGGTCTTGTTTCGGTAACTGTAGGCAACGGAATAACCGAAATCAGCTACAGAGCATTTGCTTTCTGCGATAAGCTTGTTAATGTTACACTCGGCAGCAAAGTTGAAACCATCGGAGAAGAGGCTTTTTCGGGAAACAAATCGCTTAAAAAATTCGTTATTCCCGATAATGTAAAAACAATCGGGATGCGTGTTTTCCGTCTTTGTAACGCTCTTGAATTGGTAACAATCGGAAGCGGATTAACCGTGATAAGCGAAGGTGCTTTTGACGGCTGCTATTCTCTTAGCGAGATAGTTATTCCCGATAATGTTGAAGTAATTAAACCGCAGGCTTTTATGGGCAATACTGTAAGAAAAATAACAATCGGTAAAGGCGTCAAGGATATCGGCGATGCGTTTGTAACCTGCGATTCTCTTGAAACAGTTATAATCGATGAGGAAAACCCTTACTTCTGCGCTGACAGCGAGGGCGTTATTTTCAGCAAGGATAAAACCGTTCTTTACAGTTTTCCGCAGGCAAACAAAGCTGATAGCTATGTTATTCCCGAAGGAGTAAAGACGATTTCAAAAAAAGCTTTTTATTGGCTTCCGATGCTTAAATCGGTAACAATGCCTGACAGCGTAACCCAAATTTGTGAATCGGCTTTTCAGCAATGTATAAATCTTTCATCGGTAAATATTTCAAAAAATCTTGTTTCGATTGAAAAATATGCGTTCAGAGAGTGTAAGACTATTAAAGAAATTGTTTTACCCGATAGTCTTAAAACAATCGGTGAAGGCGGATTTTATAAATGCAGCGGTCTTGAAAGCGTAAAATTCGGAAACGGTCTTGAAATAATCGGACACAGTGCATTTCTTGATTGTAAAAATATCAAATCCGTAATAATTCCCGACAGCGTAAAAATAATTGATAAAAATGCTTTTGTTGATTGCGAAAGCATTAGCGAGCTTATAATCGGAAAAAGTGTTGAAATTATTGAATCGAGTGCTTTTGAAGGCTGCGAGAGCCTTAAAAGCGTTGTTATTCCTGCAAGCGTAAAGACAATCGGCTGGGATGCCTTCGGCGAGTGCAGAAGTCTCACTTCTTTGGTGCTTGGTAACAGCGTTGAAATAATCGGTGAAAGAGCCTTTGAAAATTCTTATATTGAAACGCTTGTTATTCCGTTAAGCATAAAAGAAATAGGAACAAACGCTTTCAGGCATTGCTTTGATTTCCGTTACGGCGGAACAGAGGAAGAATGGGCAGAAGTTATAATCCACGGCGGTGTTGACGATAACACCACAATAAAGCGTTATATAACATTCAACTATACTCCCGAAGATTTCGGAACAGTTTCCGTTGATGATATTTCCGTTAATTACAAATCGAGCGCAAAGCTTAATGCAACGGCAAACATTTCATCAGAGTATAACTATGAAATTGTTTATAAATCATCTGACCCGTCGGTTGTTCAGGTTGATGAAAGCGGAAATATTACCGCATTGAAATCAGGCAAGGCTACAATTACCTGCAGAGCAATTGGTGAAAACGGATATTGTGCAACCGATACTTGCACCGTAACGGTAAAATACAGTATAATACAGTGGATAATCAACATCTTTCTTTTGGGATTCTTGTGGTATTAATCAGGAGGTGATTTTATGGGAGCAGTATTTACAATAGCTTTGTTTTTCCCGATTATGATTCCGTTTTATTTAATAAATTCTATTCTTGAAAAGTTCGGAATAAACACTTTGGAAATGTTCGGGCAGTTTGCGCAATCAGTCGGTGCATGGCTTGAGGCAAATCCTGAAACAGCCATGAAAATCGGAAATGCTTTAAAAGAAGCTTTCAGTTTTGTGGTTGAATTTGCAGAAAAAATAAACTAAGCACCGTATAACCGATATCCATTCTTTAAACACTGAAAACGGAGGGAACTCAATGAAAAAAATAATCTCGTTAATTCTCGCGTTTACTATGATTATGGCGGTTGCACCGCTGAATGCATTTGCGTCAGAGCCTGACAAGCTCGTTGATAATATCGAAATAACCATTGATACAAGAATCGCAGGAAAAACGCCCTCGGAATGTGCCGATTTTCTTACCGTCAGCGGTGAGGGCGTTAAGTATGATTACAGCACATTCAAGGCAACATATATCGACGGGCATTTCAACAGCGGAGTAAAGGAAACCGAAATTTTTGAAGAGGGTATAAGCTATTCGTCCATTCTTTATGTTTATCCCGAAGAAGGCTATATTTTTCCGTATTATACGGAAAACAGCAATATAAAATATACCGTTATCCGCGACTCAGGCACGTTCGAAGGATCTTATTCAATAACATCCGAAGGTCACTACGATGATGAACTGGCAGGATACTATAAAATACTGATTCACTTCAGCGCCGAAAAACAAGAACCCACGGGAGCCGCAAAAATTCCGAACTTAATCGGCAAATTCTTTAAATCCATCGCAAACTTCTTCACCAAAATCTTCATTCAGCCTATCGCAGACCTCATTATGAAGCTTTCATAAAATTAACAACAGGCAACATTTTTATGATGTTGCCTGTAATTTTTTTCTTTTTTGATAGACCAACCAACTGTTTCAATCGTAATAGTAGTGAAAGAACCTGAAACGGAGGTGTGGAATGAATAATGATGTCAAAATAACAAGAGTCAATCTTGATGGCGTACATTCGCTTGATATTACGGTAAACGAAAAGGCAAAAACCGTTGTGACAGAGCTGATTATCGGCGAAGCGTCAACCTTTATTTATGCCGAAAAATTCGATGCGCCGTGCAATTATCTTCGGACGGCTATAAAAAAGAGCATAGTTTATCTCAACGGAGGTCCGCCCGAAACAAAACCCGTCAGCAAAGAGAAAAAAGGGAAAAACTGTATTTGCTTGAATACGGAAAGATATATGATATAATGGAAACAGAAAATATTGCTTTGATTGAGGTGAGAGGATGAAAGACGAAAACAGAAAAATCGCCCGATTAATTAAGCAGATACAGCGCGGAAAACAATCCGCTTTTGAAGAATTCTATAAGCTGACAAGCGCCAAAGCATATTTTATTGCGCTTAAAATAACGCAGAATGAACATGATGCAGAGGATATTCTGCAGGAAAGCTACATAAAAGCACTCGAAAAGATTAACGAAATTGATACCTCACAAAATATAACCTCATGGTTTCTGAAAATTGTTGCCAACAAGAGCAAGGATTTGCTCAAGAGCAGAAACCGATTTGTTTTTGTCAATGAAGATGAGGATTTCTTCGGCGAAATCCCCGAAGATAAAGCAGAATTCTGCCCTGAAGAAAACCTTAATCAGGAAGAGCTGCGCCTTGAGGTAATGGCGGCAATCGACGAGCTGACCGAAGAAAAAAGAGCCTGCATTATGATGATGTATTTCGGTGATATGAGCGTTAAGGAAATTGCCGAAAGCATTGAAGTTCCTGAAAGCACGGTTAAAAACCGACTTTATACGGCAAGAAAAGACCTGAAAACCAAGTTTGAAAAGAGCGGAAATGTTCTTTACGGTGCAGCTCTGGGCGGCGTGCTTATCTGGGCACTTAACAAAACATCGCTTACCGCTTCGGCTGCTTTTATTGCAAGCGCGGCTTCGGCGCAGATTGCCGCAGGTGTAACGGCGGCATATTCTTCAGGCGCAACGGCGGCAACTGCTGCTGCGGCATCGGGTGCGGCTGCTTCAACCGCCGCATCGGCAGGTACGGGAATTGCGGCAAAGGTTGCAGTGCTTTCAGTAGCTCAGAAAGTAGCAGTCGGCGTAGCAACAACAGCGATTGTCGGAGGGTCAACCGCGGGTGTTGCAACCGTTGTTAAACATGTAGTAAACGACTAGCCGACAACCGCATACCACGAGGAGGTCACAACGGCACCCGTTCTTTCAACAAAATATGCTTTCAGCGAAATCACCTTGCCCACGGTATCCGAAACAAGTTGTTTATCCACGGAAACGGAAACACGGAATACGGAAACCGAAAGGACAAGCAAGCCCGAAAGCACAACTCTCCCTGCGTCAACAACAAAGCCCATTACTACGCAGAAAGAAATAACTACACAAAAAATGACAACTACGAAAAAGGAAACAACCACTCTGCGCCTGACAACAACAAAGCCGACAACCATGCCCACAACAACACGTCCGACCACAACAACGCCAACAACTCAGGCAAAGGCAACTGTAAAGATTGATATAATCGATCTTGACGGCTCTGTTATTGACACAATCAGCCTGGAGGTTGAGGCAGGCACAACGCTTTCAAAAGAATATATCGTAACTGCCGTTCAATCAAAGGGTTATGAGCCGATGGCAGGTGTTTACGGCGATATAGGTTCGGTTGCCCAAGGCGGAAACACATACAGCTTTGAAGCGGAACTTTAACCATACCCGATAAAAGGAGGTATATTTATGAAAAAAATATTATCATTTGTTCTTGCAATTCTCATGATTTTCGGCTCGTTTGCAGGGGCAATCCATGTTGTTGCCACAGCAGGCAGCGAAGCAAGCGAAGAAAACGGATTTGTTTATACTGTAGAAAACAGCTATGCAATAATAACAGACTACACAAACACAGAGTTCACGGGTCAGATTGAAATACCCGCAACTATTGACGGATATACCGTAACAAAAATCGGTAAGGAGGCTTTCAAAGGCAGTTTTTGCACATCTGTCAACATCCCCCCAACAGTAACGGAAATTCACCCCGAAGCCTTTGCTTACGATATGCCTAACCTTGAGGCATATTACACAAACCCGAATGCAAATAGCTCAAATTCCGTATACCATGCCAAAAACGGCATTTTGTATAAGAATATTTACGGCTACAGTATGCTTTTTGCTTATCCGAAAAACGCACCCGAAAAAACCTATAAAATCAGCGACGGCTTGGTTTTCGGCGTTAGTGCATTTGCGTTTTGCGAAGCTAATAATCTTGAAGAATTCACGATTACGGGTATTCAGTATACAGCAATCGACAATTACGCCTTCTACGGCGCGAAGAATCTTAAAAAAATAACTATTGAAAATTGTCTTGCCATTGGCGAAAAGGCATTTGCAAACTGCGAAAAGCTTGACAATATCGGCATTGAAATTGACAACGGTCTTATGGCTTTCGGCTCCGATGCATTTGAAAACACCGCTTTCACAAACGATTTATCAAACTACGATGCAGACGGCGTTCTCTATTACAACAATTATCTCATCACATCTCTGCCTGAATATGACCGCGAATATTACGCAATCAAAGAAGGCACAAATGTAATCGCAGGCGGCGCATTCGATTGGGATTTGCTTGAAGAGGTTTCTATCCCGAGCAGCGTTATCAATATGACCGTCAACCCGTTCTACCGCTGTGCAAACCTCAAAACTTTTGACGTTGGAAATACAGGCATATTTAAGACGGATGCTTACGGCGTGCTGATGTTTGGCAACACGGCAGTCAGCTACCCCAACGGCAAATTCCTGACCTGCTATGTTTTCAATACGGTAAACGAGGTTGCTTCTTACGCATTCTACGGCAGCCCCATCAGAAATTTCTATGTTCCGACTGAGGTTGAACTCGGCAACTATGCTCTCGGCGGCGACAGCGTAACCGATATTCACTATCAGGGCGAAATTGGTAATTGGAATTCGGTCAATCACCTTGACCCCGGCTACGGCGATTTGCCCAATGCGGCTCATTCGGCCAATGTCAGATACAGTTCGTATTCCGACGAGCCTCATACCGTTCTCACAAAAACCGATTTGAAAGCAACCTGTACCTGCGGCTATGAAGCCGAATTTGAAAAGACCAACGGCGAATATTCTGAAAACGGCTTTACTTACAGAATTGTTGACGGCAAGGCGGAAATTGTGACCTGCCCTTCGTTTGTTACAGGTGACCTTGCTATCCCCGAAATCATCGGCGGCTTTGTTGTTGCGTCAATTGCAGACGGTGCCTTTGACCTTTGCAAATGCACAAGCATTCACATTCCATCAACGGTTGAAAACATCGACAGCGGCTCAGGTCTTGGAGATATAGGCACGCTCAACACAATCTACGTTGCATCTGCCAACGCAAATTACAGCTCATTTGAGGGCGTTCTTTATAACAAAGATCTGTCCGTTCTTCTTGTTTATCCCAATGCAAAAACCGCCACTGAATTTGTTGTTCCCATTTCCGTTGAAACGATTGTTTCCAGATCTTTCTCGGGTAATTACTATCTTAAAAAGCTTTCAATTATCGAAAACCTGAAAACAATTGAAGCTGATGCTTTCAGCGGCTGCAGCAAGCTCGAAACACTTAAAATATTAACCGGCGTTGAATATATTGGTGACCGTGCATTCCGCTATTGCTACAAACTTCATGACATTGAACTTAACAGCGGCATAGGCTATATCGGCAAGGATGTTTTCCAGTATTCAAGCCTGGTCGAAAATGATGCGTGCTATAATGACCAGAAAATTATTATCCGCAACGGTTGTTTGCTTGCATCAAAAGAGATCGGCGGAAATGCATTTGCAATTCCCGAAGGTGTAACCGTTATTGCGGCGGATGTATTCAAGTGGAAAAACATTGAAATGGTTGAGCTTCCCGCAAGCCTTGTAACTGTTGGCGACGGTGCTTTCAACGGCTGCCCGAAACTTGAAGAATTCTATGTGGTCTCAGGTAACAAGCATTTCAGCACAGATGAATACGGCGCACTTTATAACTACAACAAAACCAAACTTATTGCTTACCCTGCAGCCAACAGACAGGCTTGCTTTGTTGTGCCTGACGGCGTAGCCGAAATTGCTCCCTATGCGCTCGATTTCAACGATATGCTTTCAAACAAGTATATTCCCTTGTCCGTCAAAAAAATCGGCAAAAACGGTCTTGGCACAAATCCCGATATGACAATCAACTACGGCGGCGGTATGGCGGATTTTGTTCAGATTGATTTTGCAGGAGAAGATGATTATAAAAAGTTCCTGATTAACAATGTTGAGAAGAATTATTCCGCGGTTTCCTCAGGCACACATTATAATTCCGAAATTACCGTAGCAGACCCCACCTGCACTGAAAAGGGTGCTGAAACAATCGCCTGCGAATGCGGCTATCAGCATATCAACGAAATTCCCAAAAACGGTCATACGGCGGAGAAAACTTCGGTTGTTACTCAGCCTGCAACCTGCACAACGGGAAAGGTAAGTGTAAGATACTGCTCTGTTTGCGGCGAGGTCGCAACAACGATTTATGACCCGAGTCTCGGCCATAATTACGTTAAGACCGAGCAGGAAGTTACCTGTGACCAACCCGGCGGCATCTTCTATGAATGCTCACGCTGCGGCGACAGCTACAACGAAAACTACATTGAGCCTCACGGTCACACTGTAACAAATAAAACCAAAGAAATCGAAGCAACCTGCTCCGAAAACGGCGGACTTTATAAAATCTGCGACACCTGCGGCGAAGCAGTCGGCGAGCCTGTTGAGGTTTATGAAGCAACAGGGCACACAGAAGGCGAATGGGAGACCGAAACCGAAGCCACCTGCGAGGACGACGGACTTGAAATTTTGCCTTGCTCCGTCTGTGGCGAAACAATTGATTCCCGTGTTATTGAAAAATCGCACAATTATAAGGAAACCGTTATCAAAACAACCTGCACCATGGAAACTGTCCGTTTCCGCTGCAGTAAATGCGGCGATGAATATTTCCGCGACACATTTTTTGATAAGCAGCACGGCAGTCTTGAAGAGGTTATCGAAGAGCCCGGCTGCTTTGCTCCCGGTAAAAAGTATAACCGTTGCACTGCTTGCGGCGTAACCGTCGGTGAGGTTGAAAGCATTCCGTCAACGGGTCATAAAATGGAGGTTATCGATTCCAGAGAAGCCACTTGCACTCTGGAAGGCTACGAAAAGAGCCAATGCACAAAATGTTCTTACACCAAGACCACGGTTGAAAACAAGATTGCTCACACCGTCGGCAGGTGGGAATATGAAAGCGGCTATACCTTCACGGGTATCTGCTCTGTTTGCGAAACTTCGTTTGACAGAATCAAAGTGTATGTAACACTTGATAAAACAAGCATTCAGACCTTCAGCGGAATGGAAGAAAAGCTCAATGTATCGGTAACTGAAAATCTCTTTGATAATATTGTGTTTACTTCCTCCGATAAAAATGTTGCAACCGTTGATTCCGACGGCGTTATCAAAGCTGTTGCTCCCGGTAAAGCAACAATTACCGCTAAAATCGGCGGCACGGATATCAGCGCAACCTGCTCCGTCACCGTTCTTGCCAAGGCTTACCTTGTCAACTGGATGGTCGGTGATGATGTTTATGTTGTTACATCGGTTAAAGAGGGCGAGAGCATCACACCTCCTGCTCCGCCCGAAAAGGAAGGCTTCGAATTTGTCGGCTGGTCTCCCGAAATCCCCGAGGTTATGCCTTCGCATGGACTTCGTTTCGATGCTGAATTCAATATTATTACAAAATCCGATAAGCACGATGTTTCCGCAAGCTATGAAAAAGGCTGCTTTGACGAAGATGTTACCCTTGACGTTAACGAGATTGAAGCCGAGCGTGAACCCGGCGGTGTCTATATGGTTGAGGGCGAATACTATGACCAGATCGGACTTTACAACATCAAGGCACTCAACGATAACTCCGATATCATTCAGCCCAATGACGGCTACAAGGTAACAATTAAAATCGCTCTGCCTGAAGAATACAAATCAAGAAATTCGTTTGTAATCTATCACCGCTTTGTTGGCGGCGGCAGAGAGCAGCTTTCAACCGAAAAAGGCACAATAAAGGTTGAAAACGGCTACCTGATTTTCGAGGTCGAAAGCTTCAGCGAATTTGAAATCTATGCTTCAACCGCTTACATCAAGGTTGTTACACCTCCTGCAAAAACCGTTTATAAATACGGCGAAGAGCTTGACCTTACGGGGATTAAAATCACCTACACCTCCGATGACGGCACAATTAAAACAGTAACCGACACCTCATCGCTTACAGTCAAGGGCTTTGACAGTTCCAAAACGGGCAAGCAGACCGTTACCGTTAGCTACGGTCAGCACAGTGACACCTTTGAGGTTGAGGTGAAACTCACCTTCTGGCAGTGGCTTATCAGAATTCTTTTCCTTGGTCTTATTAAATTCTGACATTAATCAGATATGCACCCCGAAAGCACATTCTTTTGGGGTGCATATTGCCGAAAAGGACGGTGTAAAATGAAAAAAATTAAATATCTGTCCGTAATCATCTTTTATTTGTTGATTCCTATTATTCTTTCGTCATGCTCATCGTGGACGGCAAAGCGGTATATCTATGAATATCACCGTGAGAAATACGAGGCGGAGGATTTCCTGCCGAGCGGATTTGCAAGCTACGAGAGTGTTTACTATGACCACAATAAAAGAGTTCTTCTCTGGTTTGTTACGGATACGATGACGGTCAAAGCGAAGTATGACGATTTTTATGAAAGCAAAAAGAACGAGATTGAACAGAGTTATGAGTTTCTGACCGAGCCGATTGAATCCGATATGCTTGAGGAACATTATGATGTTCCCGTAACCGAATTTGAGTATAACGGATTTCATATGAGAGTTGCGGATGGAGGAGAGTACCCCAAAAAATTCGGCATTGTCGGTTATAATGATGAAACGAAAGAGATCGCATATCTCTGGTACAACGACCTCGATAATGATTTTATATCAGAGCCCGACGAGGATAGGGAGCAGGCAATGATTGAATTTATTGACGATAATTTTAACCTTAAGTGACATAACAAACTGAAAACGGTTACCGAAAGGTGACCGTTTTTCTTTTTTAATATGAGAAGGACTTGAATCGGTTTCCATGGTTAAGCCATTTAAAATAAAAGTTTGTACATGTGATAAAAACGGAGAAAACCAGAGTTCGTTATATCGACGGCGATATTTTTTTGTTTTATTTTCAGCGTTTTGCATAAGAAAACTCCCTCGGTGAATACCGAAGGAGTTCAACAAATTGGAATTTGTCGGTTTTTTATGAGGATATGTAACCTGTCTGTCTGTAATGAGTTCAACAACGGATTGATAAAGCTTCATAAAGCCTTCCTGTACACTACCCTTTACCGCAAGCTCAAAAGCAATTCTCTTTGAATATTTGTCGCCGTTATCGTTTGCGGTTTCTATGTAATCAAAGTCAAAAATATCGTAGAGGCGTTCAACTCTTGTTTCATAGGTTGAAGTATCATTTTCATCAATTTCAACAACACGGTAGCCGTACTGAGTTGTATAAGCCAGACCTTTGTAACGGGTCATGGGAGAAGTATAGATATCGATATTCTGATTTCTGACACCGAAAGCGTTAGTGTGGTCATGACCTGTGAACATTGCGAGCACATCGCCGTTTTCAACCAGCGCATCAAACTGACCGTCGTTATAATATCCGGGGCAAGGCTTTTCGTTGAGAGTGCCGTAGTTCACGTTTTCGGGGTTAAAAGCGTAATATTCCTCTTCGTTGTAGATATGTTCAATTGCATAAGGTTGTTTTGAATCAACTTTTTTAAGTACATCATAAATTTCAGGCACAATTATATGCTGAAAAACAACCGAATTGACTTTTTCTCCGCCGTTTTCATTCTGAAGCTTCGCGGAGGTTTCCTTATACCATTCAATCTGTTCGGTGCGTACACGGTCATAATGTCTCGGATCATCCTCATCATAATCGCCTGAGTCAAATACCCAAAGATTGAATTTAACTTTGTCGCTGTCGGAAGCAAGAACGGGAATGTTGAATGTTGCACAGTTTTTGAAGTTTACGGATTCATCTGCGGTTATTACGCAAGAGAAGGTCTTGTAATAATCCATAATATCTTTTCTTGACATCGGACCTGCCTCTGAATCGTGGTTGCCGAAGGTCACGGCAACGGGAATGCTTCTTGATTCAAATATATTCATCAGGGCATTGATGAGCTTTTTTGTTTTTTCAGGGTCTTCATTAGGATGTGTATTATCACCTGTAAGTACAACAAGGTCGGGCTTTTCCACGTCGCAGGCTTCAGCGATTACCCAAACCGATGCATCGAAATGCTTGTCATAGTTAAGATGTGTATCAGCAATATGCAGAATTTTAAGCTTGCCGTCGGAATTGAATTTTATTGTTTTATCCGTAATGTTCTGTGTGTTTGCAGCATCAAAGTTGATGTTGGTGTTTTCGGGTTCGATTTCAAAATATATTATTCCTGTTATCAGAATAACAACCGACACCAGCAATGCGATTAAAACAGTTTTCTTTATGATTTTTTTGACGCTTTTTTTCATATTCCGGATTTCCTTTTCTTTATTACTTTAATGTGAATTCAGCATCGTTATCCGAATAGCCTTTGTTGTTTCCGATAGTATCAAGAAGCATACTTCTTAAATCCACTTTGTTGCCGTCTTTCGAAAGCTTCGGCTCAACCTTTTTAAGTACAAAGGAAAACCTTTTGAGAATACCCGATATAAAATTATAAACGGGTGTTCCTTCCGTGTGAACTCCGTCGCCAAGGAAGATTCCGACGCCTATTTCACCAACGAGTTCTGTTAATTTTTTGTTTTTAAGGGCTTTATCTCTTTTGATAAAGAGCAGACGCTCAACTGTTCCGACAGTAATTGTTTCAAAGCATTTTCTTCCGAAAGATTTCAGATGCTTGACGATTCCTTTGCCGCCACTTAAAGCACCACGAACACGGGCGATAATTGCATTGTGGAACTTTTGGTAGCAATATTCCTGTGCCGTCAGACCGTTCATATCCCATCCGAAATCTTCAACATCAATTGTTTTAATTTTTAATACGGAGCTTTCGTCTATTGTAATTTTTCTGTATTTTGCGGGACTGCCTGCAAGACAGGCGGTGCAAATATCAATCAGTCTGTTGCCTTTTTCGGAATAAAACTCATTTATGCTCTGAATATGCATATGACCCGTTAAAATAAGTTCAACTCCGTTATCGGCAAGGAACGAAGCAACCTTTCGCCACTCCTTGATTTTGGCATCTCCTACCAAGTCAAATACGGGCACAGACGGAATGATAGGGTAGTGGCATATCGCAAAAACTGAACAGTTATCTTCTTTTGCTTTGTCAAGCTGCTCTTTTGCCCAAGCCATGTGTCTTTCGTCCATTGCACCTTTAGGTTGATTGAGACTATCGCAGCATATAGCGAGCATTCTTACGCCTTTGGTAATTTCTGCAACATAAGAGTGTGTGGGTTCGTCAAGAGCAATGGCGTCGCCGTAACCGAAATTGCGGTACATATCGCAAAGGGCGTTGAAGTCTGTACCCTCAACCTCAATCCGTTCATCGTTTTTATATGCGTATGAAAACTCTCCGTAATCGTGACCGGCGGTTATAACAAAAATCTTTTTACCGCTTTCTTTAAGCTTGTAAAGCTCTTTTATAAAACTCTTGTGACTTTCTTTTTCACCGTTTTTTGTAAGATCGCCGGGGATTATAACAATATCTGTTTCTTTATCTTCGCTGATTCGTGCAAAGGTTGATTTTACGATTGCACTGCTTTCCCTGACGAAATACTGTTCGGTTTCCATCTTTTTCTCAAAAGCTTTTCCTTCAGCACCTAATTCATTTTCAAAATAATGCGTATCAGTTACAAGATAAAAGCTTACAGGTTTCATTTCTCTCAATCCTCCGTTGTTTCTTATGTAATAATATCCGATATTTTTATAATAACACATATTCAGAATGATTTGCTACTTGTATTTTTATTTTCTGAAAAAATCATGACCTATGTACTCAATAACTTCTTATTTGTTGATTTGATTATACTACTAACATTAAGAAAAAAGCAACAGGTTTCAGACTGTTGCTTTTAATGTTTCAGACAGACAAAACAGAGTTCAGCTGCGGCAATAAATATCAATTGCTTCGCAGATAAAGCCGGCTGTGCCTTCAGCGTGCTTATCTATATTATTTTTGAAGCGTTCATCTGCAACATACATCTGACCGAGACCCGCTAAGATTTCGTTCGTACAGAGATAGTAATTCTCAGTGATATGGTTCTGCAGCATTTTTACAAGGTTTTGTGCTTCAATTGAATCGGGTGTTGCTTTGTTTATCATGTAAGCTGCAAACTCTGACATGATGCAGTCCATTTGCTCGGTGAGGTCATTCCACTTCTGTCCCGAATAATTTCTTGTTTTTTCTTCATGTTCAGTATATGCGTCGGTTTTGCCCCATTTTTCCCGAGCCTCCGCCTTGTATTTTTCAAATTCATTGTTATCAAATGCACTCATAATATTTGCTCCTTTCATTGCATCGTCAATGGCAGAAATCAATCTCTCTAACCGCTCTTTTTAGTGTGAGTAGTATCTTTTGTTCCTGCAGAGATGTTTTTTTGTCATAATTTGGAGAGGATAAAATTTTGCCGATGCTTTTAATAGAAAAATCAAGTTCGCGGTAAAAGATTATCCTTTTTCCATCTGCCTGATAAAAAGAAGATAAGACCTATAACCATAGGCATAAAGCCTGCCAGCGCATCGCCGTACCAGAAGCCTTGGCAGCCCATTCCAACTGCAAAGCCGAGAAGAGCTGAGATGCCGATACGGCTTATTAAACCGTCAATGATGGCAACTGCAAAGTTCAGTTTAGCGTTGCCTGAACCGTTCATAAGTGAAAAGCTTACGGAACGGGTGGCAGAACCGTACATATTGAGAATTGCAGGAAGAACAACTATGGATGCTATGGCAAGCACCTCCCCGTCACCGGTGAACATTCTGAAAATAGGCTCGGAGAAGAAAAACAGCGCAACGGCAAGAACTGTGGAGATAAGAACGCTGCTGTACAAAACCACTTTCATGATTTTAGGCACACGGTCATATTTTTTTGCGCCGAGACTCTGACCTACCATTGTGCTGCCGGCGGTTGTGAATGACTGAGAAACAATGCCGATCATCATATTGATTTTGTTGTATAGTCCCGAAAGTGCCGAAAATACAACACCGTAAAGATTAATCCACGATGTAAGAACTATCTTTGAAAGGTTGATGGCTGCTGATTGGATTGCCATGGGTACACCAAGAGCCACCAGCTTTTTGAATGCCTGAGGGTCGATTTTAAAAGAGGCAGGTCTGAAGTCGAACCCAAAGCTTTTTTTATTTATATATAAATATGTAAGTGCAATAACGAAGCTTAACCCCTGCGAAATTACAGTTGCCAATGCTGCGCCGAAAACCTCCAAATTCAAGGCTGCAATAAACCACAGATCGAGCACTATGTTAACTACAGCGGCAATGGCAATGAACACAAACGGTCGGCGGCTGTCGCCCATACCGCGTAGAATTGCGCTTATGATATTATAGCCGTAAATGAAGAATAACCCGAAAATACAGGTAACGGTATAGTCCATTGTGAAAGCGTAGGACTCGGCAGGTGTGTTGAGTAAATCAAGCATTAAGCTACGGACGAAATAACAACCAACGGAAATAACAACTGATATACCCAGAAGGAAAGTGAACATGGTACCTATTGTCTTTCGGACGGCATCCATATTCTTTGCACCAACATCCTGTGAGATGAGCACCTGCCCTGCAGACGAGAAGCCCATAGCGACGAAGGTCAGCAGATGCAGAACATCGCCGCCGATAGAAACGGCTGACATACCTTCTCCGCCGATATATTGCCCGACAACGATCATATCAACAATATTATATACAGCCTGAAGTGCGTTTGAAACGAATAACGGAAATGCGAATTTGAGCAGCAGCTTTGTGACGCTTCCGTTTGTCAGGTCGGTGACCATAGTTGATTTTTGTTTTGACATATGCTTTCCTCTTTTTTAAAACACTGATTTATTGTGCTAATTATATCATAAACTTAACAAAATACAACCTGATTTTTTATGCTGATTATGTTCAAAAAAGAATTATATGCTTTTAAAAATTTTCATTATGTGAATTCAGAATAAATTAATTAGTGATTTTCGATTTATTTTGTTATCTTCTTTTTTTAAAACTGCAAAACCACCTCAACCGATGCGGTGCAGACTCTTATTGAAGAACTGTTGCCGATAGCAACGGTCTAACTCCTGACATCCCCGAAGCAGAGGTTTTATCATGTGAAAAAATACAGAGCAAAGAAGATGTGCTGAATGTCGCAAAATCCATCGGTGATAGTACGGGTGTGCAGTTTTGCTTAAAGGGGGACACAGCATCAACAATGCAAACAACCTTCTTTATTCAAACGGCAATTTCAAATGGTTTGAGGGTAAAATAATAACAACCCGAACACTCACGGTACAGGCTGTACTATTTCGTCAGCAATAGCCTCAAATCTTGCTAAAGGATTATCCCTTGATGAGTCAATCCGAAATGCAAAGAATTATATTTCAGGAGCACTTTCCGCAATGTTCGATTTGGGAAAAGACTCAGGACCGATGATGCACAACTTTCCCCTACAAACTAAGTAAATTAATAAGTATTATTGATATTATAAATAATTGAACCGTATTCCGAAGAGACAGAGCGGATTACGGTTCTGTTCTTTGTTGTTTGTAACTTTGTAAGCTGGGTAAGCGGTATCCGTTTTTCAAAAATACCCCGCCGTACTTACCGATTATTGGTGAAAAATCCACCAAAGCCCTCATAAAAAATCGGAGAGAAAATTTTAAAAATCTTCTCTCCGAGCAACGCCTTAGGGGCTTGAATATTTACATTTCTTTTTTATATGTTTTGGTTGCAAATGATTATCGACAGAATATATTTGATATACGGAGTCTTTTTTGATAATCTGTATGTTTGTTATTTAACTATGAACTGTGAATCTGCGATTTCCGCGATCTCTTCAGCGGTGGTTGCCTTGTTCATCTTATCTGCAACCTTGCTTCTTCTGTCGCGAAGTTCAGCGTACATACGGTCACGTGTTTCAGCTGAAATAGGATAGAAAAGCTTGGGAATGATACCGAGAGCGCCCGTGATGATGGGAACGCCTGTGCCCAGAGCGAAAATCCACC
The DNA here is from genome assembly GCA_045543735.1 of Acutalibacteraceae bacterium. Classification (GTDB taxonomy): domain Bacteria; phylum Bacillota; class Clostridia; order Oscillospirales; family Acutalibacteraceae; genus CAG-177. The sequence goes on from JAZPXO010000055.1 coordinate 32,613, forward strand.
ATTTTGTTCTGTCAGTCTGTGTTCCGACAGTAGCTCCCTGAACATAACCGATACCCTTAAGAACGAGACTGTTGATACTGCCCATAACAGCCTGCTGAAGCTTTGCGATTGTTGTTTGTGCAACGCCTATCATAGCCTCTGCACGGTAGCCGTTTTTCCATTCGCAGTAGTCCATGGACTCGTTGCTGATTTCAGCGGGAATTACTCGTCTTAAGCCGTAGATACACATCTCAAATATTTCTTCAATGCCCATCAGCGGCAGGATAATTGCCTTGCGCATAAAGTTTTTGTTTATTGATCCTATGCCGAAAACAACCATCCACAGCATATCTGTCCAGGCATCTTCGAAAATCCACAGAGCTTTTGTTGAAAATCTCTTTCTGAGCGGCTCAACGAAGCTGTAGCTGATAAACTTAACCGGGAAAGCCGGAATACCGACAATGGTTTTCCATGTGATAGAGCCGATAACATCAATATAGAAGTTTGTTCGGCTTGTACCAACTGCGAAACCGTTAAGGAATGATGAAAGCACCTGAATAAACATCGGTTTATTTGTGATGATAGCCTTCAATCCCTGAATTACACTCGGTTTTTTGATTGTCTGCGCAACTCTTTCTCTTGTTGTGAGGAAGAAATAAAGGCAGAAGGCAGCGCCGAGAACTGCAAACGAAACGCCGAAGCTTGCGAAAAGCTTGGGAAGCTTGACCTTAATCTTATTGTTGATTATGAGGTCATAGATAATACCGAAAATCTGCTTCGGAACATCTTCAACAAAGTGCGACATAAGGTTCGCCGTTGCAATAAGCCTCGAACGGTCCAATGGCTCGGGCGTTATCGTGGAGCCGAAGCCTGCACGCGCTATTGATGTGAAGGTGTTGGCGGTTTCGGTGATGATTGACATTGCAAAATAGAAAATCCATTTGGGAAGGTAATCTCCCGGAGTATCGGGAAAGATAAAGGGAATCAGCCAATACCATAATCCCAAAAGGGTGAGGGGAAGCTGACCGAGGAGAAGATAGGGTCTGAATTTACCCCAGCGCGTTCTTGTTTTTTCAACAATAACGCCGATAAAGGTATCGTTAAAGGTATCCCAGACGGTTGCAACAATATTCTGAATTGCCAGATAGCTGAAGTCGATTTTAACAACATCATATATATATCTGTCTTTGAAATCGTTGATGTTCAGGCTCTGAGCAGTATCCTCAAGAACATAGGCAACAGTTTCTTTTATGCCGACGAAGCGTCTGTTCTTAAGAAGTACAGAGTTATCAGCTGTTTCAATAAATTCTCTTTCTGTTGACACAATTTCACCCGACTTTCCATAAAAAATATTACATAATCCTTGAATGCTTTAAAACTGTTTTTCACTGTAATGCCGATCAAAACAGAGTTTTTGTGCCTGCATTGTATTCCCATGCTTCAAAGCCGGTTTCAAGAGCGGGGCTGTTGAGCGCAAGCGTGAAATCGCGGTTTTCGGGATCCTTAAACATGGGGTCTGCAAAAACTGCATTGTTGTAATATCCGCGTAATGTCATGCTTACCATTGACTTTCTTTCAAAGAGGCTCATTGAGTCACCCGAATAAACATTGCCGCCGTGCTTATAGTCCCAATAAGTGTTGCTGTCATCAACAAACCAGTCGGGTTCAGTTGTGAGAGCATACATTGTTGCGTTATCCGTAACAAAAATATTGTTGGTAAGAGTGAGCGAGTTGTGATCTTCGTTTTTTGTAATTCTGAAGGCACCGTCGCCGCCGAAAGCAAAAATATTGTTTCTTACAACATTTTCTTTGCCGTAATGCTGATGGAAGGTCTGTGATGAGCAGTCATAAACGAGGTTGTTCTCAACAAGCATTCCGCTCGAGCCTTCATCGAGATATATTCCCCAGCCGCCATAGCCGTATCTGCCTTCGTCACAGCCGACATTATAAATAACATTTCCGCTTATAACCGTATCGGGCTGAATGCCGAGAGTGTAGATTGCGCCCATATCGGAAAGCCAGCCGTTGCCGATATCATAAATAAGATTATCGCAGATTTTTATGTTGTTGGTTGAGTTATCCGAATAACCCCAGTTCCAGCCAACGGAAATTCCGGTATACCAGCCATCGTGGATTTCGTTGTTTGTAAGATTGCAGTCGATTGCGTGAGTGAGAAGTATACCGATGGCATTGTTGAAGATTCTGCCGTATTTATTTATGTGACAGTCTGTGATATTAATATTTTTTGTAGTTGCCGGAACAACAAAATCGCCGTGGATGAAAACTGCATTTGCACCTATTTCGTTGAACATACAGCTTGTCACATCGCAGTTTTGCGAGGCTTTGTCAAATTTGACAGCAGTATATGATATATTTTCAAAAAGACAATCGGTAAAGTTGATATCTGAGGATGAAGAAATATAAATTGCTGCAGGAACCTCAAATGCCGCCTGCGGATGATCGGCTCCGTATTCAATAATATTATACAACGGATGTGAGGTGGGGAATGCCTTGCCGGTGTGAGTTCCGTCAACATGATCCCAGTCAGTATTTTCGAAGTTGATGCCTTGGAATGAGATGTTATCTGCGCCGTTTAATGTGAGCAGCTGTTCGTTAACTCCTGCATAAAGCACAGTGTTTTCGGGTGTGTCGCCGTCTTGAGGAATGTAATAAAGTTTTTCTTCACTTCTGTCAAGATACCATTCGCCGGGAAGAGAAAGAGCTTCCTTTACATTTTCAAAAATATAATTGTCATCAATTCTTATTCTCATTGCTGAGGGTTTGGTTACTTGAATTCTGCCGGTTTCCGTATTAACGGAGTGTATCGGAAGAAGGTCATCGCGCCAGAAATGCATTATTCTTACATCAACATCATTAGGGTTTTCAAAATCAATAATGTCATTTTTGTCAGCGTAGAAAGCCAATGCGAAGGTAAAGAAATCAGGAGCATGTGACCCGGGAATTGACTCGTCAGCAAGAGGTTCTCCTGCAACTTTAAAAAGACCTGTTTTAGGATAGTTTGAGCGAGAAAGTCTTTCTCCGTCTTTGAAAAGTGAGCGGAAATAATCATCATCGCTTTCAACGGGCATGTCGGTCACAAACGCTTTCACGCCGTTAATAACGGTTTCGCTCCAATTGCCGCTGATTTCCTTTGAACCCGAGAAAATTACCTCTTCGTCAGGATAAGAACGGTAAAGAACATTGTTTTTGTCTTCGGCGGTAAATTCAACAGTATCATTAAAATAATATGTTCCTTTTCTGAACCAAACAGTAATTGATTCATCAGAGGTGTTGTTTTTAAGAAGTTCTTTTGCTTTTTCAAATGTTTTCAAAGGAGAATCAACTGTGCCCGGATTGCTGTCATCTCCGTCGGGCGAAACTACGAGATCGTTGCGTCCCATAACAAATTCGCCTTCATTAAAAGCAGTCTGTACGCGTTCTGTTGTTTGCGGAAATTCAGGTTCAACAGTATCCGGCGGGAAAAAGACAAGGGAAAGCATTGTAATTAATGAAGTAAACAAAGCCACTATTTTTGTAATAAAAATATTAATAAAGGGAACCTCACTTTCTTTCTGATCTGTCAGAAGTATATCA
>JAZPXO010000056.1:0-5814 GCA_045543735.1 Acutalibacteraceae bacterium
TATAAGATAGGGATTGAAATGGGATTTTCTGTTGACAAAAACAAGCAGAACAACGCCGATAACAATACTTCCGATAACTGCAAGAGGAATCATACCTGCGGCAAGAACAATGCCGACTGCGATTGCCCAGAAAAGGAAAGCAATATCAAGCGGTTCTTTGATTGCGGTTCTGAAACGGACAATCGAAAGAGCACCGACCATACCGAGTGAAAGAACAACGTTGCTTGTAACGGCAAGAATAACAAGAGTTGTAATCATAGTCAGCGCAACGAGTGTTACGCCGAAGCTTGATGAATACATAACGCCGCTGAATGTCTTTTTGTAAACAAAGAAAATAAAAATTCCGATCAGAAAAGCAAGAGCCATTGCTATTGCCATATCAAGCATACTTACGCTTGCAATGTTTTCAATAAAACTTGATTTAAAAATGTCTGAAAAATTCATATTGTTGATTCTCCTTTAATCATATATTCTGCTGATTGCATATTTTGAAAATGCCGAAGTCCGTCTGTCGCCGATTTGTATTGCATTTCTGATAACCGTCGGCAAAAATTCATCCCATTTGACCTCTAAGATTATCGGGTTATCGGGAACCGTTACCGTCGGACAGTCTTTGCTGAAAAAATCCTTTGAAGCAAGACCCGTTTTGATTTCATAATCGAGGGTAATCCGCACATTGCCCGCAGGATAAACAAACGGTTCTCTCCAATAGTCAACAATCGTTTTAGGCTTCAGCTGTTGAACGGTCATTTTCTGATAAAGCTCACGGATGAGTTCATCTTCGGAGTCTTTCATCCATCCAATGTCACCGTCAATGATTTTCTGAACCTGTTCTTTTGTTAAATCCGCACTTTTTTTGCTGCATAGTCCTGCAGTCTTACTCTTTTTCTCAAGATGAATAACCGTTGTGTCAAAATTATAGTATCTGATTCTGAATTTTTCACGGCGGCTTATTCCGTCAATCTTTTCCCTCAATGCGGTATCGGCAGGAGTGTCAAAATAAAGGCTTCGGATAAAATATCTGCCGTCAACAGCGTTTTTATCTGCCTTCATAACCGCACTCAGCCTTTTCCTCAGCACAATCATATCCCCATAATTGATTAAATGCTTCCATTCGTGACGAAGATTCAAGTTTTTATCACCTCTTTTGTATGCCGTAATCATATCACCTGAAACTGAATTCAAACTGAAAATACGGGTTCAACATTGTAAAAGAAATGTAAACAAATTCTTTTTCAGCTTTATTTCAGCAAACAGAGATATTATAATTATTAGGCAGGTGAAAATGATGAAAATACTTATAATTGAAGATGAAAAAATCCTCGCCGATTCGCTGAAAACGCTTCTTGAAGGCAAAGGCTTTGAGGTTGAAGCAGTTTATGACGGCGAAACGGGCAAGGAATATGCAGAACTCGGAATATATGATTTGCTGATACTTGATGTTATGATGCCGAAAATGGACGGCTATGAGGTAGCAAGGCAGGTGCGTTCACAGAGATGCTCAACTCCGATTCTTATGCTGACTGCAAAATCAGAGGTTGAGGACAGAATAAAAGGTCTTAACAGCGGTGCGGATTATTATTTGACAAAACCTTTTGATACTGCTGAACTTCTCGCTTGCATAAACGCATTGCTCCGCCGTCAGGGAAATCAGGTTGACGAACTTGTTTTTGGCAACACCTCACTTGACCTTTCATCGGGCAAGCTTATCTGCGGTGAAAAATCCGTTCGACTTTCCGCAAAGGAATTTGATGTTATGCGTCTGCTGATGCAGTCAAAGGACCGCAATCTTTCAAAGGAAGCATTGCTTGCAAGAGTATGGGGCTATGACTCAAATGCTGTTGAAAATCACGTTGAGGTTTATATTGGATTTCTTCGCAAAAAGCTTCGCAGCATCGGCTCGGATATAAGCATCGAAGCCATAAGACGGCTCGGCTATCATCTGGAGGTTAAATAAATGCTTAAAAAGCTGAGAATTAAATTTATATGTATTTTTATGGTAACCGTAACCGTTATGCTCGGCATAGTATTCGGTACGGTTATCACACTCACACATAAAAATATCGAGCAGCAAAGCATCTCGGCAATGAGGGATATAGCTTCGCCACACAAGCCCCACGGTGCTCCCGATATAAAATTCGAGCATCCCAACAAGCCGCATTTTATGCTTTTTGTCAATCCCGACGGCAAGCTTGTATCCGAAGATAACGGGTCATTTGATTTGTCCGACGAGGAATATGTGGAAAAACTTTTTGACTATGCGGAAAGCCAAAAAGAAGAAAGCGGACTTGTTCCCGATACATCCTTGCGTTATCTCCGTAACGAAACACCCATGGGTAAAAGTTATATTTTCACGGATATATCCGCCGAAGCAAAGATGCTCGGAAGTCTTTACAAAACAAGCATATCCATCGGTATTGCCGCTTTCTGGCTTTTCTTTGTTGTCAGTATCTTCCTTGCAAAATGGGCTGTCAGACCTGTTGAAGAAGCGTGGGATAAGCAGAAACAATTTATTGCCGATGCATCACACGAATTAAAAACTCCGCTTACGGTCATAACAACGAATGCAGAGCTTATGAAATCTGAAGGCTCTGAAGAAAGCAAAGCAAAATTCACTGATAATATTCTCACAATGTCAAAGCAAATGAGAGGACTTGTTGAAAGTATGCTTGAAATTGCAAGGCTCGATAACGGCAGTCTAAAAAAAGAATTTGCGGTTTTTGATCTGAGCGAAACCGTATCCGATGCGATACTGCCGTTTGAAGCACTGTTCTTTGAGAAAGAGCAGAATTTCACAAGTGAAATTGAATCAAGTATAAAAATAAGCGGAAACGCAGAGCAGATAAAGCAGGTTGTTGATATTCTTCTTGATAATGCAAACAAATACGCATCGGAAAAATCGGAAATAAAGCTGATTCTGAAAAAACAGGGCAGAAATCAATGCAGACTTTCAGTAAGTAACAAAGGTGAAATCATACCCGAAGATGAACTGAAAAATATCTTCAAGCGTTTTTACAGAGGCGATAAAACCCGTCAGATGAACAACAGCTACGGTCTCGGACTGTCAATCGCTGAAAGCATCGTCACCGAGCATTCAGGCAAAATCTTCGCCGAAAGCAAAAACGGAGTCAATACTTTTACAGCGCAGTTTCATATGATATAAAATCAGCAGGCGACATCCTTGTGGATGTCACCTGCTTTTTTAGTGAAACAGCATATTTCTTATTTTCAAGTTCAACAATTGTTGAACTTCAGTTGAAGTTTGGTTGAAGAAAGTGTTTTATAATTACGTCATAAAGTGATAAAGGGGTATTTTATGAACGAAGTTAAAACGCCGAAAAAGCCGATGATGTTCTATTACGGCATTTTTCTTGCGGTAATCATTCTTTTCAATGCGATTGTTATGCCGCTTCTCAACAATATGAGAGTTAAAGAGGTGGATTACGGCACTTTTATCCGAATGACAACGGAGCTTAACGTTGACGAGGTTGAAATTCAGGATAATCAGATCGTTTTCAGCGACAAAAACGGAAATTTCTATAAAACGGGTCTTATGGAAGACCCTGCTTTAACTCAAAGACTTTACACCGCAGGAGCAAAATTCTCAACAGAAATAGTTCAGGAAATGTCGCCGATTCTCAGTATACTTTTGAGTTGGATTTTGCCTATGGCTCTTATGGTCGGACTCGGTCAGCTTGTGATGAAAAAATTCACGGATAAAGCGGGCGGCGGAAATTCCATGATGTTCAATATGGGCAAGAGCAATGCCAAGATTTATGTTAAATCGTCAAGCGGAATAAAATTCAGCGATGTTGCAGGCGAAGATGAAGCAAAGGAAAACCTGACAGAGGTTGTTGACTATCTTCACAACCCCGATAAATATAAGGCTATCGGTGCTTCAATGCCCAAAGGCATTCTGCTTGTCGGACCTCCGGGTACGGGTAAAACAATGCTCGCAAAGGCTGTTGCGGGCGAGGCAAATGTTCCGTTTTTCTCAATTTCGGGCTCGGAATTTGTTGAAATGTTTGTTGGTATGGGTGCATCGAAGGTGCGTGACCTTTTCAAACAAGCAAAAGAAAAAGCACCGTGTATCGTGTTTATTGATGAGATTGATGCCATAGGCAAAAAGCGTGATAATCACATCGGCGGCAACGATGAAAGAGAGCAGACACTCAACCAGCTTCTGACCGAAATGGACGGATTTGAGGGCAATACGGGCGTTATTATCCTTGCAGCAACAAACAGACCCGAATCCCTTGACCCCGCATTGACAAGACCCGGCAGATTTGACCGACGGGTTCCCGTTGAACTGCCTGATTTGAAAGGCAGAGAAGAAATTCTCAAAGTTCACGCAAGAAAAATCTGCGTGGGACCGAATGTTGATTTTTCAGCTGTTGCAAGAATGGCATCGGGTGCGTCGGGTGCAGAGCTTGCAAATATTGTTAATGAAGCGGCTTTGCGTGCTGTTCGCAGAGGAAGCAGAGCAGCTATGCAGGCGGATTTTGAAGAAAGCATAGAGGTTGTTATTGCAGGCTATCAGAAGAAAAACTCTTTGCTGACCGACAAAGAAAAGATGATTGTTGCATATCACGAAATCGGTCATGCACTTGTTGCCGCAATGCAGGCAAATTCCGCACCCGTTCAGAAAATCACGATAGTTCCGAGAACTTCGGGTGCATTGGGATACACAATGCAGGTTGACGAAGGGAATCATTATTTAATGAGCAAGGAAGAGATTGAAAATAAAATCGCCACCTATACGGGAGGCAGGGCTGCAGAGCAGCTTGCGGTCGGCTCGGTGTCAACGGGTGCAGCCAATGATATCGAGCAGGCTACGAGGCTTGCAAGAGCGATGATAACCCGCTACGGCATGAGCGATGAATTCGGTATGGTTGCTCTTGAAACTGTTACAAATCAGTATCTCGGCGGTGATGCTTCGCTTGCCTGCTCGGCAGAAACACAGACGGAAATCGACCGTCAGGTTGTTGCACTTATCAAAAAGCAGTATGACAAAGCAATGACAATACTTACCGAAAACAAACAAAAACTTGACAAATTGGCACAGTATCTCTACGAAAAAGAAACCATTACGGGCGAAGAGTTTATGAACATATTGAATTCTTAATCGAGGCGATATTAATGAACATCAGGCTGAAAGCAAAAGACTTTTTCTCTGTTCCGAATCTGATAAGCTACCTGCGTCTGATACTTATTCCGTTTATCATATGGGCATATTGCGAAAAGGAAAGCGGTTTGCTGACTGCAATTCTCGTTGTCGTATCGGGCTTTACGGATGTTCTTGACGGCAAAATTGCACGCCGTTTCAATATGGTAACGGATATCGGCAAAGTGCTTGACCCTATTGCAGATAAACTTACCCAAGCAGCAATGATGTATTGCCTGCTCACAAAATATGAGCTTATGCTGCCTGCACTTATTGTTCTTATTGTGAAAGAAATCTTTATGGCGGTAACTGCAATAATGGAAACAAAATATTCTGCAAAAATCAACAGTGCATTGTGGTACGGCAAGGCTTGCACGGTTATTCTTTATGTGGTTATGCTTATTCTTTTGTTTTTCACAAACATTCCGCTTTGGTTGGCAAATACACTTATTATAATTTCAATAGTTGCTATGGTTATTTCAACCGTGCTTTACGGAATTCACAGAATAAAAGCTGTAATAAAAGCTAAAAAATGAGGAATTTAAAATGGGAAATTCAAAAACGAAATTTCAGTCGCTCGGCACACGGCTTGCCGTTGCGGTTGTTTGGATTGCTGTCTGTCTGATAGTGCTGCTTAAATTGCCTATATG
>JAZPXO010000057.1:0-62595 GCA_045543735.1 Acutalibacteraceae bacterium
TTAGAGCTCCCAACTCCTTGGCTCACAGAACGACATGGCTACGATCCGACTTGGGGAGATTGTCGGATTGATTGTGATGCTTTCGCCGACAGCGAGATAATATGAGCTCTTTTCAACGCTTACCGATTCAACATATTTTGCAGCAGAATCAGCAAGCTTTCCGATTCTGAGAATACCCCAGCCGTAATACTTATCCCAGCCCTCATCGCCGAAATCCTCTGCGCACGAAATCATTGCGTTGCGCACCTGTTCAGCGTTGCAGGTCGGGTTTTTGAGACGGAACATTGCAGCGGCGGCGGCAACATAAGCGGCAGACATCGAGGTGCCGCCCATAGATACTTTCTGTCCTGCGGCATTGTAGCTGATTATGTTTTCTCCGGGAGCGGCAATATCAACTGCGTTGCCGAAATTTGAGAAAATCGAGGAAAATTCATTCTCGGAGTTTACCGATGTAACGGTGATTGCGCTTTCGTTGTGAGCAGGGCAGAAATTCTCGGTGTCGCTCTTTGTGTTACCTGCACAAACAACAACCGTAACATCTTTCTGCTCAGCATATTTTAAAGCATCGTCAAGTGCGCGGCAGTCTTTCATAACACCGCCAAGGCTGATGTTTACGATATCTGCGCCGTTATCAACGGCATAGTAAATACCGTTAACCGCATTGAAAAGTGAGCCTGTTTTGGATTCGAGGACTCTGACGGGCATGATTTTAACGGGAAGATCGCGTGTGCAGTCTGCAACGATACCTGCAAGGAATGTTCCGTGGCTGTCAACGCTTTCATCGTCAGTTGCGTCGGAATCATTATCCTCAAAATCGTATCCGGAAACAAGCTTGTCCTTTATAAAGTCTATGTCCTTTGAACCGCTGTCGATAATTGCAACGGTAACGGAGCTGTCGGGAGAGGGAAGAACAATGGAATCCGAATAAACATCAGCGCCGATTGCTTCAACTGCCCATGACAGATATTTTGTTGATTTTTCAAGAGATTCAGTATAGATTGGTCTGTCCTGCTCGGCATAAAGAACATAAGGATTGCTGTTTAGGGCTTCAAGGCAGGAGAGAAGCTCTTCTTCTGTTGAGAACTGAAGAACAAATCTTCCGTCATCGGATATAACGGCATCATCCGCCTGCGAAAAAACAGCATCGGAAACAGCGGAACTGAATCTTCCCATAATTCTGAGCATTGAAGAAGAGTCGGCTGAATTTTTGATGATTTCTGCGGTTTCAACTGCAAACTCGGTATTATTCAAAGCTGAATCGGGAGCGAAAGCTTCAGCAGCAGATGCAATGCAGAAATTGGAAGCAATAATAAGTAAGGCGAGGATTAAAGATAATGTTTTTTTCATAATCATTCTCCGTTTCTGAATGTTTTCAGATTAAAAAGGAAGGTATTCTTCAAAAATGGCTTTTTTGATTTTATAAAGGTCGGGAACTTTAACAGCCATGCCTCTTATCATCGCTGCTTTATAGTTTCCGTTTGAAGGCACGCCGTAGGTTTCTATCCTGAGGCTTGCAAGAGACGGTGCGTATTTAATCGCAAGAGACATTATATCAGAGTTTGTCATATCTGTTGTCATCAGCGGCAAAACTTCATTGACGAGGTCTATGATTTCCGAAATGCTGCAGTTTCTTATCTTGCTGAATACGGCATTGAGAACCTTTCGCTGCCTTGCAGTTCTCTGAAAGTCGCTGTCAATCTTTCTTATTCTTGCATAGATAAGAGCATGCTCGCCGTCGAGATGAGTAAGCCCTGCCGTTGCGCCGTCGCCAACAATTTTTGCTTCTGCAGCCGTCAGAGTAACATCAACGCCGCCAACTATATCAATAATCTTTTTAAATCCGCCGAAATCAACCTCAAAGCAACCGTCTACGGTTACTCCGAAGTTTGCATTGAGCGTTTTTGTAAGAAGAGGAAATCCGCCGAAGGCATAAGCCGCATTAAGACGGTTATCGGAATATCCGGGAATCCTTACATAAAGGTCTCTTAAAAATGAGATCATAGCAAGCTCATTGGTTTTTGGGTTATAGCTGCACAGAATCATTGTGTCGGAGCGTTGTCTGCCTTCTCCCGGCCGTCTGTCCTGACCTACAAGCAGAATATTGATAAGACCGTCATCGTTACCGTGCAGGAAGCCATCATTCCAATCAACGTCATTCGGATCAATAACATCAAGGGAGCCGTCATATCCGTCTGTTTCAAAGTCTTCCATGTCAGCAGGAATCACATCAATGTCGGTGGCTCTGTTGATTTTGTTTAAAAAGTGGTTGCATGTGATTACAAAGGCACCGAGGAGCAAAGCCAACAGTATCAGTAGAGCAATTAACGCCTTGATTCCCTTTTTGCTTTTTTTCTTTTTTTCCAAGTTATCACCTGCTTTTTATGCAATCAAGATTTATTTCTGATGTTCGAAAAGACTGAGGCGTGAATAGACATCAATTCTTTCCGCCGCTTCTTTTGCAACCTTCTGGGGTCGGATTTTGGGGCGTTTGCCCGACAGAGAGCGTAAAATATATCTTCCGCCGAAGAAAAGCCAACCGAAAGGCAACAAAAATTTATATTTTCTTGCAGCCTTCCAATTATTATATACAATGCTGTTGGCAGAAATGAAAAACTGCCGCAGCATAGAAATTCCTTTTTCGTTTTTGCTTGTGATTAAAAGGCTTTCGTGACTTCGGTCTGCATTTTTCTGACCGAAGTTACCGCCGATAATGATATCTATCAGAATATAGTCTGCCAGTTTTTTATCTGAGTTTTCCGCCCATTTCATTTCGGGCATGCCCAGATACTCGCTCGAAATATATGTCATTATTTTTGCAAATTCCCAAAGACCGATATCCTTGAGAACTTTTTCATAAAGTTCAATGAATTCTGCTTCGCCTACGGAGTTTATAAACACAGCCCAGTCGCAAAGATGGCGAAGCCCCAGACCGTCTCCCGTCAGGTGGTGACACATATGGAGAAGAATAATAAGTCCGTGGTGAAAAGCGGAGGGGACTGTTATTTCGCCAAGCTCAGTCTGTACCTTGCGGGAGTTTTCGAGAAGCGACGAAAGATATTTTCTGACCTTAACGCCTGCCTTGCCTTTTGGTATACCCGACGGTTGAAAGTGCATTTCGCATCTGCAGATGTTGCCGAGAAAAATATCGTGGACATCGTTTCCTTTTTCTGCCGATTTATATCCGTTATACTTGAAAGCATCGGCGGCTTTTTCAAAATCATCAGTATCCACAAGGAAATCAACATCGCCCATTGAGCGCATAAGGGGATCGGGGTAATAAAGCGCGGAGCTGAAGCCTTTCAGGATTGTGCAGGGTATACCTGCGTTTTTCATAATATTGCATATGCGCACATGCTCAAAATCAATTTTTGCGTTTTTTGCAAGGGTGTTGCTCAGCTTTTTTCTGATGTATTCGCACTTATCGCTTTTAAGAACTTCATAATTTGAGTTATGAAATGCCATAAGAGTAACCGCCTGAGCGTATGCTTCGCACCAGACCGCATTAAGATTGTCCTCGTTGAGGTCAATCCTGCGCCCTGCATTAAAAAGATTGTTGGCAAGAATATCAAGCAGAATCTTTTCGTGTTCTCTTAATCTGGCATTTTTAATACCCATTTAAATTACACCACTTCAAAAAAAGTATCAGGCTTATTGGGGTCAAACTGCTCGTTTGCCCACATAAGCGTAACGAGATTTTCCGTTTCGGAAAGGTTAATAATGTTATGAGTGAAGCCCGGTAGCATATGCACCGCCTCGGGCTTGTCACCGGACACTCTGAATTCAAGCACCTTGTCTGTTCCGATTTCTCTTTGCTGAATAAGGGCTTTTCCCGAAACAACAATGAAAAACTCCCATTTTGTGTTATGCCAGTGCTGTCCCTTGGTAATTCCGGGTTTGCTGACATTAACCGAAAACTGACCGCAGCTTGCGGTTTTTAATATTTCAGTGAAGCTGCCTCTGTCATCGCAGTTCATTTTAAGAGGAATGCTTACCTTTTCTGCAGGCAGGTAAGAAAGATAGGTTGAATAAAGCTTTTTTGCAAAGGAATTACAGGGTATTTCAGGCATAACAAGGGTTTCGCTTTGTGCTTTGAAGCTGTTGAGCAAATCCACGATTTTGCCGAGAGTTACCCTGTGGGTTACGGAAAAAGCGCAGAAATCGCCATGTTTTGTTTCTTTGCCTTCAAGCGCGTTGAGCATTTCATCAACGAAATCATCAATATAAAGCAGTTCAAGCTCAACCGAAGGGTCATTGACTGTTATGGGCAAATCCTTTGCAATATTATTGCAGAAGGTTGCAACAGCTGAATTATAATTGGGTTTGCACCATTTTCCGAAAAGATTTGGCAAACGGTAAACAAGCACATTGGAGCCTGTTCCTTTTCCGTATTCAAAGAGCATATTCTCTGCAGCAAGCTTACTTTTGCCGTATTCAGAGCCTGCAAATCTGCCCTCAAGAGTGGCCTGCACCGATGACGAAAGCATAACGGGAGCTTTGTTTGAACATGCCTTCAGTTCATCGAGAACAATGCCGAGAATGCCTGAATTACCCGAAAATTCGCTTACTTCCTTCGGCCTGTTTATGCCTGCAAGATGAAAAACAAAGTCAGCCCTTGAACAGTATTTGTGAAGCTCTTCGGGAGTGGAATCAATGTCATACTCAAAGATTTCATCAATCTGAATTGAGGGTCTTGTTTTGTTTTTGCCGTCTTTTATATTGCAGAGATTTGCAACAAGGTTTTTGCCTGCAAATCCCTTTGCACCTGTGATAAGAATGTTCATTAAAGCTTTCTCCAAACCATTTTATTGACTATTCCCGTATAGCTCTGAATGAGTCTTACAATTTTATCGGAAACATTTTTATCCGTATAATCGGGTACGGGCGTTGCAAACTCCTCATTGCCCGTGATTTCAACAGCTGTTTCTACAGCCTGAAGAAGACCGATTTCATCAATGCCTGCAAGCACAAAGCAGCCCTTATCGAGTGCTTCAGGGCGCTCTGTTGATGTTCTGATACATACCGCAGGGAAGGGCTTGCCGATGCTCAGATAAAAACTGCTTTCTTCGGGGAGAGTGCCGCTGTCGGAAACAACGGCATAAGCACACATCTGGAGCTTATTGTAATCTGAAAATCCGAGAGGCTCATGCATAATGATTCTCTTATCGAGGATAATATCGGAATTTTCAAGTCTTTTTCTTGAGCGGGGATGGCAGGAGTAGAGAATAGGCATATCGTATTTTTCTGCAAGTGTGTTCAAAGCATTGAACAGCGAGCGGAAATTTTTTTCAGTGTCGATATTTTCTTCTCTGTGAGCGGAGAGGAGAATATAATTTTTCTCCTCAAGACCGAGCTTATCAAGGATATCGCTGTTGAGAATTTTATCAAGATTTGCATTCAGCACCTCTGACATGGGTGAGCCTGAAACATAGGTTCGCTCTTTAGGCAGACCGCATTCGGCGAGATATCTTCTTGCATGCTCGGAATATGCGATGTTGACATCGGAAATGATATCAACGATTCTTCTGTTTGTTTCCTCGGGCAGACACTCATCCTTGCATCTGTTGCCTGCCTCCATATGGAAAATGGGGATATGAAGCCTTTTTGCGCCGATTGCGGAAAGACAGCTGTTTGTGTCACCGAGTATGAGCAGAGCATCGGGCTTGATTTCTTCCATAAGCTCATAAGAAGAAGCAATGATGTTGCCTACGGTTTGTCCGAGATTTTCTCCCACACAGTTGAGATAAATGTCGGGCATACCGAGATTGAGGTCTTCGAAGAAAATTCCGTTGAGTGTATAATCGTAATTCTGACCCGTATGGGCGAGCACGGTATCAAAATGCTTGCGGCACTTTTTTATAACCTCGGAAAGACGGATGATTTCAGGTCTTGTGCCGACGATTATAAGCAGCTTAAGCTTGCCGTTATTCTTGAAATTAATCTCGTATTTCATTATGAATTGAACTCCTCAAGTCTTTCTCTGATATATGAAAGCTCCATAAGTTTTTCTTTAACTTCTTCAACATCAAGAAGCTTTGTGTTGTTGCTGTTGAACTCGGAGAGCTCAGCGCGCTTAATATTGCCGTCTGAAAAGTATTTATCATAATTAAGGCTTCTGTTATCGGCATGAACGCGGAAGAAATCTCCCATATCTTCTGCTTTTGCGCATTCTTCGTTTGTAAGCAGAGTTTCATACATCTTTTCACCGTGGCGGATGCCTATAATCTTGATATCTTCCTTTTTGCCTCCGAAGAGTTCACAAACGGCTTCAGCCTGAGTCTGAATTGTGCAGGCAGGTGCTTTGCGTACGAATATATCGCCGCTTTCGCATTCCTTGAATGCAAAAAGAACAAGGTCAACAGCTTCTTCAAGCGACATGATGAAGCGTGTCATATCGGGATTTGTGATTGTTATGGGCTGACCGTTCCTGATCTGATCAATCCAGAGAGGAACAACCGAGCCGCGGCTGCAAAGAACATTGCCGTATCTTGTGCAGCAGATCTTTGTTTTATCGGGGTCAACATTTCTTGCTTTTGCAGTTGCGACTCTTTCTTCAAGAGCCTTTGTGATGCCCATTGCGTTGATGGGATATGCAGCCTTGTCTGTTGAAAGGCAGATAACGGATTTCACGCCTGCATCAACCGCAGCGTTAAGCACATTGTCTGTGCCGATAACATTGGTCTTAACTGCTTCCATGGGGAAGAATTCGCATGAGGGTACCTGCTTGAGAGCGGCAGCATGGAAAACATAGTCAACGCCGACCATGGCGTATCTGAGTGAGTCGGGATTTCTCACATCGCCGATGTAGAACTTGATTTTATCGGCAACCTCAGGCATTTTTGCCTGAAATTCGTGACGCATGTCATCCTGTTTTTTTTCATCTCGTGAAAAAACGCGGATTTCTTTTATATCAGTTTTAAGAAAGCGGTTGAGAACAGCGTTGCCGAATGAACCCGTTCCTCCCGTTATAAGCAGGGTCTCGCCTTTGAAATCGTACATTTTTATCTCTCCTTATATCTTCTCAATACAGGGCAAAACAGCGTTACCCCAGTCCTTGAACCAATGCCTGAGTTTAAGGGATTTTTCACCGTGCTCAACATTAAAACGAAGAGCAGTTACGCGGTCGTGATACATGATACTTCCTGATTTGTCTTCATCATAAAGAATAAGGTCAACCGTATATTTGCCAGGGACAAGATATGATGTGTCAAATTTGAACTCGGCGGAGTTTAGTCCTTTTTTATGTTTCAATTCACCGCCGAAAATGACGCCGACAGGAGTTGTGTCAATTCCGTTGATGATCATTTTCATAAGAACTCTTTCATCATCGTTTTCGCTTTTCCATTCTATGCGGAAGGGGAATACATCGCCGTATTCGAGATTGCAGGTTTCAGATTCGTACATATGAAGATTCTGAAGCAAGTGTCTTTGGTTGTTTTTGCGTTGTCTTGGGGCTTTTGAGGTATCAAAGAATGTTGTGTTGTCAAGCGTATCATCCTGCATATAGACTGCAATTGCTTCATCGGTTCCGCCTTCAAACGCAAGCTGTCCGTGAGAAAGAACGATGCATCGGTTGCAAAGGCTTTTGACTGTTGCCATGTTATGGCTTACGTAGAGAATAGTTCTTCCTTCCTCCTCAGCGACTTTTTTCATGCGGTCAATGCATTTGTTCTGAAATGATACGTCGCCGACGGCGAGCACTTCGTCCATAATCATGATTTCACTGTCGAGGTGGGATGCAACGGCAAAGGCAAGCTTAACCTTCATGCCGCTTGAATATCTTTTGACGGGTGTGTCGATAAACTGACCGACTTCGGAGAACTCAACAATCTCGTCAAATTTCTTTTCTATTTCGGCTTTGCTCATGCCGAGGATTGCACCGTTGAGATAAACATTTTCTCTGCCCGTAAGCTCAGGATGAAAGCCTGTGCCGACCTCAAGCATACTTGTTATTCTGCCGTTAAGATAAATATTGCCCTTTGTTGGAGCGGTAACGCGGCAGATAAGCTTTAATATTGTTGACTTGCCCGCACCGTTTCTGCCGATAATTCCGACAGTTTCGCCTTTTCTGATATCAAATGATAAGTCGTTTAATGCAAAAAAACGCTCGTTTTTATCGTAAGCTTTTTCTCCGATTTTCAGGTTAGGATCTTCCTTGTGAAACATTTTCGCAAGCTTTGATTGGATTTCACTCTTGAGAGTTGCACCGCCGATTGCACCGAGGCGGTATTCCTTTGAAACATGTTCAACTCTTATTGCTAATTCTTCCATACCACACCTCACACTGTATCCATAAATGTTTTTTCGGATTTGCTGAACATCAGCGCACCGATTACCGTAACAACCGCCGTGGTTATCCAGCTTATTCCGTAAAACAGCCAGTCCACATTGCCGGTGCCGAGAAAGCCGTAGCGGAAAAGGTTTATAACGGGCGTAACGGGGTTAAGCATGTATATATTATAGATGATACTTCCGGGTGCAAGCTGAGAGCGGCTGAACATATCGTAGGCAACGGGGGAGCAATATGACCAGAGCGAAACGCCGAAGCCGACAACCATTGCAAGGTCACGGTATTTGGTTGTGAGAGCAGATATAATCATGCCGAAGCCCATGCCGAGGACCGCAAGCTGAATAAGCACAAGCGGAAACATGAGAATAAGTATATTCGGTTTAATGCCTACATCTGTAATCAGGTAATATACCATGAAGCAGAGCATGAATGCAAACTGGATAAAGAATCCGATAAACTGCGAAATTGCCGTTGAAATTGGCATTACAAGGCGCGGAAAATAAACCTTGCCGAGAATAGCGGAATTACTTGTGAAGGTATGGGAGGTTTCGGTCAGGCAGTTTGCAAACAGCGTCCAGGTAATTGTACCTGAGAGATAGAAGATAAAGTTGGGTACACCTGAAGCGCCGAGACCCGCAATGTTTCCGAAAAAAACGGAGTAAACAACCGTTGTGAAAAACGGCTGAATAACTGCCCATGCAGGACCTAAGATTGTTTGTTTGTATTTTGCAACAAAGGTTCTGCGGACAAACAGGAATATAAGGTCCCTGCAGTTTTTCAGACCTTTCAGATCCATGTTGAACGCAGTGTTAGTTGATTTGACAATAGTTGTCCAATTTTGTTCAGTCATAATTATCTCCTGTGTTTTGGGGGGTAATTCTATCCATTCACCCATTTTTGTTTCCCACTCATCAAAATATGGCAACATAGAACCATGGTGGAAAAAGGTTAATTCACCTATTGCAAGCATATTTTCCCAAATATTGAAATCAACTCTTAAACAAGGAAATCCTTTTGAAAGTTTTTCTGCTATCAAAATCATTTCGTTCAAACAATTCGGTTTTTGGTAAACATCCCCATGACCTTCTTTATCAAGAATTTTCAAATAATTCCATTCGGGCGTATAATAATCTTCTTTGAGATTTCCGCAGAATCTTTCGGCATACAAAGCAATGAGCTTTACTTTTCCGTTAAAACACATTAATTTGTAGTCAACGATTGGCTCGTTATCACGGGGATACATTAGTTTCTCACATATAATTTTTCTGGGAACATCCTTGTAGGGCCACTCGCGCAACTTTTTATAATAATCTCTGTTTAGTCGGCAATGAAGCTCTTTTTTTGTCTTTTCAATATCAAGCTTGCTTTTGTCTCTGCAAACAATCACGCCGTTATCATGATTGCATTTAAGAACAAATTCATTTGGAAGAGAATCGAAGTCAATTTCATCGGGAGAATCCCAGACACCGAGAAGAGGGACAAGATACTGCTCACCGATTTTTTCTGCAATATAATCTCTGACCTTGTATTTATCCACCATTACGGTATATTCAGGTCTGCGGTCATAAAGCTTGAGCCAATTCTGTTTTTCGCAAAAGGTTTCAGGTTTTCTGAGATTTAGTTTTTTTCCTGTTCTGAATTTATAAAGCTTTTTGATATACATTTTATCAGGAAGGATGCAGTCATACAGACCTTCAACTGTAAAATATTTTTTATACCACCATACAGCTTTTTTCACTATTTCGTATATTTTTTCAATGGAAAACATTTTATTTCTCCTTGAGTTGATTGAATTGTTCTTAGAAATATATTTCAGGAATAACGTTCAAGAGTTTATGAAAATTTGAGTTTCCGGTGAACGGTTTTATACCTCAAAAAAAGCGGTCTTAGTTCCGTTCTTCTTTCCGATAAACATCGTCTTTATTGAAGGATAAAATCCAGCCATTTTTCAGCAATTGATTCTACAGAAAGCTCTGTACGTATTTTTGATGCGTTTTCAGAGCATTTTTTTGCAAGAGCGGCGTCATCAGCCATCATTTTCATAGCTTGCGCTAAAGCCTGAACATCGTCAAGAGGAACAAGCAGACCGTTTTCGCCACTTTTTATCATTTCTCTCGCACCTCCGCCAAGGCAATCTGTGCAAATGCAGGGCATGCCTATTGCCATTGCTTCAATCATTGAATTTGACAATCCCTCAAAATATGATGACGAGACGAACATTGAGCAGTCTCGTATAACCTCATGAACATCAGGTCTTGGCGGGAGAATTCTTATAAATTCTTCTGCGTTGAGAGAGTGAATCATTGCGATGAGTGTATTTTTGAGTTCTTCTTCGTTTTTTTCAACGGTATTGCCGTATATTTCAAGGATATATTCAGGATGAAACTTGTGGAACTCCATAAAAGCGTTTATCATAAGCGGAAGTTTTTTTTGTTCAGCTATTCTGCAAAAATTCACAACCACTTTTCTTCTTTCTCCATCAAAAGGGAGAGGAAGATTTGATTTAACGGGATTATTGATTACAACAGCTTTTTTCAGGTTGCCGTTAAAATAATCAAGTTCATCTTTTGTTTGCAAAACTGCGCCGTCAGCCTTTGAAAGCATTCTGAACAGGCGTTTTTTTTCTTTTTCATCAGAAGGGAATTCAAGCTCGGGAGCATTACGCTCTGCATAAATCAGTTTATTCTTTGTACCTTTGACAGCGTAAAAAACATCTTCAAAATAAGAAATGCCGAACGGTATATAAATACAATTCTGATTGTTGACAGCAAAAACCGAAAGCATTTCGCTTTTTCTTATTTGCTTTAATTTTATTGATATTCTTTCAGTAATTTCAGGGAAGCGTTTTGTGAATAATCTGAGCAGCTTCAGCAATTTTGTTATGCGTTTTCTTTTTGACAATGAGGTATTGATGTTTTTATCTGCAGAGTGTTCTGCACAATAATGATTAAGAGAGACAAGTTCAACATTCTTTTCTAGGCTGAAAAAAACATCATTGCCTATTTCTTTTGTAACCAGAATGGTTGAACGATAGCCTTTTTTGGCAAACTCATTTGCAAGGTTTGTTGAGCGCATCGGAACGCCGCCGTTTTTGTAGTTTCCGACAACAAAAACTATGTGCTTCATTAATGTTTCCCTCTGATTTTTTTGTAGATTGCGTTTTCTGTTAAGAAATTAATTGCAGGATTAATATATTTTTTTCTGATTTCTTGCTTGCGTCTGTATCTTTTTGTGAAATCGAGAAGCTTTGCCGCTTTCTTTTCATGAATTAGCTCATAATATTTGCGGTAAAGCGGATTTAATTCATCAACTGGAATTTTGCCGTAAAATCTTTCGAATATGGGATCGTTCATTATCTGCTCAATAAGCTCGATTTTCTTTTTTCTGTCATTGGGGCAAAGTGGCTTCATTTCATTTTCGATGCATTCAACAGCGAAGAAGAATGCGCGCAGATGCATCTGATTCATTAAATCCATTTCTTTGAAATTCTCGGTATCCTTATAAAGAATCTCAATAAGGTTAATGTAAAGCGGCCACATGTTTTTGGTATAGCCTCTTGAAAGTGAATCCGCCACAACTCTGTTATGGTAAAGCGGTTCACTTATATAATAATAATTCTGCGCAACAAGAGTTGCTTCATATGTAAGCTGCAAATCCTGACTTCTTCTGAGTCTGCGGTCAAATCTTATGCTGTTTTTATTGAGAGTTTCTGCTTTGTAGATTCTGAGCCAGTTGCACCAGCGGATTGCTCTTTTTGTACCGTGTTTGCCGATATAAGCAAGTGTTTTTGGCAGAATGACACTCTTTATTCCCTCTCTGTCATAAGGACCGTCGGGCATTTCAGGAGTAAAAATATGGCCGTTTTCGTTTTCAATGCAGTTGCAGAAAACAATATCTGAATCATTTGTTTTTGCAGCATTATACATTTTTTCGTACATTTCGGGTTTAAGCCAATCGTCTGCATCGACAAAGCCGATATATTCTCCGCTTGCACGCATCATTCCGTCATCTCTTGCTGCGGCAAGACCTTCGTTTTCTTTATGATAATAGCTTACCCTGCTGTCTGAAAGATATCTTTTGCAGATTTCTGCACTGCCGTCGGTTGAGCCGTCGTCGATAAGGATTATCTCAATGTCTCTGAGTGTCTGAGCAACAATGCTGTCCAGACATTTTTCGAGATATTTATCCGCGTTGTAAATAGGTACAATAACGCTGATTTTAACCATCTATCAGTTCCATCCATTTCTCTGTTATTTTTTCAACGGACTGTTCATCGCGTATTTTTGCTGCATTTCGGGAGAGCGTTTCTGAAAGCTCTTTGTTTTCAACCACTTTTTTCATTGCGTTGTAAAGAGCGTCGGCATCTCCCACAGGGGTCAGAATACCGTTTTCTCCGCTTTTTATAACTGCTCTTGCGCCGCCGGCAGGGCAATCGGTGCATACGCACGGCAGACCCAACGCCATAGCTTCAAGCATGGAATTCGACATTCCCTCAAAATCAGAGGATGAAACGAACATGGCATAGTCCCTGATAACAGAGTGAATATCGCTGCGGGCAGGAAGAATATGAATGCATTCCCCGCAGTTGAGAGAGTCGATGTGTTTTTTTATTGCTTCAGTATATCCTTCTGCCGCATTCCCGACACAGTCTCCGATAATGTCAAGATTATAATCGGGGAACTCTTTATGGAATCGGGCAAAAGCATCGACAAGCAATATAAGGTTTTTCTGTGCAGATATGCGGCAGAAATTAACAATTCTCTTCTTTCTTTCGCCTGAATATGGTTCAGGTAAATCGGGCTTAATAGGGTTAAAGATAACCTTGCCTCTTACAGGGGTATTCTGTTCATACCATTTTTGAACATCGGGAGACTGAAAAACAAATTCGTCGGCTTTACAGAATTCGTTTTTTATAAACGCCATTGTTGTTTTGGCATTATTTGATTGTTGCGGGTCGCCGCGTTCGGAAATAATGAGTTTGTTGTTTCTTGTAACAGAAAGAAGCGAATAAAAAGATGCATCATACATAAATGCAATAGCGGTTGCTTTTTTGTGCTTTCTGAAATATGATTTCAGCCATCTGATGTTTTGGTAGTTATATGAAATATATTTAAGTATTTTTGATTTTGATGAATTGCTTTTTATAATTCTGTTTTCAATCTTATTTAACAGTCCGGCAAGGAGCATTATTATTTTTGATACAAAGGAACATGAGCTTTCTTTTTGGATTTCATCCGGCAGAGATATAATTCTGATATCCGGATTCATATTCTGCAAAACAGAATCGCTTTTTTTCTGGTGGGTGATGATAAGAGTAACATTATAGCCTCGTTGAGCCATTGTGTTGCACAAAAGAGTTGCTACTCTTTCCGCACCGCCCCCGCACATAACTTTAATTAAAAATACGATTTCTTTGTTGTTCATAGTTCCTTTAAGCCCTCTGTTTCTTTTTGTCAGTTTATCGTTTTTGCCGGAACACCTGCGATTACTGAGCCGATTTTTTCAAAGCTTTTTGTTACTACAGCACCTGCGCCGATAACACAATTATCGGCAATGTAATTATTTCCGATAATAACGGCGCCTGCGCCTATATCAACATTGTTTCCTATTACAGGTCGCAGATTATCCTTTGCGATTCCTTTGTTACCAATGGTATTATTTCCGTGGAAAACACAATTCTCGCCGACGGTTCCGTTGATAACCACTCCGCTGTGCCAGATGTCGCAACATTTTCCGATATCGGAATCCAACCCGATTTCCACTCCGGCTTTATAGGAGTAAATGTTTCTCTTTCTGTCGTAATATCTGTATCTGTATTTTGCTTCTGTTTTCTTTAATCCCGTACAGTTTTTGTCACTTCTTAAATTACGGTAATACTGGCAATGTCTGAAGTAATATAAATATTTAAAAATCAAGTAGCGTTTATGGTTGCTTTTTTTCATTTGTTTTGCCCTTGATTCAATGTTGCTGAGGTATAATGCCTTTTCTTCTTTTATTATTGAATCTAATTCTTTTTTATTCACAACAATCACCTGACAATGTTTAAAAGCTTTGCTTTTGTTTTGCGAAGATTTTTATAAATATTCTGAAAAATAAAATATCTTTTGATCTTATAAGGCTTTTTTTGTTCAAGCCAATTATAAAGTTTGCGGTTTACATCGTTTTCATAAGGGTTGTTTTCTTTTCCTGCATCCTCAGGCATCATTGATTTCCAATTATAATTCAGAATTGCTTTTTTTTCTTTTGCGTCAGAGGCGTTTTCGTAATACTGCTTAAAAGTATACACAACCTCATTCAGCCATCGGGCGTTCAGCTTTTGTCTGTATTCATCGGTGTCCATACCCCACCCGGGAAGCGATTCCCTGAGCTTGTCATAGACATATAGAGTGTTTTTTTTCTCTATGGTTTCGGGGCGGAATGAACGCGAGATGCTTTCGTTGTTTGTGCGGTAGTTATAGAGAGGAGCATTTATATATACTATTTTATTTGCTGCTGTCAGAAGCTGAACAGACCTGAACCAATCTTCTGCCATGTTTTTATCGTAATATAAGCGGTAGTCTGTAGGATCGTTTTTTAAAATATCCGTTCTGACAACCTTGGTCCAGAGAGATGTGATTAAGGTAGTTGTTATAAGCGCTTCATAAACAGCCTTTTTGTTGCATCCCGTGTATACAGCCTTGTTTTCGCACAAGGTTGTTTTTCTTTTGGTTACGGTTCCGTTATCGAAATAGTTGAAAGAATAAATGAGCAAATCGGTTTGTTTTTCTTCAGCAATTACAGAAGAAATTTCCGAGAGCAGACAGCTTTCAACAAAGTCATCGGAATCGGCAAAAAGCGAGTATTCGCCTGCAGCGGCTTCAATTCCTGCCTGCCTTGCCGAAACAAGCCCTTCGTTTTCCTTGTGGATAACCCTGATTTTTTCGGGATGGTTTTTGGCGTATTCATCGCAGAGTCTGCCTGATGAATCCGTTGAGCCGTCGTCAACGAGAATGATTTCATATTTTCCGTTATAGGTCTGGTTAAGCAATGATTCAACACACTGCCCAAGATATTTTTCAACATTATAAACGGGAACAAGTATGCTGAACTCCATTGTTTCACCCCTCTAACAGAGCCTTCCATTGCTCTTTGTATTTTTCAAATTCATGAGAATAGTCAGCGCTTTCAAGGCTGCCGACTATTTTTTTGTAAGTATCATTATCCTTTATAAGATTCTCAATGCTTTCAGCAAGAGCCTTCGCATCAATTTCGCACACAATACCGTTTTTGCCGTTTTCAACAAGATTGTTTCCGCCGACTGTTGCGGTTGAAATAACGGGTCTGTTAAGACGGTGCGCTTCGAGGATTGTTACGGGCATAGCCTCTTCGTATGAGGGCTGAACATATATATCGCATGCGGCAATATACGGATAAGGATTTTTCTGCATTCCCGTAATAATGATATTTTCCGTCAGATTATAATTTTCTATCAGCTCGGAAATACAGCTTTTTTCGGGTCCGTCGCCTACGAAATACCAAACAAAATCAGTTCCGCTGTCCTTGAGGATTTTTGCGCATTCGACTGCAAGGTCAAAGCCTTTGACGGGAGCGAATCTTCCGCACGAGCAGAGAATTGCCTTGCTTTCGGGCGGAGCAATTTCTTTTTCTTTGCTTTGAGCGGTAATTATTTCTTTGTCTGTATAGTTTTCTACTACGCTTATTTTGTCGGCATGACGGGGATACCATTTGCACAAAAGTTTTTTCTGGTCTTCGTGAAGTGCGGCAATTTTATCGAATCCCGGCAAAACAAGCTCATGCATTTCATGCTGGTCATCGGTGCTTGTATGATAAAAGACAATTTTCTCGTCAGCATCCACATATTTGTCAACAAAAAGCGATGTATAGCCCTGAACATATGCAACAGCTATATCATATTTCTTTCCGTTAAAATATTCGTTTTTTTCATATTGCATGGAGTCTTCACGGATTTTATCCGCAAGCTCGCGCTCAAGCGCATCAGCAGATTCTTTTCTGCACAGAAGCTTGTTGAGCATGATTCTGAGCTGAAGAACAACAGCATAAGGCTTTCTGTAATAGCGGTTAGGATCTTTATTGACAATAACGGTCATTCGTTTATCAACATAGTCGAGAAGGTCAGTGCGGTTTTTCCTTAAATAAAGGGTAACATCGTATTTATCGTAATCCAGAGCCTTTGATGCGGAAACCAGAGTTTTCTGAACCCCGCCGATTGTCATATGATGAGCAACAATAAGCAACTGTTTTTTCATTCAGAACAGCTCCATCCATTTTTTTGCGGTATTTTCAAGCGAAAGATTGTATCTGATATCGGCGGCGTTGCGTGAGAGCTTTTCGCTCAGCACCTTGTCGCCTGCGATTTTTTTCATTGCTGTACACATTTCTTCTGCATTTCCGACTTCGGTAAGAATGCCGTTTTCGCAGTTGCAAATAACAGCGTTTGCTCCGCCTATCGGACAGTCTGTGCAGATAACGGGCATGCCGATGGCCATAGCCTCGAGCATGGCATTGGACATCCCTTCATAGTCCGAAGAGTTAACATACATTGCATCGCGGATAACCAGGCTGTGAACCTGAGCGCTGAAGGGCATAAAGTCAATGTGTTCGGTAATGCCGAGCTTATCCGCGAGAGCTTTTGTTTCGGCGAGCGCGGCTGTGTCGTCATCATTCTGGGGCTCGCCGATAATTCTGAGGCGGTAATCGCCGTATTCTTTATGAAACTGAGCGAAAGCCTGAACAAGCAGCGGCAGATTTTTCTGCCTTGAAACACGGCAGAAGGTGGTTATATATTTTTCTCTTTCTCCGAAATACGGTTCGGGGAGCTTATCGTTTATCGGATTAAAAATAACCGTTCCTTTTGCGAAAATGTTTTCGGGATATGCCGCCAATGCATCGTTTGTCTGGAACACAACGGCATCGGCACGCTGATAATATTTTTTTATAAAATTATAACCGTAGCGTTTTTTCAGCAGGCGGTGGGGGTCAGCTCTTTCGGAAACAACAACCTTGTTGGGCAATCCTTCTGCCGCAAGCAGGGTGAGCGGAATTGACGGCTGGAGAAACGAGATTATAACGGCATCGGGATTGGAACGGAACACTTTTTTCAACGCATTCAGTTCGTCGTAATACTGAGCCGTAAACGAGAGCTTTGCCCAAAAGGCGGGAACCTTAAGCTTCAAAGTCTCGGGTATTTTACAGATAAGAGAAGAAAAAAGCCTGAATATATGGAGAAAAGCTTTTTGTACGGAATTTTTTGCAGGATAACTCTCACGCAAGACAGTAATGCCGATATCCTTATCAAGACCTCTGTCAACAATATCGCTGCGTTCGGAATTCGTGAGAACAAGCTCGCAGCCGTAACCGTTCCTATTAAATTCGTTAAGTAGAAGCACGGCAACCTTTTCCGCACCTCCGCCCTTCATAACAGGCATTACAAACAGGAGCTTTTTATTTCTGTTCATTTTGTTCCTTTCAGCAGTTTACCTGCAGTTTTTTCAAAGAGCTTGTATACAAACCAAAAAGCTGTTCCGTAGCAGCGCATTTTTAAGGCTTTGTTGCCGAATGCATTGCTTGAGAGTATGTCTTTTTTTAACTTTTTATATTCTTTTTTGCAAAGAGTTTTGTCTTTTTTCGAAAGCTTATTATATACATTGAGAGCATTATATGCGCAGCGGACAGTATATTCGGTTGCCATATAGCGGTCACTTACGCCGATTGCCTTAGAAAAATCACGGACGATTTCAAAAACATCGCGGCAGCTGCGAAAATGTCTCTCGGATTTTTTTGAGGTTACGATTGAATTCGGACGGAATCTTCTGTGATAAAGTGTTTTTTTGCACTGTGCCGCGCGGGCAGCGCAGCAATATATCTGATAAGTGAAAAGCAGATCTTCCGAGCAATATGCGGATTCCAAAAAGGATATGCTGTTTTCGGTGAAAACATCGCGCTTTATAAATAGAAGCACAACCGAACAGTGATAATCTTTGTTTTTGTGAAGCTTGGCAAGCATTTCAAAGCCGCTGCACGGCTCATAGCTTCCTTTAACCTTATAGCCCTGAACCACTTCGCTTGCGTCGTCCGAAAATGATATTGCATCAAAGAAAACAAGATCAGCCTGATTGGTTTCTGCCGTCAGCACAAGATTTTCTATGGCGTTATCTGCAATGTAATCGTCGCTGTCGAGAAAATAGATGTATTTTCCGTTTGCGTTATTAATACCTGCGTTCCGTGTTTTTGACGGTCCCTCATTTTTTTTATGAATAACCGTAACTCTCTCATCCTTATCAATATATTCATCGCAGATTTTACCCGATGAATCCGTTGAGCCGTCATCAACAAGAATGATTTCAAGGTTTTTATATGTCTGGTTTATAACACTGTCAACGCTTTCGCGAAGATATTTTTCAACATTATAAACGGGAATTATTACGCTTACGAGAGCCTGATTTTTCATAAATTTCAACCTTTAATTCTCTCTTTTATTACAATCAGAACAGTTGCAATGAATTTCTTTAATTCGGAAACAAAACCGTAGGAATAATGCTTTTTCATTATTCTCTGAATTCTGCCGTCGATTTCAATATCCGCCATAACAGGGTTCGGGATTGCTTTTGATAAATCCACGCGCATTTTTTCCGCATCATCGGATTTGCTGTGGACACCCGATTCATCGCAGCCGATATTGCTGTTATATGAAAATCTCGGATAAACGGTAATGAGGTCGTTCCTGACAAGGTGTGCGCCGAATCTGACCGACCATGAGCTTCCGTTGCCCTTTGTCTGGCGGTAAAGGCGAATGAATCTGTCACTGCCGTTGGAATTAAGTTTTTTAATAAGCTTAGGTGACTTATAGAACTCTTTTATTTCTTTAAGTTCCCAATCGACTCCGTCCCAGCGGTCCTTCCATGTTGCCCATGTCCAGCTGCACGAACGGTATGCCGCGAAAACATCGTTTTTGTAGTCGTCAGGCAAATCAATCATCGGCGTATAGCCTGCGATTGAGCCGATTTTTTTATTGCTTTCATAGCAGTCGAGAGCTTTGTTCATGAAGCCGAGGAAAAACGGCGAAACCGCACAGTCATCCTCAACAACAATTGCTCTGCCGTATTTGTTGATTATCTCTGTAACGCCTGCGATAACCGAAGCGGCAAGACCTTTGTTAACAGGACTTTCGGTAACGGTGACTGACATGAAATCTCCTGCGTTCTTCACAGCCGCAACAGCACGGCGGACTTCATTGACCTTATCTTTTCCCGCGTCGTTCTTTGCACCGTCGGAAAAGATAAAAAGCTCGGACTCCTTTGCTTCACTGCATGCGGCAAGGGCGTTATATGTCTGAATAAAATGGTCTGCACGGTTATAAACAAACATTACAATCGGTGCATAGCTCATATTATTTTCCTTCTTTCAAAATATCGCGGTATGCATCCATAAGAAGCTGTGCATTT
This sequence comes from Acutalibacteraceae bacterium, assembly GCA_045543735.1. Classification (GTDB taxonomy): domain Bacteria; phylum Bacillota; class Clostridia; order Oscillospirales; family Acutalibacteraceae; genus CAG-177. The sequence goes on from JAZPXO010000057.1 coordinate 19,750, forward strand.
TTTTCGGCATCGTGGGTAACGAGGGCTTTTTTCTTGCCCGCCTCTGAAAGTGACAGCGCAAGCTCCTTGCTGTCAAAAATCCGTTTCAGGTTCCATGCGAGCAGTTTCGGGTCGTCATTTCTGTAGAAAAGAGCTTCTTTACCGTCTTGAGCCATATCCGAAACACCGCCTACATATGCACAAACACAGGGCGTACCGACCATCATGGCTTCGCCGAGAGTGTTGGGGCTGTTTTCGATTGCCGAGCACAGAACATAAGCGTTTACCTTTGAAAGTCTTTCTGCTACCTGCTGAGCCTTGAGAGGACCTGTGAATTCAACATAATCCTGAACGCCGAGATCATATATGAGTTTTTTGAGGTATGCGGCATAGCCCTTTTTCAGTATGGAGCGTTTATCGTTTTCCTGATAAGGCTTATAACCTGCAACATATACCTTGACATCGGGATATTCCCTTATAAGGTAGGGGAGAGCCATAATCACAAAATGAAGTCCCTTGAGAGCGTTATAGCCGTTTCCGACATAAACGGAGTGAGGCTCCATTTTTTCTTCAGTCCAGTTTTCACTGTAAAACGGAGTGCGGAGTACGCGGCTGCAGGGATAATATTTTGCATTGGGGTTTATTGCATATGAATGCGCCCTGTCCCATGTTGTTCTGCCGAGTATATAGTCCGCATTTTCAATGATTTCCTTTTCGGACTTCATGCGTGGCTTGAACCACCTTGTTTTTCTCAGGTGAAGTATCCATGCCGAAAAGATATCGGTTGCTGATTTTGAGAACATCATATCGTCTATTTGCAGATTTCCGCACTGATAATTATAATAGCCGTTCAGAATGCCCTGCATAGAAACAACGGCAGGGATATTTCGTGATTTGGCGGCATTGAGCATTGCTTTAGAATGGAGAAATTCCGTTCCTTCAATATGGATGATTTCGGGAGAAAAATCTGAAATAATTTTTAGGCAGCGGGAAGCCAGCGCATCAAAATCGGTTGATGAGGAATAGTTCAGGCTGTAATATTCAACTCCATCCAGAGTTTCGGAAAAAACCTGATCCTCTTCACACTTGCAAGCTATGGCAAGCTCAAAGTTTTCCTGCTTATTCAGTTGCTTTGCCATGGATTCCACCCAGCCGCCAAGCACTTCGGAAGGAAGGTTAAGCTTTGCAGACAGGTTCGCGGGAATTAAATTCGCTGTCCATAATACTCTCATGTTTTTTCAGCTCCGGTCCATTTTATTATGTCTTCAAACAAAAGCGAAGAAACTATTAAAATCATGCAAGAGAAAGAGTAGGTAAAAGAATCTGTGATTGAAACAAACATCAGCGTGATGAGAGTTGCGTTTGCGGTTATTGTTATGAATTTATTGCTGCCGTATTTATGCTTGTAGTGAAGCGGCACATGATAAAACATCATTGCCAATGCATATCCGCCGATGATGCCGTATTTTGATGTAGTATCCAGCAGAGCGGAATGACCGCCGCCGCTTGCACGCCAGAGTGAGCCGATAAGGGGATATCTTATCATATTTGAAAGACTGCTTGAATAGGCGTTTATTCTGACCTGAATGGAGTCACCCGTTACACCTGTATCGGTTGTTGATGTTGAAATAAGGTCATTTACTTTTTTTGCAACAGCAGTGCCGTCAAAGGTTTCGAGTATCCATTCCCTGAACGGAGCAACATATAAAATTGCCGCCATTACTCCTGCAAACAACAGAATGGTGATGATGAATGCTGGGGCAGCCCTTTTGCCCCTATAGAAAATCAGAAGAATCAGACCTATGGCGCTTGCAAAAAGCGCAATCGAATATCCTGCCAGCTCAAGGAATCTTATAAAAGTGTAAGCCCAGGCAACACCGAGAGCAAAAAACAGTTTATTGTTTTTGAACGCTTTGAATGTCCATGCAAAAATCAGCGGAGAAACACAGACCTGAGGGTAAATAAGGCTGTATCCGCCAATGCCCTGTCTGAGAAATTGATATGTTGTTTCATCGTCACGCACAAGAAGTCTTGCAACGGTGTGGTCTTCAATAAGAATATCAACGGTTTTGAAGTTCCAGACTGTCAGAAGCACAAGAATTACGGGAACAATTCCTGACAGCTCGTCCCATTTGTCGTCGTAAAAATAGGTCATCATAAAGCAGATAACAAGCATTATGAGAGCGATTTGTTTTATGAGTGCAGAAAAATCATATTTTTCAAAGTAAGCAACAACCAAAACGGCTATCAGAAAAAACAACCCGGCGACTTGTTCTTTTCCGAGAGTTATCGGGTTTTCTCTTACAAACCACAGCGCAACCCATATAACAGCGCAGGCAAGCGCAATCAATCTGTATATGAGGTCAACCTGCAAGGGTGGAGAAATTGTCCATATAATAAGATAAAGCACGGCTATTTTCTGAATCAGGCCGTACGATAATCCGTTTTTGAGCATTTTCTCCCTCCTTTTTATCAGATATCCAACCAATCCTTTGCTGACTGAGAAAAGGTTTCGTAATGGAAAGTATTGTCAGGCAAACGGGATTGAGCTGATTTATTTATTTCGCAAAGCATAGCTCCTGAGATGCTTTCGGTTGTCATGCTTTTCAGGAGGCTGCCTTTTTGGCTTCTTTTGATGTATTCTCCGACATCGCTGACATCGGTTGTTATTATCGGAACACCGCAAGTAAAGGCTTCTGCAAATTTGGTGGGGAAGCCGGCGTTGTTACGCTTATCCGAGCGGCGGATGAATATATAGCAGTCGCACCCGAGCACATATCTTATTGTTTCGGAGTGTGACAGCCTGCCCATGAATGCAATCTTATTACGCACATTTTTGGGAATGGTGCATTCGGGATAAATACTGTTGAAATCATTTTCGGTTATGCCGATTATCCGCAGAAAGGTGTTCTTTTTGTTTATACTGCAGAAAGCCTCGACGACCTTATCAAGGTTTTCTTTTTTGCCGTCGGGGATACCTGCGAAGCAGAATTCAAAAACGCCGTCATGAGGTTCGGGAATCTGATGCCAGATATTATCATTGATGTCAACCAGAGGCGGAAGAACAAGCAGGTTTTTGCTTTTTTTATATTTCTTTTCCATCGCTTTGCTGATTACGATCATGCCGTCGGCAACCTTATGGGCAAAGTTGCTAATGAGGATTTCGTCAAACATCTTAAAAGCTCTTTTTAAAATCGAGCCGTCGGTATCTTTTGTCCATTCGGTGCAATCGTAACAGACTTCAATATTTCTTTTTGAAAAAATCTTTTTTGCCTTCAGCAAGGTGAACATCGGTACATTATAAAGAATGATTTTGCGGATATTACCGTATTTTTCGATGACGGATTCAATATATTCAACGCTGAACATATGCATCAACCATTGTTTGGATGATTCCGGATGAGAATATTCAAACATGTTTTCATATCCGTCAACGGTTCTCAAGCCTTCAAAATGCTCGTCAGACGGTGCGGCGCCGATAAAAACGGTCTCATACCCGAGAGACGCAAACAGCTTTCCGTTTGAAACAACTCTGTTTGCCGCAGCGCTTTTATCGGGCAAAGTGAATCCGCCGTAATATATAATTGTACCTGAACTCACCGAATCCCTTCCTTATCTGCAAAGGCTGTTTATTTTTTCGAGATATGCTTCAATAACAATTTCGCGCGAGAAATTTGCTTTTATGTATTCTCTGCCCTTTTCGCCCATTGCTTTTCTTTCGGCATTGGGCATGGCAAGAAATTTTCTGATTTGCATGCAGAGGGCGTCAACATCTCCGCCGTGATAAATCAATCCTGTTTCGCCGTCAATGAAGGTCTCCTGACATCCGGGGTTATCCGTTGAGATTATGGGTCTGCCGCTTGATGCACTTTCAAGGAGAACATTGCTCATTCCCTCGCCGTAGGTTGAGGGGTGGATTGTTGCGTGGGATGCGGAAACGAAGGGCTTTATATCCTTCAGACTTCCTCTGTATTTTATAATGTTTTTTTCTTCCAGATCTGCGAGAATATCCTTGTAGTGCATTTCCGTGGGTTCAATGAATCCGAGCATGTTGAACTCGGTGGAGGGATATTCCGCTTTTATTCTTTTTGCGGCTTCCATATAGTCGTCAACGCCTTTATCATGCAGAATTCTGCCGATATAGTTAAAAACAACCTTTTCACCGCTGATTCCGTTTCCGCCGTCGGGATAGGGCTGCAGGGGATAGCGTTCGGGATTCACTCCTGAGCCGGGGATGAGCTTATGCTCGCCTTTAACCATGCCCGATTCTTCCGCAAGCTTCATATTTGTTGAATTCTGGAACATAACGCAAGCCGAGCGCCTGAATGCGAACTTAAAGAGCGACATTATAAGCTTCTGCTTGAAGCCGCTTTCGTTCAGCACGCTTCCGAATCCAGTAACATTGCTTATAACCGGAATTCCGAGAAGAAATGCGGCTACACCTGCATAGACATTGGGCTTTGCGGTATATGTCAGCACAACCGACGGTTTGTTTTTTACAAACAGCATGAAATAGTGGATGAAAAGCTTTAAATCCGCAACGATGTTTGTGCCTCTTCTGTCGATAACGGGGTTGTCATAGCGGTATTCAACATGCCTCATCAGATCGAATTTTTCACCGTCGGGGCAGGAAATGAGCATTTCATAGCCTGCATCAATTATTTCCTCAATGAGTTCTTTGCGGAAGCAGTAAATATCATCATCATCGTTTGTGAGAAGCGCGATAAGATGCTTTTTTTCTTTCATTTTTGTTTCCTCTTATTTAAAAACCGCGAGAACGGTCAGTATCATAACCTTTATGTCATCAAAAAAGCTGAAGCTTCTGATTGCGGCAAGGTTATATTTCATTTTGTCAGGCAGAACAATTTCCGTATATGTTTTTTCAACATCCTCGGCGGCGTCAAGAAGTTCGTTTTCATCCTTGTAATAAACGCTTGCCTCGGAGGTAATGCCTGCGGGGAGAAGGAGAGTTGCCATCATTTCAGGCGTATATTTTTCAACATATTTCGGAACCTCGGGTCGGGTGCCGACAAAGGTCATCGTTCCTCTTAATACGTCAATAAGCTGACTTAATTCATCGAGCTTATATTTACGGATAAATCTTCCTGTTTTTGTTATTCTGGAGTCACCGCCCACGGTTAAGAGCGAGCCTTTATCGGCATCGGTTACCATTGAACGGAATTTAAAAATCCTGAACCTTTTGCCGTACTGCGTAACTCTTGTCTGGCGATAGAAAACGGGACCTTTGGAGTCAAGCTTTATTGCAATTGCAAGGATAAGAAATACGGGCGAAAGCACCGTAAGAAGAAGGAATGACACAACAACATCAAAGACCCGTTTAAGAACAAGCTGAGCTTTTTTCTTTTTAAGCAGGTCATAATATTCCTTGACTTTAGGAATCTGCATTTCGGAAGGAAGGTCTTCCCATTTTCGCAGTATCATATTTTTCTCCCTCAGATATATTTTTTAACAACTTCTGCAAAGTTTTCGCAGACGGTCTTTACATCGTCATCCGAAAGCTTTGTGTGCAGGGGAAGGGTGATTTCGTTTTTAAAAAAGTTGTGTGCATTGGGAAAATTGCCGATATCGAAGCCGAGATTTTTATATGCCGTCATCATGGGCAGCGGTTTATAATGAACATTGCATGCAATTCCTCTTTCCGCCATTTCGGTTATGATTTGATTTCTCGTTTCTTCTGAAATACCGGGAATTCTTGTAATGTAAAGATGTCCCGATGAAGAATGATTTTCACCGTAGTGACCGAGATAAGAAATTCCGAGAGAATCGCACATTTCGTTATATTTACCGATGATTTCTTTTCTTCTTTCCATAAGTGAGGGATATCTTTCAAGCTGCTTTATGCCGATTGCGGCAGTGATATCCGTCATATTGCATTTATACCAAGGTCCAACGATATCGTATTCCCATGCGCCTGCTTTTGTTTTTGCAAGCGCATCCTTGGATTGACCGTGGAGACTGTAGAGCATGTATTTTTTATAAATTTCGTCGCTGTCAATGCCCTCAATTTTTTTCCATGTTGCCGCGCCGCCCTCTGCGGTGGTGAGGTTTTTGACGGCGTGGAATGAAAACGAAGTGAAGTCAGCAATCTGACCCGCATTCATTCCGCCGCGCGTTGCACCGAGAGCGTGGGCGCAGTCAGCGCAAACGGCAACTCTGCCGATTGCTTTCTGAATATCGTTGGAGGGTGAAAAAAGATGCTTTTTTCTTTCAACAGCTTCATAAATTCTGTCATAATCGCAGATGATTCCTGCAAGGTCAACGGGAATAATTGCTTTTGTTTTCTCGTTTATTGCAGCTTCCATGAGGTCGTAATCCATTTCGAACGAATCGGGCTGAGAGTCGATGAAAACCACCTTTGCGCCCGTATGAATTGCCGCAGAAGCCGAGGCGGTATAGGTATAGGCAGGGACAATAACCTCATCGCCTTCGCCGATTCCGAGAACACGCAGATTCAGTTCGAGTGCGGCGGTTGCCGAATTAAGACATGCAACCTTTTCCGTGCCGCAGTATTCTGCAAGCCTGCGTTCGAACTCTTTTGTTCTCGGGCCTGTTGTTATCCAGCCTGAGCGGAGAGCTTCGCATACCTCGCTTATTTCTGCCTCGGTGATATCAGGAGGGCTGAAAGGTATATTTGCCATTGGTTAACCTCTTTCTTAATTTCTTGATTTATAGGTGGGAACCATTTCCCTGACTTTTTCAGTAATATCGGGATCGTTGTTATATGCGGCGAACATAAGCCCGTCAAGCTGTTTCTGGAACAGGGCGGTATCAAACTGAATGGGGTTACCGATATGAATAAGCTTGTTGTGGGTTGTTTTCAAGCCTTCTTCTTCCATGAGCTTTTCTTCATAAAGCTTTTCGCCCGGTCTTAAGCCTGTGTATTCAATCTGAATATCAATATCGGGCTTGAGTCCCGAAAGCTTGATAAGGTTTCGGGCAAGGGTATCAATTTTTACGGGCGAGCCCATATCAAGAACAAAAATTTCACCGCCGTGTGCATCGGCGCCTGCAAGAAGAACAAGCGACACAGCCTCGGGGATAGTCATGAAGTAGCGGATAATTTCGGGATGAGTTACCGTTACGGGGCCGCCGTTTTCAATCTGACGCTTGAAAAGAGGAACAACAGAGCCGTTTGAGCCCAGAACATTGCCGAATCTTACGGCAACAAACTCTGTTCTCACATGCTCGGGAACGCCGTCGGAATAGAGAGAACCTTCCTCTTCAAGGTGAGTAAACATTCTGGGAATTTCTCTCTGCTTGTTTTCTTTGATTGTTTTGTCAAACGCCTGAATTACCATTTCGCAAAGACGCTTGCTTGCACCCATGATGTTTGTGGGGTTAACCGCCTTGTCTGTGCTGATGAGAACAAATCTGTCGCAATTGTTTACCATTGCGGCATATGCTGTTTTGTATGTGCCGATAACATTGTTTTTTATTGCTTCGCAGGGGCTTTCTTCCATAAGCGGAACATGCTTGTGAGCCGCCGCGTGATAAACGATATCGGGATGGAAACGCTTGAATACGCAGTCAAGTCTTCTCGAATCGCGTACCGAACCGATAAGAACCTCGAGCTTCATTTTGGGGTATTTTTCCTTAAGCTCCTGCTGAATTGTGTATGCGTTGTTTTCGTAAATGTCAAAGATGATAAGTCTCTCGGGTTCCTGAGCGGCAACCTGCCTGCAAAGCTCGCTGCCGATTGAGCCTCCGCCGCCCGTAACAAGAATGGTTTTTCCTTTGATAAGGTTATAGACTCTGCTCATATCTGCCCTGATGGGGTCTCTGCCGAGAAGATCTTCAACGGAAACATCCTTAAGAGCGCCTGCGGTGATTCCGCTGTTGACATACTGATAAAAATCGGGAAGGGTTTTTGTTTCGCAGCCCGTTTCCTTACAGATGTTAACGATATCTCTGATGTTTTCCTTTGATGCGCTGGGCATTGCTATATAGATTCTGTCAATATTATATTTATCAACGCAGTGCAGGATATCATCTCTTCCGCCGACAATCTGAACACCGTCAAAATATCTGTTGCGTTTGTCGGGATTATCGTCAATCATGCAAACAACCTTATCTTTGTTTGCCCTTGTTTTGGCAATGTTTTCAAGCAGCATTCTGCCTGCATCGCCTGCTCCGATTATCATTACTCTGTGATATGAGTGTATTCCCGAATCTGTTCCGAAAAGCTGGGGGAACGCAGAGAATATTCTGTAAGAGAATCTCACCGCAAGAAGCAGGAGAAGCTGGAAACAGGTACCCCAGAGGTAATATGAAATGGGCATTCTGCCGAACATGACAGTAATCAGAATAATATGAGCAGCCGAAACAACGAGGCTTCCGAGAGCAGCTCTCAGAAGTTCCCTGATGCTTACATACTCCCAGATGCTGTGGTACATACGCATAATGTAAAACACAACAAGGCTTATGACAGTATATACAGGAATAAAATCAACATAAGGATCAAGATACTTTTCAGGTATTTCGGAAAATACTCCGTCAAATCTTATCCATAAAGCAACGAAATACGATATGTTGATTGCCATGACATCGAATGCCATGAGAAAGACTGCTCTGATCTGCCAGGTTTCAATATGGAATTTTCTTTTACCGGAGGGGAACTTCGATAACTTCAATTCAATCAAATCCTTTGTTTTTATGATTCGGCGTGATTGGAACCTTTGCTTTTTTTCTTTTTGCTTTTATTATCTTCTCCGTATCCATAGCCGTAGCCATATCCGTAACCGTATTTTCCGTATCCATAGCCGTAGCCATATCCGTAACCGTAACCGTATCCATAGCCGTAGCCCGAAAGTCCGCTGACGGTTCCGTTGAGAACACAGCCGAGAATTCTGATATCGGTTGACATAAGGGTATCAAGAGTTGTTTTTACCCTTGAAATCTTTACGGCATCCTGATAGGTCACGAAAATTGCGGCATCCGCAGACTGGGCGATAAACATAGCATCGGAGATTAGTCCGCAGGGCGGAGTATCAACGAGAATATAGTCATAGTCGTTTCTGAGCGCCTCAAACATCTGTCTGATGTTGCCGGAGGTAAAATATCCGGAGCCTTCTTCGCTTTCAGGCTCTGCTGTGGGAATCAGGAGGCGTATTCTGAAGTTTTCAAGATACGCGATTTTATAGAGGTCCGTAACGGTTTCATATTCGATTTTTTCGGTATCGACGCCAAGCAGCGGCGCAATACTCGGATGGCGGATGTCACCGTCAACAAGAAGAATTTTTTTGCTATGATCAGCAAGTGCAAGCGCAAGGTTTGTGACGATGGTTGTTTTTCCTTCGCCGGGGACGGAGCTTGTTGCCATGATGATTTTTTCATCCTCCTTGACGGAAGAGATGAAAATGTTACGAAGAACTCTGAACGCTTCGGGGAATCCGCTGCCGATATCGGGGTTAGTGAAAAGCAGGGCTTTGTTGACGGGCATCGCACGCTTTTTATAAACAACCTGCGGAATAACCGAAAGCGGTTCAAGATTAAGCTCGTTTTTGATGTCGTTCTTGGTTTTAACCGTTTTTCTTTGCAAAACATAAATGAGAACGAACAGCAGACCGAAGAGGATACCCAAAACAGCGCCCTTCAGACCTTCGCTGAAATAGCTTACGCTGTTCGAAGGAGACGAAGGTAAAACGGGCTGCTTCAGAATATCAAACGAAATATAGCCCACAACATATTTGGCAACCGAGGGGAAATGTTCTATGCACGATAAAAGAATATCGTAGGTCTGCTGCGCATCTATGCCTTTCGCCGTTATTGTGAACATGTTTGAACCCGAAACGGCGGATGCACTCAGCTTTGCGGAGAGAGCGGGAATTTCAAGGTCCTCACAAATTGCCTCCTGCAGCAGATTGCATGAAAGAATCTGAGGAAAGGTTGATGAGAGCAAAGAGGCGGTTGTGGCATCGTAATGGAAAGAATAATACGAAACGCCGTTGAGGGAGGAGGTTGTGTTTCTTGTGTTCACGGTGAGCGTTGCGGAAACTGTGTATTCGGGAACATAATCCAGCCTTGCATTTATCGCAGAATAGCTTCCTGCCAGAACCGCGGCGGCTACGCATATCCACCAGAACCGTCTGAGCCCCTTGATAATATCGCTGAGATAAATGCTGACAAACGTATCTTTATTTTCTTTTGGTGTGTTGTTATTAATGGTCTGATTCATCTTTTATTCTTTCTTTCAGTACTGAGAATTTGTTCTGATGTTTTTTCATGAAACCTTTTCGGAATTTGCTTCTTTGCGGGAACGGTATTTCCCGTAATGAGAATATTTACCGTACTTATATCCGTAAAAATTGCTTTCGTCATTGCCCGTAAAGCTGAACGGAAGAATATTCATATAAACATCGTTGAGAATGCAGCCTGCAAGATTTGAGCTGATTTTGCTGATTGTTGCAATGCAGTCGTTCAGAGCTGTTACTGAAACGGTGTTTGTTCTGACAACCATTATTGTTTTGTCAACTCTGCTGATAATGTCGGTAACAGCTGAATCAACCGAAACAGGTGCAGTATCAATTATAATGAAGTCAAATTCCTTTTTTAAAGCTTCAAGGAGCTGAGTGATTTTTCCGTCTGTAACCCATCTCTGATAATCGGAAACGGGTTTGGTGTTAAGCGCAAGGAAAAGGGATGTTTTCTTGAATGTTCTGTACTTGAAATCATCTGTACTTATTTCATTGTTAAGCAGGCGTGAGAGCTCGCTTGCTTCATCAAATTCCTCATTGAAGATTTTATAAAGAGCGGGTTTTTTGCCGTCAAGGTCTACAAGCAGAACCTTGTTTCCTCTGTCAGCAAGGGAAACGGCGATGTTGGCTGCACATGTTGATTTGCCTTCGTTTTCGGCAACGCTGGTAATTGCAAAAACCTTGTCGCCGTATTTGTGCTTTGCGTGTTCAAGCTTTGCCGCGATTTTATGGAAGTTCTCTGAGAAACGCAGGCTGATGTAGGCGTTGCTGTGCATCAAAAGACCTTTTTTCTTTTTCTGCTTGATGTCATTAAGAGTCATCTGCTTATCTTCATGAGCAATTGTGCCGATAAGTCTGGAGTCTATTTTTTCGTTGAATTCCTTTTCTTTTTTTACTGTATCCTTTGCGAGAGAGAAGATAACTATGATTGCCAGCGCAACAGTTGCACAGCCCATAGCGGCAAGATTTTTGTTTTCGTCAGATACTCTGTTAGACGGTCCGCCGGGTACTGAAGGCATGCGGATAACGGAAACATTGATGCTCCTGAATATTTTATCGGATACTTCATGGTGGCTTTCAAGAAGTGCAGAAAGCAGGTCATATGATTTTCTGGGGTTATCCGAGGTAACCTTTACGTTGATAAAGTTTGTTTCGCTGACAACCGAGGCGGAAACCGTGCCGTCAAAGCTGTCAACGCCGAGATGCTTTGCCGCGCATTCTTTTGTGGTTGGTTCTGTTAAAATGTTTACCAGAACATTAGCCCTGTCATTTGAAGCGGAAAGAGCGGAATAGGAGCCCGATTTTACGCCTGAAAGCACCGCCAGGGTTGCCGATGAAGTATATTGGGGCTCATAGGTGCTGTGTGAAACCAGATAAATTCCCATATATCCGATAAGAGCGCTGAGAAAAACGACCCATATATTTTTGATGATATCCTTTAGCAGGAAATGCCATTCGATGGTGATTTTATTCTTTTTCATAGTTATCATTCTCCGACAATTACGGTAAGCACACTGTGACCTCTGCGGTCTTCTTCATCAGTGGCATAGAAGTGAACATGATATGTACCTTCCTTATTAAAATCAATGTCTGATTCAACAGTAACTTCCAAATCAACAATTTCTTCTTTAGCGTCAAGCACATCGACGATATATTCTTCGAAAATAACGGCTTCGCCTTTTTTAGTGTAAACAAGATATTCGCTCAGCTCGATTACGGGAGCATCAAGCGAGCGCTCCTCAACGATGAAGGGAAGCTCAATCTCGGAGGAGTCACCTTTCTGATTGGAAACGGAAGCGGTGAGAGAGTAAAATCCGGGGTTAACAAGTGAATAATTATCGGATGTTACTATAACCTCGCTTGAAAGATTACCTTCGAGGCAATCGGTTGCTCCTATCATTTTTGAGATATCCATACGGCTGTAAAGCGAAAAGCAAAGGTTGCCTGACACGCTGAATTTCGGCGATTCATAATCTTTATATCTGATTTTTCTTGTTGCTTTTGCAATGTTGTTGTTGCTGTCGCATACGGCATAAGTTACCTTGCATACGCCTTTTTCAGTAAATTTTGAAATCGACTCAACAATTATTTCGCCTGTAAGGTCTCCGTCTTTTTCGTCAAACGCCGTAACGCCTTTAAGTAGCTCTTCATCGGTTGCCTTGAGGCTGACCTCTATCAGCTCTTCCTCAACCGTAATCTGCGGAACGGTTTTGTCTGTGTTGATTTTTTCACCGATAAAAACGGAAAGCGAAGCAATTGCGAAAATAACAAATGCAATTGAAATGATAATTCTGAATGGTTTCATCTGGTTCACCTTATAAAATTTTTTGATTTTTCAAAACCTTCATCGGGTTTTTTCTGAGAAGGAGGTCTGCATATTCCTCGGAGTAATTTTCACTGATTATTTCAAAGGCATCCGCAAGATACGGAGTTCTCATATACGGGCTGTGAGCATCGCTTGCAACGCAGTCTGCAAGTTTTCTTTCAAGCATGCTGTGCGCGGCGATATAAGCTGCCTTGCCGAAATTGCCTTTGAGGCTGCCTTTATTGATTTGCAGAACGCAGCCCATTTTTTTCAGGCGTTCAGCCGCAAATTCATCTTCGATAACAAAGCCGTATCTTTCGGGGTGGGCGATAACCGGGGTCAATCCCTCGGAAATGATTTTCATAACCTTGCGGTAAACGGAATCCGCTTTTTCGATGAAATTAAACTCGACCAGAGGGTAGTCGGAACCGTTGAGGGTGAGAAGCTTGCCCGATTTGATCAGCTCAATAAAATTATCTTCCGCAAAGATTTCGTGTCCTGCGCAGAGGGTGAGGTTGATTTTTTCATCGGAGAGTCTTTTTTTCAGCTCAACAAAAGCGGCTTTATAATGCCCGTCAAAAAAGTTCTGGTATGTGTGCGGAATATTGCTGTGAGGTGTTGCAACAATGACCTTTGTTCCGCCGTTGACGGCAAGCTTTGCCATTCTGACAGACTCTTCAATATTGTCTGAACCGTCATCAAAACCTTGCAGAATATGGCAGTGCAGATCGAACATGGCACACCTCCACCAATAAACATTTATACAGTATATATAATACTATAATAGAGATATATAAGTCAACAAATATTTATATATTTTAATTATTTTCCTTTTAATACGACAAATATCTGTAAATACATTTTTGTGCAAAAAAATAACCGCCTGCATTTCTGCAGACGGTTAAATTTATAGGTTCTTATGAGAAGAAAATCTGAATGCTTGAAGTGAACTTACAGTAATCTTCAAAAACAACAGGGCTTTCGCAGCTCTCCAGCGAATTGAAAGCGGTTGATTCATCATAACCCATGTCTTTGAGCAGAGCGAGAATCTCTTTTGCATCAGGAGTGCTGGTTGAGCAGGAGGATGCCGCCGCAGAAGCTGTTGTCACATTAAGAAGTGAAATAGTAGGCTTTATATAATTGCTCATTATTCTTATCCTTTCTTAAAATTTGAGAAGTCCCTGAATTGCGCCGATAAGCTTGCGGAAGAACTCAATGATCCAGTTGAGGATTCTGCTGAACCAGTTTTCTGATGCGCCGTTATCGGGATCTGTGTCAGTGTCGGTATCTGTATCGGCACCGGTGTTGTCTTCGGGATCAGAGACATCTGTATCTGCGTCGGTATCTTCTTCGGGAGCGCTGTCATCTTTGATGGGAAGCATCATCATGAAGCCTGCTGTTTCAAGATCGAAGGTTGAAAGCATTGCGGTCTGTGCGCCTGTAATCTTGATTGAGCCGACTGCAAGAAGTGTGTCCGCGGTATCATTCTGGATTGCGATAGTGCCGTTTACAGCATAATCGGTAATGTCAAAATACATTTCGGTTGCGCTTACAAGGTTAATCGGGTTTCCGCCGATTTTAGCGGTGGGAGCACCCTTGGCAGCTCTGAGGCTGATCATAATTCTTGCACCATCAGCAAGGTTTGCAACCGAGAAGGATATAGCGCCTGTTCCGTTTGAAAGATAAAGCTCATCCTTTGAACCCTTTGCATCGTAAGTGTCAAGGCTGACTGATTCCTTATCGTTGCCGGAAACATATGCTACAACGCCTTTGCCTGAAACGGCACCGCCGTTTACAAGGTTATCCATAACATTGAAGTACTGAGCGCTCTGTTCTGCTGCTGTGTAATAAGCATCGCCGTCTTCAATGGGATTATAAACTCTGATTGAGTCGATAACATGAGTGAGAGAGGTTGTTGTTCCTGCAGTGTGAAGTACGTTTTCTGTTGAGGAGTTAAGTGCGCCGTAGCCTCCGTTGAAGATTGAATCTTCATCGAACCAGATAACGTTTACTTCCTCAGCATCAAGAACATTTTCCATGCCGACTTCTGCGAGAGCTTCGCGGAGCTTTTCGCTGTCGGAGCTTGAATAGGCGTTCATATCAACGATGCCTTCAACAGCCTGAGTTGAAACATTGTTGTTGAGTGCGCCTGCGAATGTAACATAAGTAGCAGCAACCTGAATGGTATATGTGCCGTAATCGAGGTCATTGATGCTTACGATGGGAACCTGATTGAGTTCGCCGTACTTATCGCCGTAATAGGTGTCAACGATGTTTGCGTTAACAACCTTGTTTTCGCTGTTCTTAACGGTAACAACCTGAACGCCTGTTGTGGGTCCGCATGCGCCGTAAAGCTCGAAGCCTGTGCCTGTGAATTCAAATGACATGATCTGTGCGCGCTTGTTTGAGTTGCTGAGAGTAACCTTATATGCGGTGCCGCCTGAATACTTGCTGTTATTTGCATAGCTTGCATCATAACCGTAAACATCAGTTGCGGACTGAGTTACGGAGGTTGCCGAGCCGTCAGAAATCCATGCGGTGCCTGTTGCGTTGGTTACTTTGAACTCGTCTTCCTCATAGAGGATGTTTGAAGCGGGAGCAAGGGAAACTTTGCTCTTAAAGGTTAAGGTTTCGGTGGATGTTGTAAGAGAAGCATGATAATAAATGTTCTCTGTGCCGCTGATTACTCCGTCGGGAGTATACTTTGCATTTGTATCGCTTATGGAGAAATCGCCGTAAGTGCCGCTGAGGGTTTCTGAATAGTTTTCGCCGTCAGTGCTGAAGCCGAGAAGCTTGTAGGTGTTGCCTGAAGCTTCATTCATGAATGCTGTATCGTTGGCAAACAGGTTGTAAATAACGGGAGCGCCGAAGTCGAGAACGATGAAGTCCTCTGCAAGCGCATCGTCAGTGAGCTTCCATACGGCGTAGAGGGTAATTGTGCCGTCAGCATCGCCGCTGAGTCTGTTGGTTGTCTGGTTAAACTGATACATCGCTACAGTTGCGTTGGGGATGGTTGACCAGCCGAGAAGCTGATAGCCGGCTCTGGTGATGCCGCTGCCGTCTGAAAGAGTAACATCAGCGGTGTATTTCTGTGTCTGGTCAGCAGCCGAGCCTGTGCCGCCGTTTGCGTTGTACTTGATTGTGTAGCTGTTTTCAGTCCATGTTGAGAAGAGGTGCCAGTTCTGTTCAACGATGAATGCGTCATTTAATGCTGTCATATCAAAGGCGGCGTTGCCATCAACGGTACCGTCTATATCAGCCCACCAATTTTCAAATGTGTAGCCGGGTCTTTCGGGCGTGTATTCAAATACGTCGCCGATACCCATTTTGTTGGGATAATAGCGCATATACTGGCGGTTTGTGATGTTCTGCGCATGGTCGAGGAAATATGCAGGGTCAGTTGATTCAGCTTTATAAACCGCAATATCCGAGAAGGTAACTGTTGAGCCGTGCTGAACATTATCAAAGCGGAGGGTAAGTTTTGTGTTGTTGCCTGATTCGATATGGAAATACTGAGTGCCGAGACCGTAGCTTGTCTGCTGGCCGGACTCGGGATAAGTTGCCGTACCGCCTGTGATGTAAGCGCAGACGCTGGGCTTTGCGCCGTCGGAGCTTGTTGCGGTATATTCAATAATATATTCGGTGTTCTGTTCAATAGTCATCTTGTGAACGTTGCCGCTGTCAACCCAATAGTTGGTTCTTGCAAAATAGGTTGTGTCAGCATCGTTGGTGATGGTGATTGTGCCCTTTGATGCGTCGGCGAGAATGCCTTCGTTTGAAACAAGGCGTGTTACATTGCCGTTGGCATCTTTTGAGTCACCGTACCAGAGACGGTTACAGGATGATTTTGCCCAGTCTGAGAATGAGAACAGGCTGTCATAAACAATATTGTAACCTGCGCTGATCCATTTACCGTAAACAATTGTTGTGGGGTTGTTGAGCTGATTTACGTTTTCGATGCGAACGCCGTTTGAGGTGTACCAGCCGTCGAAAACATAGCCGGCTGCAGCGTTGGGATAGCAGAGATCCTTGCTGTCGCCGGGGTAGAAGCCGAGGCGTGCATCGGCTGTGTCTGCGCCGAATCTGTCAAAGTTTTCTTTCTTATAAACACCAATCTGCTCGTATGTGATTGTTTGGCCTGCATCGTTACAGTCGAAACGAAGCTCGATATAAGCTGCGTTTTTATCAACAGTGAATGCACTATGAGCGGTCTGACCGGATGAAAGACCAAGAACAGTGGGAATAGCGCTGAATGCGAGGCCGTCCTTGTTATACTGGAAGATGAAAACTTCGCCGCCTGAGGTTGAGCTTGCAAGGCTTGTTGCTTCAACAACATATGTTTCGCCGCCTGTAACGGGGATACAGTAATTGCCGAAATCACGGGTTGCAACAAGGTTCTGACCGTCAAAGGTACCTCTTGTATATATTTCGCCGGTGTGCTGGTTTACGATAGTGATTCTTCCGTTAGTCGGATCGGTTGAAATCGTACCGCTGAAAACGCCTTTACTTGCAGAATTGTTCCATCCGTTAAATGAGAAAAGGTTTTCATATCTTGCTTCGCTGGGCTGGTATTCAATTTTGACACCGCAATCGGAGCACTGTTTATACTGAACACCGTTTTCTGTGAAGATATCGCCGAAGCTGTGAGGAAGGGGAGCGAGAACTTCCTGCTCTTTAATGATTTCGCCGCAGAGAACGCAGTAGCTGCCCTCTGTGAGACCGTTCTTTGCGCAGGTTGCCTCTCTTGCTTCAAGCTCTGTGCACTGATGGCCGTAAGTGCCTGCAGCCTTTTCTCTTGCGATTTCAGCCATAACGCCGTCATATGTGCCGATTGCTTCCGCAATAGCCTTGCCGCAAGCCATTGTTGCGGTTTCGGGAGCTTCTGCAAATCCGAAGTTAACGGGGTCAAGAGTTCTGATATCGTATACTGCGGCAGCATATTTTTCTCTGAGTTCGGGGCAAAGCTCGGAGTTGTTCATTACTGAATTATATTCGGTTTCAGTGATTTTTGCGCGGTAATCAAGAATGGGCTTGAAGTTGATAACATAGATATCGTTATCGGAAATCTTGTTACCCTTCAAGTTAGCGTCGTTTTCGGTATAGGTTGTTGATGAACCGCCGTAATACTGCCATGAAAGGTTGAATTTCTTATAGTATTTGCCGTTAAAGTCGATGTTGTTTTCATCAACCTTGAGCGAGTTGAGATAATAGCGAACAGCTCTGCCGCTCTGGCTGTTTGCGTCTTCCATTTCGGCATAATATCCGGACATTCCGTTTGCGGAACCCATTGTCTGTGAGTTACCGGTAGTCAGACAGCCGGAGGGATTGGGTTCATTGGTCCAACCTTTCCAGAGGTTGCTGTGTGCAGAGTTTTTCAGGTTTATTTCAGTGTTATCCGCATTGCTGCCTAATGCATCGGTGGGATAAACATTGTAAACATATCTGTCTTTGCCGTTGGTGTTCTGGCGGCCTGCAAAGAAAACGGGCATTACAGCGCTGTTTTTGCCGTCAAGAATAAGAACGGTTGTTTCTGCATAGTAAACACCGAAGTAACAATCGGCAACATTTTCCCATACAACTGCGGGGTTTGTGCTGGAAGTGGGGTTGGCACCTGTGCCGTCGCCTTCAGGCATACCGGTAAGGGCGGAAGAATAGAGAATGTTGCTGTAATATGAGTCAGCTCCGGATGTTGAATAGGAGTTGAAGGTGGGAACAACAGAGGTGACACCGTTATATGTTCTTTCGCCAACCCAGCCCTGATCAACGGTAAGGTCTTCATCGAGTGATTTTGCATCGTAATATGACATAGAGCAGTCATAAATGCAAAGATCCTGCAAATAACCTTCAAACAACGGGTCGGCATCCCAACCGGATTTACCGATTCTCATGGTGGCGTTTGAGCCGAGGGCTTTATACCATGAGTCGTCAAGTGTTGTGCTTCCTGTAAATCTGTTTCTTGAGATAACAAGCTCGCCGTCAACATAAACCTTAACGTTACCTGTTGCGTAGCTGATTATATATTCGTGGATGCAGTTATCGTCACGGTTTGAGCCGTCCTTATCGGCGAGCCAGTCATAGGAGCCTGCTTTAACGGGACCGTTGTAGTTGCCGAGGTAAGAACCTGTGCCGCCGCCCGAGGGGGAGAAATGGGTGTAATAAGCAGTTGAGCTTGACTGATCTCCGAATACGTTGGCGATTTCATAAATACGGTCATTGTTTTCGGAGTTGGCAGTAGCCATGGGGAAGTTATATGCGGAGAATGTGATTGTAAAACCGTCCTCATAATTCAGACCGTTGGATTTCAGGAAAAGGGCATCGAAATCTGTTTGTGCATAGCTTGTTGTGCCGTTGAATATCGCATACCATTCGCCTGTAACATCCTGATCCATTTCGATATCGACTGCGCTGTCAAGGTCAGGCTGACCGACAACAGTGTTTTCTTTGGAATTGCTTGTTGTGAAATATCTTGCAACAAGGTGATCTTCAAGTGTTTCTGTCTCGGGGAATGAGGATGAAGAAACATTATAGGAGTTGTTGAGAAGTCTGTTATATTCGTCCTCTGTAATCTTTACAACCGAGCCGTGGCGGGGTGAAAGAGAGTTGATGTTATGCTGTGAAACATCGGGATAGCTCCATGAAGTGAAGTCATATCCGTTTGACTTTGCAATGTGGAAATATGCTTCAGCTTCGCCTGCTGCGTTTGTATGCTCAAATTCGTCAACATACATGATGAGGTTGCCGTCATTATCAAAGAATGAGTTACAGCCTTCAAGAGAAACATTGTAGTTGGGGAAAATCGAGAAACCGCAGTTGCTCCACTTGTTATCGCCGGGGTTTGTGAAGGGGCCTGTGGGTGTATCGCCTACATAGTAGTGAACGGTTTTGAGCGAGGTGCCTATGTTGGTTGTACCAAGCTCGTTGCTGTTACACTCTGTTTTGTAGAACAGATAGTATTTGCCGTCGCCGGGGTTATGAATGATATCTGCATCGATAACGCCGTAGCCGTTGTCTGTGCCGTTGCCTGTGCCGTTACCGAGAATGTAGTCGAATTCATAGTATGCGTCGGGGTTCATAAGGTCGGTTGTTTTGAGATAAACGATATCGAACCAGCTTGTTGCGTTACATGCAAGGGTAAAGTAAACAACATAAGCCGAGCCGTCCCAAAGAACCTGAGGAGCCCATACGGCGCTCATGTTTCTTGTGTCACCGATAAGGTGAGCCATCTTTGAAACGTCGATGAATGTTTCGTCATACCAGTTAACGAGGTCCTTTGAACGCCAGATGATGAAGGACTGGCTGTTGTTGGAATATGTTCCGCCGCCGTCTGTAAAGTCAAGGTCAGTTGCGAGAATATAATAATAGTTATCCTGCTCGTTATACCAGATGTAAGGGTCACGAACGTTACCAACACCCTTTGAGGGGATGATAACGGGCTCGTTGTTTCTCAGAGCGGTATAGTTGTAGCCGTCCTCTGAAACTGCCAGATGGATTGTCTGACCCTCTTTGCTTGTACCTGTAAAGTAAGCAAACAGGTAACGGTTTTTGATGTTTGAGTTTGCTGCGCTTGCGATGCTCGATTCGGGAGCAATCCATACCCAGCATGAGAGAACTATCAGCGCTGCCATGAGAGCCGATAAAATTCTTTTTGCGGTTTTCATGATAATTACCTCCATTGTGTTGAAATCTATATTAAAATCCAATTGTTTTTTGTATGATTATATTTTGGCTGATTAACCTGTATCAAAACTGTCGCACAGCTTTTTGTAGCTTGCGGCTTTGCGGCAGACATAATCGGGAACAATGCCGAAATCGCCCGTTTCCGAGAGAGTCACAGCTGCGCAAACATCGCAATATTTCCTCAGGCTGCAGTTTCTGCATTTCGGAGGAAGAACTATGCTGCTTCTCGAATTCTTGATATTATTCCAGGCTTCGCTGAAGCTGCTTATATCGCTCACGGGTCTTGTCAGCATGCCACACGGTGACATCTTGCCGTCCCATGTGACCCAGAAGGTGCTTAAGCCTGCCCTGCACGAAATCCGTTCTCCGCTTGAGTCGCTGCATTCTTCGGTGTTGCAGGGTGTTGACGGCTTTGCTTTGTTCTTCAGGTGTGCTTTAAGCTTTTCGGAACCCATGCCCAACAGCTGACATCCGAACTGAATTTCAGCCGCTTCTTCAGGGCTTAACCTGTCCGCTTCGCCGCCTGCCCTTACGGGTGGGAACATATAGCTGACGGTCTGAACGGGTACGGAAAGTTTTTCCGAAAGTTCATATATTTTTTCTGCGTCATGTCTGTTATATTGCGTTGCAGTGAAATTGATTTTGACATTTATGCCCGCTTGCTTTAGCTTTGTTATTGCCGAAATAACTTTTTCATAAGCTTCGCCGTTACCGCACAGGTCGCGGTATGTTTCGTACGACGCGCCGTATAACGATATATTCAGCTTCTGAGGGGGATTGTCCGTAAAAAGCTTTATTTTTTCGTTATCAATCAGCATGCCGTTCGTATTGACGGAGACAAGCAAGCCCATTTTTTTGGCGCCGAGGTAAATTTCTTCAAAATCTTTTCTCAGCAGCGGCTCGCCGCCCGTCAGCAGAAGCATAAACATTCCTGCATTTTTCGCTTCCTCGGCAAGATTCAGCCACCATTCGGTGCTTTTTTCTTGCCTGAGAGCTTCGCAGTCATTTTCTTTCCGGTGGATATAACACATCCTGCAGTTGAGGGTGCAGCGCGAGGTTAACTCAAATGCGCCTGATAAAGGGATGGCGTCGCGGTCAGCTTTTGCGAACAAAGTTGTAATGAAAAGATCGTATTCCAATCCCAATTCAGATAACACCTCCGTCCTGCAATGTTTTTTCAAGAGCGGCAACAGCAGATTCATCCGCAGTACAGCTCAGAGAATAAACAGGAACGGTTTTCAACAGCTCTATGATAAGATCAACAGCTGTTTTTTGTTCGTTCGGTGCAATAAGATCGAGATAGATGTTTTGCAGAATTCTCTGTAACGCCTCGGTCCCCGAGATGCGCCTTACGCTGTTCTTTGCCGATTGTTCAAGCAATACGATTGCGCCGAGAGGGAGATTGCGGTTTTTGCATATGCCGCTTGTTCCGCAAAAAGGAACCGCACATGCATAAACGCCGTCTCTGACAAGAATTCCCGCTTTATCACCGTTGATTATTTCGGCTGAACGGTATTTTTCCCACAGCGCCGCCTGAGTGCTTTTGCCGACTCCGCTCGCCGCAGAAAACAGAATTGCTTTTCCGTTAACCGAAATGAATGATGAATGAATAAAAAATGCGTTTCCGTTAAGAATCAGCTGAGACAGAGAAACAGAGCTCCACATATATCTGCTGTCCATCATAATCGGAAAGCTTTCAGCAGTGAAGAATGTTTCGCCGCAGGAAGTGTCTGCAGGTTTATACCGCGTGAGCGCTCCGTGAGCAGTTGCCATCGGTAATGCGCGGTAAACGGTATCTCCTGAAACGGAAACGAGAAATTCACCCGCTTTGGTTATGGCTTTTTGCGGCATTTCGGGAAACGGTTCGCAGATTCTGCAGCTGATATGTATATCAGGCTCGCAGCATTCGGTTTCAAACGGTTTCCACAAAGGATTGTCGCCGGGAAAATATTCCGCCTCGATGCAAATCTTTTGTTTACAAATTGAATAATATTTTTTCATAGCTCTTATATTAAATAATATTATAAAATTAATATACCAATTCTGTATTTTACTACAACGCTTTTTGGATGTCAATGTGTCGGATAAAAAAAGTTATTGTTAAATTGCACAATTTTATGAATTGAAATTCCTGAAGAACACAAAGAAGATGAAATTTGTTTTATAAAATATTGTAATTTCTCCGCCGATATGATAGACTTACCGTAGTATTATGGAAAGTGTTTCGGAATGATAAAAACCAACATGTACAGGGGAGGGATAACTGTGAAAAAGCCCGGTGAATATATAGAGCTTTTCCGCTCTTTGGGAAAAGAATGGAAATGGCTTTTGCGCTATGCTTCAAAGTACCGTCTTCAGATCGTTCTTTATGTTATTATCGGTCTTGTGAGCACTGCGATGGGGCTCGGTTCAAGCATTGCAACGAAATATCTGATTGACTCGGTTGTTTCTCACAACAAGGAAACGATTTTCGGCAGTGCGGCGTTTGCTGTCGGTCTTGGTGTGACACAGGTGTTTGTTGGCGCTGCCATTTCAAGAATCGCAACAATAGTGGGAACCAAAATCAGCACGGAAATCAGGGCAAGTGTTTATGAGCATATAACCTACTCTGCGTGGGAGGATATCAGAAAATACCATTCGGGAGATCTTCTTAACAGAATAGAGGGCGATGTTGGCTCTGTATCAAGCAGCATTATTTCGTATATCCCGAGTGTTTTTACAAGATTTGCTCAGTTTTTCGGCTGTCTTGCCGTTGTTCTCTATTATGATCCGATAATGGCGGCTTTTGCTTTTATGAGTGCTCCTTTTCTTGTTTTATCTTCAAGGTTAACAACAAAAATGGTTCGCAAATATAACAAAGAAAGCCGCGAAATGAACGGCAAAATACTTTCGTTTTATTCGGAATCAATCCAGAATCTTCAGACGATAAAGGCGTTTGATTTAACGAAACGCTATGTTGAGCAGATGAAAACGAATCTCAGTCTGTTCAGAAAAATCAAGCTCGACCATGATAAATTCTCCATTATTATGACGATATGCATGTCGCTCATAGGTCTTGTTGTAGCATATACCTGCTATGGCTGGGGCGTTTACAGACTCTGGCAGGGAGCAATTTCATACGGAACAATGACTTTGTTTTTGCAGATATCGGGTCAGCTGACTTCGTCATTTTCTTCGTTGGTTTCTCTTGTGCCGACAGCAATTTCGATTGCCACATCGTCGGGAAGAATCATGGAAATCACGGAGCTGCCGCTTGAAGAAAGCGCAGATGACGAAAAGGCTCAGAAAATGGAAAAATCCGCGAACGAAAGCGGAATTACCCTTTGCTGCAAGGACCTTACATACACATATCCCGATGGCGATACGCCCGTTGTAAACAGCATATCGTTCAAAGCATCTCCGGGAGAAACCATTGCTTTCGTAGGTCCTTCGGGCGAAGGAAAAACAACGGTTTTAAGGCTTATCCTCGGTCTTGTCAGACCCGATTCCGGTGAAATTACAATGGAGACAAAAGACGGAGAGAAGATTGCCGTTTCCGAAAGCACGCGAAGATTCTGCTCTTATGTGCCTCAGGGCAATGCGATTTTCTCGGGCAGTGTGGCAGATAACCTGCGTATTGTCCGTCCCGATGCAACTGACGGCGAGCTGATTGATGCGCTGAAAACCGCTGACGCGCTGAGCTTTATTGAGGAATTGCCCAACGGAATCAACACACAGATCAGTGAAAAGGGCGTTAATTTCTCCGAGGGTCAGGTTCAGAGAATATCCATTGCAAGAGCCATCCTGAGGGATGCTCCGGTTATTGTTATGGATGAGGCAACCAGTGCGCTTGATGCCGCAACAGAAGAAACCGTTCTTGCCAATATGATGAAAGCTTATCCCAACAGAACAAGGGTTATAACCACTCACAGACCGAGCATGCTCAGGTATTGCACAAGAGTTTATCGGATAAACGAAAACGGAATCACCTGCGAAGACTGCGGCGATATGAAAACCGAGGCAGAATAAAAGAATTGTCGGTTTTTCAGACGAAAACAACACTCTGTATAAAAAACGAAAAGCATTGCAGTTTTTCTGCGATGCTTTTTTTATTTCGTTAAATCCGAAAAACGGAATAATACGCGGCAATTTATCCCAAAATCATTCTGTAAGGAGTGGTTATATGCTGAACGGCTATGCTGATATACTCAAAAACGAGGGCATTTCCGCATGCAACGCAGGTGAACTGACCGACCTGAGAAATGTTACGGTAAATACGGAAAAATCTTTGGCTGAGCGTGCGCGTGAATATATCGTTCAGATTCATAATCCGTATCTTTTCAAAGTCGGAGAAACCGTTGTGAGGATTGAGTTTTGCGGCGGCGGAGACTTTGCGCAGCTGCTCTCGGATGCGGTTGTTTCTGGATAATTTTTACGCTTGAAATAATGGCGAGGGAGGCTTTATAATACGGGTGTATGATAACCGTGCTGCCTTAAAATCCGATTTGAAAATCGGCAAAAACGGAGGTAGCTTTTATGTATGAAAAAAACACAGAAAACGGGCAGCTTTGCAGTGGCTTAAAGGTCTGGCGGGCGGCTCTTTATGTCCGTCTTTCAAAGGAAGACGGCAATTGCAATGAGAGCAATTCGATTTTATCGCAGAAGGAAATTCTCAAGGAATATCTTAAAATTCACCCCGATATCGAGTTTTGTGATTTTTATGTTGACGACGGTTGGTCGGGAACAAATTTTGAAAGACCTGCTTTCAAAAAAATGATGGATGACATACAGTCGGGAAAAGTCAACTGTGTGCTTGTAAAGGATTTATCGCGATTCGGCAGAAATTATACGGATGCGGGCTATTATCTCGAGAATGTTTTTGTCCGCTGCAAGGTAAGATTTATCGCGGTGAATAATTCTCACGATACCGCTTCGGGCAACATGAATGCCGCGATGCAATGCATCAATGTCGGAATAACCAATGTTATCAACGAGAGCGTTGCGGCAACGACCTCCGTCAATGTCAGGGGCACGCTGAATGTAAGGCGGTCAAACGGTGATTTTATCGGTTCTTTCCCAACCTACGGATACCTTAAAAGCCCCGAAAATCATCATAAACTGATTGTTGATGAGGATGCGGCACCGGTTGTGAGAATGATTTTTGAAAAGTATATTTCCGGCATGAGTATTCTTGGCATTACAAGGGAGCTTAACGGCATGAGGCTTCCGAATCCGTCCGAATACAAACGGCTGAAAGGCTTTAATTATAAGCATCCTGCAGGCAGAAGCAATGACGGTCTCTGGTCTGAAAGCTCAGTGCGCAGAATACTGAAAAACGAGATGTATATCGGCAATATGGTTCAGGGCAAGAACACCACCGTCAGCTATAAAATCAGGCAGTGCAGAGCTGTGCCGCAGGATGAGTGGTTTGTTGTGGAGGGTACTCATGAGGCGATAGTTGACAAAGAAACCTTCGGCAAGGCGCAGGCGCTTTTCAACCGTAATATACGGCGTTCTCCGCAAAAGGATGAAGTTGATTTGTTTGCAGGGCTTGTGCGGTGTGCCGATTGCTTGAGAATTATGAGCAAAAAGTCAAACAAGCATTCCTACGGCGAATATCATTACTACCGCTGCACAACTGCGAAAAAGATGAAAAACGGTGCATGCACAAACCATACTATCCGCATTGATAAGCTTGAAGAAGCGGTGCTTTTGTTTCTTCGTAAAATGGTGGATGTTGCGGTGGAATATGATGAGTTCATCAAAAAAATCAATTCCGATCCCAAACGGAAAAACAAATCGGCTCAGCTTATCAAAGAAGTTGAGAGAAAAACTGCCGAACGGGAAAAATGCAAAAAAATAATGCTGGAGCTTTACCCCGATTGGAAAAACGGCGATATATCAAAGCAGGAATATACGGAACTGAAATCGGATTTGCAGGAAAAAATCGGAAAGCTGGATGCTTCGATAAATCAACTTCGTGAAAAGATTGATGAGTTCGAAAGGGGAATAGGCGAGGATAATCCGTTCATTTCGGGCTTTAGAAGAATAGGCAACATTGAAAAGCTGACAAGACCTGTTCTTACAGAGCTTATTGAGGAAATACTTGTCCATGAAGGCGGAAATATCACAATCCGCATGAAATGCAAGGATGCCTTTGAACAGGCGGCTGAATATATCGGAATGAACAAGGAAATTGCAGAAAAATCCAAAACAGCGTAATGGAACATGCGGAGTAAAATCCGCATGTTTTTACTTTTGAATTGACGAGTATGTTTTTATGAGTTATAATAAAATTTAGAATTAAAATCAGATAAAGGGGAGAGCCCGAAATGAAATCTTCCGAAGCATTTGAAAAAATATATAAAAAGCAACCCATGCATACCGCGTTTACTCCTTACAGAATATGTCCCATAGGTGCTCACAGCGACCATCAGCTCGGCAAAATAACGGGCTTTGCCATCAACAAAGGCATTCATATCGCCTACGGTCCCAAGGAAAACGGCGTTGTTGAAATTCAGTCCCTGCAGTTTGATAAAAGAGCGCAGTGGCATGTTGCCGCAACACCCGAAACGGTGCAGAATGACTGGGCCGACCATCTCAGAGGCGCTACAATAGCATTGAATAAACGCTATCCTCTGCGCAGAGGTCTTTGCGCCGTCATTGACGGAGAGCTTCCGATAGGCGGTCTTTCATCGTCGGCTGCGGTAATCATTACGTTTTTATCCGCGCTCTGCACGATGAACGGAATTTCACTTGAGGCAAACGAACTGATTACCATTTCAAAGGAAGCGGAAAATGAATATGTCGGCGTGTCCTGCGGAAAGCTTGACCAATCCTGCGAAATGTACTGCAAAAAAGAACATCTTCTCTATATGGATCTGCTGGATGACAGCTATGAGCTTATTCCGCAGCATCCCGCTATGAAGCCTTATAAAATTGCAATTTTCTTCAGCGGGCTTGAGCGTAGCCTTGCAGGCTCTGCGTTCAACATGCGTGTTGACGAATGCAGAAGTGCCGCCTATGCGCTGAAAGCCTATGCAGGCATGGAATACGGCAAGTTCGGAGAAACAAATCTGCGCGATGTGCCTTATGAAGTTTATCTTGAACATAAGGACAGGCTGCCTGAAAACTGGCGTAAGCGTGCCGAGCATTGGTATACCGAGTTTTTTCGTGTTCAGCAGGGTGCCGAAGCATGGCGCAGAGGCGATATTGAGGAGTTCGGCAGGCTTTCATTTGAAAGCGGAAAATCCTCGATTTATAATTGGGAAACAGGCTCTCCCGAGCTTAAAACTCTTTATGAAATTATGACCCGTACCGAGGGAATCTACGGCGGACGCTTCTCGGGTGCAGGCTTCAAGGGCTGCTGTATGGCGCTGATTGACCCTGCATATGAAGAAAGTATTGTTGAAACTGTAACCCGTGAATATTTAAAGGCTTTTCCGCATCTGGAGGGCAAATATTCCGTACATATCTGTGAAAGCGCAGACGGCGTAAATGAGGTGTCGATATGAAATGTCTTATTCTTGCGGCAGGATATGCCACAAGGCTTTATCCTTTAACCGAAAATTTCCCCAAACCGCTTCTGAAAGTCGGCAACAAAACAATTCTCGACTGGCTGATTGACGATATTGACGAATCGGGTCTTGTCGATGAATATGTTGTTATATCCAACCACAAGTTTGCCTGTCATTTTGATGAGTGGGCAGCTTCAAAAGCACAGAAGGTTACTGTTGTTGATGACGGTACGGATACCAACGAAACCCGTCTCGGAGCGGTGAAAGATATTCAGTTTGCGATTGACAGCCTCGGTATTGACGATGATATGCTCGTTATCGCAGGAGATAATGTTCTTGATTTCAGCCTTACAAAATTTGTTGAGTATGCGAAAGCAAAGAATACATCCTGCATAATGCGTTACTATGAGCCTGATGATAAGAAGCTCTTTAAATGCGGCGTGGTAACCGTTGACGAAAACGATAAAGTTCTTGATATGACGGAGAAATCTCCAACACCTGCTACCCATTGGTGCTGCCCTCCGTTTTATTATTACACAAAAGAAGATGCAAGGCTTGTTCAGAAAGGCATTGAAAGCGGATGCGGCACGGATGCACCGGGAAGCTATATTGCCTGGCTTTGCACCCAGACGGCTGTTCATGCAATGGAAATGCCCGGCAGCCGCTATGATATAGGCAACCTTGAAAGCTATGAAAAGGTAAAAGCAGAATACAAGGGGATTGATAAATAAAACGGAGGCTTCGGCTTATGGAAATCATCTCTAAAGCCAAAGGCGCAATCAGCACGGTAAAAGAATACTGGAGCGTACCGCCCAAAGGCAAAAACATTCCGTATAAAGAGGTCGCGGCGCTCAGCGGCGCAGGCTTTGGTGTTCATTGGGCTACTTTGCTTGCTTCGCAAATAGGCCTGAGTGCATCCAATTTCCTTGTCGGTGCAAGCATAGGGCTTCGCCCGATGGATTTGCAGATAATGCTGACTGTTGCCAATCTGATTGGTATTCCTATCGGAATTTTCAGAAGCTGGTATTATGTCGGTGTTCTTAAAATCAGAGCAATGTTTGAAAACTGTGCTCTCGGTGTTCTTGAAGATGATGAACTTGCCGATACTATGGCGATTATTCACGCGCAACAAAGCCCTACACAGAAGCAAAGAATCTTATCGCTCAGGCGGAAAACTACACTCATTACGAAGAGCTTGAGCAAAGATACGCGGAATTATCGGTATGAACAATTAAGAAGCTGTCTGAAAATGACAGCTTCTTTTTTTATGGTGCAAGCTTGACATTTTCCCCCGCTGCATGTGCCACCATATCCGATTTTCTGCGCGACACAAACACTTGTCCCGAGGATTACGATATGATTCTGACGGGCGATCTCGGTGCAATCGGATCAAGGCTGCTTTGTGAGCTTATGGTCAAGCAGGAGGAAATTGATATCAGCTCTGTTCACGCAGATTGCGGATTGATTCTTTTTGATATTGCAAAGCAGAAAGGTGTTGGCGCAGGAGGCTCGGGCTGCGGCTGCAGCGGCGCTGTTCTTTGTACGGAAATCCTTCCTAAAATAGAGAGCGGAGAGCTTAAAAAGGTTCTGTTTGTCGGCACGGGAGCGCTCATGTCAAGCGTTTCGTCGCTTCAGAATGAAAGTATCCCTGCGATTGCTCACGGAGTTTTGCTCAAAGGCGGTGATATCTGATGGAGGAGCTCAGAAAAGCGGTCAGGGCAGCTAATCTTGCATTGCGTACGGTCTGGCTGGCTGATACCGTCAAAAAAATCGCTATAGCTTCTGCCACTGCTTTTTGCGGATTTTTGCTTTACAGATGCTTCAGAAAATGAGGGGAATGACATCGGAAATGAATAAGTCTCTTTCGGGTATCATGAAAGATGCTGTAAGAACATTCAGACTCAGCATGAAAAAAGGTCCTTCGGAGATTCTGAAAGATAATTATTATATTCTTGTGCCGACAGCAGAAAATGCATACCGCGAGTGCAGAAAAATAAAAAGGCGTTTCGGAAAAACCGGTTTTCTACCCGACCTTTATGAAGCGTGCAAAAAAATATGTAAGGGCGGCAGGCTTCCTGCGGAGGATGAAATAATTACCTTCTTCGGGTCTGAAGCAAGCTCGCTTACAGCTGAATATCTCCCGCTGTGCCTGACCTGCGCTCTTATTGATTATGCGGCAAGGGGAGTGCGCGCAAAAGACGGTGAAGATATGCTCGCAGATGCCGTGAGGTCATTGAGAAGGATGGCGGAAACGGATTTTGAGAAAATATCTGAGAGTCTGAGCGAAACCGAAAAAATTCTCAGGGAAGATACAGCCTACACTGCAATGGATGGAAAAAGCAGGGCGTTTTACAGAGAATGCATTGCAAGAAAAGCGCGGATAAAAGGAGTGAGCGAGAAGAAAATTGCCGCTCAGGCGCTTGAAAAATCAAAAATCAATTCGCGTCATATCGGAGAATATATCGTTCCCCGTAAAAGAAATAAAAAAAGAGGAATAATGCTGATTCTGATGAAGTTTTTAATGCCTCTTGCAGCTTGCGTTTCCTCGGGAATACTGTTTGGCAATATATCGGTTGCTTTTCTGACATTTGTTCCGTTTTATATAATATTCAGGAGACCTGCTGAACGCGTAACACTAAAAGGTGTTGCGCCCGAGAGACTTCTCAGGCTTAAAACGGATATTCCCGAAACGCAGAAAACCGAAGTGCTCATGACGGTTTCAACGCTGATGCCGTCTCCCGAAAAGGCAGGGGAGCTGAGCCGTCATCTCGAAAAGCTTTATTTATCCAATAAAACAGAGGGTCTTAAGGTCTGCTGCCTTGCGGATTTCAAAGGCGCTTCCTCTCCTGTGCTGCCTGAGGACAAAACTTCGGTCAGAGCTATGTGCGATGCGATTGAGAAGCTTAATAAAAAGCATTCGGGAGGATTTGTTTTTGCGCTGAGACCGCGCATCTTTTCGAAAACTCAGGGCGAATTTACGGGTCGGGAAAGAAAAATGGGAGCCATAACTGACCTTGTAAGGGCTGTAAAGGGAGACGGAAAGGGATTCAGCATTATAAGCGGAGACAAAGACGGGCTGAAAAATACAAAGTATATTTTTGCTCTGGACTCCGACAGCATACCCGAATTTGACTGCACCGCGGAGCTTGTTGCGATTGCACAGCATCCGATGAACAGACCTGTTACCGATAAAGCTTCGGGCAGGGTGACTGACGGTTACGGAATTATAGTGCCGAGGTCAGAAAACTGTATTGATTATGATAAATCCACTGCATTTGAAAGAATTATGTCGGGTGCAAACGGAAGCGGCACATATGAATCGCTTGCAGGAGAAAAATACAGAGATCTTTTCGGTGAAAGCATATTCTGCGGAAAAGGTCTGATTGATGTTGAGAGCTATTATGAACTGATGAAAAATCTGCCTGAAGAGGCGGTGCTCAGCCACGATATTATTGAAAGCGGCTACCTGAGAGCGGCACTTGCAGGAGATGTTACCGTAAGCGATGCATTCCCTAAGAATGCCGAAAGTTATTTTGCAAGATTGAACAGATGGGTGAGGGGGGATTGGCAGAATCTCCGTTTTATTTTCGGTAAAAATCCCCTGAACGGTTTATCGCGGTATAAGCTTTTCGATAATGTTTTCAGAAGCATGTTCAGACCGATATGCGTTTCAGCACTGTTTTTATCGCTCTTTATCGGAGGAGGAGCAGGCTTTTTTGTTGCGGCAACGGCATCCTTTGCCGTATGCGCCGACGATGTCTGCTCAGCGATTGAATCGCTTCTGCACGGAGGCTGGAAAACCGTTTCGAGATATTATTACTCATCAGCTGTACCTTACACGGTTTCCTGCTTTGCAAGAGCTTTTATTTCGCTTTGCTTCTCGGTCAGAGAAAGTGTTACCTGCATTGCAGCGGCAGCAAAATCTCTCTGGCGCATGAGCGTAACCAAAAAGAATCTGCTTGAATGGATTCCTGCAGGGATGGGTAAAGCATCTTTTCGGGCTAAGGTGATTTCATGTATTCCGTCGCTTGCCGCTTCGGCGGTGCTTTTTGTTTTCGGTTCTCCGTTTTACCGTTTGATTGCAGTCTTTTTTATGTGCGATTTGCCCCTTTATTTTCTGACATCGGCAAAAAAAATTCGGAAAAGCGCTTCTCTTTCGGCGCAGAACCGCGAAAAGCTTCTTTCATACGCATCATCAACCTGGAGATTTTTCGATGAGCTTTGCGGAAAAGAAAACAACTTTCTTCCGCCCGATAACATTCAGCTTTCTCCCGTAAATGCGGTTGCCCGAAGAACATCACCGACCAATATCGGTCTGATGCTTCTCTCTTTTCTTGCGGCGAGAGATTTGAGCTTCATTACAACCGAGGAGCTGCACCGACGCATAAATGCGAGCCTTGAAACCGTTGATATGCTTGAAAAGTACAAAGGCAACCTTCTCAATTGGTACAGCACAAAGGATTGTGTTCCGTTGGAGCCGAGATATGTTTCAACGGTTGACAGCGGAAACTTTTTATGCTGCCTTGTTGCGTTGAAAGAGGGATTGGCGGAGTATGTCTCCGAATGCCCGAAGCTTTGCGAAACGGCAAAAAAGATTGAAAAAATCATAGATGAAACCGATCTGACCGTGCTGTATAATCCGAGACGCAGGCTTTTTCATATAGGTCTGAATCCCGAAACGGAGCAAAAGAGTGAAAGCTTTTATGATCTGCTTATGAGTGAAGCAAGAATGACCGCTTATTTTGCCGTTGCAACGCGTGCGGTTGACAAGAAAAGCTGGGCATCCCTCGGCAGAATTTATGCAGGTCAGCGGCGCCATACAGGTCTTTTTTCCTGGACGGGAACGATGTTTGAATATTTCATGCCAAGCCTTTTTCTGCCATCGCCCGAGGGAAGCTTGTCATATGAATCGCTCCGTTTCTGCCTTGACTGTCAGCGCAAAAGAACGGGCAGACTGCCTTTCGGCATATCGGAAAGCGGTTTTTATGCTTTTGACGGCAGTCTGAATTATCAGTATAAAGCTCACGGCGCGGAAAAACTCAGCCTGAGCAGAATTTCGGATACAGAAACCGTAATTTCGCCATATTCCTCTTTTTTGGCTATGGCTGTTGCTCCGAATCTCGCTGTCAGAAACCTTGAAAGCCTTGAAAAATACGGGATGATGGGCAGATACGGCTTTTACGAGGCAATTGATTTTACCCGAAGCAGACTTAAAAACAGCTATGCCGTTGTCAGTTCTTTCATGGCACATCATCAGGGAATGAGTCTTGTTGCTGCCGTAAACGCGCTGCAGCAAAACAGAATGCAGAAAAGATTCATGAGAAATCCCGCCATGAAAGGTGCAGAAACTCTGCTTGAAGAGAAAGTAAAGACAGATGCTGCGATTTTTAAGGGTATTTCACGCAAATCTGTTCCTGATCAAAAGAGAAAATCAGAAGCTTCAGACAGAGTTTATAAGAATCCGTCGCCCGTTTCTCCTAATGCGGCAATTTACTCAAATTCGTCTATGAGCGTATGCATTACCGATTGCGGAACGGGTCACACACTGGTGAACGGGCTGAATGCAACGGTCAGGGATTCGGATATTCTTGAAAGACCGAAGGGTGTTTTTGCCGTATTTACAAACAATGATATCAGGCTTTCGGTTTCAAGAGCACTTTCTTCGGAAGGGAATTATACAGCAGAATTCAGAAAAAATTATGCTTTGCACACTTCTGCTTATAAAAATATTATTTTTTCAATGAAAACCTCTGTGCTTTCAGATAAAAACTGCGAAATCAGAACTTTCACGATAGAAAACAAGTCAAAAAAAGCTCTTTCAGGCAAAATGACCGTGTATTTCGAACCCTGTCTTGATAAAGCGGAAGACTATGCCTCTCATCCTGCCTATTCAAAGCTTTTCCTCGAAGATAAATGGGACAGCGAAAACGAGTGTTTTATTTTTTCAAGAAATAAAGATAACAGACAAACTCCCGCAATTGCAGCAGGATTTACTGACAGCAGGGGAGTAAAGCATTTTTCAGACAGAGAAAAAATGCTCATAAGTCCTTTAGGAGTGTTCTCTCTCGGAATCCGTGAAAACCTGCCGAACAAAAGAGGTAATCCCGATTGTTGCTGTTGCTTCGAGACGGAAATTTCACTTGAAAGCGGAGAAAAATGCGTAAAAACGCTGATTATTGCTGCGGATGATTCGCAGGAGGCTGCGGTATCAGCATTTCTGACAGCAAAGAATGCAGGCGGAAAATACAGATTCTCACGGGCTTTGTTCTCGGGTGACAGCCTTGATTCTGCCATTGCGTCGGGTATTTTGCCTTCTGTTTTGTATCCTGCAGGTCAAATCAAAGGCTCTCTGAACGATAAAATCAGTCTTAATGACCTGTGGAGCTTCGGGTTATCGGGAGATATTCCAATAATCGCTGTTAAAATAGAAAAGGAAGAAGATTTACAGAAGCTTGCTCCGTATATACGGGTTAATAAGGAGCTGCGTACAATCGGAACAGCAAGCGATCTTGTTATAATTCACAGCCTTGATGAAGGGTATAATTCAGGAGTCAGAAAAGAGGTCAGAAAACTTCTTGTTCAGGAAAGCTGCGAGCTGATGCTCGGCATAAAAGGCGGTGTTCATGTCATAAATCTGCGTCTGTTTTCTATCCGACAGATATCGGCTCTCATGTATTTTGCCGCTTTCAGCATTAATACAGGAAAATTTGTTCCGCAGAAACAAAAAAGCAGCTTCAGACCTATGAAAATGATGCCCGAAATTGCTTGTCAGAAAGATATAAAAATCTCTAACACTGTAAAGCTATATAGCTTTACAGATGGTGAAATTTCCATTCAAAAAGCTGGAAAAATCATTGATATACCTTGGAATATCGTTTTGGCAAACAAAAGCTTCGGAACAATGGTATCCGACAAGGCTTTAGGCTTTACATGGGCTATCAATTCCCGCGAAAACAAACTCACCCCATGGTTCAATGATCCGGCTTCAGATAACCGCGGAGAAATGCTGATTTGGAAATATAACGGCGTTTTATACGACATTATAGCCATGTCAGAAGCCGTTTTCACCCCACAGAAAGCAGTATGGAATTCGGAAGTCGGCGGAGTTCATTTTACTGTTTCCGTAACGGTTCCCGAAAGGGGAATGTCAAAAATAATCAGCGTCTCGATCAGCAATTTATCGGATAGTGTAAAGGATGGAGAACTGTTATATTATACGTCACCCGTGCTTGGCGTTTCTAAAAACAAAACAGGTGTTATGTTTGCAGAAAAAGTTGAAAACGGCGCGCTTATCAGCGATGCTGCATCGTCTGTTGTCGGGTGCATGTCAGTTTTGTGCTCTGAAAAAGCTGATTTTGTGTGCTTTTCAAAGTCTGATTTTTACGAGGGAAAGTTCAGCGAAGCAGAAAATCTTTCGGGTGACAGCTGTGCGGCGGTTGGTAGAAAAATTTCTCTTGCAGCAGGCGGCAGAATCAACAGTGATTTTTATTTATCCTGGGGTGCAACCCGAAATGCAGCGCTTAAAATGCCATGCGTATCCCGCTTCGGACATCAGAAATCATTGACACCGTTAAAATTGAATTCCGACAACGAAAAGCTGAACCTTTTTTTCAATTCCTTTCTGTATTCGCAGATAAAACAGAGCCGTTTTTACGGAAAAACAGGCTTCTGGCAATGCTCGGGTGCCTACGGCTTCCGCGATCAGCTTCAGGATAGTCTCGGTTTTCTTTTTTCAGAGCCAAAGACAACAAGAACGCATCTGCTCAGATGTGCCGCAGTTCAGTTCCGTGAAGGCGATGTGCTTCATTGGTGGCATGTTACGCTCAATAAAAGAAGAATTATAAGCGGTATAAGAACAAAATGTAGCGATGATATGCTCTGGTTGCCTTTTGTATGCTGTGAATATATCAAAAATACAGCCGATTACGGTGTTCTGAATGTACAAATACCTTATATCGAAGCAGATAATCTGCTCAGAAACGAAAAAGAGCGTTATATTATTCCTAAAATCAGCAAAAATAAGGGTACTTTGCTTGAACACTGTATAAAATCCATTGAAAAAGCATGTTCTTTCGGTAAAAATGGGTTGCCGTTAATCGGTTCATGCGATTGGAACGACGGATTCAGCAATATCGGTACGGAAAACGAATGCGAAAGTGTATGGCTCGGTATGTTTCTTGTGATTGTCCTTCGAAAGTTTTCGGAGCTGTGCCGAAAAATCGGTTACGATAAAAAGGCTGATGAATTTGACACTATTGCTCTGAAACTCAAAGAATCAATTGAGACTAAAGCATGGCAAGGTGACAGGTACGCAAGAATAATAATGAGCGACGGAAGCTTTTTAGGTGAGGCAGAGTCGTTTATAGATATCCTTCCGCAGGCATTTGCTGTTTTTGCAGGATTGAAGAACGCTGAAACAGCTGTAGAAACAGCATTGAAACACCTTGTTGATAAGGAAAACAGAACAATCAGACTGCTTTCACCTCCGTTTGGCAGCAGTCAGGCAGAAAAAATCGGCTATATTGCATCGTATCCTAAAGGAATCAGAGAAAACGCAGGGCAATATACTCATGCGGCGGTCTGGTTAGCTATGGCATGTTTCAACCTTGGAAAAAGGGAAAAAGGGGAGGAATTACTGAATCTGATAAATCCTGTCGGATATTACGATAATGAAAAGCTTGCCGTCCGCTACAGAGCCGAGCCGTTTGTTCTTGCAGGAGATGTTTCTCATTATGAAGGCGCATTGTCAAGGGGCGGATGGACGCATTTTACCGGTGCAGCTGCGTGGTATTACAGATGTATTGCCGAAAATTACACCCAGAATATATGTGCAAACCCTGATATCTGTGAAAACAGATCATACAGCATTTGTAAAGTGTTTGGCAATTACACCGAATCAAGTAAAAAAAGAAAACAGTCAGAAAAACAAAAAAATGAATAATTTTGACTGTTATTGTTCCAGAATAAAAATAAAATAAACCTTAGCTTCAAATGAATATTTTATAATTATATTTTTAAAATTAACAGCATTGTGTAAAGTGAGCGAGCTTTACACAATGCTGTTTTCACAATATTTCAAACTGATTTTGGAGTAAATTTTCATAAAAATCATATACATTTTATATATATAGTCTGAACGGGTGCATATTTACTATCCATGCAAAAGAAAAACACGATGGTTAAAAAGTTAAAAATGTAAAGTAAACAAGCTTTACAATTTTAAAAAACAGAAAGTTGCGTCAGGCGGTTCACAACATGTTGTCACAATTGACAAATTTTCTTAAAAGCGATTGTTGATTATTAACAAAAAGTTAAATGAATTTTGAAAAACATTGACATCGGCTCAACTTTTAGGTATAGTTATTATGACCATATGGTGGTTTCATGGGATAGGTGTCTCCATTTTTGGATGCTTTTTTGTGAAACCCACTGTTTGGACAGCTAAATTTAGTGATTCTGACTGTTGCTTTGCGCCGGATTTTGGCGTGTCTGGCGCGGCATAATCAAAAAGGAGGTCGGTCAGAGAATGGCCCTGCTAAACCATTTATATTATATCTGTTTGCGGCGCCGTTCGTCGTACTGAATTTAATTGTCCGTTTTTCAAATTTCAAAAAATTTTTTGGAGGTGTACAATTTGAAAAAGTCAACCCGCATTCTCGCAATTCTCATGGCTTTTGCAATGCTCATCGGAACTTTCTCCGTAATGGGTAATGCGTACCAGGCTTACAAAAACGACGCTATCGAAGAGTACAACGATGTAGACGCTCCTGTTTTCACACTTGAGCAGTATGCAACAATGGCACTCGACGAGGTAGACCGTATGCTTGCTAAAGAGCAGATCAGCCTGAACATCTATATCGGTGTTCTTGATCTCGGCAGCATCACAGAAACCATCGCCAGCGTTGAAAGCCTTCTTACCAGCGTTAAAACACTTCTCCCCCTTCTTGGTGATGCAGCTTCTCTGAAGATCACAGCCATTGAAGGCGACGCCAGAGGTAACGCTACAACAGCAAACACAGCTGACCTTGAAATCATCTACGATCTCCTTGATTTCCTTTCAGACAATGCTGAAGTTTTTGAAAAGTTCGTAAACGGCAATCTCAGCCTCGGCATTATGAACTCCTTCATTTCCGGCATCCTCTTCGACATTCGTGAGCTTGCTATCGGTCTTGTTTACAGCTTCACACCCGCAGGCGAAGCAGCAGATTACGATTACTTTGATGACGGCGCAGAAGGAATCCCCGCTGAATATCTTGATAAAACAGAAGAAGGCGGCGAAAAGGGTGCAAAGGCTGACAATGCTATCATCAGCCTCGCTCAGGATCTTCTTAATAGCCTTGCTCTCGGCGAATGGAAACTCCTTGACGATCTTTTCCTTGATGCAACAAGCTGGGTAGACTATGAAGACTATCTCTTCGAAGGCGAAATGGATACAGCTACATATGACTACTACGGCTGGGTTCATCCCAAGCAGTGGGTAACATATGCACTCGGTGACTGCGTTAAAGTTAATGCAGGCGAAGCTGCTCCCGCTCCTTCTTACGAGATCGTTGACATCACAGGTAACAAGACAGGTTATGAATTCATCGAAGCACTCATGCAGAGAGCTTACAATGAAATCCTTATTCCCGTTCTTAACAGAGACACAGCTCCCTGGCTCCGCAGACTTTGCGGCGTTGTTTACCTTGATAAGTACAACAAGAAGACTCTTTACAACGAAACAACTCAGACTTGGGAACCCAACCCCGACTATAATCCCAACTACAGAGGCGAAGAACTTACTGATGAAACAAGAACAATCTTTGCTGACATCTTCAATATAGATGTTGTTGCTGAAAAAGTAACAATTCCCGAAGGTGAAACATTCGTTGAAAACTTCAACGATATCCTCGGTGATTTCATAGATAACCTTCTCATTGCTTCTCGCGGTGAAGCAAATGAAGACGGCTACTCATGGGATTGGGTATACGGCGATAACAGGTATCTTCTTACCAACATCGCAAGCGTTGCAAAATTTGTTCTCCAGATTTCCGGCGATGAATTCTTCCCCGAATATTTCACAGTTCCCTCAGCAGAAGAACTTAACGGCTATACTGAACAGCAGGTTGTAGCTCTCATCATGAGAGGTATCCTTAACGGTTCAGTAGGCTGGATGTACATTGACGATTCCAACCAGTCAATCGTTGACGTTGGTTATGCAGCAGTTGAACAGCTTGCATGGCAGGATATTCCTCAGTATACATACACCAAGCCCGTAAGAGCTAACTATGCTGATGACGTAGCATACTATGATGCAGTTGTTCAGAAGGTTCTCGACATCCTCTTCGATGTTGCAGTTTATAACCTCAACCAGGGCTTTGACATGGTTCCTGCCGGCGGCAGCGATTCCACAGGCAGAAACCCCGCTGCAGGCACAGGTCTTATCCCCTACCAGGGCGATAACGGCAGCTATAAGACAACTCTTATTCAGATTGCTGCATGGGCTATCAGCACATACGGTTCCATCCTTGCTCTTGACTTCAACTGCGATAACGCAAACGGCGAAGTAACAGGCTTAACAGAAAATTCTGTTTGGGCAGATGTTGATACTCTCCTCAATCAGATTATCCCCCTCAAGGGTGACGGCGCTTGGATTTATGACGAAATCGCTAACAGCGAATATGTTTCCAAGGCATTAATCTTTGATTATATCCTTAAACCTATCTATACTCTTAACGCAGAAAACTTTGCAAAGATCTTCCTCAAGAACGAAAGCGGCACATTTGCTAAGAATAATGGTATTGCTATTATTCTTGAACTCCTTGACGGTATCTTTGATCTTCTCTTCCCCAACGTATTCTCAGACTCAGCTAAAACGGTTGACGGTCTTGTTCAGAACGATGTTCTCGGCACAATGATCCACGACCTTATCAAGTCACTCGGCAGAGGCACATTCACAGGTAAGACAAACGGTGTTGCTATCAACGGCAGAGCTGAAAATATCGCAACAGTTGCTCTTCCCCTTGTCTGCATGCTCCTCGGTCTCAGCGATGAGCAGGAATTCTCCGAAATGGAAAACTTCCTTCCCGAAACAATCGCTGCTAACACAAATCCCACATTCCGTATTTACAACGGTTCAAGCGGCGTTAACACAGGCTTCACAAACGCTGCAGGTACATTTACTCAGGATTCACTTTACTCATACGAAATCGGCGCCATCGTTATCAGATCCTATGTAGACGGCGTTGATACAAAGGCTGCTTCGCTCAGCGGTCTTAAGAAGGGCGACACTCTTGACGGTGGTGAAAGCGTTGACGTTACACTTCAGGGTACTCTTACTGAGGGTATGCTTATTGAAATGAACATCGACTACAGCGTTAAGGGCGAAGACGGCGATAATATCACAACATCCGCTCTTACAAAGACAGTTTACGCTGTTGTTGGTAATACTGATAAGGACGACGATGCTATCGAAATCTCCGATCCCGTTGGCAACCGTTTCGTTCAGTATGAATCAGAAATCTACCTTGGTTCAGGCGACGATCTCACCGATATCCACGGCTATCAGATCCGTGTTAAGGACAGCGGCGAAAACAAGAGCGTTGAAGATCCCGCTACAACCGGCACAACAAACATCACAGGCGTTTCCGGCCTTAACTGGGTTACAATGAATCCCGACTTAACAACTCAGGACTTCAAGGGTCAGGAAGGTCTTTACTTCTTCGATCCCTTCAGAGTAGTTGACGGCTTCGAAAGATTTGAGTATACATATGAAACCGATGCAGAAGGCAACCTTGTTCTCGATGATAACGGCGAACCCAAGATCACAGGCAACAACGGCGGCATTGAAGACGGTAAGTATACAGTTAATACTGTTGTTAACGTAAACGGCACAAGCCACACTGTTACAACAAACATCCACCTTTATGACGACCACGGTCTCGGCGGACTCTTCAGCCACGAAGTTTCTGCTAACCGTCAGAAGAACGACTACGACTCAGAGCTTAACGGCGGTGCTCTTGAAGACGTTTGGGCAGAATACGTTGCAGCTCTTAAGGACGC
Source organism: Acutalibacteraceae bacterium (assembly GCA_045543735.1). Classification (GTDB taxonomy): domain Bacteria; phylum Bacillota; class Clostridia; order Oscillospirales; family Acutalibacteraceae; genus CAG-177. The sequence goes on from JAZPXO010000057.1 coordinate 60,462, forward strand.
AGCTGTTCTTTGCCTCACACCCAAGAAGGGCAGCGAGTTTGAAGCTAAGATTGAAAACTGCGAAGACGGTTATAAAAACCTCTATGAGCAGTATGCAGCAGCTCTTGAAGCAGCTATTGCAGCTCTTGAGCCCTACGAGCTTTCAGCCGGTGTTGGAGCTCTTCAGGAATCAGTTAAGGAAATCAGCGGCCTTAACTTCACAACAGGTACAGACGAAAACGGCTATCCCTACAAGAAAGACCTTGAATACTGGGAAGACGGCTATGTATTCTTTGGCATGCGTGACTTCGTTCCTCATACCTATAACAGATATAAGGATGCAAGAGGCGCAGCTCTTGATCTCGTTGATTCACAGATCTTCTATGTAAACGCTCCCTTCGAAGAAGGCTATGAGCCCACAGACGAAGAAAAGGCAGCATACGATGCATCAGTTGAAGCTTACAATAAGGCAATGGCAGAGAGAGGCGTTATCGGCGCTATCGAAGCAACATATGCTCAGCACAAGCTTGAACTCATGGCAGACCGCCTTATCAGACTTCCCGCAAACACAAGCAAGCTTCAGCTTGTTTATGATATGTGCGTAACTAACGGCAACGTTAACGCTGGTGGTGCTTCATACTACACCACAGAATCATGGGAAGCTTATAATCACGCAAAGACATTTGCAACAAATACTCTTGCTATTACAGACGGCACACTTGAACCCTCAAGAGTAAACACAGCTACAAGCGAACTTGTTGATGCTTGGAAGCACCTTGTTAAGTCATGCGACTTCACAACCCTTGATGCTGCTCTTGCAGAAGCTGCAGAAGCAGGTGAACTCGGTCTTGATCAGACTGATTACACAAAGGAAACCTACGATCCCTTCTATGAACTCTATATCGAAGCTAAGAACTTCGACAGAGGCGTAGCTGATAACGAAGACAACCAGGCTGAAATTGATAAGCTTGCAACAGATCTTGCTGCTGCATTCGCTGCTCTTGCAGAAGTTTCAGACGCAGTTGAACCCGAATATCCCACAATCACTCCCGATTCAGCATTCGGCTATGGCTTCTATCACAGCAAGCAGTATGACTACTGGTTCACTCCTTGGGTAGACGTTGACACTCCCTACAACTTCGTTGGTACAGCAGTTGCTGACGGTTCAACCGTTGACGGTTACATTGTAGGTCTCGGTGAAGGTATGGACGATGTGGCACTTGCTACTGTTTTCGATCCTGCTACACTTGTAAACACAAATGTTGAAGTTGTTCCCAACCCCGAATCTGAAGCATACGGCACAGGTTCTGAAATCAGACTCACAAACGCTACAACAGGCGAGAAGATCGCAACATATCAGGCTGTTATCCGCGGCGATGTTACCGGTGACAGCTACATCGATAACGCTGACTCAGCAGCTATCCTTGCTGATGAACTTATGCAGACAGACTGGAAGTACAACATGTACGAAGACAACACATCCTACTACGCAGCAGCTGCTGACGTAACAGGCGACGTATGGTACGACAGCTCAGACGCATCCTTCATCCTCAGTATCGTTCTTTACTTCGCAGACGTTAACCAGGAAACAGGCGAACCCATCGACTATCTCGGTTAATTTGCTGCAACCCCAATCCACAGCATTTACTAAAAACTAATTAAGGTATGGCACGTTAACCCGTGCCATACCTGAACAGCTCAAAACGCTAATGACTCTTGTTCTTATGACACAAATTTTGTGCATATAAATTCAAAGGAGGAAAATGAGCTAATGTCAAATTCCAAACGCATTCTTAGCTTAGTGATGGCGTTCGCAATGGTTTTGACTATGTTCTCAGGCATCGGTGCAGCTTTTGTTCCTAAGGCTGCAGCTGAAGATGCAGGACATACCGGTTCAGAATCAGTCATCAAAACTAAGGCTGAAATCGAAGCAAACGGATATGCTGAAGGTTCAGGCAACTACTACCTGTATATCGGTCTTGATTTCTTTGAACAGAACGCAGCAGGCGAATGGGAAATCACTGACCACTATGTAAATCCCGGCCAGTCACTTAAGGCAGAGATGTACATCAAGTCAAACATGTACTTCGGCGCAGGTAACCCCTATTTCATCTTTGACAGAGCGTTCTTCGATATCACAAACGGAGCAACAGGT
>JAZPXO010000058.1:0-4114 GCA_045543735.1 Acutalibacteraceae bacterium
TCTGAACTTCTTCGCAATGCTTTGTGATAAGGTCGTTCTGATATTCAGCAATACGCTTGTCCGTAAAGTTGCGGATATATCTTCTCGTGAAAACAACCGCCAGAACTATTGCAAGCAAAACACCTGCAACCGCTGCAGCAACAATCCAATAATTCATTTTATTTTACCTCTGTAAAAATTGATGAAAGCCATATTTACATCATTATACATTCGCCTTGATACGGGAATGTCTTTGCCGTTGTCAAAGACAACATCTGTTTTCGTAATTCTTGAAATATGCTGAAGATTTGCTATGTATGAACGGTGGCATTGAGCGAAACTCTCATCAAGCATTTTGGCAATATCCGAAATCGGGAGCTTAACATTGTATTCGCCGTTTTCGCAAACAACATTGCTCGAATGCCCGAAAGCTTCAACATAAATTATATCTTTAAGATTGATTCTGAGGCTTTCGTTGTCAACAGAAAGCAGAACGAATTTTTCTTCTTTCTTCAGGTTGTCACAAGCCTTTGAAAGAACTTCAAAAAGCTTTTCTTTCTCAACGGGTTTAATCAGATAATGAAGTGCCGAAACATCGTATCCTCGTGAAATATAATCTGGAAAACCGGTTATGAAAACGATCTGAATACTGCTGTTCGTTTCACGGATTTTCTCGGCAAGCTCAATGCCGTCCATCGCTTTCATCTGAATGTCAAGCAGAAGAATATCGAAGTTTTTATCTTCCTCATACTTGAAAAGAAATGCTTCCGCACTCGCAAAACCCGAAATGTTTACGGCGGTTTTGGTTGCTTTTGCCCACTCCTGCGTAAGCGATGTCAGATATTCAATTTCAATCAGTTCATCATCGCACACAGCAATATTGAGCATAGCAGTTGTTCCTTTCGCTTCGGATAATATAATTTTAGTTGCAAACGGAATAAATGTCAATGGGGATGTGTCTAAGAAGAATCACTTTGTAAAAGTGCGCAATTATACACCGTTGCGGTGCCATTGCGATTTTTTAAAAATTCTCGGAACATAGTTCCGCTGATTTCATCAGACAAGGCGAACCTTGCGTTACACTATCTTATTTGCAGAATTTATGTGGATGCATCAAAAATTGACAAAAGAATTACATTTGTTATAATTATAAAAAATGATTTTTATGAGGTGAAAATATGAACGAGGTTATGGTATATATGGCGGAAACATCTCCGAAGTTGTTGGATTATATGCCGCATATAATTGCGGGATTAAGTGTTATAACAACATTAATAATTACTGTTCTACAATTTATAAATAACGCAAGAACATACAAAAAGAACAGTGCGTATGATGTGAAAAAAGAGGCAATTTATGAGGCTCTAAATTTTTTGGATACCTATATATCTTGGTTAGATATAAATAGTTGTTCATCTATCACTCGACAAGAAACTGATAATATCGAATTAACTGTTTCTGCTCGAAACATTCACAATAAACTCTGTTTAACTTGCAATAATGAAAAATTGATTGATTTATATATGGATTTAATTTGCCCACCCTCAAATGACGAAGGCGGATTTCCTGTTTTTGAGTATTATGATAAATTCAGAAACGAGTGTCGAAAAGAATTGGGTTTCGGGATAATCAAATTTTCAAAAGATAAGAGTTTTATTTTTACAATAAACACAAGGGCTTTAGCTAAAACAAATAATAAGGAGAAAAAACAGTGAATGTTCTATTGATTGGAAATGGTTTTGATATCTATTATAAGTTACCCACAAAATACAGTAATTTTTTACACACAGTCGAATTCTTGATAAAACATAACACCAACAATATAAAAACAATTGGTGATGTGTTTTCGGATTCTTTTTTTCGGAATTGTGATAGCTTTATTTATGAGTGTTACGAAAAGCACAAACATATTTATAACAATACTGAATTAGATAAAGAAAAAATTGGAAAAATAATTTCTTTAACCAAAGATAATGTCTGGTTTAATTACCTTCTTAGCTCTTTTGACAAAGATATAGGATGGATTGATTTTGAAAAAGAAATTGCAAATGTTGTTAAAGCTTTTTACGAGTTTTTTCAGCAAAAAAATAATATACAATTCAGAATTTATAAGCTTTTTCCAAATGATATTCTTTACATTTTAAATTATTTTGGCTTCTTTTTTGAAAGAACTGATACTGAAGTTCTTGGTGGTTCTACACATAAAGTGAAACCAGAATATATTATTAATTATCCATCGGGTTCCAGTAATCAAATGGTTAATAAATCGAAAATTATTAAGGAATTGTCTGAAAAACTAAATTCTCTTACAAATGCTTTAAAGATATATCTCGATTGTTTTATTGAAAATACAATTGCGTCCATATCAAGTGAAGACGATTTTGAACCATACAAGGCTTTTGATTATATCAACCGTACGATAACTTTCAATTATACAAAGACTTTTGAGAAATTGTATTCCAATACTGAATGTTTTCATATTCATGGAGAAATAAATAACGATATCGTCTTAGGAATAAATCCGGATAAATATGATGAGTTGGAAACTGTTGATACATCCTTTATTAGCTTTAAAAAATATTTTCAGCGTTCAAAATATGAAACAGATTTAGAATATTTAAAATGGACAAGAGAGCTTAAAAAAGATGTTGATTATTATGCTTTGATTGTTATGGGGCATTCTCTTGATAAAACAGACAAAGATATTATACAGGAAATGTTTTCTCACGCAAATCCAATTTATGTTTTTTATCATAGCCAAGAGGCTAAAGAATCTTATATTTCAAATTTGATTGATATTTTTGGATTGGACAAATATGGTTATCTTAGAAAAGAAAAGCAGTTAACCTTTTTGCCATTGAATGGTGATTTTTCCGGTTTGATTGAGAATACAGACGACAGAACTATTGCAAAATTTTATGACAGGTTTTGTTAATTGGTTTTTAATGTTAAGCCCAACGGGCGCAGCTCGGAGAGAAGATTTTTAAATTTTCTCTCCGATTTTTGTTAGGGGTTTGGGGAAGAAATTCACCAACAAGCGGTAAAAAACCGACAAGAAAAATTATGAACGAATTGTAAATCGTCATAATTTGAAAATGAGGTTTTTGCAAAAGTGGATAGCCACTTGCCCTGCTTGCAAAGATAGTGAACGGTGAAAACGGGAACGGTTTTGCAAGCGGGATTTGCGAGAGTGTATACACACTTGCCCTGCTTGCAAAGATAGTGAGCGGTGAAACAGGAACGATTTGCAAGCTGATTTTGGCAAGGTTGTATCCACATTTGCCTTGCTTGCCAATTTACAAATAGGGCAAATCGGCAAGCAAAAATGCGAATCCTGCGTAGGTTTGCACTGCTTGCTAAAAAGTGCAAAACCTTATCTTTCAAGCAAACAAGTAGCAATAAAACAGTAATCACCGCTGCGGTATATTTTACTGCAACGGTGATTTTTGTGATTTCAATTCAGTTTATGTTTTTGAATAATCATTCTGCTCTGCAAAATATTTTTCGCAGGCATTCAGATATTCCTTTTCAAATTTTGCTATCGCTTCTTTGCTGACTTTTCTAAACGGTGTGAGCATATCGAATGCGTGAAAACAGTTCTGATAAACATCAACCTTTGCTTCAATTCCTGCACTTTTCAGGTTGTCAATATAGGTAAGTGTTTCGCAATAAAACGGTTCAATATCACCGACAAACGTATAAGCAGGCGGAAGATTTGAATAGTCGGTTTGACGGGCGGCAGCTGCATACGGCGGAACGTCTTTTCCGTATAAATCGCCGAGATATTTCTTCCAACCGAAATGATTGAGTTTTGTGTTCCATACGGGTGCATGATTATCCCTTGACGATTCGGTATCGAGATTATCAATCATCGGATAAAGCGGCATCTGAAATGCAATGTTTACTTCACCTTTGTCACGGGCATACATACAAAGTGCTGCGGCAAGTCCGCCGCCTGCACTTTCACCACCGACCATAATCTGACTGCTGTTAACTCCGAGTTCATCACAATGTTCTTTGAGATATTTCAAAGCGGCATAGCAATCTTCCAATGCGGCGGGATATGGTGCTTCGTTTGAAAGTCTGTATTCGGGAGTTACAACAACCGCACCGTACTTTTTGACAAGGTCAATGG
>JAZPXO010000059.1:0-6421 GCA_045543735.1 Acutalibacteraceae bacterium
CTTAAGGCAGAGATGTACATCAAGTCAAACATGTACTTCGGCGCAGGTAACCCCTATTTCATCTTTGACAGAGCGTTCTTCGATATCACAAACGGAGCAACAGGTCTCACATATGATGAAACATATGACCCCAACCACGAAAAATATCCCACAGAAAGCTATCCCGGCACAGCAAGTGCAGTAAGCAACTCCGCTCATGCAAATGTTGCAGCCGACGGCGTTAACGGCACATATGCTCCCAAGTGGGCAAGAAACGTTACCGGCTACACAGAGCTTGCACAGACAAACTTCCACGGTGTTCCCCTTGAAGAATCCGATACATGGGATTTCTGGATGATCACCATCGGCCGTGACGGCAACAGCACAAACGCATTCCAGTTCAGCGACGATGCATGGCTCTTCAGCTTTGAAGTAAAAGTCAGAGAGTTTATGCCCGACGGCGTTACAAAACTTGCAGACGGCACAACCGGTTTTGTAAAGCTTGATAAGAGAAGCTTCACAATCTATGATGTTGGTTCAACTTCATCAAAGAGACAGTGTAACTTCACAACACTTACCGCTCTCGGTAAGTACACAACAGCCAAGAGAATGAACGTTCAGACATGGTTCGGTCTTGACGACTTCATGATCGACGACTGCGCACATACCTTCACAATCGGTGAACCTGCTTCAACAGGCACAAAGAAATACACCGTAACATTCCTTGAGAATGACGGTTCCGAAATCTCCTCAGGTTCCTATAAGGAAAACACAGAGGTTAATGTTCCCGCAGCAGCAGCTGACGAACTCGGCTGGGCAAATGTTGCAACAGGTAAGATCGTTGAAACAGTTGTTTCAGGTCAGACAGTTACAGCAGCAAAGAACGCAACATATAAGAGAGTTCTCTCAACAGATGAGTTTGATGTAACAATCAACCTTGACGGCGGCTCAATCGACGGCGAGTCAACCCTCGTTGTTAAGGCAGGCTACGGTGATGAAGTTGATCTCACTCAGTATGCACCCGAGAAGGAAGGCTACAATCCCGTTTGGGAACCCGAAACCGTAACAGTTGACAACATCAACGGCGTTTCAGCAAAGGTTAAGTGGGAAGCAAAGACCTTCAAGGCAACATTCTATCTCAACAAGGGCGATGCAGAAGCATACTCAGTTGTTGATATCAAGTATAACACAGCCCTCAATGCTCCCAGAGTTTCTAAGGACGGCTACAGCTTTGCAGGTTGGTATAATGCAGAAACCGACGAGCTTGTAAGCACAACAGTTTCCTTCGGTCTCTATAAGAATCTTGAGGATTCAGCTTACTATGCAGTATGGAGCGAACTTCCCGACAGCATCACATTCATGGTCAAGAATTTCCAGACAGGTGAATGGTCAGCATTCCACACCGTATACGGTGACGGTAAGGGTGCAGTCGGCACAGCTACAGCTCCTCTCAGCGAAAACGAACTCAAGAACATCAAGGCAAAAGTTGATGTTGCTGAGGATCTCGGCTGGGACGGTGATGTTACATTCGCAAGAGGCGACAAGTACACCTCAATGACATACAGCGAAAACTATGTTCAGAGCGAAATGATCACAGGCGCAGTTGAATTTGACGGCGCAAAGGTTATTTATATTCACGCATTCCCCGTATTCGAAATCGAATTCCGTCTTCCCGTTTATGATGAGCAGATAGGCGAATACACAGACGAATACACAACAGAAACAAAGACACTCAAGCCCACAGCATATTCAGGCACAATCGCATACTCAAAGTCAGCACTCAAGCCCGCAGCAGGCTATGTATTTGACAAGTGGGTTGCAGCAGACGGTTCAGCAGCTGATTGCTATGACTCAGGTGCTAACTACGTATTCAATGTTTCCGTTGAAAACGGAGCAAAGATCGTTGCAACAGGCTCCTTCAAGCTTGAGGAATACGAACTCAGATTCAATATCGGTACAAGCGACGGCCAGACCGTTATCCCCGTAGGCATCAACAACATCGGTGAAGTTCTCAACGCTGAAACAGCTGAGTTTGTTTATGCAACAGGTGCAAACAAGGGTCAGGCAAGAAAGCTTCCCGTGGTTGGTCTTGTAAACGAAGATCAGGCAGAGCCCGTACACGGCAAGGAAGGCCATAAGCTTATCGGCTGGTATATCGGCGATGCAAGCAACCTTATTGACGTAACAAATCTTGAAATTACTCCCGAACTTGTTGCCAAGGCTTATACAACATCCGAAGGCACAAAGGCAATCCTTATCAACTCCAAGTGGGAAGCTCAGAAGTATGATGCCGAGTTCTATTACTGGGCAGCAGGCAGCACACTTGAGAATCCCGTTTATGCAGAAGAACCCATCGTTATTTCCGCAGCTGTAGGCACGAGCCGTGACACAATTGTCGGCATGATGAGCGATGCAGATCTTGCAAAGCTTGAAGCATCTGTTCCCACCGGCATGAAGCGTTCAACAGGCTGGCGCAATGAAGACGGTTCAACCGCAAACAACGCACTTCCCGCAGGCGGCGCAAAATACTATGCACTCTATGATACCCTTGCAGTTTCAGCTTATGTTAACTGGAACAACGGTAAAGACAGCGAATGGCTTGATGTTTCAGACCAGAATGTTCGTTACGGCGATGACACCATGAGAGGCGAATATAACAGCGTTGATCGCGGTGTTTACCACTATGTAACAGCAGGTCTCAGCATCTCTGATGTTGAAAGACCCACTCCTCTCCACGAAATCGTTGGCTGGAAGGTTTACCATGTTAAGGATGCATCAACCTATAAGGATTCATCAACATGGATTGAAGGCACAAACGATGAGGGCACTACAATCGCAAGAGAAACCCTCGTATATCAGGCACAGTGGAAAGAGCAGAAGGACTTCTTCTTCAGAGTATATGATATGAGCGGTTCTCTCAGCCGCGCTCTCGGTAAGGACTTCAAGATGTATTATTGGAAGAACAGCAGAACCGTTTCCAAGGATCTCTCTGAAATCGTTACAGACGATACAATGCTTCTCCTCTTCTTCAAGCCCGTTCTTGAAAACTTCAGCTGGGACGGATTCTTCAAGATTGATATGTGGAAGAATGTTTCACTCCGCTTCGATCCCTTCTTCCTTCCCAAGGCAATGTTTACTCCTGAAGCTATCGGCGGTCTGTTCAAGGCTCTCTTCACAGCTATCGGTACCCTCATCAAGGGCACAGACTGATTGATGCTCAAGTAAAAACAACCAATAATTAAGGTCCGCTCCGTTGCGAAAGCAGCGGGGCGGATTTTTCTGCATATAAGTAAAAAATTTTTGCGCAGATTGACAATAACAATAAAAGCGGGTAATATATTATTGTATTAATATTAAAGGGGCGGATATCTATGAACGATGTAAAAAAGCTTTACGAACTCTGGCTCGAAAACACAAAGGATAACCCCGAAATTCAGAACGAGCTTCTGTCTGTCAAGGGTAATGACGAAGAAATTCTTGACAGATTTTATAAAAACCTTGAATTCGGAACAGCGGGTCTGCGCGGTGTTCTCGGCGCAGGAACAAACCGCATGAACACCTATACCGTCTGTCAGGCAACCCAGGGACTTGCAGATTATCTCAACAGCAAGGGTGAGGGTGCAAGCGTTGCAATAGGCTATGATTCCAGAATCAATTCCGATGTTTTTTCGGCTCAGTGCGCAGAGGTGCTTGCCGCAAACGGCATCAAGGTTTATATTTTTCCCCGTCTTATGCCCACTCCTATGCTTTCCTATGCAGTTATGCGTTTGAAATGCCAGAGCGGAATTGTTATAACAGCGAGCCATAACCCCTCAAAATATAACGGATATAAATGCTATGACCCCTCGGGTTATCAGATGACCGATGAAGCGGCACTTGAGACCTATTCGTTCATTCAGAAGGTCGATATGTTTAAGGATATCAAGCGCATGCCGTTTGATGAGGCACTTGAAAAAGGTCTTATCGAATATATATCCGATGATATCGTTGAGGAATTCTATGCTCTTGTTATGCAGAGACCCATCAATCCCGAGCTTTGCAAATCGAGCGATATAAAAATAATTTATACGCCTCTCAACGGAACGGGCAATATTCCCGTCAGAACTGTTCTTGACAGAGCGGGCTTCAAAAAGGTTTCGGTTGTAAAGGAGCAGGAAAACCCCGACGGTAAGTTCCCGACCTGCCCCTATCCGAATCCCGAAATCAAGCAGGTTTTTGAATGTGCGCTTGAAATGACAAAGGAAGAAAAAGCGGATCTTCTTCTTGCAACCGACCCCGATTGTGACCGTGTGGGAATCGCTGTTCTTGACGGTGACGACTATATTCTTCTTTCGGGTAACGATGTCGGTGTTCTGCTTGCCGAATATATGCTTTCTGCGAGAAAAGAAAAGGGAACTCTTCCCGAAAAATCACTTATGACGAAATCATTTGTTTCAACGCCGCTCATCAACAGAGTTGCGGAGAAATACGGATGCAAGGTTGTTGATGTTCTCACGGGCTTCAAGTATGTCGGCGAATTCATCGCTGAGCTTGAGAAAACGGGGGATGACCACCGCTTCATCATGGGCTTTGAAGAAAGCTACGGATATCTTATCGGCACACACGCAAGGGATAAGGACGCCGTTGCAGCATCGCTGATGGTCTGCGAGATGGCGGCATATTATAAGGAAAAGGGCATGTCTCTTGCAGATGCGCTTGACGGAATATATAAGGAGTTCGGTTACTATAACAATGCTCTTTATAATTTTGCCTTCGAGGGTGCGAGCGGTATGGCTAAAATGGCTCAGATCATGAACGAAACAAGGGAAAATCCGCCCAAGGATCTTGCAGGCTTTAGGGTGCTTGAGGTACACGATTTCGAGGCAGGAACAATAACCGATACCGAAAGCGGTGCGGCAAGAGAAATCGGGCTTCCCAAGTCGAACGTTCTGGCATATACTCTGCCCGACGGAAATTTTGCAATCGTCAGACCTTCGGGAACTGAACCAAAGATAAAGGTATATATAACAGGAATCGGAAAAACAAAGGATGAAGCGCAGGCAAACTCCGAAAAAATCGGTAATGCCATGAAAGCTTTGCTCAAAATAGGTTAAGGTGAAATTATGCAAAAAAGAAATCTGTTTGTCAGAATAACGGCAATTGTTCTCTGCGCGATAATGGTTCTCGGCGTTGTGACCGCTGCGCTTTATGCCTTTGCTGCTGATGCTGCAGCCCCTGCAAATACGGGCAGCCCCGATAACACATGGGTCATAATTGCGGTTGTTGCGGCACTGTTTGTTGTTGTGGCATGCGCCGTTGTTCCGAAATTGAACAAGAAATAAAAAATATCCCCGGATGAAAATTCATCCGGGGATTTCTTAAATCGGTTAAGGGCGAAGCCCTTCCTTGTTCACTGAAACAAAATCGCCCCCACCTTGCGGTGAGGGCGAAATTTTTATATTGACTTTTCAGCCGATAGCTTTAATCAGTCAGCCTTGGGAGCATAGAGATCCTTAAGGCGAAGAAGATGTTCATATCTCTCAACGGATGTCTTCTCTGCAAGAGCGAAGAGTTCTTCTGCTCTTTCGGGGAAGGAGCGTGTGAGTGATGAATAACGAGCTTCGTTGAGAAGGAATTCTCTGTAGCTGCCTGTTGCGGGCTTGCTGTCGATGGTGAAGGGATTCTTGCCTTCAGCCTTGAGAGCGGGGTTGTAACGGAACATGTTCCAGTAACCGCAGTCAACAGCCTTCTTCATTTCAGCCTGGCAGTTAACCATGCCGCCCTTGATTGGATGCATTTCGCAAGGTGCGTATGCAATGATGATTGAGGGACCGTTGTAAGCTTCTGCTTCTGCGATAGCCTTGATTGTCTGGTTAGCGTCAGCACCCATAGCGATCTGTGCAACGTAAACATAGCCGTAGCTCATTGCGATTTCAGCAAGTGACTTCTTAGCGATGCCCTTACCTGCTGCAGCAAACTGTGCAACCTGACCGATGTTGGAAGCCTTGGAAGCCTGACCGCCTGTGTTGGAGTAAACTTCAGTATCGAATACCATGATGTTTACATCTTCGCCTGCTGCGAGAACATGGTCAACACCGCCGAAGCCGATGTCATATGCCCAGCCGTCGCCGCCGAAGATCCAAACGGACTTCTTGGCAAGATATTCCTTGCTTGCAAGGATTTCCTTGCATGTATCGCAATCAACGCCTTCAAGAGCTGCAACGAGAGCTTCTGTTGCTGCGCCGTTCTTTGCGCCGTCGTTAACTGTTTCAAGGTAAGCGTTAGCAGCTGCCTTGATTTCTTCTGATGCGCATTCTGCTTCTGCAACTGTCTTAACCTTTTCGATGAGGCTGTTGCGGATGGCGTTCTGGCCGAGGTACATACCGAAGCCGTGCTCTGCGTTATCTTCAAAGAGGGAGTTAGCCCAAGCGGGACCGAAGCCCTTCTTGTTAACTGTGTAGGG
>JAZPXO010000060.1:0-7118 GCA_045543735.1 Acutalibacteraceae bacterium
AGCTCTAATTGTCTTCCTAAGACCGCTTGGCCTCCGACTTGAAGCCTTATTTTTGATGATGTTGTTGTAAGAGTTAACCCCAATTTTGCTCTTGCAATGCACATTGATACCGACGAATCCAACGCTGCAGGCGCTGTTCCCGGTCTTATGGGCGAGATTCTCTGATTCTGAATTCGTAATTCGGAATTAAAATAACAAACATAAAATTAACCGCCGAGGTCACAAGACTTCGGCGGTTTTTGTATGAGAAAAATTATCCTAAATTCCGAATTAGTTTTACATGCTTTCGGGAACGGTGATGCTGAACATCGTGAGAATGTTTTTGAGAACATTCTTTACGCACAGGCAGAGGCTGAGTCTTGCCTGCATGAGAGCTTCATCCTCGCAGTTTACTCTGCATGCGTTATAGAATTTGTGGAAGAGGGTTGCAAGGTCAACGGCATAGCGCGTGATTTTTGCAGGGTCATAGTTCTTTGCCGAGAGGATAATTTCATCTGTAAGAGCAGAGAGATGCTTTATAAGCTCTTTTTCTTCGTTTGCTGAGAGAAGAGCAAGCTCGGGAATGGTGCATTCTCTTGCTGCCTTTCCTTCGCTTTCAAGCTTTTTGAGAATGCTGCAGATTCGCGCATGAGCATACTGGCAGTAGTAAACGGGGTTCTGTGAGCTCTGTTCAACGGCAAGGTCGAGGTCGAAATCCATCTGTGAGCCGGGCTCTCTCATGTTGAAAAGGAAACGGACAGCGTCAATGGGGATTTCTTCGAGAAGGTCAACGAGTGTGATTGCCTTGCCCGAGCGCTTGCTCATTCTGACAACCTCGCCGTCACGGGTGAGGCGGACAAGCTGCATGAGGATGATATCAAGGTCATCGCCGTTGCAGCCGATTGCATCGAGTGCGCCTTTCATTCTTGCAACGTGACCGTGATGGTCGGCGCCCCAGATGTTGATTGCTCTGTCAAAGCCTCTTATCTGAAGCTTGTTGCGGTGGTAAGCGATATCGGCGGCAAAATATGTGGGATTGCCGTTTGTTCTGATGAGAACCTCATCCTTGAGCTCAAGCTTTTCGATTTCTTCAGGAGTTTTGCCTTCCTTGAGAAGTCTTGCGCCGAGAACCTCTTTGTTTTTATACCATACGGCACCGTCTTTTTCGTATGTGAGTCCCTTGCTCTTCATGATTTCAAGTGTTTCGGCAAGCTCACCGCCGTTATGAAGGGTGCTTTCAAGGAACCAGGTATCATATTCAATGCGGTACTTTGTAAGATTTTCTTTCATTGCCGCAATGTTCTTGGGCAGGGCATAGTCAACAAGAGCCTTTCTGCGCTCTGCTTCTGTTGCGTCAATGAACTTATCGCCGTGGATTTCAGCGAATTCCTTGGCTCTGGTAATGATATCCTCGCCGTGGTAGCTGTCCTCGGGAAGCTCGGGAGCATCTGCGCCTTTATAGAGCTGCTGATATCTGATGTCGAGCGAAAGACCGAATTTTTCGATCTGGTTACCTGCATCGTTAACATAGAATTCGCGGCTTACATCATAGCCTGCGCAGTCCATAACAGCGGCAAGGCAGTCGCCGAGAGCGCCGCCTCTTGCGTTACCCATATGCATGGGGCCTGTGGGGTTTGCGGAAACGAATTCAATGTTTATTTTTTTGCCGCCTCCGTAATTCGAACGGCCATAGGCATCACCTTTTTCAAGGATATCCTGAATGATGCATGCGTTGAAGCTTTCTCTGAGATAGAAATTCAGGAAGCCGGGACCTGCAACCTCGCATCTGTCGATGAAGGTGTCGCAAAGCTCAAGACGGCTGATGATTGCTTCGGCAATTTTTCTGGGGGCGGAGCGAAGGTCTCTTGCCCATGCCATGGCGGCATTTGAGGAATAATCGCCGTTGTCTCTGTTTGCAGGAACTTCGACGATGAAATCGCTGAGAGGAACTGCAGGAAATTCGCCGTCAGCAACAGCTCTGCCTGCGGCTTCAAGAATGGCTGTTCTGATTTCGTTGACAGCCTGTTTAACTAAAAGTGACATTTTATACCTCCGGATTTTTAACGGCAACGGTAACGGTCAGATCGTTTTCCGATGCCAGATCGTTATTGAAATCAATTGTGTAGGAAAAGCGGAGCGTGCCGCCGTTTTCATTCATATCGGTGAACATGTTTTTCGTATATACACCCATCATAAGCTCGCCGTAGGGCGTCTGATAAAAGCAGGTGTGGCGTCGGTCTTTTTCAATGATAAGCTCGGTGTTATATTTGCCCGTTCTTGTCATTGTTATGGCGCCTTTGATGTATTTCAGAACAGTCTGACAGCCCTTAAGCTCCTCGTCGGTTTCGTTGTATATTACCGTAAAACCGTCGTCAGAGTAATCGAGAGAACCGCTTGTTGTAAGCTCGCAGGAATATTCTTCTCCGTCCTGGATGTGGCGGTCTGTTATTTTTACTATTGCATCTTTCATGACGTTATCTCTCCGTTGCAAGCTGAAGAAGTCTGTCAAGCAGCTCGGGATAGGGTACGCCCGAAGCGGCAAAAAGCTTGGGGTACATGCTTATGGAAGTGAAGCCGGGGATGGTGTTGGGCTCGTTGAGAAGAATTGAACCGTCGTCACAAACGAAGAAATCAACTCTTGTGAAGCCTGCGCAGCCGAGCGCTCTGTAGGCTCTGATTGCGGCTTCCTGAACGGCTTTGAGCATATCGTCCGAAAGTCTTGCGGGAATATGAAGCTCGCTCTCGTTCGCGAGATATTTTGCATCGTAATCATAGAATTCATTGCAAGGAACAACTTCTCCCACAACCGATGCGACGGGCTCGCTGTTGCCCATGACGGCGCATTCAACCTCCATGCCGACGATGCCTTCTTCGAGAACAACCTTGACATCGTGCAGGAATGCTTTTTCGCAGGCGGCTTCAAGCTCTTCGATATTTTTCGCCTTGCTGATGCCGACGGAAGAGCCTGCGTTGGCAGGTTTTACAAAAATCGGGAAGCCGAGCTTTTCTGCTGCGGCGGTCAAAACAGCCGTTTTATCGCCCGAATAAGAGTGTTTGTCAAAAGCTGTCCACTTTGCCTGAGGAATGCCGTGAAAGTCTGCCATGGCGTTTGTAACGGCTTTATCCATGCAAATTGCGCTTGCTGCTGTTCCGCAGCCGACATAAGGGATGCCTGAAATCTCGAGAAGCCCCTGCATTGTGCCGTCTTCGCCGTTTTTGCCGTGAAGAACGGGAAAAACAACATCTATATGTTCAATTCTGACGCCGTCTGCAAGGCGGATGATGCCGTGGTGTGAGCGGTCACAGGAAATAACTGCAGGCTCAAGCAGAGACTCGTCGCGCAGCCATCCGCTCTCGGGGAGAAGGTCGGGGGAGCCGTTGAAAACAAAGCATCTGCCGTCCTTGGTGATTCCCATGGGAATCACATCGTATTTGTCGGAAGGTATATTTTTGATTACCGATGAAGCGGAGGAGAGCGAAACATCATGCTCGCTTGAAACGCCGCCGAAAAGAACAAGAACTTTTTTCTTCATTTCAATCACCTTTGATGAAAAAATTAAGCTGAAGGCGCCTAAACACCCATTATAGTTTTCTAATTTTATTATATTATCACAATGCCTCCGATTAGTCAATAACGGAAAAACGGACAAAAAAGGTTGAACTTTGAGATTTTGTGCTGTAAAAGATATACATGTGCTTTATATATAATAAAAATCATTAAATATATTGTTTTATATTCTAATTTAGAATTATTATATAGATAGAATATGTTATAATAAGGCATAAATATTTTTCTAAAAGGAGAATTGCCATGGCAGATATTTATTCGGTTCTCGGAGACGTTTTCAAGGGCCTTTGCGAAACCGTTAAGGAGTGCGGTTTTGAACCCGTTATCCCCGAAGGAACAGAAAAGGATGCACTGCCTGCCGTTACGGAAAGCGGCAGAATAACAATTGAATATAAAGGCGAAAACAAGGCTCTCAGAATGGAGCATTTCAACAATAAACTGACTCTTTTCGGAGCAAGAAAAGAGGGCGAAATTCTCGCAAGCGATTTCTCTCAGCTTTCGGTTTCTCTTCTTGAAGCCGAGGTTGCAAACGATAAGGATGTAAGATACATCGTCAATGAGTTCGGCGAAACCCTCAGAGAAACATTCGGAACAAAAAATCAGAAGCCTGTTAAAAGTAAGCTTCCTCAGCCCGTTTCAAAGGCTGCGGCAAAGAGCGGCTCCGTAACTTATGACCCCAACACGCTTGCAAACAGATTCACCGCTGTTTATCCCGAACTTCGCGATGAGTACAAAGCAAACTGCGAAAAATACGGCAAATTCCTGCCCGAGGATTTCTTTATAAATCACGGCAACGCGGTTGTTCATGCAACGATAAAAGAAAACAACCCCACCAAGATGAAGAGACTCTTCAATCTTCTCAACGAAATTTATGAAGACGGCAGCAACGAGACCCAGAGCATTATTGCCGTAACCATTCTCGGCTCTCTCGGAAACGATCAGGAAATGCTTGCTGCATGCGTTGACTATATGAGTGACGATATGACAGCTCCTGTTATCAACATCAATAAATTCCTTGCATCAAAGAACGGCAGGGGAGCAAAAATGAAGCTCGAAAATCCGCCGAAATACAAGCCCGAAAAAGCTAAAAAGAAAAAAGGCATAATGTCAAGCCTTGGAATGTGATTGGGAGGCAAACAAAGTGGATAACGAAAACATCAGAATGAACGATAACAATGATATTCAGGAAGTTACCGAAGAGGCGGTTCCCGCTTTTGAATCGGATTCCGATGAAATGAATACCGTTGTTACGGAAGAATATGATGCGAGTCAGATTCAGGTTCTCGAAGGACTTGAGGCTGTCCGCAAAAGACCCGGTATGTATATCGGTTCAACGGGCCCCAGAGGCTTGCATCACCTTGTTTACGAAATCGTTGACAACTCAATCGACGAGGCTCTTGCAGGCTACTGTACTCACATCGAGGTTGAAATTGAACCCGGCAACGTAATTTCCGTTCGCGATAACGGCCGAGGAATTCCTGTTGGCATCAACGAAAAAATGGGGCTTCCCTCTGTCACCGTTGTTCTCACCGTTCTTCATGCCGGCGGTAAGTTCGGCGGCGGCGGATACAAGGTTTCGGGCGGTCTTCACGGCGTTGGTTCGTCGGTTGTTAATGCTCTTTCCGAATGGTTTGAGGTTGAGGTTTCGCAGGCGGGACACGTTCACCGTCAGCGCTTCGTTAACGGCGGTAACATAGAAACAAACCTTGAAATCGTAGGCGACACCGAAGAAACGGGAACATTCATCCGCTTCAAGCCCGATGCACAGATTTTCCAAGAAACAACAGTATATGACTTTGAAACTCTTGAAAGAAGGCTCAGAGAATCCGCATTCCTCAATGCAGGTCTTTCAATCAGCCTTAAAGACAGCCGTGACCCTGAAAACATCGTTGAAAGAGTTTACTGCTACGAGGGCGGTCTTTCATCTTTCGCAGAGTATCTTACAGGGGTCAGAGGTCTGACTCCGCTTCATGAAAAGCCCGTTCATTTCTCGGGCGCAAAAGGCGATAAATACGCAGAAGTTTCACTTTTCTATAACGACAGCTACAATGAGTTGATTCTCTCTTTTGCAAACAATGTACGCACCGAGGACGGCGGTACTCACGAAACAGGCTTTAAAACAGCCCTTACAAGAGTATTCAACGATTACGGTAAAAAGTACGGCATCCTTAAAGACGGCGATAAAAAGCTCTCGGGTGAGGATGTAAGAGAAGGTCTGACGGCAATTGTTTCGGTCAAGCTTACCGAGGCGCAGTTTGAGGGTCAGACAAAGAGCAAGCTCGGCAATACGGATGTTCAGACAATGGTCAACGCTATGGTCTATGACAAGCTGATGACCTATTTTGAAGAGAATCCTGCCGTTGCAAAGGCAATATTCTCAAAGGCTCTCGACGCTGCAAGGGCAAGAGAAGCCGCAAGAAAGGCAAGAGACCTTGCCAGAAGAAAATCCGTTCTTGAAGGAAACTCTCTCCCCGGCAAGCTTGCTGACTGCACCGAAAAGCAGGCTGAAGGCACAGAAATTTATATCGTAGAGGGTGACTCGGCGGGCGGCTCTGCAAAAGAAGGCAGAGACAGAACCTATCAGGCTATCCTTCCTCTCTGGGGTAAGATGCTCAACGTTGAAAAGGCGAGACTCGACAGAGTTATCGGAAACGATAAGCTTCAGCCCGTTGTTATGGCTCTCGGTACGGGTATCGGCGACGAGTTCGATATCAGCAAGATACGCTATGAAAAAGTTGTTATCATGGCCGATGCCGACGTTGACGGTGCGCATATCAGAGTTCTTCTTCTCACATTCTTGTTCAGATATATGCGTCCTCTGATTGTGGAGGGACATGTTTATCTTGCACAGCCTCCGCTGTTCAAGGTCAGCAAGGGCAAGAAGTTTGCCTATGCTTTCTCTGACGAAGAAAGAGACCAGAAGATTGAGGAATTCGGCGGCAGCTGCGATATCCAGAGATATAAAGGTCTCGGTGAAATGGACCCCGAGCAGCTCTGGGAAACAACTATGGACCCTGCAACAAGAATCATGCTCCGCGTAACCCTTGCGGACGCTATGGAGGCTGATGAAACCTTCTCCATTCTTATGGGTGATAAGGTTGAACCCCGCCGCGAATTTATCGAACAGAATGCAAAGTTCGTTCAGAATCTTGATATATAAGTTTTTCGGAAAGGACTAACTGATTATGAGCTTTGGTGACGCACGCGACACACAAAAAATTATAAATGTTGATCTGAACAAGGAAGTGCGCAAATCGTTCCTCGATTACTCGATGACGGTTATTACATCCCGTGCGCTTCCCGATGTAAGAGACGGACTCAAACCCGTACATCGCAGAATTCTTTATACAATGCACGAAAACGGTCTTACCCCCGACAAGGCATACAGAAAGTAAGTCGGATCGTAGCCATGTCGTTCTGTGAGCCAAGGAGTTGGGAGCTCTAATTGTCTTCCTAAGACCGCTTGGCCTCCGACTTCTTCCCGATGTAAGAGACGGACTCAAACCCGTACATCGCAGAATTCTTTATACAATGCACGAAAACGGTCTTACCCCCGACAAGGCATACAGAA
>JAZPXO010000061.1:0-46238 GCA_045543735.1 Acutalibacteraceae bacterium
GGGTATATACGCAATAGTCAACCGCGATTTCAAGGTGCTTGAAATTACGGGTGTTATCCCCGACGGAGTTGTTCCTGTTATCGGAGCAACGCCCGAAAAGGCAGAGCTGGGTATGCCGCTGAGCTTTATCAAAGAGGATGAGCAGAGCGATGCAACGCTTAATCTTATCACCAATATTTCTGCGGCTGTTGCCGAAAGCGGACTTAAGGATATCAATCTTGTCAGTGTCCGTTCGAGAAGCAATATCTATCTTATCTATCAGGAAAGAATTGTTCTTCGTCTCGGAGACAGCAGCGATATTGACAAAAAGATTGTTCTCGGCCAGAAGGTAATACAGAAAGAGGACTCGATTGATGCCGAAAAATCTGGAATCATCAACCTGACGGTTCCTAAGAAAGCGTATTTCAATCCGTCAGATATCAAGGATATTCCCGAGCTTGAGGAATATAAGAGATATGTTACGGTTAATGACAGGGATTCAACCGAGGCAGCGTATGCAATAGAGTGCAAAAACGGTTCTTATGCGATAGTCAATCCTGCTTTCAAGGTTCTTGATTTTTCGCAGACCGCTCCCGAGGGAATTGTTCCGATTGAGGGCTATATTCCCAAATATGCGAAAACGGGTGAGCTTCTCGGCTACGGAGACAGCGCACAGACGCAAACAGCTTTTGATGTTATCCGAAAGCTCAGCGAAGCTGTTGCCGAAAGCGGACTTGCAGATGTCAACATTATCGGCTTTGACAGCGATAACGACCTTTATATCATCTGCGGCGAGCGCATTGTTCTGCGCATAGGAAGCATGAATAATCTTGAAAATAAGCTTTCTGCGGGTAAAAAGCTTATTGCTGAAGAAGAAAGCGACGCTATCGGAACAATCGAGCTGAGCGATGTTGACAACGCTGCTTTTGAAGAAATGAAATATCAGGATATCGCAGAGCTTATGGATTATAAGCCTGTCGAAGAGGAAACAACTGAAGAAGAACAGTAATTATTATTGTAATTAATAATATATAATTAAAAGGCTGCCTCTCTGAAAAAGAGAAGCAGCCTTGCTTTTGTTCAGTTTTTTTGGGGAGCGGGGCGGTGCTTTGCGGTGAACTCTGAAGAGTCGATTCTGATTATGCTGACAACAGCCGCCATCTTATCCTCGAACTCGAAATCCTTGCCCGTCTGTGTTTTCATAAGGACTGAAAGCGCATGTTTTTTAACTTCAATATCATCAACAATTTCTGCGATGCCTCTGCCCATAACCGAGGCGTATGTGATGCCGTATTTGCAGGCGATATCTCCCTCAAAGGGCTGAATGTTGCATTCCATTTCAAAGAAAACCTTGGGGTTGGCCCTTATAACATCAAGCTTTCTGCCTCTTTTTGCGCCGTGAAGCCAGAGAGTAAGCTTACCGTTTTCAAGCGTGTAGCCGTAATTCATTGGAACAACATAGGGCTCGTCGCCGTCAACCATTCCGAGGTGAAGCACCTTTGATTCATCGAGAATTTTAATGATTTCGTTAATATCCGTAACTTCTCTTTCTCTTCTTGTCATGCCGTTCATGAAAAAACCTCCGCATTTGTTTTATATGATTTAAGAATATCATATTTGGTGTTCGTTTTCAATATTGTATTTTTTAAGGTGATTCTCAAAAATACCACAATTTAACAAAGTGTTTACAATTGCAATATTGACAAAACCGTATTTTAGGGGTATAGTAATAACTGTAATTAGCACTCTTTGGTTTTGAGTGCTAAAATTAGCACTCGGAGAAAAGGCGGTGAGGAAAGTGACTGAACTCAGCGAAAGAAAAAAAGCGATTCTGGCGGCGGTTGTTGAGCAGTATATCAAAACAGGCGAGCCTATCGGTTCAAAGGAGCTTATCGCGTTAACGGGTATGTCGGTTTCCTCAGCAACGGTGCGAAATGAGATGAGCGAGCTTTCAGCGCTCGGTTATCTTGAACAGCCCCATACTTCAGCAGGAAGAATTCCTTCCCAGAAGGGCTACAGATATTATGTTGATAATCTCATGAAAAACCGCGAAATTGACGAGCTTAACAAGAGGCTTATAGAGGCAGGGATTTCCTCCGCAGCTGGCGACCCCGAAAAGCTGATTGCTCAGGCGGGCGAGGTTCTTGCGGATTTAACAAAATGCGCGTGCATCTCAACCTCTCCCGGCGGCGATTCAACGGTTATCAGAAAAATTGAGCTTGTTCCCGTCGGTCATCATACGGCGATGCTTGTTCTGCTTACATCAAACGGTATTCTCAAAAGCCGTCTTTGCAGGCTGGACAGCGAGCTTAATGTGAAAATAGTTGAGGAATTTTATAATGTTGTTGAGTCCTCGATAATCGGCAAATCCGCTTCGGATATAAGCGTTGCTTCCATGCAGACCGTTGCCGCATCTGTTGACAGCGATCCGCTTGCGATGCTTCCGCTGATTGCGGCTGTCTGCGAGCTTGCGGGCAGTACGGCAAAATCGAGAATCATGCTTGGCGGCAGCTCAAATATCTTTTCGCATAAGGATTACGGTTCATCGGCGGTTGAGCTTCTCGAATTTCTCAGCAGGGAAGAACCCCTCACAGCTGTTATGACAGAATCCAAAGCGCCGCTCAACATCAGAATCGGCAAGGAAAATCTTTACAGACAGCTTGAGAATTCAAGCCTTATCGTGGCAAAATATTCCGTGGGAGGCAATGATTCGGGAACAATCGGAATCATCGGTCCGACCCGTATGGATTATGAAAATATAATTCCCAGCGTAAAATATCTCACCAATCTTGTAGGCAGTCTGATAACTCAGGCGTTAGAGGACTGAGACAGAAAGGAAACGTAAATGAAAAAGGAAAAAAAGAATCCCGACACAGTTGAAGAAGTAAAAGAAGAAGCAGTTCCCGAGGTTTCAAAAGAGGAAGAGCTTCAGAAGGCGCTTGACGAAAAGAACGATCAGTTTCTCCGCCTTTGCGCCGAATATGATAATTTCCGCAAGCGTTCACAGAAAGAAAAGCAGGATATTTATTCATCATCGCGCGCGGAAGTTTTCAAGGATTTGTTACCTGTTCTTGATAATTTTGACAGAGCGACAAACAATAAGGGCGCAGGTCTTGAGGATTACTCAAAAGGCATTGACCTTATTTTTCAGCAGTTTGCCGATATCCTCAAAAAGAACGGCGTTGAAGCCTTCGGCGAGGCAGGCGATGAATTCGACCCCAATATCCATAATGCGGTAATGAGCGTTCAGGATGATAACTTCGGCGATAACACCGTTGCCGAGGTATTCTCAAAGGGCTATAAAATCGGCGATAAGGTTATCCGCGAAGCCGTTGTCAAGGTAGCCAATTCTTAATCAGTTTAAAATTAACTTCACAATACAGGAGGAAAATTAATTATGTCAAAGGTAATCGGTATCGACTTAGGTACAACAAACTCATGCGTCGCTGTTATTGAAGGCGGCGAGCCCGTAGTTATTGCAAACGCAGAGGGCGCAAGAACAACTCCGTCAGTTGTTGCTTTCGGCAAAACAGGCGAAAGAATGGTAGGTCAGGTTGCAAAGAGACAGGCAATCACTAACCCCGATAAGACTGTTGCTTCAATCAAAAGACAGATGGGCACAGATTATAAGGTAGCTATCGACGATAAGAAGTATACTCCTCAGGAAATCTCCGCAATGATTCTTCAGAAGCTTAAGACAGATGCTGAAGCATATCTCGGCGAAAAGGTTACCGAGGCTGTAATCACCGTTCCCGCATACTTTACCGATGCACAGCGTCAGGCAACAAAGGATGCAGGTAAGATTGCAGGTCTTGAAGTAAAGAGAATTATCAATGAGCCCACAGCTGCTGCTCTTGCTTACGGTATTGATAAGGAAACAGACCAGAAGATTATGGTTTATGACCTTGGCGGCGGCACATTCGACGTTTCAATCATCGAAATGGGCGACGGCGTTCAGGAGGTTCTTGCAACAGCAGGTAACAACCGTCTCGGCGGCGACGATTTTGACCAGAGAATTATTGACTGGCTTGCTGACAGCTTCAAGGCTGAGCAGGGCATCGACCTCAGAGGCGATAAAATGGCTATGCAGCGTCTTAAGGAAGCTGCAGAAAAAGCAAAGATTGAGCTTTCAGGTGTAACAACCTCAAACATCAGCCTTCCCTTCATCACTGCTGATGCAACAGGCCCCAAGCACCTTGAAATGACTCTCACAAGAGCAAAGTTCAATGAACTTACAGTTGATCTTGTTGAAGCAACAATGGCTCCCGTTCGCCAGGCAATGAGCGATTCAGGTCTCAAGACATCTGAAATCAACAAGGTTCTTATGGTTGGCGGTTCTTCAAGAATTCCCGCTGTTCAGGAAGCTATCAAGAAGTATCTCGGCGCAGAGCCCTTCAAGGGCATCAACCCCGACGAATGCGTAGCTATCGGCGCTGCAATTCAGGGCGGCGTTCTCGGCGGCGAGGTTAAGGGTCTCCTTCTTCTTGATGTTACTCCTCTTTCACTCGGTATTGAAACAATGGGCGGAATCAACACCAAGATCATTGACAGAAATACAACCATCCCCGTTAAGAAGAGCCAGATTTTTTCAACTGCAGCTGATAATCAGCCTTCCGTTGAGGTTCATGTTCTTCAGGGCGAAAGAGAATTTGCAAAGGATAACAAAACTCTCGGCATCTTCCATCTTGACGGCATCATGCCCGCACGCAGAGGCGTTCCTCAGATTGAAGTAACCTTCGATATCGACGCTAACGGTATTGTTCATGTTTCCGCAAAGGACCTCGGTACTCAGAAGGAGCAGTCAATCTCCATCACATCTTCCACCAACATGTCCAAGGAAGATATCGAAAAGGCTGTTCAGGAAGCAGAAAGATTTGCTCAGGAAGATAAGCAGCGCCGTGAGGATGTTGATACCCGAAACAACGCTGACCAGATGGTATATCAGTGCGAAAAGCTTATCAACGAAGAGGGCGATAAGTTCAGCGATGACGAAAAGGCTGCTCTCAATGAAAAGATTGATGCACTCAAGGAAGCTCTCAAGGGCGAAGACATCAACCTTATCAAGAGCCGTCAGGAAGAACTCACACAGAAGTTCTATGAGGTTTCCGAAAAGCTTTATAAGGCTGCTCAGGAAGCTGCAGGTGCTCAGAGCGGCGACGGTGCCCAGGGCGGTGCAGGCGCAGGCTACACAGAAGCTAACTATACAGAGTATACCGACGATAACAACAATCAGTAATATCTAAAAGGAGCCAACTCCCTTGGAAGATAAAAGAGATTATTACGAAGTCCTCGGCGTGCAAAAAGGTGCGAGCGAGGACGAGATAAAAAAAGCATACAGAAAAAAAGCCAAGGAGTATCATCCGGACCTCAATCCGGGTGATGCCCAGGCTGAGGCTAAATTCAAAGAAGCGAACGAAGCTTACGAAGTTCTGTCGGATAACCAGAAAAGGGCGCGCTATGACCAGTTCGGCCATGCAGGTGTTGACCCGAATTACGGTGCGGGCGGAGCAGGCGGCTTCGGAGGCGGCGGATTTGATTTTGACCTCGGAGATATATTCGGTTCGTTCTTCGGCGGCGGCTTCGGAGGCGGCGGCAGACAGTCAAATCCCAATGCGCCAAGAAGAGGCGAGGATGTTCAGGCGAGAGTTACAATTTCGTTTGAGGATGCCGCAAAGGGTTGCAAGAGAACCGTTGATATCAACCGCGTTGATACATGTACGGGATGCGGCGGCTCGGGTGCCAAAAGCGGCACGGGTTCAAAAACCTGCTCCGAGTGCGGTGGCAGAGGCTATGTTACGGTTGATCAGAGAACTCCTTTCGGCATTATGCAGACGCAGAAAACCTGCCCGAAATGTTCGGGTAAGGGTAAGGTTATAACCGATCCCTGTGAAAAGTGTCACGGTGCGGGCAGAGTTTCCGTTAAAACCTCGGTTGAGGTCAACATACCCGCAGGTATTGATGACAGACAGGTGTTCAGCGTCAGAGGTGCGGGCAATGCGGGAACAAACGGCGGTCCGAAAGGTGACCTCAAGGTTTCTGTTTTTGTCAGACCCCATGCTCATTTTGAACGCGACGGATATAATGTCTGGCTTGAGCAGAGAGTCAGCTATACTCAGGCAGTGCTTGGCGACAGCCTGAGAATTCCCACTCTTGAGGGCGATGTGAAATTCGATCTCCCCGCAGGAACTCAGTCGGGAACGGTGTTCAGCCTCAGAGGCAAGGGCATTCAGATTCTTAACGGCAGAGGTAAGGGCGATCAGCTTGTTAGAATTATCGTTGATATTCCAAAGAATCTAACGCAGCGTCAGAAAGAACTTATGCTTGAGCTTGAGAAAGAACTCGGAGTTAAAAGGGGCGCTCCCTTAAACTCAAAAAAAGGCGGCTTCTTTGATAAATTCAAAAATTAAAATCAGCCGTGTCATAAATTATGGCACGGCTTTTTAAGGTGATTTGGTATGAAATACGATGCAGTTGTTTTTGACCTCGACGGCACTCTTATAGACACTCTTGAAGACTTGAAGGACAGCGTGAACTATGCTCTCGGCAAGTTTGGGTTCCCTTCACGAAGCCTTGATGAAATCCGTTCTTTTGTAGGTAACGGTGTCAGGCGACTTGTGTTTTTGAGTGTGCCCGAGGGTACTGACGAAGCAACAAGCGAGAAATGCCTTGAAATTTTCAAGGAGCATTATAAAGGCAACTCGCGCAATAAAACCGCTCCCTATGCAGGCATTCCCGAAATGCTTGAAAAGGTTCAGGCTGCGGGCTTCAGAACCGCAGTTGTTACCAATAAAATTCAGGATGCGGCAATTGAAATTATCCGCAGCTTTTTCGGCGAAAAGATTGATGTTATCATCGGTCAGATTGACGGCGTTGCGCAAAAGCCCGAGCCCGACGGCGTATGGCTTGCGCTTGAAAAGCTCGGCGCGGAAAGAAACAGAGCTGTTTATATCGGAGATTCCGAGGTTGACTGCATGACGGCGCATAACGCTGGTCTGCCTTGCATCGGCGTAACATGGGGCTTCAGAAGCAGAGCGGTTCTTGAAGAGAACAATGCTGAGTTTATTGTCGATTCTCCCGAAAAAATAATGGATTATCTGGTATAATTTTATGCATTCGGTTTTTCGTCAGGTGTTGACAAAACCCTGATGTCATTATATAATAAATTGTCAATAGAATATGTCCTTATTGAGAGAGGCAGAGGGACAGGCCCTGTGAAGCCCGGCAACCTGTGTTAAGCAAGGTGCTAAATCCTGCGACGATAAGTCGGAAGATAAGGTGTTTTCAACCGCTGAAGACTCCTTCGGCGGTTATTTTTTGAGGACTGTAGTTGATAAGTCAAAAAGAGAAAGGTAAATTATTATGGCACATTATTTCTTTACATCCGAATCCGTAACAGGCGGACATCCCGATAAAATCTGCGACCAGATTTCCGATGCGGTTCTTGACGCTATTCTTGCTCAGGACCCCATGGGCAGAGTTGCCTGCGAAACCTGCTGCACAACGGGCATGGTTCTTGTTATGGGTGAAATTACAACAACAGCTGATATTGATATTCCCAAAATCGTCAGAGAAACAGTTGACGAAATCGGCTATAACAACGCTGAATACGGCTTTGATTGCAATACCTGCGCTGTTATGACTGCTCTCGATAAGCAGTCCGGCGATATTGCAATGGGCGTTGACAGACTCGGCGCGGGCGACCAGGGCATGATGTTCGGTTATGCATGCGATGAAACTCCCGAGCTTATGCCTCTTCCGATTTCGCTCGCTCATAAGCTTTGCGCAAAGCTTACAGAGGTTCGCAGAAACGGAACTCTCGGTTATCTCCGTCCTGACGGCAAGAGCCAGATTACAATCGAATACGATGAAAATAACAAGCCCGTCAGAGTTGATACCGTTGTTATTTCATCGCAGCATGCAGCAGATGTAACTCTTGAACAGATAAGAGAAGATGTTGCTGAAAAGGTAATCAAGGCAACAATTCCCGCAGAGCTTATGGATGAAAAAACAGTTTTCCATATCAACCCCACAGGCAGATTTGTAACAGGCGGCCCTATGGGTGACAGCGGTCTTACAGGCAGAAAGATTATCGTTGATACATACGGCGGCTATGCCCGTCACGGCGGCGGTGCATTCAGCGGCAAGGACCCCACAAAGGTTGACCGTTCCGCAGCTTATGCCGCGCGTTATGTTGCAAAGAACATTGTTGCCGCAGGTCTTGCTTCAAAGTGTGAGGTTGAGTTTGCATATGCAATCGGCGTTGAACAGCCTGTTTCTGTTTTTGTTGATACATTCGGCACAGGCAAAATAGCTGATACCGATATTTCAGATATCGTCAAGAAGCTCTTTGACCTGAGCCCTGCAGGCATCATCAGAACTCTTGACCTTAGAAAGCCCATCTATAAGCAGATTGCGGCTCTCGGCCATATCGGCAGAACAGATGTTGAACTTCCCTGGGAAAAGACAGACAGGGTTGAAGATATCAAGGCTGCCGCAAAAATCTGAAAATAAAAATCAAGCCGCTGACTTTTTACGGTCAGCGGCTTTTTCCATTATTTGCCTTTTCTCTTAAGAAATTCTTTATATAGCTTTTCTTTATATTCATCGGTGTATTCGTAGCACCAGAGGCTGAATATTCCATTGAAATCCTCAAAGGTTTCGTCGGGCAGAATTTTTGTCTGACCGAATTTATACGGCAGGGGAATCTCAGCGGCACCGTTCGATGCTATGTGATATTCTTTTGAAATATCTATTGCAACTCTGTTTGCTTCCTGCCTCGGAAGCTCCTCATCAAATTTTATTTCGGTTATGGGGAAAAGGAGACATTCTGCGGCAGAGCGGCGGTAGAATTCGGGAGATGTTCCCGTATGTCCGTGGTGAGAAACCTGCATGATATCGCATCTGAGAGTTTCCGCGGAGTATCTTCTGATGAGAACTCTGTCGCTTTCGTCCATGCTGTCGCCGGGGAAAGAAACCTTGCAGTTTCCGACCCTCATCATAAGAGAAATTGTTGTGTTGTTGAAATTCTCAACGCTTCGGGGAAAAACATCCTCATGTGTACAAAGAACCGTGAATTCAAGATTATCAATATAAAATCTTTGTCCCGTATGCATCTTGTGCTTTTTGATTTCGGGATGATTTTCAAGCTCATCTGTAAAGCTTTTCATGAGGTTGTTGCCCGCTTCGCCCCAGCACTTGCTTTCGGGCAATTCAAGCGAGGGCAGGTTGTGATAAAATGCCTTTATGTCTATTTCGTCGGTATGGTATTTGAGAATATCCGTTACCTTGCCAACATGGTCCTCGTGACCGTGCGATATAAACCAGCCCTCAACAACGGGTTTTCTTCCGCCCGAATGCTTTTTAAGAAATTCGCATATTCTCATGTCATCATTTACCGAGTAGGGATGCGCGCTGTCGATAACAAAGAATTTGCCGCTTGCCGTTCTGATGATATAACACATACCGCAGTCAATGAGAGAATGGTCAACCTCAAACTGCCAGAGAGTTGCGTTTTCGTCTGTGCTTTCGGGCACGGTCTGATATTTTTCAAATGTTTTGCAGGCAACAATTCTCATTGCTTTTTCGCTTGCGCAGTAATAAACATGAGCCATCATGCCGTTAAGATATGTTCTGTGTGAGCTTGCTTCTATTTCATTTGAATCGTAAAGTGAAAAGCCTTTACACTCGGTATCGGAGCAGAATCTGTCAAAAACTGCTTTTTCAACATCCGAATAAAGCAGCATATATGTGTTATCGCCGCAGTTATATTCTCTGACGCTTAATCCTTCGGGTAGGGGGAGGGTATTGAAAATTCCGTTCATAAAAAAACCACCTCTTCGTGAATGAAATTATTATATCACCCTTAGCCCGAAACGGCAATATTATGAAGAAAAATAGTTGAAATATATACGGCATTTATGTTAGAATTAATCAGACACAAAAGAAAGGAAAAATGCTATGTTTTATAAGATAGAAAACGAATTCTTCACCTGCGAAATTGATGATATGGGAGCGCAGCTTCATTCTCTGAAATCAAAAGAAAACGGCAAGGAATATATTTGGTACGGCAAAACCGAAATCTGGTACGGTCAGGCACCCGTTCTTTTTCCGGTAATCGGTCAGCTTGTTGATGATAAATACCGTTATAACGGCAAGGAATATTCCATGCCCAAGCACGGTCTTGCCAGAAAGCTTCCGTTTACGGTTAAGGAATGTGCAGGCGCAAAGGCTGTTTTCAACCTTGAGAGCGATGAGAATACTCTGAAAAGCTATCCTTTTGAGTTTGAGCTTCTTGTTACTTTTGAGCTTATCGGCAAATCGCTTAAGAATACGATGACCGTTATCAACAAAACAAAGGGCGAGATGTATTTCTCAATCGGCGCGCATCCCGGATTTAACTGTGCAGTCGGCGATATTATCGAGTTTGAACAGCCCGAAACTCTTGCCACGGAAAGAATTGACAGCGACAATCTGATTATAGATAAAAAATTCCCCCTGCTTGAAAACAGCAGAGACATTGAGATTACAGAGGATATTTTCAAGGCGGATGCGCTCATTCTTTCAGGTATGAAATCTGAAAAGCTCCGTATCAAGGGCGAAAACGAGCTTGAATTCACATTCGGCAAATGTCCCTTCCTCGGTATTTGGGCAAAGCCCGGCGCACCTTATGTCTGCCTTGAACCGTGGTACGGCGTTAATGACGGCAGGGATGTAAAGAGTGATATCTCTGAAAAGAGGGGAATCGAAAAGCTCGCACAGGGCGAAACCTTTGAGTTCTTCTGGAATGCGGAAATAATTAAATAAGAAAGCAGAACAGCCGTCGGATAACCGACGGCTGAATTTTTTATTTGATCTTTCTGACTGTGTTTCCGTTAAACGAAACAACATAGCTGTCTGCCGTGTTGTCGGTTCTCGGAGGATAATCGGTTGAAATTATGTTTGCTTTGCTTCCCATGGCAAGAATGTAACGCTCTTCTGAAACTGCGGTGAATTCATCGGCGCGGGAACGCACCATTATTTTATTCAGGATAACCGAATCCTGAATTTCAAGAAGCTCATCGGGATCGTTTATGATAATGAACGAGGTGCAGCTGCGGTCAATATCCTTCTCGCGGAGCATTGGGAACATCGCCTGCGATTTAATTGAAGGGTCAAGCTTAATATATTTTTCCGTTACACCGCATTCATGCAGGAGAACAACAACCTTGCCAAGCATATCCTTAACCTCGCACCAGTCGTCTGCTGCCCTCATTTCACCGAATGAGGAGTAATCACGCAGCATATCGGCAGGGGTGAAAAGCTTTTCTCCGAGAGTTTTGCGCAGGGTTTCGTCAAGCGCTTTTGCATAATCAAGATTGAAGAATTCCATATCCTCAAGGGGAATGAATATGCTTTTGGGCTCGATGATTATTGTTATCGGAAGATGATCGGGGTTGTTATCCGACCACATCGCAATTTCTTTCATCGCAAGCGAAAAATCGTAGCAGGTTGTTGTCATTTCAATATAGGGGCTGTGCATGCAGGTGAATGATATCTCACCGTTGCGGTCAAAGGTTTCGATATCCATTTCGAAGCTTCTTATGCCGCAGTTGAGCTGATTTGTAAGAGTCTCGCTTTCAAAATCTGCAGTTCTTTCGGAAATAAAACCGAAAGTCAGGTCAGAAAGCTTTCGGAAAACCTCTTTTGTTTCGTCAATAGATGTTGACTGATAGCTGTTATGCGTTGCAATAAAAGCAAGCTCATTGAATTTTATCCCTGCTTCAAGCTCTGCTTTCAGATCCCCTTCAAAAAAAGATGCTTCGTCAACAGGTGAGATTTCGCCGTTTGCATAGGCTTCTTCAAGAGATGCGATGTGCTGCACCTGCTGAGTTATTTCTTCTGCAAGTCTTGCTTCGCTTGCAGGAAAAACCGAAACAAATGTAACAATTGTTGAAATAACAAGCGGAATAAATTTTACGATGTAGTTTAGGATTTTAAACATATTTTTTTCTTCTTTCCTGATTGTGCATTTTACAGAATTATCTTCCACTCTTCAACAAGTCTTTCAATGCTCCATGCGGCATTTGCAGGGCTTGTTGAGGGCAGGCAGATTGCCTTGATGCCCGTTTTCGGATAAGTGTATTTATTATAATATTTTTCTGCGGTTTTGCCGTTGACGATGATTCTGTCAACCCTGCTGTTTTCAAGAATAACCGAAAGGTCGTTTGCCGTAACATTTCTTATTGTGCTGTCGGCGCTGCCTTCGATTTCGCAGGAGGCAATAACGTCCCACATGGCAAGGTGATTTGAGAGAATCATTTTCTTTTTTTCTTCAACCGTTTCAGGCTTCGGACAGCCGATAACCGCGGCGACGACCGTCCAGAATCTGTTCTGCGGATGCCCGTAGAAAAACATGGCTTCCCTTGATTTGACGGATGGGAACGAACCGAGAATAAGCGTTTTTGAATTGCCGTCAAATAGCGGCGGAATGGGATGTACCGTCATTTATATCACCGTATATTTTTTAAGAACTTTTGCTATCGGAGTAAACACCGCAAAGGTGACAACCGCATTGATGGATGCCTTTGCAAGGTTAAAGGGGATAATTGCGGGAATGAGCAAAGAGGCAACCGCCTTGACGCCCGTACCCATGAATATGCCTGTAAAAACAAGGTTAAGCGGAATCATGACGGCGGTCATTGCGATAACGCCGAGAACAAGACCGATTATCAGGCTGAGGGTTGTTTTTTTGCGTCTGTAAATGATTGAAGGGATAAGAACAAGAACGGAAGATGCAACGAAATGCATAACAAATCCGATCCAGCCGCTTGCCGCGCTGACGGTCAGAGCTTGAATAAGGCATACGGCAAGAAGAATAACAATGCCCGAAACGGGACTGAGCATCATCGCGCCGATGAGTACGGGGATATCGGCGGGATCGTATTCAAGAAACGCAAATCCCGGTATGAGCGGCAGGTGGATAAAATACACCAGAACAATTGAGACCGCCGTAAGCATTGCCATGACAGCTGTTTTGATAACCTTTTGATTTTTTTTCATAATAGCCTCCATTCCCTCGGAGTGCCGAAAAACAAAAATCGCCCTGCAAAAATACAGGGCGAAAAAGTCGATGGTATCGGCAATCTCTTTCATCCGGACTTTAACCGTCGGTTACGGAATTTCACCGCATCAGTCATCTTTCGATGAGTCGTGGACTTTACCACCGGTGGGGAATCTCACCCCGCCCCGAGAATTGTTAATTTCATTATATTCCTATTGATGTGAATGTCAATAGCTTCGGATAAAAATATCTTCATTTTTTATAATAAAATACGGCTTTATTTTCAATTTTTGGTTTGTAATTTTATATTATATATGATACAATATTTTTAATTATGAACCAAAGCTCTTTCGGAGGGATGATATATGAATTTTACCGCAATCGGTTCGGGTCAGTCTCATGAGGGCTTCTGCCTGATAAAGTCGGTTGATAAGAAAATAACCGCAAAGGGTGTACCTTATCTTGACCTTGTTCTTGCCGATAATGACGGCGAAATCAGCGCAAAGCTCTGGGACTATAAAGAGTCACCGTCAAACACTTTTGAAAAATTTGATTTTGTCAAGGTCAGAGGAAGCTATGTTCCTTTCAATGATACGATTCAGTTCAGGGTTGAAAGAATCCGCTGCGTTCTTCCTGAGGATAATGTTAAAATTGAGGACTATGTTCCTTCTGCCTGCCTTTCGGGCGAAGTGATGCTTGCAGAGGTTGAGGCTGTTATTGAGTCATTTGAAGATGAAGAGCTGAAGCTTCTTGTTACAAAGGTTATTGAGGCATACAGAGAAAGACTTCTTTATTGGCCTGCCGCAAAGAATCTTCACCACGCTGTCAGAAGCGGACTTTTGATGCACACGCTCTCAATTCTCCGTCTTGCAAAGAGTGTATGCTCGATTTACAGATATGTGAATTACGATTTGCTCTGCGCAGGTGCAATACTTCACGATATTGCAAAGATTGAGGAGCTTGATGTTGCTTCAACGGGAATTGCAGGCGAATATACCGTTAAGGGCAATCTTCTCGGACATCTTGTTATGGGCGCGGTTAATGTTGACCGCATCGGCAGGGAAAACGGAATATCAGACGAAACGCTGACTCTGGTTGAGCATATGCTCATTTCCCACCACGGAACGCCCGAATTCGGTGCGGCAAAGCTTCCGATGTTTATTGAGGCGGAGCTTCTTTCGCAGCTTGACCTCCTTGATGCAAGGCTCTATGAAATGAACCATGCTGTCAGTGAAGTTGAGGTCGGCTCGTTCACTCCCCGTCAGTGGGCTCTTGAAAACCGCAATCTTTACAATCATGGCAAAACCTACGGCGAAGGCGTTAAGCTTATCTGAACAAAACATCCTGAAATAAATCATGGGAGGAAATGATATGAGAAACCACGAAGTAACAAAGGTTCAGCCCTTACTTAAAGAAGACGGAAGCCTCAGAGAACCCGGTTGGTCAAGAAAGCTTTGTCAGGTTTATGACCGCAATGCAATCAAGGCTCCGAAATTCAGAATCAAGGAATGGGACTATTATCTTGTTCTGTCCGAAAAGAATAATTTCGGCGTTGCTTTCACGATGTCGGATGACGGCTATATCGGTCTGCAGTCCGTAAGCCTTCTTGATTTTTCGAAGCCCTGGGAGCATACCGAAACAATCCTCAACGCTTTCCCCATGGGTAAGCTCAAGCTTCCCTCAACAAGTGAAAAGGGCGACTGTGTATATCACGATAAGCGTCTCGATATGGAGTTCAGAGTAACCGAAGGTCAGCGCAGAATTGTATGCAATTTCAAGAATTTCCTTGACGGCAAGACTTTTTCATGTGATATTACTCTTGCACAGCCCGAAATGGATACAATGGTTATCGCAACTCCCTGGAAGGAGAAGAAAACCGCTTTCTATTATAATCAGAAAATCAACTGCATGAGAGCAAGCGGCAAGGTAAATTTCGACGGCAAGGAATATGTGTTTGATCCCTCAACGGATTTCGGTACTCTTGACTGGGGCAGAGGCGTATGGACATACGATAACACATGGTACTGGGGCTCGGGCAATATGGATATCAACGGCCATTCCTTCGGCTTCAATATCGGCTACGGCTTCGGTGACACAACTGCCGCAAGCGAAAACATTCTTTTCTATGACGGCGTTGCACATAAGCTTGACGATGTTAAATTCCATATCCCCGCAAGCGGATACACAGACCCGTGGAAGTTTACCTCAAACAACGGCAGGTTTGAAATGGATTTTGTTCCGATTATTGACAGAGCGGCTAAAATAGATGTCAAGGTTATCATTACCGACCAGCATCAGGTTTTCGGCAGACTCAGCGGAAAAGCTGTTCTTGATGACGGAACGGTGATTGAAGTTAAAGACATGCTTTGCTTTGCAGAGGATGTACATAATAAATATTAATTGGAGATTCAAATGGATTGGACAGAAATTAAAATAACCGTCGGCGCAGATGATGTTGACAGAGCGGGGGATATCGCGCATATGGCGGTTCCCTACGGAATTTATATTGAAGATTACAGAACCCTTGAAGAAGAAGCCTGGCAGATAGCGAGAATCGACCTTATCGACGAGGATTTGCTTGCCAAGGACAGAACAAAGGGAATAGTGCACATTTATATTTCTCCTGAGGAAAATCCTGCGGAGGCGGTGTCTTTTCTTTCCGAGAGACTTACTGCTGAGGGTATCGGCTTCGAGCTTGACGAAGCAGTCTGCAAAAATGCGGATTGGGAGAATAACTGGAAAAAATATTTCAAGCCCATGCCCGTTGGCGAGCGTTTGCTTATCCGTCCCATCTGGGAGCAGGAGTTTGACGCAGGCGACAGGGCGGTGCTTCACCTTGAACCGGGTCTTGCTTTCGGCTCGGGAACACATGATACAACAAGGCTCTGCCTTGAAAGCATTGAAAAATATGCCGAAAACGGCAGAACTATGCTCGATATCGGCTGCGGCAGCGGAATTCTTTCCGTTGCAGGTCTGCTTCTCGGAGCAGATTCGGCAGTAGGCGTTGATATTGATGCCCTTGCTGTCAAAACCGCAAAGGAAAACGGAGAAACAAACGGCTTTTCCGAACCCCGATATAAAGTTCTGCAGGGCTCGATGACCGATAAGGTCAGCGGAAAATTCGATATTATTGCGGCAAATATTGTTGCAGATATCATAGTCATGCTTTGCGAAAATGTTAAAAACTATATGAATCCCGATGCCGTTTTCATTACCTCGGGCATCATTGAGCCCAGAGAGGGCGATGTTCTTGCGGCATTTGAAAAGAACGGTCTCGAGGTCATTGCGCGCCACGAAAGCGGCGGCTGGCTTTGCTTTGAAACGAAGGTGAAAAGCTGATGCGTATTCAGGATGAGCTTAAAGATTTTCTGCTCGAAAAGGGCGTTTCGGATGTCGGATTCTTTACCGCCGATGACGGACCGCTCCCGTTCGGCGTGAGTATTGCCGTCAGGCTTTCCGAAGAAATAATCGAAGAGATAGAAGACGAGCCGACACACACATATTTCAACCATTACAGGAATGTCAATGCCTTTATTGATGCTATGCTTCTGCAGGCAGGACTTTTTCTGCAAAGAAAAGGCTATCGGTATATAACCGTTGCCGCGTCTCAGAGCATCAACAAGGACGGCTGGAATTATAAGGGCAGATATTCCCATAAAAAAGCCGCCTGCCTTGCAGGTCTCGGCTCAATAGGCAGGAACTCGCTTTTTCTTCACAGTGAATACGGAAGCTTTGTCCGTCTCGGAACAATTTTTACCGACTGTGAATTTGATGTTGCCGATGTTGAAATTAAAAATGTATGCAGCGGCTGCGATTTGTGCGTAAAAGCCTGCCCTGCAAACGCGATAAAGGGCGTTGACTGGTATGCGGGAATCCCGAGAGAAGAAATATTTGATCCCGAAGCCTGCAGCACCTATATGAAAACAAAATTTCAGAAAATCGGCAGAGGTTCTGTTTGCGGAATATGCATGAGCGTCTGCCCGATGAACAAACCGTGAGTCACACCCGATTTTATATCAATCGGTCATAGGCAGAGCCTATCCTTAACTGTTCACTATTCATTATTCACTTTTCACTAATATACCCTACCCCGAAAGAAGAAAGATAATTATGCTGGCTGAAAAACAAATTGAGCGCATGCTCGATAAACTCAAAAGATTTGAAACAACCCTCAACCCCATGCTTTTCAAAAAAGTTGAGGGTATTGACAGCGTTCTTGCCTATGAAACGCTTGACAGACTTTATGAAATTCCCGATAATTCGCTGATGTCTCCCGTGGACAAGGGCTGGATCTGGGGCAGCGAGGAATCCTTCTGCTGGTTCAAAACGGAATTCACCGTTCCCGATGAGCTTGACGGAAAAGACCTTTTTGTAATGCCTCATACCGAGGGCTACGAAACTCTGCTCTGGGTAAACGGCAAGCCGTTCGGCACATTCTGCACAAAAATTGTTTTCACGGGTCACGGCAATCACTATTGCGACCTGCTGAAAATGAATGCAAAGGCAGGCGAAAAAATAGAAATAGCCCTTGAGGTTTATTCGGGCCATACCCATCTCGGCACTCAGCCGTTTGAAACAAACAGACTTATCAAGGAATACAGATATCACTTCGGCGGTATTGATATATGCCTCAAGGATGAGCTTATAAATGACTTCTACTTTGACTTGAAGGTTATCAATGAGCTTGCCGAAACTCTGCCTGAAAGCTCTTTCAGAAGAGGCGACCTTATCAACGCTCTCTATGAGGTTCATAAGAGGATTTACTATGCGCCCGAGGATGTTGATGAAGAAACCTTCAGAGCGGCGCTGAAATCTGCTCAGCCTTTCCTTAAAGAGATGCTCGCAGTCAAAAACGGCCCCGAAGCTGCAGAAGTGGGAATTATCGGCCATTCCCATCTTGATACGGCATGGCTCTGGAAAGCAACCGAAACAATCAAAAAGAGCGCAAGAACATATTCAAACGCAGTTTCGTTGATGGAACAGTATCCCGAGTTTGTTTTTGTTCAGAGCTCGGCATGCCACTCCGATATGATCCGCAGACACTATCCTGCTCTGTTTGAGGATATAAAAGAAAAGGTTGCCGAGGGAAGATATGAACCCAACGGCGGCGTATGGGTTGAGTGCGATTGCAATATCACATCGGGCGAGTCGATGGTCAGGCAGTTTCTTTGGGGACAGCGTTTTACAAGAAAATATTTCGATTTCACCTCAAACTGCTTCTGGCTTCCCGATACTTTCGGATACAGTGCGGCAATTCCTCAGATTATGAAGGGCTGCTGTGTTGATTATTTCCTGACAACAAAGATTGACTGGAACGATACAAACCGTTTCCCATATGATACATTCTATTGGAAGGGTATTGACGGAACAACCGTTTTCACCCATTTTAACAGAATTCCTGCGTGGCCTTCTCCGAGAGATCTGCATCATGCTGTTACGGGAAGCAGGAAAGAGGGCTTGCATACCCTCAGCGAAAGAAGTGTAACAAGAAAGCGCATCTGTGCCTTCGGTCACGGTGACGGCGGCGGCGGACCGCAGTTTGAAATGGTTGAAACCGCACGCAGAATAAAGGACCTTAACGGCTGTGCAAAGGCGGAATTTTCATTTGTCGGCGACTATATGAAGAAGATTGAAGCCGATGTGAAAAATCCCTCGACCTATGCAGGCGAGCTTTATCTTGAGCTTCACAGAGGTACACTCACAAATCAGCATAATATCAAGCATAATAACAGAAAAGCGGAGCTCATGCTGCGCGACCTCGAATATCTGACTGTCAGCAAGGCTGTAAAAGAGGGCGAGGTTGCAAGCGATGAAAAAATCCATCCGCTCTATGAAAAGCTTCTTATAAATCAGTTCCATGATATTCTTCCCGGTACCTGCATTCCCTCTGCACATAAGCTTTCGCTGAGTGAGACAAACGAACTCATTGAAAAAGCAACCGCTTATATCGCGGAGACTGTTGGCGGCAATGAGGATTATGTAACTGTAACAAATACTCTTTCGTTCGAGAGAAACGATGCGATTTTCCTTGAATGCGAAGAGGGTCTTATTGCCGATATTCCCTGCAAGCAGCAGACTTATAAAAATCTTGACGGCAAAAACATCCTTATAATCAGCGGCGTTAAGATTCCCGCTTTTTCGAGTATAAGAATTAATCTTGTAAAAGGAACTCCTGACAGCGCAAGCGAAATCTCCGTTTCTGATTCAGGCGTTTCAACTCCTTTTGCCGATATCAGGTTTGACTCCAAGGGTTATATGGAATCGTTTGTTGATAAACGCGCAGACAGAGAGGTCAGGGGAGATGGATATCCCCTTAATACCTTTATCGTTGCCGAGGATTTGCCGAGCGCATGGGATAACTGGGATATTGATGCCGACCTTGAAGCGAAGTTTGAGGATAAATCCGAGCTTCTCAGCCGCGAGATTGTTTCCCACGGTGCGGCGGCTCTGATTATCAGAAGCAAATATAAGATTACAGAAAAATCAACCGTAACCCAGGATGCTGTTTATTTTGCCGGTTCCCCCGAAATCAGATTTGATACCGTTATGGATTGGCAGGATAACCACCGCTTCCTCAAAACAGCGTTTGATACTTCCGTTCAGAATAGTTTTGCGCGTTTTGAAATTCAGTACGGCAATGTTATGCGCCCCACAACGAGAAACGATTCCGTTGAAAAGGCGAAGTTTGAGGTTGTTAACCATAAGTATACAGATCTTTCCGAAACCCGCTTCGGCGCGGCAATTCTCAATGACAGCAAGTACGGAATTTCTGTTAAAGGCGGTCAGATGCGTCTTTCGCTCCATAAGGGAGGAACAAGACCTGACTTTGAGGGCGACAGAGGTGTTCACAGAACCGTTTATTCTTTCCTGCCTCATGACGGTGCTTTCAGCGCATGTAATGTTATCAGACCTGCATATGAACTGAATATTCCCGTTGTCGCAGGCAGAGGAGACTTTGAAGCTCTTGCGCTTGTTGTTCCGAAGGCTGAAAATGTTATCGTTGAGGCAATCAAGCCCTGCGAGGATAACGAAAAAGCATTTATTGCGCGTCTGTACGAAGCGGAGG
Source organism: Acutalibacteraceae bacterium (assembly GCA_045543735.1). GTDB lineage: Bacteria > Bacillota > Clostridia > Oscillospirales > Acutalibacteraceae > CAG-177. The sequence continues at coordinate 20,085 of JAZPXO010000061.1, forward strand.
GAACATTCACAAACTGCCCCGTTGAATTCTTTGAGGGCGCAAAGAAGGTTGAAATAACCAACATGCTTGAAGAGGTTCAGCAGGTGTTTGAGGGCGATGTTCTTTCATTCAGACCTTTCGAAATCAAAACATTGAAAATAACATATTGATAAGGTGAAAAATATGAGAGTATTTACCCAGAAGCTTACGGATGACGGCGTAACTCTGACCGCGTATCTTCCCGAGCAGTCACCTGAAATGGGACATATGGCAAAGCGTCCGACGATGCTTGTTCTGCCTGGCGGAGCTTATATGTTCTGCTCTGACCGTGAGGCTGAACCCGTTGCGTTTGCTTATAATGCGCAAGGGTATAACGCGTTTGTCCTGCGTTATACCGTAGGTAAGGGCAAAGCGGCTTTTCCCAGACCTCTTGAGGATGCGGAGCTTGCCATGCAGACGATAATTGATAACGCCGAAGAATGGAATGTTGATACTGCAAAAATAGCGGCAATCGGCTTTTCTGCGGGCGGACATCTTTGCGCCGCACTTGCAACGATGGGTAAAATCAAGCCTGCCGCCGTTATTCTCGGATATCCGTGCATACTTTCTTCAATCAGCAGAATTCTTGCGGAGCCCGTTCCGTCTCTTGACGAAAAGGTTGATGAGAACACTTCTCCTGCATTTATTTTCCATGCGGCGGAGGATGACTGCGTACCCGTTGAGCATTCTCTTGCGTATGCGTCAGCTCTTGCAAAAGCAGGTGTGCCGTTTGAAATCCATATTTTTGAAAAGGGATATCACGGCTTCTCGGTTGCGAATAATTCGGTCTACGATAAGCAGGAGCATGTCGACTATCTTGCGCATACAAAATGCTGGGTTGATATGAGTGTCCGTTGGCTGGATAAGAGATTCAATTAAAAAATTTTTCAGATGCATCGCTTTCGGGCGGTGCATCTTTTCTTTTTTTCTGAATTATCCGTGTTTAATGTGTGCATAATAATAGCAATTCTCGATGAAAATTACGGAGGTAATTTTATGAAAAAAAGAATATTTGCAATTATTCTTGCGGTTTCGCTTTTTGCAGGTGTCTTTGCGGCATGCAACCGCACAAAGCCGTCTGATAACAACGGACCCGATTCAACCGTTACTCAGATACGCTATCTCAATTTCAAGCCCGAGATTGCAGAAGTGTATAAACGAATTTCCGAGGCGTATGAAAAAGAAACAGGCGTAAAGCTTATAGTTGAGACTGCCGCTTCAGGCACCTATGAATCAACCCTCACAGCCCGAATGGCAACCGACGAAGCGCCGACAATCTTCCAGATTAACGGCCCTATCGGCTATGCATCGTGGGCTGATTACTGCGCTGACCTGAGCAATACCGAGCTTTATAAGCATCTTAAGGATAAATCGCTCGCCGTAACATCGGGCGGCAAGGTTTACGGTATTCCTTATGTGGTTGAGGGCTACGGAATAATCTATAACAAAGCAATTCTTTCCAAGTATTTTTCTCTTTCCAACAGAACAACGCCTTATAATTCCGTTGATGAAATCAAATCGTATGCCGCTCTGAAAGCGGTTGTTGAGGATATGCAGGCGCGCAAGTCAGAGCTTGGAATTGAGGGCGTTTTCGCTTCAACCTCTCTCAAAACGGGTGAGGATTGGCGATGGCAGACTCATCTGATGAATATTCCCGTTACGCTTGAATTCCTTGACAAAAAAATCGACCTGACAGGTGATGGCTACAAGAGCATTGATTTCACTTATTCGGATAATTATAAGAATATTTTCGATTTGTATATCAACAACTCAACCGCCGATAAAACAAAGCTCGGAACTGTTGATGTTACCGCTTCAATGGCGGAATTTGCTCTGGGAAAATGCGCGATGGTTCAGAACGGAAACTGGGGCGCATCGCAGATTCTCGGCGTTTCGGGCAATACGGTCAGCGCCGAAGATATCGGCTTCCTGCCTATATATATGGGGACTCCGAATGAAGAAAAGCTCGGTCTGAGCATCGGAACAGAGAATTTTATCTGCATCAATGCGAAGGCAACGGATGCTCAGCAGCAGGCGGCTGCAGATTTTCTCTGGTGGCTTTTCAGCTCCGAAACAGGCAAAAAATTCGTATCTGATGAGCTTGGCTTCATTGCGCCTTTTGATACCTTCTCTGAAGATGAAACGCCCGACGATCCTCTTGCGAGAGAAGTTATGCGCTGGATGAACAGAGAGGATGTTACCAACATCCCGTGGAATTTCACTGTTTTCCCGAGCCAGACCTATAAAGACAGCCTCGGCACTGCATTGCTCCGCTACGCTCAGGGACAGATGGGCTGGGACGAAGTCAAAAAGCATGCGGTTAACGAATGGAAGAATGAATTCGGAGCATAATATATCTGAAATCGGAGCTGCTTGCAGGCGCTGCGGCAGCTCCTTTGCTTTCGGAGATGATTGAATGCATAAATCGCTAAAAAAATATTTTCCTGTTTTTGTTGTTCCTGTTCTCGCGGCATTTATGATTTCGTTTCTGATTCCGTTTGTCATGGGTATTTATCTTTCTTTTACGGAATTCAGAACCGTTGATGCAAGCGAATGGGTAGGGATTGGAAACTATATTAAGGTTTTTACTCAGGACAAAACCTTTCTGAACTCTCTTTTTCTGACGGTCAGATTTACGGTTGTTTCCATAATATCGGTCAATGTTATTGCTTTTTCTCTTGCGCTTCTGCTTACGAGAAAGCTTAAGGGAACAGATTTTTTCAGAACGGTTTTCTTTATGCCCAATCTTATCGGCGGCATTGTTCTCGGCCATATCTGGAGCCTTATCATAAACGGTGTTCTCGGATTTTTCGGTGTTGATATAACTTATGATCCGAGCTACGGCTTCTGGGGACTTGTTGTTCTGATGAACTGGCAGATGATAGGCTACATGATGATTATATATATTGCGGGGCTTCAGAATATTCCCGAGCAGCTGAACGAGGCGGCGGCAATAGACGGCGCTTCGCCTGCAAGAACGCTGTTCAATATAACGATTCCCATGGTTATGCCGTCGGTAACAATATGCAGTTTTCTGACTCTGACGAATTCGTTCAAGCTTTTTGATCAGAACCTTGCTCTTAACGGAAAATCGGCAGATACTTCTCTGCTTGCGCTGGATATTTATAAAACTTTTTATGACCATACGGGTCTGCGCCTTGCCGAGTGGCACGGAATCGGTCAGGCAAAGGCTGTTATTTTCTTTTTGCTTGTTGCGGTTATAGCGTTTGTTCAGCTTCGTGCCACAAGCCGAAAGGAGGTTGAGCACTGATGAAAACAAGAAGAAAGGTTTTTAATGGCACGCTCTATGCCGTTCTGGCTTTGCTTTCGGTTATATTTCTTGCGCCGGTTTTTATTATTCTGATGAATTCGGTCAAGGGGAATTTTTATATTTCAGAAGAGCCGTTTTCGTTGCCTCAGGGCGAAACGTTTGCGGGGCTTGAAAACTACATCAAAGGCTTCACGCAATCGGACTTTCTGAGAGCTTTTTTCAATTCCGCCGCGATAACGGTTCTTTCCGTTGCGGGTATCGTTGTTCTAACGGCGATGGCGGCTTGGTATATAGTAAGAGTTAAAAGCCGATTCACGAAAATTCTTTATTACCTTTTTACTTTCAGTATGATTGTGCCGTTCCAGATGGTTATGTATACAATGACCTTCCTTGCCTTTGAGCTTAACCTTAACAGTATACCGGGAATAGTTTTCATCTATCTCGGATTCGGTTCGGGTCTGTCTGTATTTATGTTCAGCGGCTTTATAAAAAGCATTCCTGCCGAAATTGAAGAGGCGGCTGTTATTGACGGCTGCGATCCGATAAGAACCTTTTTTATGATAGTTTTTCCTATTCTTAAGCCCACGGCAATAACCGTTGCCATTCTCAATGCGATGTGGGTCTGGAACGATTATCTGCTGCCGTATCTTGTTCTCGGCTCGGGAGAAAACAGAACGCTTCCCGTTGCAATTCAGATGGCACTTACGGGCGGCTACGGAAATAAGGATATGGGCGCGCTTATGGCGATGCTTGTTCTTGCGATTGTTCCGATAATCGTTTTCTATCTTTTCTGCCAGAAATATATTATCCGCGGCGTTGTGGCAGGCGCGGTGAAAGGATAGCGTGGAAAATGGCGACCATTCAGTTTAAAAATGTTGTTAAGCGTTTTGATAACGGCAGGGTAACGGTTATTCCTGATTTGTCGTTTGAGATAAGGGATAAGGAGTTTGTTGTGCTTGTAGGGCCTTCGGGCTGCGGAAAATCAACAACTCTGCGCATGATAGCGGGGCTTGAAGAAATTTCTGACGGCGAGCTTTTTATAGACAATAAAAAAGTGAACGATATTGCACCCAAGGACAGAGACATTGCAATGGTTTTTCAGAGCTATGCGCTTTATCCGCATATGAGCGTTTATAAGAATATGGCGTTTGCGCTGAAAATCCGCAAAATTCCGAAAAAGGAAATAGATGAAAGAGTCCGCTGGGCGGCATCCATTCTTGATATTGAGCCTTATCTTGACAGAAAGCCGAGAGCGCTGTCGGGCGGTCAGAGGCAGAGAGTTGCCCTCGGCAGAGCAATGGTAAGAAATCCAAAGGTTTTTTTGCTCGATGAGCCGCTCTCAAACCTTGATGCGAAGCTTCGCACCGAGATGAGAAGCCAGATAACAATGCTCCATAAACGCCTTGAGACCACCTTTGTTTATGTTACTCACGACCAGACCGAAGCGATGACCATGGCGGACAGAATCGTGGTTATGGATAAAGGGGTTATCAGACAGTTTGATACTCCTCAGAAGCTTTATTCGGAGCCTGCGGATATGTTTGTTGCAGGATTTATCGGTTCGCCGCGGATGAATTTCATTGACTGCATGATAACCTCAAAGGAAAACTCTCTTTATGCAGAGTTTTCGGGGCACAGCATGAAAATTCCTGCCTCAAAGGTCAAGGCTCTTGAGCCTTATGAAAACCGAACGGTGGTACTCGGGATACGCCCCGAGGATATTTCCGCCTATTCGGGAGGACTCAATCTGCAGGAAAGCTGTGTGATAACAGCTCAGTCGGAGATAGCGGAGATGACGGGCGGTCAGGTCAATATTTATTTTAACCTTGAAAAAAGCCGCTGCATTGCCTGCGTTAAAACCGAACGCAGAATATCTTCGGGAGATACGGTGAAGCTTCTGTTTGATTGCAATTCGGCACATTTTTTCGATAAAGAAACAACGAAAGCGATTGCATGTGTATGAGAGGCAGCGGAATTTTGCTCCATATAACCTCGCTGCCCTCTCCTTACGGAATAGGAACTCTCGGAAAAGCGGCTTATGATTTTGCCGATTTTCTTGAAAGTGCAGGTCAGAAATACTGGCAGATTCTTCCTGTCGGGCACACAGGCTTCGGCGATTCGCCTTATCAGGCGTTTTCGGCGTTTGCGGGAAACCCTTACATGATTGATCCTGATGTTTTGTGCGAGGAGGGCTTGCTCAAGCCAACGGAGTTTAGCGGCATCTGTTGGGGGAGCGATGAGCGTCGGGTTGATTACGGTAAGCTGTTTGACCGTCGTATCAGGGTGCTGAAAAATGTTGTTCCGAGATTTTGCAAAACAGAAGAATACGAGCTTTTCTGTGCGGAAAACGCTTTCTGGCTTGAAGATTATGCGGTTTTTATGTCGCTTAAAGAGAGATTTTCGGGTAAACCTTTTTTTGAATTGAAAAAGCCGTTGCCCGAAGCGGATATGAAAGAATGTGAATTCTGGAAAATTCTGCAGTTTTTGTTTTTCCGTCAATGGAAAAAGCTTAAGAAATATGTGAATTCCAAGGGGATAAAGATTATCGGCGATCTGCCGATTTATGTTGCTCATGACAGCGCTGATGTTATGGGCAGCCCCGAGCTTTTTGAGCTCGATGCAAAGGGAAATCCCGTCAATGTTGCAGGCGTGCCGCCCGACGGCTTCAGCCCCGAAGGTCAGCTCTGGGGTAATCCTGTTTTTGACTGGGAATATATGCGCAAAAGCGGTTATGAATGGTGGATAAAGCGAATCGGGCATTCGGCGAAGTTGTTTGATAAGGTCAGGATTGACCATTTCAGAGGCTTTTCGAGCTTCTATTCCGTTCCGTTCGGCAGCCGGAATGCTGTCAGCGGCTCATGGAGGGCAGGACCCGGAACAGAGCTTTTCAATGCTGTTGAAGCGGCAATAGGTAAGCCCGATATTATTGCGGAGGATCTCGGCTTTATTGATGACGGAGTCCGTGACCTTATGAGAAAAACAGGTTTTCCGGGCATGAAAATTCTTCAGTTTGCTTTTGACAGCCGCGAAAGCAGTGATTATCTGCCTCATAATTACGGCAGGAACTGCGTTGTTTATATCGGAACTCACGATAACGATACCCTTATCGGGTGGCTTGAAAAAGCAGAGAGAGAGGATGTTGACTTTGCAAAAAAATATCTTCGCCTCAATGAAGAAGAGGGCTTTGCGCGCGGAGTTATCAAATCCGCTATGGCAAGCGTTGGTGAAACGGTTATTCTGACGATGCAGGATCTGCTTTCTCTCGGCAGCGGATCGAGAATGAATATTCCGTCTGTGCCGTTCGGAAACTGGCAGTGGCGCAGCGTTAAAAGCGATTTTTCGCAGAAGCTTGCGCAGGAACTTCGTGAAATAACAAGATTATACGGAAGATAAGACAGCGGATTTTTTTCGCTGTCTTTTTTGCTGTGTTGACTTTTACTCTGTTTAAACTTATAATAGAATATATATTTTAATGTTTTGACGGAGGCGGAACCATGAATGCGATTTTCAGAGCAATAGCTTCGGTGATAACAGCAATTCTTATGCTGCCCTCGATGCTTAATGTTTATCTTTTCGGAACGGAAAACATAAACGAAAATGCATACGGTGCGGTAAAGCCCGATTCATGGGTTGCAGTTGACGGGCTTGGCAGAAGCCTGCCGACATATACCGAGGTTGGTGAAACCGATAAGGAAAAATTTGTCGGTCTGTTTTACTGGACATGGCATTACAATTTTGCTTCGGGCAATGAAGCGGATAATGTTACCGAAATACTTGAAAAGAATCCCGAAGCGGTCTGGGATTTTAACCACCCCGTTTGGGAAAACACCTATGACGGCAAGCCTTATCATTGGAATAAGCCGCTTTACGGTTACTATCAGAATCTTGATGAATATGTTGTCAGAAAGCATGCTGAGCTGATTGCCGATGCAGGCGTTGATGTTATTATCTTCGACTGCACAAACGGCAGCTACACATGGCAGCCTGCCTATGAGGTACTGTTCAAGGTGTTTGATGAGGCGATTGCAGAGGGTGTCAATGTTCCGCAGATTGCGTTTATGCTTCCTTTCCATGCCTCGGAGGAGGCGGCGGTTTCGCTCCGCGACCTTTATAATAACATCTATTCTCAGGGAAGATATAAGCATCTCTGGTTTATGTGGGAGGGTAAGCCGCTTATCATGGCGCATCCGCAGGCTCTCGATAAATCTGATGCTTTTGAAAAAGAAATATATGATTTCTTCACATTCAGAGAGAATTACGCCGCATATTTCGGAATAAATCAGAGCGTCGCGAATGATGCCTGGGGATGGTGCAGCGATTATCCGCAGATGAAGTTCGGCACATCTCTTTTCGGTAACCCCGAGCAGATGTGCGTTTCCGTTGCTCAGAATGCGGCTGACGGTAAGCTCGTTGCCATGAATAACGGCGGAAATGTTCAGGGCAGAAGCTTCACAAAAGGCGATTATTCCTATACATATAAAAAAGGCAGCGAGATGGTGACCGTTGACGGCTCAACCGAAAACGCGATGCTCTACGGTCTGAATTTCCAGCAGCAGTGGGATTATGCCATTGAATGCGACCCCGATTTTATTTTTGTAACGGGCTGGAATGAATGGATTGCAGGCAGATTCAGTGAATGGCAGGGAACGGAAAACGCTTTCCCCGACCAGTTCTGCGATGAATACAGCCGCGATATTGAGCCTTCCGCAGGTGTTCTGAAAGACCATTATTACTATCAGCTTGTTGCCAATATCCGCAGATTCAAGGGCGTGAGCAAACCCATGGAAACAAGCGGAGGACAGACAATTGATATAAACGGACCTGACAGTCAGTGGGATTCCGTAACGAACGAATATTTCCATTATACGGGAAGCACCCGAGACAGAGATGCTGACGGTTGGGTAGGTCTTCATTATACAAACAATACCATGCGCAACGATTTCAGAAGCGTCAAGGTGACCTATGACAGCGAGAATGTTTATTTCAGAATTGAAACCGTCAATAACATTTCTCCCTATACCGACCCTGCATGGATGAGAATTCTTATTGATACCGATTCCACGGGTGCAAGCGCAAACTGGGAGGGCTTTGAATACATAATCAACAGCTCTACGGCTTCGGCTTCTTCGGTATCGGTAGGCAAATCAACGGGCGGCTGGGCTTTTGAAGAAACGGGAACGGCGGCATATACCGTCAGCGGAAATGTCATGCAGCTTTCTGTCCCGAGAAGTGCGCTCGGCATTTCGTCAGGCGAGGAAGTGCATTTCAACTTCAAGCTTTCGGATAACATGCAGACCGACGGCGACATCATGGATTTCTATCAGAACGGTGATGTTGCTCCGGGCGGCAGATTTATGTTTGTATTCTGAGGAGGATAAAAAATGAAGCTTCTTGAAAAATTAAAATATACCCCCGCGGGGTGGGAAACCTCTCCGCTTGAAAGAAAAAGCTATTATCTTTATTTTGCAGGTCAGAACGCAATTTATTTTCTGCTTGCAAACTATCTTAACACATATCTGATATTCCTCGGCATCAATCCTCTCAAAACGGCAGGAGTTATGCTTGCCGTTAAAATCTGGGATGCAATCAACGATGCCGTTTTCGGAGCGATATTTGACTCGGTTAAGTTCAAAAGCGGAAAGAAATATCTTCCCTGGCTCAAAATATCAACCGCTCTTACTCCTGCGGCAACGCTTCTTCTCTTCTGTATTCCCAAGGGCTCAAGCGAAACCGTAAAGCTTGTCTGGTTTGCGATTGCTTATATCATCTGGGATACTGTTTACACGCTTTGCGATGTTCCGATTTACGGCTCGGTTACAGCAATGACACTCAATCTTGACGAAAGAAGCTCCATGCTTTCATATAAGAGCATCTGGGCAGGCGTCGGTATTGTTTTCATAACAGTTGCAGGAACTGTTCTTGTCAGCGAGCATGTCGGTATGAGCTACAGCTGGGTTGCTCTTGCGGTTGCGGTTTTTGCGGTGGTAACGATGGTTCCCGTTCTGAAAACGCTTCAGGAACGCCATGTTCCCGAGGAAGAGGACAGCTTCACCCTCGGCAGGATGTTCAGCTATCTTTTCAGAAACAAATATCTGCTTATTTATTATTTCGGCTACTTTTTCTATTCCGCCGCAAACATCAGCGGTGCGCTGAATCTTTTTGTTTCCTATTATCTTTTCAACGATACTCTTTTCTCGCTCGTTGTCGGTGCATGCGGCACGGTTCCCTCGCTTATTGCTTCGCTTCTCGTTCCTCATATTATGAGAAAATTTGACAAGATGAAGCTTTACCGTCTTTCCGCAATCCTTATGGTTGTTCTCAGCGTTATCATGTGGGTTGTAGGATATAACAACCTTATTCTTCACATTGTTCTTTATGTTCTGCGCTCAATTCCGCTTTCGGTTATCGGCGTTATCATGTTTATCTTTACTCCCGACTGCGCCGAATACGGCAAGTTCAAAACAGGTATTGAGGCAAAGGGCATAACATTTGCTATCCAGACCTTTATGGTTAAGCTTACCGCCGCCGTTTCGGGCGCGCTGAGCATGGGTATTCTCGGTCTCAAGTCAACAGGCTGGATAACAGTTGAGGTTCAGAGCTTTGAAGAGCTTCAGACTCTCGGAATTGTTCAGAGCGAGCATGCTCTCAATGTTCTTTGGTTCAGCTATGTCATGGTTCCCGCAATCGGCTGCCTTCTTGCATATCTCTGCTGGGTATTCTATAAGCTCAACGATAAGGATGTTCAGATTATGGCGGATTGCAACGCAGGCAAAATCACTCGCGAAGAGGCTGAAAGCAAGCTGAGCAGAAAATATTAAAAACAGAAAGCCTGCATGGATTCCGTGCAGGCTTTTCGAATATTTTTTCGGAGTGAGAGTTTTTTTGCTTTTCTGCGAATAATGAGTGAAAGTGTTGACACGGAGGTTTAAAACCCATGGATAACGGTGAAAGTAGCTACCGCCGTTTCCTTGACGGTGACGAAAAAGCTTTCGGCGAAATCGTTGCCGCATATAAGGATAATTTGATATTCTTCATTAACCGATATGTGCATAACCTTGCAGTTTCCGAGGAGCTGGTGCAGGATGTTTTTGTTGAGCTTCTTATGCATAAGAGAAGGTATAATTTCAAAACATCATTAAAGACATATATCTTTACCATCGGCAGAAATCTTGCTGTCAGTTACATAAGAAAATGCGCCCGAAGACCCGAATGCGCCTATGAATTCATAGAAGATAAGCAGGATTATATTCAGCTTGAGGATGAGTTTCTGAAAAAGGAGCAGGCAAAGGAGCTTCATGAAGCCCTCGGCAAAATTCATGAGGATTATTCAACCGCGCTTCATCTTATCTATTTTGAAAACATGAGCTATGAGCAGGTCGGTAAGGTAATGAAGAAGAACAAAAAACAGGTGGAAAATATTGTTTACAGAGCTAAAAAGGCTCTGAGAAAAGAACTCGAAAAGGAGGCGGAGCTTCCATGAAAACAAACGAAGAATTTCTCGAAGGAATTTACGGCAAGCGGGATGCTTTGGTGAAAAAACGAAAGAAACAGAAGTCTGTTATCACAACCGCCTTGTGTGCCGTTATCTGCGTTGCGGTTGTTGCAACAGCAGGCTTATGGGGCGGTGAGAAAGAAACCAACAAGGTTGTTGAGATTTATAAAACCATAATGAAATCGGGAGCAAGCGTAACGCAGCATCAGTTCGGCTATGTTGATGAGGATTTTGCTGAGGATGCGGCGGCAGAGCCCACAACCGCCGGCGCAGAAGAGGCGGAGCAGCTGATATCAGCCGAGGTTTATACGAAACCGACGAAACCTGCGGCAGACGGTGCAGCCGATTATAAAAATCTGACGGAAATATTTACCGTTAAAACAGAGACGGTTACCGAGAGGCTGACTGTCGCACCCACCGCGCAGAACGATAATTATGCTCTCGAAACTCCCGATACGGGAGGAGACAGTGAAGACGCGGCTCCGACAATGCCTCTGCCCGAAAGCAGTCACATGCACTCTGCTGAAGAAATAATAGAAGCGGCATACAATGCACTTGCCGAAGATGTAAGACAGTATGTTATAAAAGACTCGGCGGAAGCATTTGTTACAAGATATGCAGACGGCACGCACACATATGAGGTTTATTTCCGCACAACCCAAGACCAATATATGGGAATAAAACTTGATTCAGAGCTTAATAAAATTCCTTTCAAAGGGGATGATTAAATGAAAAAATTCGTTGCAATTATTTCGGCACTTCTCCTTTTGCTCATCCTTGCTTCATGCAGAAATGAAAAAATAATCTGCACCGTCGGACCCGATGACATAACAAAGGCGGTTATCAATGCGACTAATGCAATCAACGGGGTTACGGAAACGACGGAAAGAATAATTCTTAATCCGCTCGGCAGGGAGGATGATGAGGATTCTGTTAAAGGCCCTCTCGGCTACAGAAAAAACAATAAAAACATCGCCGAAGCAACGGCGGATTTCGGCTTTGAACTTTTTGAATATGCACTTGCACAGGACGGCAATGCTTTGATTTCTCCCGTTTCGGTTATGAGCGCGCTTGCTATGGCGGCTGACGGCGCAAAGGGAGAAACGCTTGCTCAGATGGAGGATGTTCTCGGCATGACAAACGAGAATCTCCGAAAGCATTACGGCGGCTATGTTCACCCTGCAAATTCCGATGAAGCTCTCCGCTTTGCAAACTCACTCTGGTTTCGCAATGACGGCGGATTTCAGGTTAACAAAAACTTTGTTGAGAGAACGGTTGAAGCCTACGGAGCAGATGTGTTCAGCGAGCCTTTTGATAATTCAACTCTCAGAAAGATTAATTTCTGGATAAGCGAAAATACCGACGGCGAAATAAAAAACATGCTTTCGGAAATTCCGCAGGAAACGGTATCTTATATAATCAATACCGTTCTGTTCGAAGCTGAATGGGCAGACCCGTATTATAAGAGCGCCGTCAGAGATAATCAGCCTTTTACATCGGCAGACGGCAAAAGGCAGAGCGTGACGATGCTTCTTTCGGACGAATACGGTCTGGTAGAGCTTGGCAAAACAAAAGGATTTGTGAAGAATTATGTGAACTGCGACTATGCGTTTGTCGGGCTTCTGCCCGATGAAGGAGTCAGCGTCGAGGATGCGCTTGCTTCGTTCAGCGGCTCGGAGTTTGTTGATGCGGTAAGGAATACGGCGGATGTTAAGGTTGTTGTAACTGTTCCGAAATTTGATTTCGACTGCAAATTCGAGCTGAACGAGCCTCTTAAGGCGATGGGAATGCCGACGGCGTTTTCTTCAGCCGCTGATTTCACAAACCTCGGAGCATCACCCATGGGGAATGTTTATATAGGTAAAGTTATTCATAATAGCTTTATCCGCTTTGACGAAAAGGGAACAAAGGCGGGCGCGGCAACCGTTGTGCAGTTTGATGCCGAAAGCGCGATGGTTGAACAGAAAACAGAATACCTGACCTTTGACAGACCGTTTATTTATGCGATAATTGACCGTACAACGGGTATGCCGATATTCATCGGTGCGGTGAAAAGTTTTGAATGATTCCGTACATGCAATAAATCAAAGAGAGGATGCGACCACTATGGTTGCATCCTCTCTGCTTTTTATTTATTCACTTTTGCTCTGATTTCCTCAATGCTCATTTCGGTGAGCGTACCCTTGTTTGCATAAAAGCATTTCTGCCCAAGCTCAAAAATATGGATATCGTTTTTGAGAGAATCCGAATAAACATTGACAAATTCGGCATCGGGAAGGGCAGCGGCAAGCCTTATCGGCTTTTGCTTATCCTTGCAGTTTCTGCCGTTGATTTTTCCCGTTTTCGGGTTCATCGGGGTAGCAATCAGAGTATGCACTCCGTATTTTTCACAAATCGGTTTAAGAAAGAATTCGGGAGAAGCGGAGCAGACAACAACAGGTCTGCCGCTTCTGTTTTTTTCTTCAAATATCGGGTAGATATTTTTCTGCTGATTTTCCCAGAATTTTTTTGCCATCTTTTCGCCGTTGACAAAGCGCAGAAAAGAAAAGCATCTGCCCTTGAAGCTGTCGCCGAAGCCGAGGAAAAACAGAATCAGATTCAGCAGCAGCCACGGTGCAAGAATAATCAGATACGGTCTGTGCGCCAGACAGTAAAACAGAAAAACCGTTTCGGAGTCAACGGGATAAACCGTTTTATCAAAATCGTAAAGGTCAAATTTCATTTAAGCTTTAACCGTTTTCTTGGTTCCGTCAAGTGAAACGGCTTTTTCCTTTCCGTCGATGATAAGCGTGAAATCTCCTTTGCCTTCAAGGCTGCAGCTTGTGAGTTTGCCGTCTTTCCACTCAATATCAACGATAACATTGCCCTTTGCAAGCAGACCCTTTATGCTGCCGTTTTTCCATTTTGAGGGCAGGGCGGGGAGAATATAGATTCTGCCGTCGCGGCTCTGCATGAGCATTTCCGTGATGCCGCTTACAAAGCCGAAGTTGCCGTCAATCTGGAAAGGCGGATGGGCGTCAAAGAGGTTTTCGTATGTGCCGCCGCCTCTTGTGTAGTTTACGCCTACGCTCTTTACGGGGCGGAGCTGCATTTCGATAAGTTTGAGTGCATGGTCGCCGTCAAAGAGTCTTGCCCAGAAATTGATTTTCCAGCCAAGGCTCCAGCCTGTGCCGTTGTCACCTCTGCGCTCAAGTGTTTTGCGGCAGGCATCCGCAAGCTCGGGAGTGCCGTCAACGGTGATGATGTTTGCAGGGTGAAGAGCATAGAGGTGCGAAACATGTCTGTGATGAATTTCACGCTCAGGATAATCCTCGTCATATTCGAGAAGCTGACCTTCGCTGCCAAGCTTGAAGCCTGCAAGCTTACCGAGAGTTTCTTTGAGTGTTGTGGCAAAATCCGCATCCTCGCCGAGAACTTCGCATGCCTTGACGCAGTTTTCGAAAAGCTCTCTTGCAATGCTCATGGACATTGTTGTGTATTTGCCGACGGAGCAGCGCTTGCCTTCATATTCAAAGGTGTTTTCGGGAGAGGTGCCGGGGGCAAGAACAAGCTTGCCGTCATATTCAACAAGAATATCAAGATAGAATTCTGCCGCTTTCTTCATCAGGGGATAAGCGGTTTCACGCAGATATTCAACATTGTTTGTGTATTCATAATGCTGGAAAACATGCTCGCAGAGCCAGCCCGATGAACCGTGCCAGAAAGCCCACTGTGCGTCACCTGCAACGGGGGTTGACTGTCTCCAGAGATCAACGTTATGGTGGCTTACCCAGCCCTTTGCGCCGTACTGACCTTTTGCGGTCTTTTCGCCGCTGATGCTGAGGTCTTTGACCATGTCAATAAGAGGCAGGTTAACCTCGGGCATGCGACACATAAGAACAGGCCAGTAGTTCATTTCGGTGTTGATGTTTACGGTGTAATTTGAACGCCAGGGCGGATTTGTCCTGTCGTTCCAGATTCCCTGAAGAGTTGAGGGCTGAGAGCCTTCTCTTGAGGAGGTGATTGCAAGAAATCTTCCGAAGTTATAAACAAGCTCGATGAGACCGTCATCGTTCTTTTTTCTCTTGAAGCGGGTAAGTCTCTTGTCGGTAGGGATATCTTCGCTGTTATCGCAAAGGTCAAGCTTGACTCTGCCGTAAAGCTCGGTGTAATCGGCAAGATGTGCTGCCTTTACTGCTTCGTAATTGTATTCCTTTTTGATTGTTTCATCAACGGGAGCTTTGTATTCTTTGCCCTCAAGATAAGGATGCTTGTCCCAACCGTTGAAGCTGGATTCTGCGGAGAAATAAATCTCGGCATATGTTGCTTCCTTAACGATGAGGTGGTTATCAAGTCTGCGGATTTCGCCGTCGGAAACAATCTTCATGCCGCCTCTGTAACGGATACCTCTTTCTTCGGGTTTGTCGGAATATCCGAAGTTTTCTTCATAGCCCTCAACATCGGGAATACCGGGGCATTCGCCGTCAAGATAAACGATTCCCTCTTCTTCCGAAACGATGCATGAACCGCGGAGCTTTGAAGTGAACTGTGCTTCAAATGTCATTTTTCCGCCCTCTGCCGCGAGGCGGACAACAATCATTTTTGCAGGGTTTGAAGCAAAATATTCTTTCTTATATGTAACTTTGCCGCAGGTGTATTCTGTTGCGGCAACGGCGGTGTCAAGGTCAAGGCTGCGCTTGTAATTCTTGACTCTGCCCTTGGTTTGCATGATAATTTCAAGATTGCCGAGAGGCACATAAGCATTTGTGAAAACGCTCTGGAAATTATCCTCAATTTCTTTCTGTGCTTCGTGAAGCTTTCCTTCAAGAGCAAGCTTCTGAGCTTTTTTATATGCTTCGGGAGCACCCTTGCGGACTGTGTCGCGCGGAGTTCCTGTCCAGAGCTGGTCGTGGTTGAGGCAGAGAATATCTTTTTCAACGCCGCCGAAAATCATTGCTCCGAGAGTGCCGTTTCCTATGGGCAAGCTCTGAGTCCATGCCTTGGCAGGCGAGGAGTACCATAAAACAGAAGTGTTAGCCATAAAAATCTCCTTACAAGATATAGAATTATCTGTATTATACACCAATATATTTGCAAGGTCAATCTCAAATAAGATGAATTGTTTCTTGCAATATTGACAAATCGCACTTGCATTTTATTGGCGTATGGTGTAAAATAAACTATATATGAGTCTTCAGAGGTGTCATTTATGGCGGAAAACTTTCATACCAGAATCGAGGCGGTTTATCCGAGCCTTTCAAAGGGGCATAAGAAAATCGCCGATTATATAAAGAACAATTATCAAAAAGCTTCATTTATGACCGCGGCAAACCTCGGCAAAACCGTCGGCGTGAGTGAATCAACGGTTGTCCGTTTTGCAACAAATATCGGCTTTGAGGGATATCCCGAATTGCAGAAATACCTTCAGGAAATGGTTAAAAGCCATCTCACAAGCGTTCAGCGCATGGAGGTTGCCGCAAGCAGATATGAGGGCAGCGATTTTATTGATAAGACTTTTTCTTCCGATGCCGAGCTTATAAAGGCAACGAGAGAAAGTATTTCGAGAGAAGCGTTTGAGGGCAGCGTTGAAGCGATAAACAAAGCGAGAAAGATATATATTCTCGGCGTGAGAAGCTCTGCGGCAATTGCAAGCTTTGCGGCATTTTATTTCAGATTTCTCAACGATAATGTTATTCTGATAGACACCTCATCGTCAAGCGAGCTTTTCGAGCAGATGTTCAGAATCGGAAGCGAGGATGTATGCCTTGCCATAAGCTTCCCCAGATATTCCAACCAGACAATCAAGGCTCTTTCCTTTGCAAAGAGCAGGGGGGCAACCATTATTTCCGTAACCGACGGTGAATCTTCTCCCATTGCTCCGTTTGCAACCCATCTTCTTGTCGCAAAGAGCAGCATGGTTTCGTTTGTGGATTCGCTTGTTGCACCGCTGAGCCTTATCAACGCTCTGATTGCCGCATGCGCAAAAGAGAAAAAGGATAATGTCTATAATGACCTCAAAGCTCTTGAAGAGATTTGGGATGAATACAGAGTTTACAGCACCGACAGGGAGGAGAAAAAATGAAAACCTCTTTGTTGGTAATCGGCGGCGGCGCGGCAGGGCTGATGGCTGCGGGATTTGCTGCTGCATCGGGCGCACAAACCGTTGTGCTTGAACGCAATGACCGACCTGCGAGAAAGGTTATGATAACGGGTAAGGGTAGATGCAATGTCACAAACAACTGCAGCTCCCTTGAGGCTCTTATTGCGAATGTTCCGAGAAACGGCAGATTTCTTTACGGCGCATTTTCGAGATTTATGCCTGCCGATGTTATGAGCTTTTTTGAAGACAGAGGCGTTGCCTTGAAAACCGAGAGGGGAAACAGAGTTTTTCCCGTTTCGGATAATGCGGTTGAAATTGTTGATGCTTTAACTGAGTTTGCGCGAAGAAGAGCGAAAATAATCAAGGGCAGAGCAGTTGAGCTTTTGATAGAAAACAACACAGTCAAAGGCTGTGTAACCGAAGACGGAGAAGAAATTCTCGCCGATAAGGTTATAATCGCAACGGGCGGACTTTCCTATCCGGGAACGGGTTCAACGGGTGACGGTTATGAGCTCGCAAAGCAGGCGGGGCACAAGATAACCGATATCAGACCGTCGCTTGTTCCGCTTGAAATTCATGAGGGCTTCTGCAGCAGCCTGATGGGTCTTTCTCTGCGTAATATTGCGGTGAAAGTTACAGATACTAAGAAGAATAACAAAGAAATCTATTCCGATTTCGGCGAAATGCTTTTTACGCATTTCGGCGTATCGGGTCCCGTAATCCTGAGCGCGAGTGCACACATGCGCGAGATGGAAAGCGGCAGATATAAAATATCAATCGACCTCAAGCCTGCGCTGACGGTTGAACAGCTTGATGCAAGAATACTGCGCGATTTCTCGGAGAATATCAACCGTAACTTCATCAACGCGCTTAATTCGCTGCTCCCGAAAAAGCTTGTTCCCGTTATCGTAAAGCTCAGCGGAATTCCGCTTTCAACAAAGGTCAATCAGGTTACTAAAGAGCAGCGCCGCAATCTTGCGATGCTCCTTAAAAATCTGACAGTAACAGTCACGGGCTTCCGTCCCGTTGCTGAAGCGATAATAACCTCGGGCGGGGTTGATGTTTCGCAGATTAATCCGAAAACAATGGAATCAAAGCTTGTCAAGGGACTCTATTTTGCAGGTGAAGTAATTGACGCTGATGCCTATACGGGCGGCTTCAATCTTCAGATAGCCTTTTCGACAGGCAGACTTGCCGGCATAAGTGCCGCACAGGAGGAATAACCATGAACAAAACGGTAATCAATGTTGCAATTGACGGTCCCGGCGGAGCGGGCAAAAGCACTTCCGCAAGAGCCGCGGCAAAAGAATTGGGATATATTTATGTTGATACGGGCGCGCTTTACAGAGCTGTCGGTGTCAATGCGTTGAGAAATAATATCGACACAAAGGATAAGCCCGCCGTTGCGGCAAGCCTTGAAGGCATTTCGGTTGACCTTGTTTTTGAAAACGGCGAACAGAAGGTGCTTCTCAACGGTGAGGATGTTTCGGTTGAAATCAGAACTCCTCCCGCATCAATGGCAGCGTCAGATGTTTCGGCTGTTCCCGAGGTCAGAGCATTCCTCTTTGATTTGCAGAGGGATATCGCTTCGCGCAACAACTGCATCATGGATGGCAGAGATATCGGCACTGTTGTGCTTCCCGATGCCCAGGTCAAGATTTTTCTTACCGCGTCTGCCGAAGAAAGAGCGCAGAGACGCTATAATGAGCTTGTTGCAAAGGGTTCCGATGTAAGCTATCAGGCGGTTCTCGACGAACTGATTGAAAGGGATTATAACGATTCCCACCGCGAAATTGCTCCGCTTAAGCCTGCGCAGGACAGCGTTGTTCTTGACACAACGGGAGTTTCTCTCGAAGAGCAGGTTGCAAAAATCATCAACACAATAAAGGAGAAGGTTCAATGAAGGGCTTTAACTACGATAAAGAGATAACAACAAGCAAGTTATATGAACGCATGAGACCTCTCGGTTTCCTGCTTAAGGATCAGAGATATAAGGTTGAATATGAAGGCGTTGAAAACATTCCTGCCGAGGGCGGATTTATTCTTGCATCAAATCATATCAACATGTTTGACCCTGCAATAATTGCTATCGGAATTAAAGACAGACAGCTCCATTTCATGGGCAAAAAAGAGCTTTTTGATAACAAGATTGTCGGCTACCTTTTCTCAAAGGTAAACGGCTTCCCCGTTGCAAGAGGTGCCGTTGATACCAAGGCTCTCGACTATGCCGCAAGAGTTGTCAGAGAAGGCCATATTCTCGGAATCTTCCCCGAGGGAACACGCTCAAAGGATTGCACTCCCAAGAGCGCCAAGAGAGGCGTTGCTGTTATCGCCAGAGCGGCAAAAGCGGATATTCTTCCCGTATCAATCTATACGGATAACCTGATGGAAAGACACTCAAAGGTTACAGTCCGCTTCGGCAAACTCATTCCGTTTGAAAAACTCGGAATCGGCGGAGATGACTGCACAAGACAGAGCCTTACCGATGCTTCTAAATACATAATGGAAGAGATAGTTAACCTCTGGGAGGAAGGACATTGCAAATAAAGCTTGCTGAAACGGCAGGATTCTGCTTTGGTGTTGACAGGGCGGTCAACATGGCATATGAGCTTGCAGAGAAAGGCTGCAGTGCGGTAACTCTCGGCCAGCTTATCCATAATCCTACCGTCACCGAGGACCTTGAATCAAAGGGGATGCGTGTTATCGAAAGCCCCGAAGAGGCTTCCGAAGGAGAAACGGTAATTATCAGGGCGCACGGTGTAAGAAAAGATGTTTATGCGCAGCTGGAGACCATCGGCGCAAGAATCTGCGATGCAACCTGCCCTTTCGTGAAAAAGATACATGATATCGTTGAGAAAAACTCGGCAGAGGATTTGCCTGTTATAATCGGCGGAGACCCCAATCATCCCGAGGTTATCGGGATATGCGGATACTGCAAGGGCAGATATTATATTTTCAGTTCGGCTGATGAAGCGGAAGAATTTTTCAAAAACAACAGTGAAATATGCCGAAATGGAATTATGGCGGTTTCGCAAACAACTTTTTCCCAAAATGAATGGAAAAAAATAAAAGAAAAAATAAAAATATACTGTACAAACCCGAAAATATTTGATACAATATGTTCTGCTACCCGAAAAAGGCAGGAAGAGGCATATGAGCTTTCAAAGAAAAGCGATTGCATGATTGTCATCGGCGGTAAGCACAGTTCAAATACGGTCAAGCTTAAGACCGTCTGCAGCGAAAACTGCAAAACTTTTTTGGTGGAAAGAGCCAGCGAGCTCAGGACCATAGATTTTTCCCAATGCACCGATATCGGTGTGACGGCAGGGGCGTCAACCCCTTCCGCAATAATTAAGGAGGTACTTTTAGAAATGTCCGAAATCGTAAAGGAAACCACAAATCTGCAGGTAGAGGAGGTGCCTTCTGAAGCAATGACAACCGAAGAAATGGACTTTTCAGCAGCTCTTGAGGCATCACTCAGCAGCATGAGCACAGACCAGAAGGTCAAAGGCGTTGTTATGGGTATCACACCCACAGAAATCCAGGTTGATATCGGCAGAAAGCATGCCGGCTATATCCCCATGGATGAATACAGCGCTGACCCCACAGCTAACGCTGCAGCAGAGCTTAAAGTAGGCGATGAGCTTGACCTCATCATCATGAAGACAAACGACGCAGAAGGAACCGTTATGCTTTCAAAGAAACGTTTTGACGCTCAGAAGTCATGGGTTGATATCATTGAGGCAGAAGAAGACGGCAGAATCCTTGAAGGCACAGTTGCTGAAGTTATCAAGGGCGGCGTTCTTGTTGTGAGCAACAATGTTCGCGTTTTCATCCCCGCTTCACTTGCTACAGAGCGTCGTGACGAAGATCTTGAAAGCCTTCTCAAGAAGACTGTTAAGTTCCGCATTATCGAAGTTAATAAGCAGCGCAGAAGAGCTGTCGGCTCAATCCGTGCAGTCCTCAGAGAGGCTAAGAAGGAAGCTGCTGAAGCTTTCTGGGCACAGGCAGAAGTCGGCCAGACATATCACGGCGTTGTTAAGTCAATGACAAACTACGGTGCTTTCGTTGATATCGGTGGCATCGACGGTATGGTACATATTTCCGAAATGTCATGGAAGCGCATCAAGCATCCCTCAGAGATTATGGAAATCGGTCAGGAAGTTGACGTTTTCATCAAGGCCCTTGATGCAGAAAACAAGAAGATTTCTCTCGGCTACAGAAAAGACGAGGATAATCCCTGGGAAATCCTTAAGAAGAACTATCCCGAAGGAACAGTTCTTGAGACCGAAATCGTTGGTCTTACAACATTCGGCGCATTTGCAAAGGTTATTCCCGGCATCGACGGTCTTATCCACATTTCTCAGATTGCTGACCGTCACATCAGCAAGCCTCAGGATGTTCTCAAAGCCGGCGACAAGGTAACCTGCAAGATTACAGGTATCGACTTTGATAAGAAGCGCGTAAGCCTTTCAATCCGCGCTCTCATCGAGACTGAAGCAGCAGAAGTTGCTGAAGATGCTGCTGACGAAGCAGCTGCAACAGAAGCTTCAGACGAAGCTGCTGAATAATTATGTTTTTTGCCGCCCGCAGTTATTTTCTGTGGGCGGTTGTTCGTTTAGGAGTGAATCGTCATAAAAAAGGAAAAGATACTCGGTCCCTTTTACTGTATCCTCGCCGCAGTTGTCTGGGGACTTTCGTTTGTTGCACAGAGCGAGGGCGCATCAATAGGCACATTTACATTCAACGGTCTGAGAACGTTTCTCGGAGGAATTGTTCTTCTTCCGCTTGTTGCTCTCAGCTATAAAAAAGAAAATTCAAAGCTTCCCGCACAGGAGAAAAAGAAATTCCCGATTAAAGATGTTGTTATCGGAGGTGTATGCTGCGGTCTGCCTCTTTTTATAGGCGGCAATCTTCAGCAGCATGCGTTCAATTATCTTTATGTGGGAAAGGTCGGCTTCATAACCGCGCTGTATATGGTTATCGTGCCGCTTTTCGGAATTTTTCTCAAGAGAAAGCTTAAAATCAATATCTGGGCAGGCGTTGCCCTCGGCGTTGTCGGTCTTTATTTCCTGAGTGTTAAAAAAGGCGATTTCTCCGTCGGCAAGGGAGAATTTGTAACAATTCTCTGCTCATTTGCGTTTGCGGCGCATATTCTTGTTATTGACCATTTCTGCCAGAAGGTCAACAACATTGCTCTTTCCTGCGCCCAGTTCTTTTTTGCGGGAACTCTTTCTGTCATATGTATGTTCATTTTTGAAGAGCCGAAAATTGACGAAATTATCAGCGCATGGCTGCCTCTTGTTTATGCAGGTGTAGGCAGCTGCGGCATAGCTTTCACCGCTCAGATTTTCGGTCAGAAATATACCAACCCTACGGTTGCTTCAGTTCTTCTCTGCCTCGAATCTGTTTTCTCCGTTATTTTCGGATGGCTTATTCTTGACCAGAGACTCGACTCAAGAGGATATCTCGGCTGCGTTGTGATGTTTGCGGCAGTTATTCTCACTCAGCTTCCGCAGGAATGGTTTGAATTCAGAAAGAAAAACAAATCCTGAAATATAAGGAGTTGATATCGTGCTCAGCAGAATCATTGCGTTGTTAATGTCATTTGTTATGTCTGCTTCTGGAACTGCTGCAGGGCTTTTCGGTTCGGTTATCGACAGTGTTTTTGAACTGATTTGCGGCATACCCTATACCGCATCGGCAATCAAGGACGATTTCATGAGCGAATTTGATAAGGATGATATCGGCTTCATTGATGAAGAAACGGGGTATATCAAAGATACCCTTGCGGTTTTTGTTGAAGGCAATCTCGGCTTTTTTGAAAGATTGAGTGTTCTCGGCGAATGCAGGGGAACGGTTGTCGGATGGTGCGCCCCTGCGGAGCTTTATGTTATAAAAACAAAAAGCATGACGCATGAGCAGGCTGTCGCCGAAAGCGAAAGAATTGACGGCATTGACGGGGTTGCGTTCGCCATGCCGCTGTACCTTAGTAAAACGGAGGAACAGCTTACGCCTGACGATCCGTTTGACTATACACCCGAAGAGGACTTTTTCTATCCCGAAGATGTTAATGAATGGGATGAACTTCATCCTGACGGAAGAAACTGGTGGCTTGAGGCAATCAACGCAAGGCAGGCGTGGGACTATGAGGAATACTATCAGCCCGTAGCCCTCGGTGTTCTTGACAGCGGCTTTGATACCGAACATCCCGAGCTTGCAGGCAAAATCTCATTTCCCAATGATAAACGGGCTCGCAAAAACCGTCCCTCCGACCACGGATGTCATGTTGCAGGCATAATTGCCGCGGAGAGAAACAACGCAACGGGTATATCGGGAATCTGTGACCATGCCGATCTTATATGCGTTGACTGGAATCCCGATATTCTGCAGTTCTGGTTTACTGAAATCGCGATTTATTACGGCTTTACAGAGCTTGTTCAGGCAGGCGCAAAGGTCATCAATCTTTCGCTCGGTATTTCCGCATCGCTCAGGTCTGACAGGGCAAGCTTTTATGACAGAGTGCTGAAGCCGAAAGCCTTGTCGCTCACCATGGCATCGCTTCTTGATAAGGGCTATGATTTTCTTGTTGTTCAGTCGGCAGGTAACGGAAATCAATGGGGAGAGCCCGTTGATTCAACGAATAACGGCCACTTTACCTCGATAACAGAAAACAATATCCATACGGGCAAGTATGAAATAGGAAAAGAAGAAATTCTCGGCAGAATCATTTCGGTTTCCGCCGCGATGAATAATTATAACGGAACATTTACTCAGGCGAGCTATTCAAATGTCGGTTCTCATATCGGAATTGCGGCACCCGGGTCAATTGTTTACAGCTGCGGCAATCCTGCGATAGGAGAATATACCTATAAATCGGGAACATCCATGGCGGCTCCCTGCGTAACGGGCGTTGCCGGGCTTGTGTGGTCTGTAAACCCCTCGTTTACGGGCAAAGAGGTAAAGGAAATCCTTGTTACATCAACCGATAGGGTTGCGGGTATCAATGATTTTTATGAATACGGCTATGACGTTGAGCTTATGGATTATCCCATGCTCAATGCGAAGCTTGCCGTTGAAGAGGCGATAAAGAGAACCGATGAGTCCGTCGGAACGGTAAAGGGCAGACTTGGCAGCGGCATCGGTGCGGCAACGGTTGAATTCGGCGGTACATCATATACGGTGCTGTCTGACGGAAGCTTTTCTTTTGTTGCTTCTGCAGGCAGCGGCACGGCTGCGGTGAGAAATTCTTCAGGTGAAGAAATCGGCACATTTGAGCTGAGCTTTGCCGCAGGTGAAACGCTCGATTTAGGTGATATTTAATTATATATACGAAAGGAAGAGACGAATGGCAGAGATTAAAAAACATTGGTATAAGGAAATGTCCGTCTATCAGGTCTGGCCCCGAAGCTTTTATGACGGAAACGGAGACGGCATAGGCGATATCAAGGGCGTTATGGAAAAGCTTGATTATATCAAGAGCATCGGCGTTGATGCAATCTGGTTTTCGCCCCTTTATAAATCCCCTCAGCATGACTACGGCTACGATATAGCTGACTATAAATCAATTGCTCCCGAATACGGAACGGTTGAGGAGTTCAAAGAGCTGCTTGATGCGGCACACAGCAAGGGACTCAAAATCATCATGGACCTTGTTATCAACCACACCTCGGATGAACATCATTGGTTTGTTGAAAGCAAGAAGAGCAAGGATAACCCTTATCACGATTATTATTTCTGGCGCAAGGGTAAGAAGTCGGGCGGCAAAAAGCCTCCCAATAACTGGCTCTCAACCTTTGCAGGCCCCGGTTGGCATTATAACGAGAACCTTGATGAGTGGTATCTTACTCTTTTTGCCAAGGAACAGCCCGACCTCAATATGGATAACCCCAAGGTTCGCGAAGAAATCAAGGATATTATCCGTTTCTGGCTCGATATGGGTGTTGATGGCTTCCGCGAGGATGTTATCACCTTTATTTCCAAAAAAGAAGGTCTGCCCAACGGATTCCCGATTCCCGTTGCCTGCGGTATGGAGCATTATAAGTGCGGTCCTCACCTTGACGAATATCTTACCGAATTCAGAAAGGTTACCGATAACTATGATTGCATGACCGTCGGCGAAGCTCCGATGATGACTCCGAAGCTTGCTCTGAGATTCATCAAGGAGGGTCCCAAGCAGACTCTCAACATGATGTTCAACTTCCAGCATATGGAGGCAGACAGCTTCATGGTAAGCTGGGTGCCCATGCCCTTCAGCCTCAAGAAGCTCAAGAATGCTTATAACAGATGGCAGAATAAGCTTTACGGTATTGCGTGGAATGCAAACTATATTGAAAACCATGACCAGCCCAGAATCATCAGCCGTTACGGCGATGAAAAATACAGGGTTGAGAGCGGTAAGATGCTTGCAACAATGTATATCTGCCAGAGCGGCACACCTTTTATCTATCAGGGTCAGGAAATCGGTATGCTGAACATAAAGTTCAACAGCGTTGACGATTATACCGATACTCAGGTTAAGAGCACATATCAGCTTTTCAAAAAGCTCGGATTTACGGATAAGATGTTCCTTAAGGTTGCGAACCGTGCATCGAGAGATAATGCGAGAACTCCCGTTCAGTGGACAGCGCAGAAGAATGCAGGCTTCACAACGGCGGATAAGCCCTGGTTTACCGTTAACCCGAACTATACTGAAATCAATGTTGAGGCCGCCGAGAAGGATGAGAATTCAATCCTTAATTATTACCGCAAGCTTCTTAAATTCCGCAAGGAAAATGAAGTCTGCATTTACGGCGATTTCAAGCTTCATTATAAGAACAGCCGCAAGCTTTTTGTTTATGAAAGAAACTATGAGGGCAAGAGAATGCTCGTTATCAACTCTTTCACCGATAAGCCTGTCAGCTTCACTGCTCCCGCCGGCTTTGAACTGAGCAAGGGTAAGCTTGTGCTTTCAAACTATGATGTTGTTGATAATTCCATCAATGCATTTGTTACAAAGCCCTACGAAACAAGAGTTTATCTTTTTGAATAATACCGTTAAACGCCTCCGACTGCAGTCGGGGGCGTTTTTTAAGTGAAGCTTTTATTGTTTTTTGCATAGTATATAATAACATTTATATACATACGGAGGGGTTATGAAGCACTTGACGGCCCAATTGGGCATCACCGGCAATGTCGTTTTTCACGGTTTCCTCTCTCACAGCCGACTGGCCGAGCCCCCGCGCCACGCCTTGGCGCTACTGGTCGATACCAGAAGTCGGGGGCCCCAGCGGGCTTAGGAAGACAATTAGAGCT
>JAZPXO010000062.1:0-20758 GCA_045543735.1 Acutalibacteraceae bacterium
CTACAATCAACCCGGCGAACGCAAAATCCATTGGTATGTCGACGGCGTTATAAAATATCACCGCACCTTCAGCAATATTATCAACGCACTTGCCAAAGCAGGATTTGTTATTGAAGAAGTCTGCGAACCCATCCCCGAAGAATGGGTAATCAAAAAAGTGCCTGCTTGGATAAAGGAATATATCAAACCAAATTTCTTGATTGTCAAGGCAAAGAAAATATAATTCAGGTGACATTATGAGAGAAAACTTTCCCATAAAATACGAATTTTTCAGAGAAAAACTCATCGAAAAAGAATCTGTTTGCGAAATCAATTTCAGTATAATAGGTGACGAAGATTATCAGGATATCTGGATGGGATATTGTGATGAACATAAATTATATTGGTTCAGCAAAATGAAAGGTGCTGAAGAAAACGGATATGATTTCGAAACAGCCGATGAACTGCTGAACGCAAAGGTTTTTAACGGTAAATCCATGGCAGATCTTTGGGATAAGATTGAGTTCGATTCAATAAACTGTGTCAGCACACATACTTGGGCATGGCGCAGTTGCTGGAACAGCTACACCGCCCGTGAAAAGGATTATGAAAAATCGCTCGTCTTGCCTGCGAACTTTGGCCTCATCATACGTTAGATGAAATGTGCGATGAGATGAAGAAAATCATTGCAAGTGAAAATGATATGATTTTCACCTTGTATTGCTACAAAGAAATGGTCGGTTTTGCACATTGCTCAATTCGTAACGACTATGTTGAGGGTACTCACAGCAATCCCGTGGGATACCTTGAGGGTGTTTATGTCAAAGAGGAATGGCGTAATTTAGGCTTTGCAACAGAACTTGTTATCTGCTGTCAGAATTGGGCAAAATCAAAAGGCTGCAAAGAATTTGCAAGTGACTGCGAAATCACAAACGATGCAAGCATAAAATTCCATCAGAGTTTAGGCTTTGGTGTAGCATCAAAATTGGTGCATTTTGCGAAGAAATTAGAGGATTAAAAAAGAAAACCGTATTGGAGTTATACCCACAACTCCAATACGGTTTTTGCTTTATTCTTAATGATATGTCAAAAAAAGATTTATCCTATAAAATTATTTTCTAAATTATTATCTTAAATCAGATAATGGAGTATAATCTGTATTGTTTCGCAGATATTCTTCCATTTTGCCGCTGAGCAGTAATCTGACATAACTCATCGGCTCGTTATAAATGAGATAATCAAGTTCAGATGTTTCGTACATATTGTTTGCATATTCGTTTTCAACGGCGATGCAGTCGATTGACACCATTGAGCCGTCGGTGAGTTTGACTTCAACGCAGGCGGTATCGATATTAAATTCACAAGAAATAATGTTATTAATCATAAATAAAAAACTCCTTTTAAAAGTTTGAAAAACGTAGGAAAAGTAGCGTCTGAAATCGTTGATACATAAGGGATTGAAAGTGCGGTAATCGAGGGGTACGTATAGTTTGACCTGTTACCCCGATTTTGAGGTTACTTTTTCCACATGATGAACTTTTTGAGTTGCAAAAATCAAGTAACCCAAAACATTTCGTTACAGTTAAAAATTAACCAAATAGAGCTTCTGAAACCGTTGTATATCAACGGTCTCAGAGTGCGGTAATTCAGGGGTGCGTATAGTTTGACCTGTAACCCCGATTTTGCGGTTCTATTGTTCCAATGTCTATTTTTAAGTTGTAAGAATCGGGATAATTGCAAATTCGCAAAAATTTGACAAAGTTTCAAAAAATGATTATTATATAATTAGATAAGAAATTATCTAAGCGAGAACAAAGACATTCTCTCGGTCGAATGGTCGAGGGGT
Organism: Acutalibacteraceae bacterium; assembly: GCA_045543735.1. Taxonomy (GTDB): domain Bacteria; phylum Bacillota; class Clostridia; order Oscillospirales; family Acutalibacteraceae; genus CAG-177. Next base: position 1,826 of record JAZPXO010000062.1, read on the forward strand.
TCAATACGGCGGGAAAGGAGATTTTAGCAACAGCCAACAAAGCTTCGCCGTTGAATTCCAAATGCAACGTCGAGCTGCCGCAGTCGGTAATCGACTCATTCGCAAGGTTTCTTGTGCCGGAGATAAGAAAGTATTATGAATCCGAAGAAGGCAAAAAAGCGTTTGAAAAATGGCAGCAAGAAAATGGGTAAGACAGTAAGACTATGACAACATAGCAACACATAAATAAAAGAGAGCCAAGGCTTTAAACCTTGACTCTCTTTTCTGTTTTGCATCAGATCGGAACCCTTACGGCGAAACCGCCTTTGAAATAATAAGTGTTCATCCAATGCCCGTTTGGTGGACGTTAACGGACTTGAACCGCTGACCCTTCGCACGTCAAGCGAATGCTCTACCAGCTGAGCTAAACGTCCGCACCTGCACTGATTAGTGCAGGTGCTATTATATAAAATGTGTGCCGTTTTGTCAAGGGGTAATTTAAAAAAATTATCGTCTTTTGTTACTTGCTTTTTTTCAGCGCCGCAAGAATTGCGTCTGCCGCCTGAGCCGCTTCCGTAAACGAATTGTTCTTCCAGTAAGCCGCCGCAGACGAGATTATCAGAACAATTACCGCAGCCGCATCCTTTGCAAGTTCCTCGTTTTCAGCAGAAAAATCTGCGCCGAAAAGCCTGACCGCTACCCCGATAACAGATGCAATAAGCACAATCAGCCTCACCCACGAAGAAGGAGCAACATTTTTAATGCTGATAAGTGCCGTTTTAATTTTATCCATGGTTGCACACCTCACATTTAACTTTTTCTTCAATATTTTTGATTTTCATTTCATTGACTGTCATTCTTTCAACAAGATGATTATGCTTGTTTACCTTTTGCTCAAGCTGCTGAATACGGTAAACGGTAAGCCTTTGTGAAGCAAGAATTCCCGCTATGCACCCCGTTGCAGAGCCAAGAAAAGAAAAAAGAGCATCAAGATCCATTATAACCTCCCGATATATTTTGAATTAAGCGAAATCCAGCCTCTGCCGTCAGCAAGTCTGCCCCATGCGCCTGCCGCATCGGTTGCCGATATGCTGTGGATTTCTCCATTTTTTACTGTTCCAACCGCCTTATATCCCGTTCCTGCTCCCGAACGGATATAAAGGCTCTTCGCGTTGATCAGCACCTCAAACGAACCGCTTGCTGGCTTTGCCGTGGCAAATGACTTTTCAAGCGCCCTGCCGATAGCTTCTCCGCAGCGTTTCTGACCGTCAACCGTTTTGATAACGCCGAGTTCATCGCTGTTATCAATGAAAACGGTTTCAACAAGAACGGCTGTCGGTTTTGTATCGCGTATGATAGCAAAATAATCTTTTCCGCTGTCATTAAGCCTTACCTTCGCGCCTCTGTTGCGGATAGAAAATTCCTCTGAAATCTCTTCGGTTATCATCTGCGCCGCCTTAAGCCCCGTAGGAGAACCGTTATAATAGAACACCTCGGTTCCTTTTCCTCCGCCTGCATTGAGATGAATCTCCGCAACAAAATCATAATCCGCCTTGTTGACAGCCTTTATTCTGTCAGTGAGATAAAGATTACCCTCATAATTCATCAGGCTGCAATCAAGATAATCCGCTGCGTATTTTGCAATTTCTTTTGCTATCCTGAATTCATGATATCTGCCGTCACGGCTTACTGCTCCGCTGTCATAGCCTCCGCTTTCGGATTTTCCGTGACCAACAATAATGCAAATCTTTTTATCCAAATCAAATCCCCTCCAGAAGAAGAGTTCTCAGCTCATTTCCGCTGTAATCATCAATATTCATAACGCCGTCAACCATCTTGAAAACATAGATATGTCTCGGCTGAACGGAAAGCTTCTTAAATTCATAGTTCTCATCCATATATTCCACGGTTCCGCCGGAAAAAGAAACAAACGCAATTGCCTCAAGTGTTCCCAGCAAAACATTATATGCTTCCTGATATACATACGAAGAAATCTCCTCTGTTGTATTTCCCGCAATAACATTGACTCTTCCCTCGTCATAGATAGAGGCAAGAATCATTACGGGGGTAAACAGATAATAGTTGAAATTTGCATAATTCAGCGTCATTTCTCCGTTTTCAGCAATCTTCAGTTCGTTAAAAGGTGAAATTCTGACACCGCCGAGAGTATCTTCCGACGCAACAGGTATTTCACCGATACCGACAGGTCTTTCTTCGAGAGAAGCAAGCCTTTCTTCAATTTCGTCAAATGTTTGCGGAATATCATACCCTTCAAGAGTTGAAATGCTGTTTTCTGCGCTGTCCAGACGTTTCTCCGTTTCGCCGATACGGATTTCAGCCGAATCAATACGCGTTTCAGCCGAGGCAAGGCGTTTTCCCGCATCCGACAAACTGTTTTCGCTGTTTTCGGTTCTTGCTTCAAGCGAATCCGTTCTGCTTTCAAGGCTTGCGATTGATGCACTGTAATTTTCCGAATCAATCCCGTCAAGCCTTTTTTCAACATCGTCAAGTCTGCCGTGAACGGAGCTTGAGGAATCCATCATATCATCCTCCCCCATTACCGACGCCCTGAATTCAAGCTCGGCAACAGACGATTTTCTTACTATTTCTCCGTTACCGCTGTTTTTATGAGCCTCAAGCTGAACTCTGAGCCTTCCGTAAGCAGTAAGCTGAGAAGTAAGAGGGCAACAGATAACCCCGTTATCAATATATGACGGCTCATCTGACGCGGTTCGGATGATATTTGAGATGATTTTTCCTTTTTGGGCGAAGTTATCAAAGTTGAGAATATAATAGTCATATTCTTCATCAGCAAAGGGACCGATATCAATCTGAATTATCTCTGCATTATGTTCGCCTGCAAAGCCCTCCGAGGGATTTATAACGAGATTTCTCTCTTCGTCAATAACTGCATTCAGAACTCTACTCAACAAAGCACACCTCCCCACGCAACAAGGCTTTCGGGCGAATAATAATTTTTGAGATACTGTGCTGTCTCTCTGGCTTCTCTGTATTCTCTGTAAAGTGTGTTCAGTTCGCTCTTGAGAACATATGCTTCGTTTGAGCAAATGCTGTTTTTGAGAGAACGAAGCTGTTTTCTCTTTGCATCAATGCGTTCTTTGACGGTTTCAGCCGCCTTTTCATATTCAGCCCCAAGGTCAAAAAGTGATTTATTATCCTTCATTTTTTTCTCCTTTTAATATATAGTCAACTGTCACACCGAAGGCTTCGCTCAAAGCAATCAACTCCCTGACATCGGGTTGGCTTTTGCCATCTTCAAAAGAGATAATTCTGTTTGCGGAAATACCCGTTATCTTGCTGAGGGATACGGCGGAAATATTATCTTTCAGCCGCAGACTGCGAAGTCTTTCGGTTAAACTGCCTCCCGAAAAATTCCTTGCCGCAGCTATTACTCTCGCTCTTCCGAGAATGAGTGAAACCGTGGTTTCATCCGAAACATCGTTCTGATATTTAACTGCATAACCAAGAACGCGGCGAAGCTTATCCTGCGCCCGTTTCAGAGTAACGCTGACTGCCGCCCTGCTGATTCCCTGCTTCGATGCAATTTCAGTTACGGACAAGGACTCAAACCATCTGTCCCTGACGGTGCTTCTTTCATTCGGGCTGAGCTCATTTTCTATAGCGCGTTCAAGCAAAACAGCCATATCAACTCCGCGCTTGCGCCATGCATATTCCGCAGGAGTTTCGCAGGCGTTGCAGCTTCTGCCGCAGCACGCAAGCTGTGCCGCTCTGATTTCCTCCTTGCTCGGATATCGGAAAAAGATATCCTCCGTTTCATGATTTTCTGTCATTTCAGCCTCCTTGCAATAAAACTGTTCGTAATGTTTCGCCGCAAGCTCAACTCCTGACCGACAGCTTTAATAGTGACGCTATTAATTCTAACGAACATTTGTTTGTTTGTCAAGAGTGTTTTTAATATTTTTCAGTTTTCTATTGACATTTTTAATAGGATAGCTCATAATATAGGCGTGAAATGTTTTATAATATGCGGTTCAGCCGCAGGCAAAGAAACTCTTAACCGAAACTGTTTTACGGATTCGGGATAGATGCACTTCTCGCCTCGGCACTGCGGAGGGGTAAAAATGAATATAATAAGAGAATTAAGAAAGCAAAAAGGTCTGTCCCAGAGCGAGCTGGCAGAGCGTTGCTGCGTTCACCAGACGGCTGTAAGCCAATGGGAAAACGGCAGAACCTCACCCGATAACGAAAGCCTTAAAATTCTTGCGGGAGTTCTCGGCGTTTCCGTCGGCACACTCATCGGCGGAGAGGATATCGGAGGAACGGTTCTCGTTCCCGTTCTCGGCTATGTCAGGGCAGGCATTCCTATGGAGGCTGTGGAAGATATATTGGATTACGAAGAAATCAGCGCCGATATGGCGGCAAGAGGCGAATATTTCGGCCTTAAAATCAAAGGTGACAGCATGTTTCCGCTTTTTCAGGCAGGTGATACGGTTATTGTCCGCCGTCAGCCTGATGCCGAAAGCGGAGAAATAGCGGTTGTTCTTGTTAACGGTAATGATGCTACCGTCAAAAAACTTATAAAAAAAGACACAAGCATTCTGCTTGTGTCGGAAAACTCGGCATATGAGCCTATGATGTTTACAAAAAGCGAGATTGAATCCTTGCCTGTAACCGTTGTAGGCAAGGTTGTTGAGCTTCGCAGAAAATTCTGATAAAAAAATAAGCCCTGCTGAACAGACAGCAGGGCTTTATGTTATGCCTTGATATAATTAATAAGTATCATTATATAATGGTAAACAACGGGCAGGATTAATGCAGGAACCATATTCAGAGTTTTGAACTTTTTGGTAAGCAGAAAGTTGAAACCGATTGCAACGATAATCGCATAGCCCACCGTGCAGACCTGCCTGAGCAGCTCACCTTCAAGAATGCCGCTGAGTGTACCTGCAAGAAGAGTTATTCCGCCCTGATAAATCAGCATCGGAACCGCACTGAAAATAACGCCGAAGCCGAGCGTTGCTCCGAAAATGATTGCCGAGGTAAAGTCGAGCGCGCTTTTGACGAAAAGAACCGAGCTGTCACCCTTCAGACCGTCGTTGAGCGAGCCGATAATTGTCATGGCACCAACGCAGAACAGCAATGTTCCGTTAATGAATCCCGAAGCAAATCCGCCGTTTTTGAATTTTCCTTCGATTTTATTGCTGAACCTTGTAAATCGGTCATCAAGCCGCAAAAGCTCGCCGATAAGCGTTCCGATAACAAGAAAAATAACCAGCAGCAATTCTCCGCTGCTTGAAAGAGCTCCGTTTTCTGCGCTGAACATGTTTGAAATCACGCCGTTGAGCCCTATAATAAGAACCGCTATGCCGAGAGATTTATTGATGCTTTCGGTATAGCTTTCTTTTATTCCCTTTTTAAATATTAAACCTATTGCGCCGCCTGCAATTACCGCCGCGCAATTTACAAGAGTGCCTGTCATATAATAACCTTCTTTTTTACGGATGATTAAGTTTAACTCTTTTGCGCCTTATTGTCAACAAAATAACTTGCCATACTTTTACAAATATGATAAAATATTTTTATAATATCTAAACGGAGTGATGATATGCTGTTTCTTTACATACTTGTTTCTGCGGCGGTTTTCTTCCTGATTGTATGCCTTGTTGCAGGAGCCGTCGGCTTCAGAATGGCATGTGTTTCAAACAGAGTCAAAAAGCCCGAAACAGATCCGAAACGCATGCTCAGAACCGAAATCCGCAAAAAGAACAATGCCTATATGCTTTCACACAAACATGAAGACCTTGAGCTGAAAACGCCTGACGGCATCAAGCTCACCGCACGCTATATTCCTGCTGAAAAAGAAACGAAAAAGTTTGTTATATGCATTCACGGACACAACTGCAACGGTCCCGATGAAATGAGCCATCTTTTCCCGTTCTACCATAACGAAATGGGGTTCAACTATTTTCTTCCCGACCTGAGAGGTCACGGCAGAAGCAGCGGCAGCATAATCGGCTTCGGTGCGCTTGACTATAAGGATATAAACCGATGGATAGACTATCTTATTGACCGTTTCGGCGAAGATATTGAAATAATGCTCCACGGAATTTCAATGGGTGCCGCAACAAGCATGCTCGTCAACAACCATAATCCCAAGCCCCAGGTGAAGCTCATCATCGAGGACTGCGGATACACAACGGCATTCAAGGTTGTCGGCGTAAAAGCCAGAAGCATGATCCGCTTCCTTAAAACCGATTTCATAGTGAATTTTATTAATCTGCACTGCAAGCTCATCGCGGGCTATGACCTCAGAAAAGATGCCAGCCCGCTCGGCACAATGAACAACGCAAAAAATCCCGTTCTTTTTGTTCACGGCGAGGAGGATGCGCTTGTCCCCTTCCCGATGTGTCAGGAGCTTTATGACGCTTGCCCCGTTGAAAAAGACATTTTCACCGTACCCGGTGCGGTTCACGCGTACAGTTATTATGACGCCAAAGAAGCCTATGACGAAAAAATGAGAAGCTTCATTGCAAAGCATTTCAACTCTGCCGCGGCAGAATAAAACAAATAAAGCAGGTAACCGAGGTTACCTGCTTTTTCTGCACATTAAATTATTCTGCAAAACCTGATTCAACAAGCTTGACGAGCTCATCAACAGCTGTTTCTTCATCGGGGCCGCCTGCGATGATGCGGATAGCGGTGCCGCCCATGATACCGAGCGAAAGAACACCGAGAAGGCTCTTTGCGTTAACTCTGCGCTCCTCTTTCTCAACCCAGATTGATGACTTGAATTCATTTGCCTTCTGAATGAAGAAGGTTGCCGGACGGGCATGAAGACCAACCTGATTCTGAACAGTTACATCTTTAACATACATAGAATATATCTCCCACGCTAAATTTTTATTTTGAATATATTAATTATTATAACAAAAAAATCTGCTTCGTCAACATTTTTGAGCGCTGTTTTAATAATTCGGATTGTAGCCCAAACAGCAGGGTTCAAAAAATTTTTGTTTTGTTAAATTTGACTATAGATTTTCCTCTTTTTTGTTGCACATAAACAGAAATCTTTATTAAATAACTCCCCAAAAAAGAAAACAGACACCCTTGAGGTGTCTTTACAGGGCTGCTTCGAAGAAGGCGGTTTCAACTGAGTGCAGAATGTTTTTGGCACAGACATATCTGCCCTTCCGCTCTTCTTCGCTCCCTGTCAAACAAGATACTTAAGCACAAAGTTCTCTCATTGATGAACAGTTTACATTTTTTATCAGATAAAGTCAATGTACAAACTTTCCATGTTTATCTGATAATCCTGTTTATTTTTAGACACTTTTTGCAATTTGTTGTATTTTTAACATTTAAAAATCTTGAAAAGAAAATATACATATGATACCATAGTTACTGTAACATCACTTTCACGGAGGAAAATATATGCTTCCATATTTCAAAGGCATGATATATTTCATTCATGTTCTTCTTTTTATTGTCGGCATCATTCCCGTAAACACCAATATTGATTACGGCGGAAGCGCTTATCAGCCGCCTGCCGTTGAAACACCTGTGTATATTGTTGAAAACGGAGAATCCGATTATTCAATTGTCATTCCCGACGGTGCGGATGACTGCATTGATACTGCCGCCGCCGAAATGCAGACATATATTGAGAAAGCAAGCGGAACAAAGCTTGATATTATTGAAGAATCGGATTTTACAGGCGAAAAAGGCATCTTTATCGGAGAAACACAGCTGAAAAACAGCATTTCATCCGTTGATACAGCTTCACTCGATGAGGACGGATTTGTGATTTTCTCCGATACCGACCTTCTTCTGATTGCGGGAGAGGACAGCCGCGGAACACTTTACGGAGTATATACATTTCTCGAGGAATATCTCGGAGTGAGATGGTTTACGCCCGAGCTTGAGGTTGTTCCTCACAGTGAAGATATTGTTATCGACGCAAATATCAACCGTACGGTTGAGCCGTCTTTTGCCATTCGCAGAAATGACTGTGCACTAACCAACAACGCCCATCGGGCAAGAACAAAAATGAACGTTTCTTTCTGGCAGGAAGCTCCCGAATACGGCGGCGCGCTTACATATGTTTTATGGGATGTTACGCTTGATAAGCTTGTTCCCGATGCTCTTTTTGCAGAGCATCCCGAATATTTCGCAATGAACCCCGACGGCACGCGCACAACCGACCATGTTTGTCTCTCAAACCCCGAAGTTCTTGAAATTGCGGTTGAAAACGGCAGAAAAGCCATTCTTGAATGTGAAAGGGAGTCAAAATATATTCATATCGGTCAGAAGGATAATATGAATTACTGCCACTGCGAAACATGCGAGGCACTCCATAAAAAATACGGAACCGTCTGCGCTCCGACAATTATTTTCACCAATGCCTTTGCAGATGCGCTTGACGATGAATTCCCCGATATGACTTTCACCTTCTACGCATACAACGAAACCGACAAGCCCCCGACAGACCTTTCTCTGCGCTGCAACGAAAATGTTGTTCCCGTTCTCTGCGGACTTCATAAGGCATGCAGAAGCCATCCTCTGACCGAATGCGGTGCAATTGACGGAAACGAAACATTTGAAAATCTTTTTGTTGAGCAGAATCCCTCGGTTGCCGAGGACCACGCGAACTGGGTTAAGGTTGCCGACAGAACATTTATCTACGACTATACGATAAACTTTCTCAACACTGCACAGTTTTTCTCGAATTTTGAAACAATGCAGTCAACGATGAAATATATGCACGATATCGGCATAACGGGCTATGTTTATAACTGCGGCGACGGACATTACGCTGCATTCAATGAGCTGAGAAACTATCTTCTCTGCAAGCTTCAGTGGGATGTCAATGCTGATGTTGAATACCATATGAACGATTTTCTGAAGGCATATTACGGTGAGGATGCCGCTCCCTACATCAAAGAAATAATTGACATCCAGACAGCTCAGGTCAAAGCAACGGCACATGCCTTTGATTTTGACTGGCATTATCAGTCGGGATTCTATCCGTTTTATACTGTCAACAGACTCAACCGACTCTGGGACAAGGCACTGAATGCCGACATCTCCGATGAACAGCGGTTCAATGTTGAGGTTGCAAATCTGAGCTGGGAATATTTCAAGGCTAACCAGTATATCGGTAAGTATTCATTCCTCAATCCTATGAGACAGAAGGCAAACGAAGAGCTTTACGATGCATTCAAAGCCCACGGCATGAACAGAGTTTCATCCTTCGGTCTTATTCCCGAGGATAAAAGCACGGTTGACTTTTCGCTTCGTCCGTTTAACTGGAGGTAAATCAGGTGAGGGCAGAGTCCTCCCTTAACTATTCACTTTTTATCATTCACTATTCATTAAAAAAAGGCTTGTACGGTGTTCCGTACAAGCCTTTTCTTTATGCTGCAAGAAGATTCATTGCCGTTGTAAGCTGGTTATCCTGCTCGGATGTGAGCAGAGGAATATTTGCATCGTCACCTGAAAGCAGAGTAACATTGACAGCGGGTTCAATTCCCTTTCCGTCATAAATTGCATCCGCTCCGTTTTTAGGCTCCACGATTGCAACAGTAAGAAGTATCGCTCCGCCGCTTTCGAGTGTGAAGAGCTCCTGCATTGTTCCGATACCTGCGGTTTTTGTTCCGACAAGAATCGCCTGACTGATGTCTCTCAGGTCGCATGCAAAAAGCTCCGCAGGACCTGCCGTATTACCGTTGACAAGAACGGCAATTGGTTTGTTGACGCTGTTATTTTCAGCGGTATAAATCTTTTCTTTATATACAGCGCCGCTTTTATCTCTCGCAACGGCGATGTTTCCCGAAATAGCGGGAACAATAACATCAATAACCTGAGCGGCATAGTCTATGCTTCCGTCACTCGTGTTTCTGACATCAAAAACAAAGCTTTCAGCGCCCTCCGATGTCAGTCTGTCAATTTCCGCCCTGAATTCCTTGGCTGTGTTTTTATAGAAGCCGTTGATTTTTATATACCCTACATTACCTTCTGTTCTTCCGATAACGCTTGGCAAAGAAAATCCGAGAAGCGGTTCAACCGTTCCGGTTTCTCCGTCGCGTTCATATTCGATTTCAACAGATGAAAGTATATTGCCGTAAAGCTCTTCCGAAAGGGTAGCATAGTTCTTTCTCGTTACGGTAACATTGCCGATTGCAGTTATGACATCTCCCTTTGAGAGACCTGCAGTTTCTGCAGGCGAACCGCTGTAAACATGGGTTATAACAAAACTGTCATTCTGATAATCGTATGCTGTTTCAATTCCGATGCCCGTAATTCCGCCTTCAAGCCTTGCGGTATACTCCGCATATTCCTCCGAGGTCATATATCGGCTTGCCGCATCGCCGAGACCGTTGATATAGCCCTCTGAAAGCGAGGAATTCAGCAGACCCGTATCCTGCGTTGAGCCGTAAAAATAGTTAGAAATAATCTGATTTATCTCATCAATTGAAGAATACATCTGTGAACGCTGGGAAATATTGCCGATTATTCCGTTATATATTTTTTTGGAAGCAACCATGGTTACCGAAAAAGTTGCCGCAATTGATATTATAATAAGAGAAATGCAGATTCCCAATGAAACTTTTTTATTCACAGGAAACACCTCCGGAATGGGTCAAGAGCGAAGCTCTTCCTTAATTATTAACTCTTTACTGTTCATTGCAAACTAAAAAGGAGCCGGCAAAGCCGACTCCAATATTATATCACGGTTTTGAAACATAATCAAGAGGCTGAACTCTGCTGACGGTGTCACCCTTCTTGACTCTTACCTCAAAGTGAAGATGTGGACCTGTTACATTACCCGTTTCGCCGATAGCGCCGATATTCTCGCCCTTCTGAACAACATCGCCCTTTTTGACATAAAGGGTCTGTGCATGTGCATAGAGGGTCTGCGTACCGTCACCGTGGTCAATAACGCAGTAATTGCCGAAGCCGTAATTCCAGTTATCGTCGTTTGCTGCGATAATAACCTCGCCGCCCTGCGCCGCTCTGAAAGGCTTTCCGAGAGAATAGCTCCTGCCGTTTTCGTCTCTTGTTCCGCCGGTTGCGCCGACAACGCAGATATCAATTCCCCAATGTGCTTTACCGTTGCTGTAAGCAGGATAGCCTGCGGTCATTGTTGTTTTTCCTGCAACAGGCCAGAGCATATCGCCGTCATTGTTATACTCCTCATCGGGAGTATCGCCGACCTGCGAACCGTGCTCTTTGATATATGCATCAATCTGAGCTTCGATTATCTTTCGTTCTTCCTCCTGACGCTTGATGATTGCTTTGTATTCTTCGCTGTCCTCATCAAGCTCTTCGAGAATATCTTCAACTTCTTCGTATTTCTCGGTTGCCTCTTTCTTTTTGGCTTCCTGAATATCCATGCTGCTTGAAAGGTCATCCTGTCTTGCCGTAAGAGTTGTCATATCGCTGTCAAGCTGAACACGCTTTGCAACAAGCTCTGTCTTTTCAGCCTCAAGCTGGGTTTCAAGCGAATTAAGCTCAACAAGCTCACTTGTAAGCTCCGTAATCAGCTTGGTATCCTTTTCGGTTACCTGCGCAACAAGCTCTGTTCTGGTAAGGAAAGAACCTAAATCCTCTGATGTGAAGAGAATTTCAAGAGTTGAACCGCCGCCTGCCATATAGTTCTCTCTGATTCGGTTCAGAAGCAGTTCTCTTGTTTCGGCAATAAGAATCTCGCCCTCAGCAATCTGAGTTTCGATTTCCGCTATCATCGTGTTTATCGAGGATATCTCTGTGGTAATGGTCTGAATGCTTGAGTTGAGCGAAGTGATATCAGAGTTGAGAATCTCAATTCTGTCATTAAGAATATCAACCTGAGCCTGAATATCGTCGATTTCGGAATTCAGCTTTTCAAGCTTGCTTTTGTTATCCTTGATTTCGCCCTGAACCTCATTGAGATTCTGCTGATTCTGCTGAATGCTCTCTTCGATTTTGTTATATTCGTCTCTCAGCTCATCAAGGCTTTTTTCTGCCATAACGCTGACAGGCGAAAAAATACAAGTGCATGCCAGAATAAGAATAAAGCAAAGGAGAGCCTTGAGCTTACTTCTTTTTTTAGTTTTCATCAAGCTCTACAAACTTCCTTTCCTTAAGATATTTTCTCATAGAGGTTGCCGAACCGAAAACGCCCGTAAAAATACCGATGCCGATGAATGCAAGGGTAAGCCACAGAGCATAATCAAGGAAGTTAACCTCAACGCTTGCTCCGACAATTGAAAGCGAGGATGTGAGAGAGCCGATGGCAAACTCACTGACAAGCCATACCGCAACAGTAGCGAGCACGCCTGCGATAACGCCGATAACCATGCCTTCAACCATGAACGGCCAGCGTATAAACGAATTGGTCGCGCCGACACTTTTCATGATGCTGATTTCAAGGCGTCTGCTGAACATTGTTACCTTGATTGTGTTTGAAATAATAAAGAGCGAAACAAGCAGAAGCATAACAATAATAACTATGCTTATTGTTGTCACACTGTCGCGCATATCTGCAAGCTGCTTTGCCAGAGAGCTGTTTTCGCGGACTCTGAAAATATTGGTCACGCCTTTAACAGCTTCAACCACAGAATCAAAGCCCGACATGTTTTTAACGGTTATTTTGTAAGCATCGGGCAACGGATTTTCTTCGAGTCCTTCAAGATACACCTTGAGATTCTCATCCATGTCGGAAAGAATATCTTTATAGGCTTCTTCCTTGCCGATTTTTTCAACGCTCTGGACATTGGGGATTTTTTCAAGGTCGAGACCGACCTTTTTAACCTCAATATCGGTTGCGGCATCGTCAACATATGCCATGATTATGTTTTCGCCCTCAATGCCCGAAATGAACGCCTCAATATTAACAAGAAGCATAAATGCAATTCCGATAAGCATAAGGCAGCTGAAAAGAACGGTTATGGATGCAACCGACATCAGCTTGTTAACCTTAAGGTTGCGAAAACCTTCCTTTGTAAGATAATTGAGTTTACCCATCAGTTTTCGCCTCCTTTAACAGCTTCATTCAGCGTATCGTCAGTTTCATCGGCAGGAGTATCTGCCTGGCTGACATATGCGGAATAATCCTCATCGGGAGGGACAACATATTCGTTGGATATTTCGCTTGATGCGTTGATATGGGCCGTTGCGGCTTGTCCTACCTGAGCGGGAACATCCGAAACAACAACGCCCTTCTGAATTGTTATAACACGCTTATCAAAGCAACGGACAAGACCGTGCTGATGAGTTACCATTATAACCGTTGTGCCCGCCTCGTTAAGGCGCATAAGCATATCAACGATTTCATAGCTCATCTGAGGGTCAACGTTACCTGTAGGCTCGTCGGCGATGATAATTTCCGCATTGTTGACAAGCGCTCTTGCAAGAGCAACACGCTGCTGTTCGCCGCCCGAAAGCTCTCTGGGATAGCTTTTTGCCTTTTCATTGAGTCCCACAAGGCTGAGCACATAAGGAACTCTGCGGCGTATCTTTTTCTCTTTCATTCCGATAACTCGCATCGCAAATGCAACATTATCATAAACCGTCATGTTGGGAATAAGTCTGAAATCCTGAAAAACAATTCCCAATGAACGGCGGAACTCGGGAATATCTTTATTTTTAATTGTATTTAAATTGACGCCCTCAACAACTATGTTGCCCGAGGAAGCAACCTCCTCGCGCATCATCAGCTTGAGGAACGTGCTTTTGCCCGCGCCCGATGCACCTACAACAAAAACGAATTCTCCTTTTTCGATTTTTATGTTGATGTCTTTTAAGGCGTAGAGCTGTGCGCCGTCATATTTTTTGCTGACATTATTAAACTCTATCACAGTATCATATCCTTAATTTATTTTTAGGGAAAGATAACTCCGATCCGTCTCCCCTGCGCCAACCGCAGAAACGGCTGAATTAGTATTTAACAGGCTTTGCGTCAAGATATTTCTTAACCATAAGAGCTACCTTGAAAACAATTGCATCATCGAACTCACGCAGATCGAGACCCGTAAGCTTCTTGATTTTTTCAAGTCTGTAAACAAGAGTGTTTCTGTGAACAAACAGCTTTCTTGAGGTTTCCGAAACATTGAGGTTATTTTCAAAGAAGCGCTGGATTGTAAACAGAGTTTCGTGGTCAAGGCTTTCAATTGAGCCTCTCTTGAATACCTCTCTGAGGAACATGTCGCACAGAGTTGTGGGCAGCTGATAAATAAGTCTGGCAATGCCGAGATTCTCATAGCTGACAATTGTTTTTTCGGTATCGAATACCTTGCCGACTTCAAGAGCGATCTGAGCTTCCTTGAATGAACGGGCAAGATCCTTTATGCCTTCGATTGTTGTGCCGATACCCACAAGAACATGGGTATAAAGCTCGGTGCTCAATGAATCGGAAATTGAGCGGGCAAGCTTTTCGAGGTCTTTTGATTCAATGTTGTTGCGTACTTCCTTGACGATGGCAATATCGTGCTCGTTGATGTTGATAACAAAATCCTTATTCTTATCGGGGAAAAGATTCTGAACAGCATCAAAAACAGCCGCATCGTTATGGTCTGTGATTCTGATAAGAAGAACAACTCTTGTTGCCTCGCTGTTAAAACGAAGCTCTCTTGATTTAAGATAAATATCGCCGGGCAGAATATTATCAAGAATTACATTCTTTATAAAATTGCCCCTGTCGAACTTTTCTTCATAATACTGCTTGAGGTTTTCGAGCGAAACGCAGCAAATTGCCGCAAATTTACCCGCAAGCTCGTCTGTTCCCTCAACAAAAACCGCATATTCGGTCTGAATGTGTGAGCCGAAATTGCAGAATGTGCAGTTATTGATATAATGAAGCTCGCTGTCTGCAAAAACATCGGCTGCGGTTGAAATAACCTCGCCGATTTTGCTCAGTTCGCTGCAAGCGATAATTGTTCCTGTTTCGTCAATAACACCCAGAGTTCTGCCGACAGCATCTCTCATCTGGTGTACAAGACCCTGGAAAATTCTGTTTGACATAATAATTACCCCTCATCTGATTTGTTTTTTGACTTCTGTTAATTTAGACAAAATGACCATCGGGACATATACATTTTACACAATAACACACTCTTTTGCAATAGAAATCTGCGGATTTTTTTAATAATTTTTTGAATTTATTGTGAATTCTGCTCATAATTTATTGATTTTTAACAAAATTTGCATAAAATTCAACCGTCAAAACGCTTTATACCAAATTGCTCACCGAAGCCTGAAAAGCCGTAAATATCAACAAATTTCGGTTGTTTTATTTGTCAGTTTTTACCTCCCTTAATCGGTTTTTGGAGCGTGCTGAGTTTTTCTTTTGTCAAAAATCATAATTTTTCTTTTGGCGTTCATTTTTTGTATTTTTGCAATCTTCTTTTACCTTGATTTATGTGTCTGCGGTTATGGCATACTATAATTGCAGACGAAATAAAATAATTTGCTTTTTTATTAAAATAGGTCTTTTCAAACATAAAAAAAGGTGATATAATGATTTGGAATGTAAATTTATAGTTATGAACTTATGTATTTGATTTGATATAGAAAACAGTGAAAGAGGGAGAATTTTGGAAAAGATTATAATCGATGGCGGCACTCCTCTTCGCGGAGAGGTTGAAATCAGCGGCGCAAAAAATGCTGCGCTTGCAATCATTCCCGCTGCTATTCTTTCGCAGGACGTTTGCGTTATTGAAAATCTTCCGTTATCCATTAGCGATGTCGGAGTTATGATGAGAATACTCAATCAGCTCGGCGCAAAAGTCAGGGTTATAAACAAAAGCACAATCGAAATTGATTCAAAGGGAGTTAACTCCTATGTTATCTCCAACGATATGACAAAGCATCTTCGCGCTTCGTATTATTTTATCGGCGCTCTTCTCGGCAGATACGGCAGAGCAAAGGTTGCTCTTCCCGGCGGATGCTATCTCGGCCCCAGACCCATTGACCAGCATATCAAGGGCTTCGAGGCTCTCGGCGCAACAGTTACAATTGAAGAAAACGCAATTGTCAACGCCAAAGCAGACTGTCTGACAGGTGCACCCGTATACCTTGACATGGTATCTGTCGGTGCAACGGTAAATGTTCTTCTCGCTTCAGTCAAGGCAACGGGACTCACGGTTATCGAAAATGCTGCAAAAGAGCCTCATATTGTTGACCTTGCAAACTTCCTTAACTCCATGGGCGCAGATATCAGAGGCGCAGGCACGGATGTTATTAAAGTCAGAGGCGTAGAAAAGCTTCACGGCTGCACATATTCGATTATTCCCGATCAGATTGAGGCAGGCACATATATGGTTGCCGCGGCAGCAACAATGGGAGATGTTCTTATCAAGAATGTTATTCCCAAGCACCTTGAATCAATTTCAACAAAGCTTGTTGAATGCGGCGCAGAGGTTGAGGAATTCGACGATGCAGTCAGAGTTTCTCTCAACAGACGCGCAGGCAAATGCAACATCAAAACCATGCCCCATCCCGGTTTCCCGACAGACATGCAGCCTCAGATGGCTGTTCTGCTCGCTCTTGCCGATGGGACAAGCATTATCTCGGAAAGCATCTGGTCCAACCGCTTCCGTTACGCAGAGCAGCTCAACAGAATGGGAGCTTCGATAAAGGTTGACGGACAGCTTGCCGTTGTTCAGGGCGTTGAACAGCTCAAAGGCGCACCCGTCAAGGCTGATGATCTCCGCGCAGGTGCGGCAATGCTTATCGCAGGTCTCGCCGCTTCGGGCACAACCGAGGTTGAAGATATCCACCATATCGACAGAGGTTACGAGGATGTTGTTGAAAAATTCAGCGCTCTCGGAGCAACCATAAAGCGCGTTGTTCTTCCCGACCCCTCTGCACTTTCAAGCGTCGGCTAATATATAATTGTTTTATAAAGTAACGGGTTGTTTCTCGGCGAAACAGCCCGTTTTTACAAGGTGAAATATGGCTAAATTCTGTTCTCTTTATTCCTCAAGCAGCGGCAACTGCACATATATCGGAACCTCCCACGGCGGCATCCTCATTGATATCGGTGTGAGCGCAAAGCGAACCTGCGAAGCTCTTGCAGGCATCGGGGTTGAGCCGTCATCAATTGCCGCTGTTTTTATAACCCACGAACACAGCGACCATATAAACGGCGTTCGTGTTTTTGCAAAAAAGCACGGCATAAAGGTCTATGCGTCCGAAGGTACACTCGCAGGCATGGAAAGCGCAAATGCTCTTGATGCCGCGATAAAAACCGATGTTATTCCGCGTTCAGGTGTTGAGGCGGCAGGTATTTTTGTGCGCCCGTTTGCAACCCCGCACGACAGCCGCGAAAGCACGGGCTTTTCGGTGCTGACACCGGACAGTAAACGCATATCCGTTGCAACGGACATCGGAAAAATCACCGACACCATAATGGATGCCGTCCACGGAAGCGACCTTGTTTTGCTTGAATCCAACCACGATGTAGGTATGCTCCAGAACGGCCCGTATCCCTTTTATCTCAAGCAGAGAATTCTCTCCGACAGAGGACATCTCTCCAACGAAAACTGCGCAAAAACAGCTGTGAAACTCGTTGAATCGGGTACAACAAGGCTTGTACTCGGACACCTCAGCAAAGAAAACAACATCCCTTCCCTTGCCTATGAAACAACCCGCTCCGCGCTGACTCTCGCAGGCGCACAGGAGGGCATGGACTATCTTCTGACCGTCGCAGGGGACCTGAATCCCGTTATCGCTCTTTAAGGAGAAACATATGGTTAACATTAACATAATCTGCATCGGCAAGCTCAAAGAGGATTATCTCCGCTCGGCTTGCGCGGAATATCAGAAAAGGCTCGGCGCATTCTGCCGCCTTAACATTTTAGAATTGACGCCCGCGCGTCTGCCCGAAAACCCCAACGACTCTCAGATTGCTGCCGCACTCGCTGACGAGGCGGACAGAATTCTTGCAAAAATTTCCAACAGCGATGCTGTTTTTGCCATGTGCATAGAGGGCAGGATGCTCTCATCCGAGGCTCTTTCTGCAGAAATAGATAAGCTCGGCGTTTCGGGCTTCGGCACTGTGTGCTTCATCATCGGCGGCTCTCACGGACTCGATGAAAAAGTCAAGAGCAGGGCAAAATACCGCCTTTCAATGAGTCCGATGACATTTCCGCACCAGCTTGCAAGAGTCATGCTTCTTGAACAGATTTACCGTTCATTCATGATTTCAAGCGGCGGAAAATATCATAAATGATATAATATTATTTAATTTTGATATAGTCTGTCCGAAAATATTCGGCAGAATTGCACCCTTTTTATCTCGTTTCAGATAAAATTTGTTCAAGATACCAAAACTTTAAAATAAATGAAAAAAATGTTGCATATTTGCTTGAAAATGATTAAAATAAGTATTGGCAAAAAATAAAAATTAATTTTTTGGAGGTAATTCCCATGGCAGTTAAAGTTGCAATTAACGGTTTCGGCCGCATCGGCCGTCTCGCATTCCGTCAGATGTTCGGCGCAGAAGGTTATGAAGTTGTTGCTATCAACGACCTCACAAAGCCCTCAATGCTCGCTACTCTTCTTAAGTATGACACCGCTCAGGGCGGTTACTGCGGCTACATCGGCCAGAACGCTCACACCGTTTCCGCTGATGACGAAGCAGGCACACTCACAGTTGACGGCAAGACTCTCAAAATCTATGCAATGGCTAACGCTGCAGAGCTCCCCTGGGGCGAAATCGGTGTTGACGTTGTTCTTGAATGCACAGGTTTCTACTGCTCAAAGGCTAAGAGCCAGGCTCACATCGACGCAGGCGCAAAGAAGGTTGTTATTTCTGCTCCCGCAGGCAATGACCTTCCCACAATCGTTTACAGCGTAAACGAAGGCACTCTCACAGCTGAAGATAACATCATCTCCGCTGCTTCCTGCACAACAAACTGCCTTGCTCCCATGGCTAAAGCTCTCAACGACTATGCTCCCATCCAGAGCGGTATCATGACAACTGTTCACGCT
>JAZPXO010000063.1:0-52681 GCA_045543735.1 Acutalibacteraceae bacterium
CTTACCTCTTGAATGCCATTCAAGCGCTCTCCCAAGTGAGCTACACCCCCATAGACTGCTAAAGTATATTAGCATACTTTTAAATGAAAATCAAGACCAAAATAGAATTTTTTCATAAAAAGGACAAAAGCGCAGCCGAAGCTGCGCTTTCACAATCAGGAATTAAAGAGGCATGGGAATATTTGCGATGAAATTTTTTACAATTTCAATTATGCCTGCTGCTTCAAACTCTTTAACATAAACAAGGATGTCTTTAACCATGTCAAGAATCTGAACTGTCTCAGTGCCCTTGATGAAATCAAGAAGACCGCTTACCATTGCGGTAAGTTCTGTGATGAATTCCATAATTTTTGTCCTCCCTATATTTTATACAGCCTTTGCTGTGATTAAATTATAACAAAAGTGTGAACAAAAATAAATATACAATTATTCCCGTTTGTCTAATAATGAACATTCTGCTGACTCAGCATATCAAATACAGCTTTTTTCCCTGTAACACCAATGCTTCTGTTTAGAATTTCGCCGTTTCTCATAACCACGAGAGTCGGTACGCTCATAATTCCGAATCTTCTGACAAGTTCATTTTCCTTTTCAACATTCACCTTACAGATTTTAACATTATCCCCTGTCTTTTCAGCCACAGATTCAATAACGGGATTCATTGTTTTGCAGGGCGCGCAATCAGGAGCAAAAAAATCAATCAGAACAGTACCGTTGAAATTCTCAACTTCTTTTTTAAATGATTCATTATTTACATTCAATATATTCATTGTATTTCTTCCTCTCAACCGACAAATTGTTTTCACAATTATTTTGCCGATAAAACGAAGAAAAATTCACATACATTATGAAACTACGGGAATAAGCAATGTTTTTTTATCTTTAAGTATCTCGCTTTCAAGCCCGTTTTCTTCCATTATAGCTGCAACAGTTGTTCTGTATCGTTTTGCAATATTCCAGATTTTTTCGTTTTCATCACTGAAATATACAGTTAGCGCACACTTTTCTTTTTGGTTATTTTTCTCTCTGTTCAGTTCTATATCAGAAAGATATTTCACAATTTCGCTTGAAAGAATTTTAATAACAGCGTGAATTTCTGTTTTAAGTTCAAGCTTGCTTTCTCCCGTTACTGCACATGAGCATCCGCACAGCTGAAGCATGGGATAGCATACAATTCTGTCGCATGTTTTAGCAAGATCAACCGAGTATTCAAAATCAACGGGCTTCTGAATAATACCGATCTGCTTTTCCGAATCCCTGTACAAAACTGTTACCTGATAATTTCCGCTCAACAGACAAATATTATTTTTTAAATTATAATTATATTTAATATCACTGCACCAGACAGCATGAACACTCTCAACACTTACACCGATACTCTCAAGCACAACCTTATTTGTAAATAATTTATCATGTGAAGTATTAACGCTGAGAATATCAATACTTTTAATTGAATTATTAGTTTCACATTCAGTTGAATATGCATCCGTTATGAGCGTGACGGATGTGTTTTCAAAAGCAAGTATGGACGCCGAAACGCGTATATTGATATCAATCAGCTTTGTTTCACCCGATGAATCAACTTTTGAAGCGGCTTCACAAGCTGTTATATTCAGATTAATAACCGTATCGCAATCTTCGGTTATTCCCTCTGCTTCGATAATCTGACTGATCGGAATTGAATGTTCCGTATATTCAACGGAAGAATCATTTTCGGTCAGATAATAAGTTTTTATGAAGCACTCACCCTTTATAAGAATTTTATTATTGATTATCTTTTTTTCTGATACAGATATATATGCCGAAGAATTTATTATTCGCCCGATAACCGGTTTATCAGACGGAAGCTCAATCACTTCGGTAAGGTAAAAAGCCTTTTCCGTTACGGTTTTCAGATTTGAGAAAGAATACTCAGATGTCAGCGTCTGAATTCCGTCCCCGCTTGCATCAGTAAGAATGACCTCATCTCTTTTTCTGACAGACCTGAAAACAAATGTAAGCATCGCCTTAATATCAATTCTTCTTGAGCTTACCGCTCTGCAATTGACATAATCGGTTACCGCTCTTACTGAAACGGCACAGCCTGAGCTGACTTTATCGGATTCAACCGTCTTCTGAACGGGATATGTCTGCTCATATGCGGAGAGCATATCATTATCACCTATATAGATTACTCTGACTGTAGCATTACCCTGCGCTGTTATTTTACCGTCTGTATTCTGAACGGAAAGAATATCGGCATTAACAGTACATTTCAGAATTCTTTTTATTTCTGCGCAATAATCAGGCAGATTAATATCCGCCTCAACGGTTTGCTCGGATGTTGTTTCAAAATTAATCTCACTGAATCCGAGCATATTTGTTGATGTGCTGAATTTCATATTATCTCTCCTTTTGATTTTATTCACATCAATCTTATTCAACACATGTCCAAAATATTACAAATCTATGCTATTTTTCAAAAAAAGAACCATAATTTTATAAAAAAAATAAAAATAAATATTTACAAGTAAAATATTTTATATTATAATATAGCTGTATAAAACTTGAAAGGAGATTTATCATGCCTGAATTTACTTACGAAATCGTTGAATCCGTAGCTGTTCTTTCCGAAAACCCCAAGGGCTGGACAAAAGAGCTTAACCTCATCAGCTGGAACGGAAGAGATCCCAAGTACGATATTCGCGAGTGGGCTCCCGACCATGAAAAGATGGGCAAGGGTGTTACTCTCAGCAAAGAAGAGATGGCTGCACTCAAAGAGGCTGTTAAGGCTCTCAAATAATTTAGCTTTCTAACTGAATCATGCGCCGCGGAATACCGCGGCGTATTTATCTTTATAATAAATCAAGGAGGCTGAAAATGGATAACAACAATGTTAACGCCCCCAACAGAAAGATAAGCGAATTCAAAGTTTATGACCGAAGATATGTTGGCTCAAAAGAAACATTCGCCTATCTTCTTAACGATTTTTCCAATGCTTTCAACATCGGACAGTTTACGGACAGATATCTCTGGGATGTTGTTAAAATTGATTTCAAAACAAATGCGTTCATCAGTATGCTGACAGGTATCTGGGATGTTGTCAATGACCCGATTATTGCCGCTCTTGTTGACAAAACAAGAACCCGTTGGGGCAAATTCAGACCTTATCTCATAACATTTCAGATACCCATGACTCTCATCGGCGCTTTCTATTGGCTTATCCCCTTCTTTTTCCCCGGAACTTCAAGCACATATCTTCCGAAGCTTATTTATTATTTTGCATTCAATGTTATAAATGAAACCGGCGGAACATTCACAAGCATTGCCAAAGCCGGATATATGACAACAATTACCCCGCACCCCAATGACCGCGCGCGGCTTATAACCATGGCAGAGCTTCTGACGGGTTATATGGGAGAAGATATGCCGAACTATATAATGGGAGTTCTGCTTGACCTGATTAACAACGGTATACTTAAATGGAAGCTTCAGAATGTATTCCTTGCAATGGGTCTTGGCACAAGTATTATCTCATCCGCTTTCACGCTTTATTTCTTTATTGTTTCAAAAGAAAGAGTTATGCAGTCAATTGAAGCTCCGAGCGTTAAACAAGGTCTGAAGGCGGTATTGAACAATTATCCGGTTCTTCTGATTACGATTTCTGATTTTCTCGGCGGATTTTCAGTAAGCGGCAGCAATACAAACTATTTCATAGATGTTCTCGGCTCTGCATCGCTTCTCACAATTGCAAACATTCCTTCAGGTCTTAACGGAAGCATCAGCTACGCCTTTGTTAAGCCTATCAGAGATAAGTTTTCATCAAAAGCAATCTGGGTTTTTGAAGATCTGTATACAAGATTCTGGTATCTTCTTCTTTTTGCAATCGGATCAGTAGGAAAGAATTTCAAAAAACCGTTACTGATGACAATCCTTTTCGGCGTTCAGGCATGGTTTGATAAATGGGCTTTCGGTATCCGCAAGGTTGTTAAAGCGGAGCTTTACAACGAAGCTATGGACTACTGCGAATGGAAAAACGGTTACAGAGTTGAAGCCACAATCGGCGTTGCACGCAACCTGATCACCAAGCTTCAGAATATCGTTATGACATCCGCAAAGAGCCTTATTCTTGACGCTATCGGTTATAAGCAGGGAATTACAATCGGTACACAGAACGATAAAACAAAATGGTGGCTTTTCGCTCTTTGCACAGGTATCCCCCAGCTTACGGGAATTCTTGCTGTTATTCCGAAATTCCTTTATCCCCTCTCAGGTAAGCTTCGCGAGCAGATGTATTCGGAGCTTATGATCCGCAGGCATGAGGCTCAGGCCGCTGTTACCGAACAAAACAATGATACATATATCAGAATAGAAGAAACAAATTAAATAATTCTATTTTGCACTTGAAAATCCTGCCCGAATGTGGTACAGTTTCACGGGTTGAAAGGATATGATGCTGTTATGAACCAAAAACCTCTGAAAACAATAATTGTCGGCGGCGGTCACCGCAGCCTTACATACGCTCAGCTTGCCGAGCTTGAAAGCGACAAAATGGAAATAGTCGGCGTTGCTGACCCCGATATCCATCGCCGCAATTCAATTGCAAAAAAATTCAATATTCCTGAGGACAGATGTTTCGAAACAGCCGAGGAGCTTGCGAAAGCCCCTAAATTTGCTGACGCTGTTATCAACGGAACGATGGATCATATCCATATAGAAACAACAATTCCCCTGCTTCGCGCAGGCTATGATGTTCTTCTTGAAAAACCGTTTGCAGTCAATGAAGAGCAGGCGCGTGAGCTTGTAAAAGTTGCTGAAGAATGCGGCAGAAAGGTTATGGTCTGCTTTGTTCTCAGATATGCTCCTTTCTACAGAAAGATCAAGGATCTTATTCTTTCTGATGAAATCGGAGAAATAATCAGCATTCAGACCTGTGAATATGTCAGCTATCATCACATGTCAACAAGCCATATCAGAGGAAAATGGAACAACTTTGAAAAATGCCACAGTTCAATGCTCCTTGCAAAATGCTGCCACGACCTCGATATAATGATGTGGCTCATGGGAGAAACAAAGCCTGCTGTTATTTCAAGCTTCGGCAATAATATGCAGTTTGTCAGAAAAAACGCTCCTGAGAATTCAGGAACAAGATGTC
The DNA here is from genome assembly GCA_045543735.1 of Acutalibacteraceae bacterium. GTDB lineage: Bacteria > Bacillota > Clostridia > Oscillospirales > Acutalibacteraceae > CAG-177. The sequence goes on from JAZPXO010000063.1 coordinate 5,135, forward strand.
TCGTTGACTGTCCGCTTGTTGAAGAATGTCTCTATTCCGCAAAAAGACTTTATATTGATCATCCCGACAGATGGTCATTTTATGTTTGGGATGCTCTTGAAAACATTGAGAATCCTACAATCGAAGATAAAATGAACCTGCTGAAAACAAGCCCGTACGGTGTTTGTGCTTATAAGAGCGATAATAATGTTGTTGACCATCAGAGCGTAAACGTTCTTTTTGAAAGCGGAGCAACAGGCACTCACAGCATGGTCGGCGGAACAAGCTACGGTACAAGAACCGTTTTCATTTCGGGCACCAAAGGCATTATTAAGGGCGATTTTGAAAAAGGTAAGTTTACTCTTTCAAAAATTGATCCCCGTCCCGGACATGAACATGATGACACCGTTTTTGATCTGAAAATTGACAACGACACTCACGGCGGCGGAGACCTTGACCTTGTAAGAGATTTTGTTGCTTACTGCAGAAACGAAAAAACATCGGTTTCTTGCACTGATATACACGATTCTCTTTCAGGACATCTTGCAGTTTTCCTTGCTGACCGTTCAAGAGAAAATAACGGTATGCCTGAAAAAGTAATTCTTTAAAAAACTCAATTATATGCAAAAATGCACAGCCGAAGCTGTGCATTTTTATTTTAAAAATATATTTTACTGTGCATCGCTTTCGTCAAACTTATCTCCGCACTCAGGGCAGAACTTGGGAGGATTCTTGGGATCCTCAGGCTGCCAACCGCATTTATCACATCTGTAAAGAGGAGCATCAGCAGGTTTTTTCGCTCCGCAGTTGGAGCAGAACTTGCCCTTATTAACGGAACCGCAGGAACAGGTCCAGCCTTCTTCCGAGGGTTTCTTTGCTCCGCATTCTGTGCAGAAGTTACCGCTGACAGTTGCACCGCAAGCACATTCCCAACCGTTAGCGGGTGCTGCAGGAGCTGACTGTACGGGCGCTGCAGCCTGCTGCTGTGACATCTGCTGTTGCTGCTGAACACCTGCCTGATACATTGCCGCAGGGTTGAAGTTACCGCCTGCATTCATTGCCATACCCATTCCCATAAAACCTGTCATTGCGCCTGCATCATTCTTTGCAGCAGCTTCCATTGCATTCGCCTGTGCATCGGTCATTCTGCCTGCCATCATGAAGGGATTTGAGCCGAGAGTTGCCGCATCTTCCATCTGATTAATCTTCTGCATATCCTCGGGTGTGAGAGTAATCGGATTAAGAGCGATTGATTCAACCGAAATACCTCTGCGCTGTGTCCATTCAACTGCAAGTGCCTTGTTGAGCGCATCCTTAAGCTCTGTTGTATGTGCAGGAATCTGTGCAGGGCGGAGTTCAAGCTCTGTGAGCATTGCGAATGCAGGCTGAAGAGCCGAAATGAACTCTGTTTTGAGCTGATTGTCGATTTCTTCTCTTCTGTATTCATCTCCTACATTGCCTGCAATCTTTGTGTAGAAAAGAAGCGGATCCGTGATTCTGTAGGAATATATACCGTTACATCTTACCTGAACTGAACGGTACATATTGAGTCTTTTGTTGGCAACCTCAAACATAAAGGGATTGGGTGTGCCGAACTTGTTATCAAGAATTTCTTTTGTGTTGAAATAATAAACTCTCTGGTCTTTGCCTGTGTCGCCGCCGTATGCAAATCTCTTACCGACGGTTTTGAAGGTTTCCTTGATTGTATCGCCGAGCTTGCCTGAGAAGATTGAAGGCTCTGTTGAAGAATCATAGGTGAATTCACCGGGTTCTGCGCAAACTTCAACAATCTTGCCCTGCTCAACGATAATCATGCACTGTCCGTCTGCTACGGAAATGCCTGAACCGTTGGAAATGATATTGTCGCTGCCCTTGGTGTTTGAGCTTCTGCTGCCGATTCTCTTTGTGCCTTTTACCATAAGCACATCATTTTCGAGTGATTCGCAGTAGAAAAACTCCTTCCACTGATCTGCCAGAACTCCTCCGAGTGCTCCAACGCCTGCTTTAATAAGTCCCATAATAATACCTCCTGAAAATTATTTTACTAATTTATCAATATCTGAAAGTCTGATGATTTTTGATACAACATAGGTTTTATATCCGCCATCCGCTTTCTTTTCGCCAAATGCACCGTATGTTGATGTAACAATTGTATCGTCGGGGAAAACAACATTTCCGCAATATCCCGTATCGGCATTTGCGCTAAGTTCAGGCTTGGTCTGATTCTTCAGATATGTGTGAGCAAGCTTGATTCTGTACTGACCCTCTTTTCCGTTTTTAAGATCATCATATGTTCCGACCCACGCAACCCAGCCTTCGCTGAACCATGTTTTCTTTTTATCGGAAGAATATTTTTTAACCCTTTTCTTTGATCTCTCAATAGAACGGAAGGTAATGAAAAGTCTGCCGTCTGATGTATAGTCAGCCTTGTGTCTCTCACCGTTAAGCGCGGAAGGAACAAACTTCGGCTTTGACCATGTTTTACCTTCATCATCAGAGAAAGAAATCAGTGAATTATAATGCTTGTTGTTGCTTCGTGCAATAAGGCAAAGCTCATCTCCCTGACCTTTATCTGAACGAACAACCTCAACCTCACACATATTTGCTTTCTTTTCAATTTTTCTGTGCTGTGCAAAATACGGCTCGGGATCGCTCCAGACAGGATTTCCGTCAACAAACGAAAGAATTGTTTTATAGTTCACAAACGAAGCATCATGGAAGAATCCCATCCATTTATCAACAAATTTCCCGTTTTCCTTAAGCCTTGTAAGGGATGCCATAACAACAGTCGGAATAACAGTTACTTTATCCTTCTTTGAGAAAACGAGCTCAAATTCGCTCCATGTTTTTCCTTCGTCATCCGAAAGAGAAAAATTAAATCCGCCGATTGAACCCTGACCGTCATGCCAGTTGGGATTGCCCGATGTTAAAAGTATCTTATCGGGAGTTCCGTCCGAAAACTCGAGACGGTAAACAGTAGGCGTTTCTCTTGAAGTTTTCCATGATTCAGGCTGATTATTAATTGAATCGGGATATGTTAGACCTCCGTCTCGGCTTATACGGCTTCTTATAGCGCCTTTTCCGTGAGCAGAGGGGTAAACATCAAGAATGCTTCCGTCCTTGAGTAAAACGGCGTCAGGATGTCCTATATAGTCAAGACCGTTATCTATAACCGAGAAATCATAAAGATATTTTAAATCGTCGGGTGTTCCTTCAGGCATAACATCAAGTCTGACGAGAGGTATGGAATAATGTCCGGCTCCGTTGCCGAAGCAAAGCTTATCTTTGATTAATGAAAACATAATTACAAAGACCTCACTTTATAAATTTTTACGCCGTGACCGTTGACCTTTGTCTTGATTACATCGTCAGTTTCAAACTCTTCTCCGCTCCACAGCTCTTTTACGGAATATCTGTCTGCATAGGGAGTTGAAACAAAAGACCTTGCAACGATATCTTTTACAGAATAATTCATTTCAGTTGCAGAGCTTGCTTTATTAAAGAAACAAAGAGCAAACGAGCCGTCAGAAAGCGGCTTAACAAGAACATCTTCCGCTCCGTTAGTTTTTATTCTCTTGCACTGTATTCCGAGAGAATCCTGATCAACGGCAATAACATCTTTATTTGTCAGAATCTGATATGCTCTGTTATCCTTATCAACGGTACCGTCCGATTTAATGAAATCACGGATATCATTTCCGAGAATAAGCGGAGCAGCCATCATGCACCAAAGAGTAAAATGAGATTTATTTTCTTCATATGTAAGACTGCCGTTTCCTACCTCAAGCATATCGGGATCGTTCCACGCTCCTGCCGATGCATGTTTATCGAGAAGAACATTTATCTCATATATACTGACAACGGAAACCCAGGTGGGAGTGATGTCACCCGTTGTTCTCCAGAGGTTACCAGCCTGACGGCCCCACTGCCACGGGAAGTTGCGGCCCCATTCGCAAATTGAGAAAACAATCGGCTTTTCTGGAACACCGTTTTTTTCAGCATATTCACGCGTAGCTCTTTTAAGCTGTTTACCCATTTCGGTATACTGAATAGCCGCACTGTCACGCCTTGAAGCAACGGGATTATAAATTTTCACAGTGTTGGTTCCTGCTTTTAAATTGACCTTGATCTGATGGCGGCCCTCTGCAGTAAATGATTTAGTACCCGGAACATTTGCTTTATATACATCGGTTCCGTTAACAAGGATTTCTGCATATTTATTGCTGTTAATCTTTTTTCTCAGGCAAAGAGTGAGAATATAAACTCCGTCATTCTCAACAGTCACATTTCTGAATTCACAAGAACCTGCATTGGATGAAAGACCCGTAATGCATTTGCCCGATTTTAGAGAGGTATCCTCAATGATTTTCGCTTCACCTGAAAGAACAGCATCTTCGGCAAGATACTCCCGTTCAATATCAGAACCGATATCGGTTACCGTTATCTTTTCAATTATAGGTGCTTTTGACGGAATAAGAACATTATGACAAAAATCATACTTGAAATACTCAATTCCCCACTCAGCAAATGTATCTGCATCAATGGCCTCATGGCCGAGACTTGCCGGAAGATCTTCACATGTCAAAGTGCCGTTTGAAGAATAAATGCCAAGCTTAAGACCGAGAGCATTCACTTTTTCAACCAAAGACTTAATGCCGTTTGGAAACGCAACAAAATCGCCCTGAAGTCTGCCGTTTTCATCGCGGAAGGAGGATTGCCAGCAATCATCAAGGTTAATATACTGATATCCGCAGTCGGCAAGACCGCTTTCCTTCATAGCTTTGGCTGTTGAATAAATCAGATCTTCATTGATTCTGTTTCTGAAAAGATTCCAGCTTGACCAGCCCATAGGCGGAGTAAGAGCCGCACCGTTACCGTAATCCTCAGTTATAGGATATGTCAGTTTAAATGAATTGACTGCTTTTTTAGCAATGTTAACGGGTGCAATGTTTTTATCTTTGAAAATTTTCGCAGCAGCCGCTGCTCCTGCAGCAAGAACTGCTGCAGAAAAAATCTTAGCCATAATATCATCCTTTCAGATTATTTCTTCCTGAGAAGCGGCAAAACATAGGTAAAGCCGTCATAATTGAAATTCTCACCGAACGAAGAAGAAGATATTTTTTCAGAATTATAAGCTGTAACTGTCTGAAGCTGACATACGGGACACTCAACAGCCTGCACCATAACAGCGCTCAGAAGCTGTCTCGTCATATCTTTTCTGTTCGAAAATCCTATCGACGATCTTAATAAATTGGTCAGATTATTAATTCTATCGTCATTCAGACCTGTTTTATTAAGAGAACCTGCAATATTATAATAATCAAACTTATCACAAGTTGGCATATCAGCAACTGATTCAATCCACATATCAGCCTCTCCGCTCTCAATTGCTGCATTAAGCTGATCGGAATCAACAAGTTTTATGGTCAGGGCGATATCCTTTTCGGAAAGAATCTTTTTATATTCTTCAAGAATCAGATATTCAAGGCTTTCTTTTTCAGCACACAAATATGCGGAAACAGCCTTAATGCCTGCAGGATTCATAAGTGAATACGCCTCAAAAGTGTTCTCGGAGTAAACAGGAGAAATGATATCCGAGGGATATTCGGGAAAACGAATGCTCAGAGGCATATAAACGGCGGTATAATATCTTCCTATACGCGAAGAAATCAAATTATTGAAATTGCAAAGACCTGAAAGAGCCTTTCTTTCGGATAACCCGAGAGAACGCGTATTGAAGAAAACCGAAATATAACTCTTCCTGTTCGAAATAACAGTTTTAATTTTGTCAGAGTCAAGCTCTTTAAGCACTTCGTCCGAGGCATCAACGCTTATTATATCAACCTCTCCCTTTTTTATCGCATCAACAGGGTCTTTGCCTGCATGAGCAAGGTCAACAAAATTAAGTGTTGTGAAATCAGGGATTTCCTTATGATAAAAAGCATTTTCTTTAAGAATTACCGAACCGACAGCAACCTCGCTGATACAATAAGGACCTGAGCCGACAGCCGATATACCTTTTTCTTTTAATGAAGCGGCAGCACCCTTGATATATTCAGCCTCATAACCAGCCTTTGAGATAATCGGAGCATTGATTTCGGAAACAGCATTCAGGTTTCTTGAATTAAAAAGAATTGTGCAGGAATAATCATTAATTTTCTTTATACCCGAAATTGAGCTGACATCTGCGCCGTCTGAATAATTGGATCCGATATACTCACTGATCAGTTTTTCTTTATAATAATCTGAAGGATTGTAGGACAGAGGATTATTCTCTGCTTCTGCTCTTGCGGCAACTGTCAGAAGCTCCATATCTGACGGCGAAGCTCCGAGTTTTTCAAGCTCCTGAGTATATTCAATCGAAGAAAAGTATTCACGCCAGCTTTTGCCGCTTGGAGATAATGAATCAAGACCGCCTGTAAATTTGCCCTCAAGTCTTGTTCCGATAAGATAATTGATATAATCTGATTTGGATATCGTTGCCGATGAATATTTGCTGCCAACCTCACTGTCTATTACATTCAATGAATTTATATAATCAGGATCATCAAAATAATATTCTTTCAGACCGACAATATCGTTCAGATACCAATCCGAATAGACGCCCTGATAGGTTGCATCCGCTATGAAATGATAAAAGAAAATAACATCGTCAATCGTAACATTCTTTCCGTCAGAGAAAAAAAGATCATCTCGCAATGTTACGGTATATTTAACCTGAGTTTCACCGATATATTCATATGATATTCCTCCGCAGGAATTAATCAGACTGTTATCGGTTGATGGAGTCTGAACATATCCGAATATCTGTGAGGAAATAGTTTTATCAGTGTCAGATTCAACATAAAGAGGATTAAATTCAGAACCGATATTTTCAACGCCGATAATCAGTTCAGAAGATTCTCCTCCGAAAACATCTGAACACGAGGACAAAGCAAAAATTGAAAATATTAATATTATTGAAATAAGAGGTTTGATAATTTTCATTTTCAAACTCACCCATATTAATTTATATTTATTATATTCTAACATAAAATAATAAAAGATACAATATTTTTAGATAAAAAAAACGGCGCCCTATAAAAAGGACGCCGCCATAAATCGGATTAGTTTTTATATTCCTTGAAATCCTTATAGATTTCTTCTGTGTAAACGTTGTTTTCGTCTTTATCATGAAGAGGATACCAAACCTGAGCGAAGAAGGGGTTAACCTTTGCTTCGTCATCATATGCCCAGCGGAACTTCTTCTGTTCTGCCTTTTCAAGGCTTGAGGGAAGCTCTTCGGGGCACCAATGACCGCCACGGAGAACGAGGTTGGGTGACATCATGAATTCATGACCGTGAGCACACTTCCAGAGAACGGGAGTATACATATCAACGATTTCAGTTGCAAGGCATTCGCCGCCTCTGAAAGCAGCGGCCTTCTGAAGGTCTTCAATAGTAAGAGAATCGAAGGGCTTGGTTTCATCATAACCGTGATCAAGAACGAGAGCCTTCTTAGGATCGTCATTAGGACGGTAAACCTTAACCTTACTCCAATCGCTGCCGATTGCATCCCACTTTGCCTTTGAGCCGACATAAGCGTTGATTCTTGCTTCAACGTTGTTTTCTCTCCACCAAAGAGTACCGTAAATGGGAGTTTTGGCAATCTTCTTCATGAAGGGCTTAACAGCAAATGAGAAGGGCTTTGCCATGAAAGCAAGCTTATAGAACCATTCAACCTTATCCATCATGCTCTTGAAATACTGCTGGATGGGAACATTAGCTCTGAAATGAAGATAGCTTTCAAGTACATCAGAGTCAAGATACCACTGACCGTGGAAGTTACGGGTAATGAACCAATCGGGATCAAAGAGCTTTTTGGGATCGCCGAGGCCAAGGCCGCATTTACCGAGAAGAAGCTCTTCAAATTCCATGTTAGTGATTCTGTACTGAGCACCTGAACCGATGTTATAGAATCTTCTCCAGAATTCTTCGGGAACATCGTCACCGCAGACATTTACGAGAAGACGGCCTGAATCTTCAACTGTTGCCCATTCAAGAACGCCGTTGATAACAACGTGATACATAATGGGTTCCATGTTCTTGAGAATTTCGGGATAAAGAATACCGGACTGACGGAGTGATACCCAATGCTTAAGCCCTGATTCAGCAAAAACGGATTCAGCAATAACCTTACTTGTTGCGTAATGGTCATAAATGCTGATCTTAACGGGGTCACCTGTTCTTGCCCAGTGGATGGGATCGTCTCTTTCGCCTGTTTCAGCAACAGTTCCGATATAAACAACCTTAACTGCATCGGGATCGGGCTGAGCCTTTACAGCCTTTACGATATTCTGAGCTGCACCGACATTTGTTTTGATTGTTGCAATGGGAAGATAGTCAGCAGATGGAGAAACCATGCCGCCAACATGGAGAACGTAATCTGCGCCGTTAACGCATTCAAGAACGCTCTCATACTTTTTGAGGTCGCCCCAAACGATCTTAACAGCAGGATCGTTCATATAATCAGCAAAAAGCTTTCTGTTCTTTTCACTGTCACGAAGAAGAACAACAATGTTGAACTGATCCTTTTTAGCATAGAGCTGCTTGAAGCCTTCCCAACCCATTGTACCCGAAGCACCGGTCAGGAATACGGTCTTTTTCTGTGCCATTTTGAATTCCTCCAGACTTATGTTAATAAATTACCAAATTACCAATGTTTATGTTAACATAAGAAATAAAATAAATCAATAATTTTTTTAATATTAAAGGGCAATTTTTGTAACATCAGAGAATATTGAACGATTTTTTGAAAATCTGTTCAACCGTATACATCTGTTCAATCTCCTTTTTATTTCCCTCAGTGAAAAGAGCAGCATCCTTGACCCTTGCATCATAGCCGATATCAACGCCGCAAAGACCGAGATGATATTTTGCGTTGACGGGATAATACTGACATTCGGCAAGAGAAGCGAAAGCAAGAAAAGCCTGAACCTGCTTTGCTTTTTCAGGTTCGGTTTTATAATTCTTGCAAAGCCATGAATAAATTTCAGGATGGAAATTACCCATAACACCCGAGAAGCCTGCACAGCCCGCTTCGAGAGATTCAAGAAGAGTTGCGGAGTTAGCGTTATAAATTTTCAAGCCGAGACCGTCAACCGCAGCAAGCTTCGCTTTGATTTCTTCAATTCTGCAGCAGGTATCCTTAAGGAATTTGAGTCTGCCGTCAAGAGCGCATTGGCGGAGAGTTTCGGGTGTCATAAGACGCTTATAGGGATAAGGACATTCATATATTCCGAGACCGATTTTAGGAATTGAAGAAACAGCCTTTTCATAATTCTTAAGGAAAACAGAATCATCCTCATCCTGCTTTGCAAATCTGTTTGCAATAAAAACATATGCATCAATGCCTTCGTTGATGAAAGCATTTGCCTCATAAATCTGACGATCAATATCATCGGCTGTATGACCCGACGCAACAACGGTCATACCTTTGGGAAGATGTTTCATAATAAAGCGGAGAAGTTCAAGTCTCTCTTCAAATGAGAGAAAGAATATTTCGCTTGACTGGCAGATTGCAAATATACCGTCAACTCCGTTTTCTGAATACCAGTTAAGAATTGCCTCTACGCCGTTATAATCAACCTTGTTATCGGCAGTAAAGGGTGTTACCATCGTCGGGTAAACACCGTCAGGAATGGATTTAATCATAAGAAAAGACCTCCGTTCGGGTTATTGTTAACACAATAAGTTTAAACCCGATAAAGGTCTTTTGTCAATGCTATATATCCATTTTCTTTCTTATTGTTTCAAGAATTATTTTTTCTCGTCTTGAAATCTGAACCTGTGTCATACCAAGCTCTTTGGCGGTTAATGACTGAGTTTTATTCTGATAATATCTCAGCTGTATAATTTTTCTATCTTTTTCATCAAGAGAGTTCAGAATCTGCCTCAAAGCAATTGAATCAGATATCTCCGTTTCATGTGATTCAACGGGAATATCAAGCTGATTTTCACTGTCGTCACCGAATGTCAAAGACATTACTGGAGATGCAGCATTCAGGAGCATCGCCGCCTCCGCAGGCTCAACATTCATCTCTTTTGCCAATTCGCTGACGGTAGGCTCTCTTCCGAGCCTTACGGTTATTTCTTCCTTCTTATTAACGGCAATTCTTGATTTTTCTTTAAGGGCGCGTCCGATTTTTACTGTTCCTCCGTCGCGGAAAAGTCGCTTTATTTCTCCGAGAATAACGGGTACGGCATATGTTGAAAAAGCAAAGCCTTTTTCTTTATCAAAATTCTTTGATGCTTTGATAAGTCCGAGACAACCTGCCTGAAAGAGATCGTCATATTCAACTCCCCTGCCTCTGAATCTGTTTGCACATGAATGAACAAGTCCGAGATTATTCTTAACAATACCGTCAAGATACTCCTTCTCATCAATCATCAGCGCTTTCACGCCCTTCAATTTTCTTTTCAAGAGTTACAACGGTTCCTGCGCCGACTTTGGAGCGAACCCTGACTTTATCGCAAAAGCTTTCCATAACAGCGAAGCCGAGACCTGCTCTCTCGCCGCCAAGGGTTGTATACAGAGGTTCCATTGCTTTTCTGACATTCTCGATTCCGCATCCGCAATCGCGGATTTTTATTCTGATAACTCCGTTTTCATAAATGCCTGCCCATATGTAAATCGGTCCTACAGTTTCGGCATAGGCATGAACAATGCAATTTGTAACAGCTTCACTGACAGCGGTTTTAATATCGGATATTTCTTCTATATTCGGGTCAAGTTGAGCAGCAAAAGCCGCAACCGTTGCCCTGCCGAACGATTCATTGACCGAACGGCTTTCAATTTTAAGTCTCATTTCATTAATCGGTTTCATGGTTAATCCTTTCCTTTTTCTTTTTTACGAAGCTTCACAAGCTTGTCCAGACCAGCCAGCTTCATCATTGAAAAAATTCTTTCCGAAAGATTTATTACCTCAACATAACCGCCGTAGCTGTTGACAATTCTGTATCTTCCCATTACAAAACCAATTCCTGAGCTGTCCATAAAGCTGACATCGCCGAAATCAATTCTTACATTTTTACATAATGACGACTGAATTGCTTCATCCGCTTCGAGCCGGATGGCTGCCGCATTATGATGGTCGATTTCTCCGCTGACGGCAATTGTCAGCCTTATCGGAGTAACTGTTATTCTGACTGCCATTTTAACCTCCTTAAAAAGCAAAAAATCCTTTACCCAAAAGGATAAAGGATTTATTATAAAAAATTTGTTGAATTGTAGCAACGCTAAAAATTAAGCAGTTTATCCCGTATTTCACCTGCAAGATAAAAAGAACCGCAGATAATCATGGCATCGTTATCTTCAAGAATATTATGAGCGGCGTTCAGCGCCTTTTCAGTTTCATCTATGCTATAGCAATCATGGCAGAATTCCTTTGCAGCAGCGCAAAGACCGTCACTTGAAAGAGCACGAGGAACATCGGCTTTTGTTGCAATAAAAACATCCGCAAAAGGTGCAATCTTTCTTAAATATGAAAGATAATCCTTATCTGCCATCATAGAGGAAACCATAATAATTCTTTTATTTTTCAGATGTTTTTCAATAAATTCAGAAAGAGCGTTTGCACAGCCCTCGTTATGTCCGCCGTCAAGAATTATAACAGGTTTTTTTCTTATAAGTTCCATCCTTGCAGGCATAACGGAAGAAGCAATTCCGTCAGAAATTACATCATCGGAAATATTGACACCGAACCTTGAAAGTGAACGCACAGCTTCAATCGCGGTTATGGCATTGTATACCATGTGCTTACCTGCAAGCGGAAGAAGAAATTCTATTCCGTCATAAACAGCTTTTGTACCCTCAAGAGATTCTTCGCCGATTTCAAGTTTGGCAACATCGGGAATTCTCAATGAATTCAGCCTTGCTTCACATGTATTTTTAATTTCCCGCATCGCATCATCACACTGTAAAGGATACACAACCGTTTCAGCACCGAACTTGATAATTCCGCATTTTTCTTTCGCAATCTGTGCAACAGTATCTCCGAGAATCGCTGTATGATCAAGAGAAATGCTGGTAATTACACTCACAAACGGAGCTTTGATTACATTCGTTGCATCAAACCTGCCGCCAAGGCCTACCTCAAGTACAACATAATCACATTTTATCTTTTCAAAATAAACAAACGCTGTTGCGGTAAGAGCTTCGAATTCAGTTGTCTGCTCACCTTTTTCAAGAAGAATATCAACCGCCGACTTTACCTTTTCAACACATTCAGCAAGCTCCGAACGCTCAATCATATTGCCGTTGCACTGAATTCTTTCGCGGAAATCAGAAACATACGGAGAAATGTAGAGTCCTGTCCTGAATCCGTTTTTTATGAGAATATTGGAAATCATGGTTGATGTTGAGCCCTTGCCGTTTGTGCCTGCAACATGAATAACCTTCAGCTTATCCTGCGGATTTCCGAGAAGCTCACAAAGAGCCTTTATTCTTTCGAGCCCCGGCTTGATACCGAACTTTTCAAGAGAATGGATATATTCGATTGCCTGATTACAATTCATAATAACACCTGATATTCAGCCCCGAAGCAAAAAGCTTCGGGGCTTTGATAATTAACCTAATTTTGCAATGCTTTCATTAAGCATTGCGATTTTTTCTTCATACTTTGCTTTCTGTTCACGCTGAGCCGCAACAACATTTGCAGGAGCCTTGGCTACAAAGTTTTCATTCGAAAGCTTGTTGTTGACAAAATCAAGATCCTTCTGAACAGCAGCAAGCTCTTTCTGAAGTCTTGCCTTTTCAGCCTCGAAATCAACAAGCTCACCCATGGGAATATAAATCTTCGCATCTTCGGTAACGATGCATACCGCACCTTCAAGCTCAAAGCTGTCAGCAACCTCAACCTCGGATGCACTCGCAAGCTTCTGCATGAAAACACCGCCCTGCTCAAAGGTTTCCTTATATGCGGTTGCAATATAAACCTTTGCTTTCTTTGAGGGAGGAACATTCATTTCAGCTCTGCGGTTACGGATTGCACGAACCGCTGTCATAATTCTTTCCATTTCAGCCTCTTCAGCAGCATAAGCATTTGCTTCGCAGAATTCGGGCCATGCAGAAATCATGATTGATTCGCCGTCGTGAGGAAGAGTCTGCCAGATTTCTTCAGTAATGAAAGGCATGAAGGGATGAAGAAGCTTGAGTGTATTGCTCATAACCCATACAAGAACCTGTCTTGCGTTCTGTGCTTCTGTGCCGTCCTTCTGAAGTCTGATTTTTGCAATTTCAATATACCAATCGCAGAATACATCCCAGATAAAATCATAAAGCTTTGCAACGGCAACGCCGAGCTCAAACTTTTCAAGATTTTCCGTAACCTCTTTTGCGAGAGTATTGAAAAGACTTACAATCCATTTATCTTCAAGAGCAAGATTGAAGGGAAGCTCGCACTTGACATCCTTACCCTCAATATTCATGAGAATAAATCTTGCGGCATTCCAGATCTTATTTGCAAAGTTACGGCTTGCACTAACCTTTTCGTCAGAAAAACGCATATCGTTTCCGGGGCTGTTACCTGTTGCAAGAGTGAATCTGAGAGCATCAGCACCGTATATATCAATAATTTCAAGAGGATCAATACCGTTACCGAGAGACTTTGACATCTTTCTGCCCTGAGCATCTCTTACGATACCGTGAATGAATACTGTATCAAACGGCTGACTGTTCATCTGTTCACAGCTTGAGAAAATCATTCTTGCTACCCAGAAGAAAATAATATCATAGCCTGTAACAAGAGTATTTGTCGGGAAATAATGCTTGAGTTCGGGAGTTTCATCGGGCCAGCCGAGAGTTGAGAAGGGCCAGAGAGCCGATGAGAACCAGGTATCAAGGGTATCGGGATCCTGCTCAACCTTGCCGCCGCACTTCGGGCAGCAGTCGGGAGCAGCTTTTGCAACGGTTATTTCACCGCAGTCTGCGCAATAATATGCAGGAATTCTGTGTCCCCACCAGAGCTGACGGGAAATACACCAGTCCTTGATATTTTCCATCCAATGGAAATATGTCTTTTCAAATCTTTCGGGAACAAACTTTGTTTTGCCGCTCTTTACGCAATCAATTGCAGGCTCGGCAAGAGGCTGCATCTTAACAAACCACTGCTTAGAAACTCGGGGCTCAACGCTTGTGTGGCAGCGGTAGCATGTGCCGACATTATGGCTGTAATCTTCAATTTTAACAAGTGCGCCTTCAGCTTCAAGATCTTTAACGATTGCCTTACGGGCTTCATATCTGTCCATACCTGCGTATGCGGGATAATCAGCGGTAATCTTTGCATCATCGGTCATGCAGTTAATAACAGGAAGATTATGGCGAAGACCAACTTCAAAGTCGTTGGGGTCATGAGCAGGAGTGATCTTAACAACACCTGTTCCGAAATCCATTTCAACATATTCGTCGGCAACAACGGGAATCTCTCTGTGAACAATGGGAAGAATAAGGGTTTTACCGATAAGATCCTTATATCTTTCATCATTGGGGTTAACGGCAACAGCTGTATCGCCAAGAAGAGTTTCAGGTCTTGTTGTTGCAAGCATAAGATATCCGCTTCCGTCCTTGAAGGGATAACGGAGATGCCAGAAATGACCTGCCTGATCTTCATATTCAACTTCAGCATCCGAAATTGATGTCAGACAATGAGGACACCAGTTGATAATTCTTTCGCCTCTGTAAATGAGACCTTTTTCATAAAGTCTGCAGAAAACCTCAAGAACTGCCTTGCTGCAGCCTTCGTCAAGAGTAAAGCGTTCTCTGTCCCAGTCGCAGGAAGAGCCCATTTTCTTGAGCTGTTCGATGATTCTTCCGCCATACTGCTCTTTCCATGCCCATGCACGCTTAAGGAATCCTTCTCTGCCGAGATCTTCCTTTGTTATACCTTCAGCCTTCATTGCTTCAACAATTTTAGCTTCGGTTGCGATGGAAGCATGGTCGGTTCCGGGAAGCCAGAGTGCGTCATAACCCTGCATTCTTCTCCAACGGATAAGAATATCCTGAAGAGTATTGTCAAGAGCGTGTCCCATATGCAGCTGTCCCGTAATATTCGGAGGAGGAATAACGATTGTATAGGGTTTCTTATCAGTTTCTACCTTTGCATGGAAATACTTTCCTTTGAGCCAAAAATCGTAAATGCGGTCTTCAACGTTTTTCGGATCATACTTTGTTGCAAGTTCTTTTGCCATAATGACCGTCCTTTCTTTAGTTGTGAGACAATAAAAAAATCGCCTCACAGATTTAAATAAATCAATGAGACGAGTATAAATTACCCGCGGTACCACTCAAATTGCACAAAAATTGTGCCGCTCTTTGGGCTCAGACAAGCCCTATGCACTGACGCAGCATTCTCGGAAGGGTTCTACTCACGCAAAGCGTTTTCTTCCCATCAGCTCAGGGGCTACAGCAATCATCCTCCGCTCATCGGCTTTCACCTGCCGCCGACTCTCTGAGAGCTTTTATATGAAGCCCTCCCCTTCACAGCCTTTGATATTAAATTGTGAATTATTTTAACATATTATTCTTTTATTGTCAATATAAATTTATCGAAAAAGGCTCGGTGATTGAATGAATCTGAAAACAAACCTGATAAAAAACACTCTGATAATGACAGCAACCAATCTGCTGATGAGATCGGTTGCCGTAAGCTTCAATGCTTATCTCACCTCAAAAATCGGTTCTGCCGGAATCGGCTTGTTTCAACTGATTATGACGGTCTATAATCTTGCCGTCACATTCTCATGCGCGGGAATAAAACTTGCAAGCATGCGTGTAACTGTTGAAATTAACTCAGGCAACAAATACGATATCAACAAATCAATGCGGATGTTTGATATATACGCTCTTATATGCGGCATTACGGTATGTGCGGCTTTATTTGTCACTTCGGATCTGATATCAGATTCGTGGATTAACGACGAAAGAGCTGCATCCTCCCTCAGAATTCTGTCATTCAGCCTGCCGTTTGTTGCTATGTCAGCTTCTTTAAGCGGTTATTTCACCTCAAGCAATCTTATAACCCGATACTCTTTTATTCAGCTATTGGAACAGGGAACAAAAATCGTTGCTGCCGTTATAATTTTAAACAGCATCAGAAATATGACCGTTACATCGGCATGTATTGCAATTGTTTCATCAATAACAATTTCCGAAGCAGTTTCATTCAGCATGTCATATTTTCTTAAAAAAATCAGAATTCCAAAGAAAACTCATAAAAGCAGAATTAAATTTAACCGACTTCTCCGTATTGCAATACCCGACGCAGCAGGAACATGCGCACGAAGCATTCTTCTGACAGTTGAGCATCTCCTTATCCCGAAAGGCTTTGAAAAATCAGGTTCCGACAGCGCAACAGCGCTCTCGGCATACGGAAACATACATGCAATGGCGCTACCGATTCTTCTGTATCCATGCGCAATTCTTACATCGTTTTCAGCTTTGCTTATTCCCGAGCTTGCGGCAAAAAATGAAAGAAATGATAAAAAAGGTATCAGCCGCAGCGTAGAAAATAATTTAAGAAGAACGCTTATTTATTCTGTTATATGCGGCGCTGTTCTCGCTTTTTTTGCACCCGTTATTTCCGATTTGATTTACAAATCAAATGAAGCGGTGCTGTATATAAGAATACTTGCACCGCTTGTTCCGATAATGTATATGGATACCGTCACCGACGGCATGCTGAAAGGTCTTGACCAACAGATTCAATCAATGAGATACAATATAATTGACTCTGCACTGTGCGTTCTGATGGTCTGGTATCTGCTTCCGAAATATTCGGTCAAAGGATATATTTTTATTCTTTATGCAAGCGAACTGATAAACTTTTATCTGAGCATCTGCAGGCTGATAAAAATATGCGATATAAGAATATTTCCTTCAATCAAAGTCTTTTCAGAACCTCAAGAAGATATTCCCACGTTCTTGCGCAGGACGAGATGCTGAGTCTCTCCTGCGGAGTATGGATATCTAAAATATCAGGGCCAAATGATACGCAGTCAAGTTCTTTGATTTTGCCGCAGAAAAGACCGCATTCAAGACCTGCATGAATAGCTGTAACATTCATTTTTCTGCCGTAAATATCTTCAAATGTTTTTGCAAAAATATCCTGCATCGCAGAATTCTCTCTGAATTCCCATGCGGGATATTCGCTGTTAACAGAAAAATCCGCACCGTATTTTTCAGCAACCTGAATAAGTATATCCGTCAACAAAATTCTTTTATAATTATCACTGCTTCGGACAAGAAAATTGAATGAAACAGTATTTTCATTTGTCTTTAAAATACCGAGATTGAGAGAAGTTTCAACAAGACCTTTAATTTTTTTGCTCCAAGAAATAACTCCGTTCGGGAATTCGCGAAGCATACTGACAACAGTTTCCGTATCCTTTTTGCTCAAACAGAGCTTTTCATTTTCGCAGGAACGAACCTTGAGTGATAATTCGGGATCGGTTTCACTGAATTCCTTTCGAAGAGATGAACTCAGACGGTTTATAACCTTGAAAAGAGCTTCGCTGTCACTTGAAATTACAATCTTACAGCGGCATTCACGGGTTATTGCATTATCCATTGTTCCGCCGTTTACGGATATAAGAGAAAAACCGACACTGCCAGAAATTTCTTTAAGAATTCTGCCCATCAGAACATTGGCGTTAGCGTAGCCGTTATGAATTTCGGCGCCTGAATGACCGCCGTGAAGCCCCGAAAGAACTATTTCGCAGACCGTTCCGCTTACTGGAACAGGCTCAAAAGAAATTTCAGCATCATATCTCGCTCCGCCTGCGCAGCTTACCCAGAGAGTCCCCTCTTCCTCCGAATCAATATTTATCATCCGTTTACCCTTGAGAAGTGAAGTATCAAGCTTTTCAGCGCCGCACATTCCCGTTTCTTCATCAACGGTAAAAACAACCTCAAGCGGAGGATGGCTGATATCAGATGAATCAAGAAGAGCAAGACAATATGCAACGGCAATACCGTCATCACCGCCAAGTGTTGTTCCGTTTGCAAGAACATAGTCTCCGTCAACCATCAGTTCGAGAGAATCATTTTCAAAGTCAAATTCTGAATCAGCGGTTTTCTCACATACCATATCAAGATGACCCTGAAGAATAACCGGCTCCTCATTCTCTCTGCCCGCTGAACCCTTTTTATAAATTATGACATTACAACATTCGTCTTTCACAAAATCAAGTCCCCTTGCCTGCGCAAATTCGCAGCAGTAGGAGCTTATTTTTTTCATATTTCCCGAGCCTCTCGGAATCATCGAAATTTCGGAAAAGAATCTGAAAACCTTTTCAGGCTTTAATCCTTCCAACGGGTTAGAAATCATTATAATTCACCTCAGTAATATTGAATTTTACCACAAATTCATGCGGTTTTCAATAACTGTTATTCGCATCCGACTTTATTTATTCATTATATGAGGAATATTTTATCCAATATAACCTGAAAAATGCAAAACGGAGCGGCATAAACCGCTCCGTAAGCTTAATATTATTCGGGAATGCCTTCAAGGAAGTTGGTCTCGCGGACATAGCCTTCCTTATTGATTCTGAATGTTTTGATTTCAAATTTATTGAAATCGGCATAGAAGCCGGCATCAATTAATTTGCACATAACTGCTGCTTTAACGGGTTTGCCGTTTGTTTCGCGGAGTCTGATAACAGCATCACCTGAACCGTCTTCACAGAATTTGAAGCTCATGAGAGAAATGTTCTGCTTATCAATGCTGATGAAGCTGTTTTTGCAGGGCATTGACCCTTTATGATATCCGACAGGTACGGCAACAAGACGGTTGTTGAACATCGCAGCCTGATGCTGAATATCACTGCATTCAGCATCACCGCAGTGAGGATAAACAGCGTATTCAAATCTGTTCATACCTTCGTCAGTATAATTGAAATCGGCAGCAGGTCTGTCAGAATAATGATCGGCAAAGATACAATTTCTGATAAGTGTGAGACGAAGCGTGTTTCCGATGCAATCATAGCTGTATTTTGAATCGCTGATAACAGAAATACCCTTGCCGTCAGCAGTTACATCGCCCCATGTAAGAGCAGGCTCTTCCTCGCCGTTGCAGGGTCTTTTAATTATTCCTGCAGGGATCTCATATGAAGAAACAGGATTGCTTCCGCAAACAGTAACAGGCATTTTAAGAATTGTCAGAGGCTCCTGCCAGAGCGATTTGCACTTTACACGAAGAATTCTGCTTCCGCTTGCAAGAATGAAATCCTGATTAAGATATGAACCGTTATAAACATGATTTGTTCTGACAACGATTCTTGCATCGCCGTTTTCTACAACCTCAATGGATTTAAGCTGCATTGAGCCGAGAACTTTATCAAACTTGAAAATATTATGCGCCCATGTATCAGGCTCGGAATTATCAACAACAACGGGAACGCAGGATTCGGAACCGAGATATTCAGAGCCGTCTTCTTTATTGATAATCGAAGAAATACCGCCTGTTTTCTCATTGAAAGAAACTCTGATGAATTCGTTTTCAACGGTAAAGCCTTCACACTTAAGAGCTGTTTCGGGTTTCTTATATTCTTCAATTTCAGAATCGGCATGCCAAAGCCAGAATGTTGCATAACCGAACGCGGGAACCTTTGCAATGAATTCGGTATCAAGATGAGAATCGTTCGAACGTGATGAACGGACATTTTGGAAAAGAACATCATTTCCGTCGCAATCTGTAACTCTTGCAGACGGATGATAAGTTCTTACAGGCTGTTCAACCTCAAATGAAAGAGGATTATATACAATGACGGGTCTGGGGAATTTAAGGTTACGGCAATGGTGGCGTTCGTTGCATGAAACAGAGTCGGAAACGCCGTCAAGCCATGTATCAACAAAGCCTGCTATTTTAAGAAGAGCTTTGTTTTCTTCCTTTGCGGCAACCGTCATTGCATATCCCATGGAGTCTCTTACATCATCATAGGCTTCCATAATCGAACAGCCGCAGAGAATATCATGGAACTGATTGAAGCAAACCTCTTTCCATGCATCGCCGAAGGCTTTTGTTGCAGCGGGAAGATTTGAAACGGATGCGGCAACCGTATTCCATTTTTCAGCGCTTGCAAGCCAGTTTTCAGCTTTTCTGTTAAGCTGTTTTACCATTGAGGTTGCCGAATAGCATCCGCTGGCATGATGCTGAAGCTCATCGTTCCATGAAGGAATATCAAGCTGACCAGCACAAACCTCTGAAAAATAATCATCGGGAGAAGAATATTCAAGCTCCTCATATCCTTCATCCATAAGCTCATTAAGATAATCAAGATCGCCTTTTGTAGGTCCGCCGCCGTGATTGCCCACACCCATGAACAGCATCATTCCGTGGCCCGAATTTTCAGCACGTTCTCTGAGAAGAGGAAGCTCTCTGTCAGTATCATGTTTGCCGCTTATACCGTAGCTGTAAGGAATTCTGTAAGTGAGAACGCGTGAGCCGTCAGCGCTGTCCCACCAGAAAAGATTCTCTGGAATTTCAGAATTTTCATGTGTACCGGGACGCATCATGACATAGCATTTCATTCCGCCCTGATTGAGAAGCTGCGGAAGCATTGCGTTATGTCCGAAAGAATCAACATTATATCCTGTTTTGCATACAGAACCGAATTTTTCGTAATAATAAAGCTGACTGTAAAGAGCCTGCCTTGCAAAGCTTTCGGCATCGGGCATATTGCAGTCGGGCTGAACCCACCAACCGTTAACAGGTACCCATTTACCTTTTTTTACAAGCTTTCTTATTTCTTCAAAAAGCTCGGGATCAATTTCTTCAACCCATTTATAATATGAAGCGGAAGAACAAGTGAAAATAAATCCCTTATATTCTTTAATGCGGTCAACAGCAGAGCGGAAGGTCTGAAGAACTTCTCCGCAGCCTTCCTGCCATCTCCAGAGCCATATCGGATCAAGATGTGCGTTGCCAACAACATGTATCTTATTTCTCATGATTTACACCTCATTCAAAGAATCCGTAATATCTGCCCATCCAATACGCAAAGCCATAAACATATGCGCTCTCAACGCACATTACACCGCCCGAATCCTCATTCTTAAGATAAAGAGGATCGCGGTCATATTTCGAAATAAATCTTTCATCGGGAGGAAGCAGAACGGAAATTTCTTCATTGCCTGCAAGAAGCTTCTTTACGGGAATATCGTGTCTGCCAACGAGAGAAACACCCGCGGCAAGACGGCTTACATTTGTTCTGTAAAACCATGTTGCAAGAGCTTCGATATCAACATCATTATCGGGGCATGAAACCATATAGGGAATATCATAACCGGGATTATGTTCTCTTGCGAGAGAGGTTCTCCAGCTTCTGAACGCATTACGGTATTTTTCAAGAAGTGCTTCATCCTTCTCAAGCATGCAAAGACCGAAATAGGTGCAGACAGCAAGCATATGATCGCCGTACATAATATCTTCGGGGAAGTCAAATTCGCCTGAAATTGAAGCCTGATAAAGTCTGTCAAAATGTTTTCGTCCGTAATCGGCATATCCCTTTTCGTTGACAAGATAATCATAGCTTTCACGCCACTTGCCCTGTTCGCCCGTTATATCCATCGTTACAAGATGATACATCAGAACCTGAGAGGAATTAAGGCATGCATCGACATATCCGAATTCGGAATTGAAGTATTCTTCATTCCACTTTGCCCATGAGGTTGATTTACCTGTAAAATCACGGAGAATGTATCCGTTGTCAATAATATGATTCATAAGACCTTTGCAGGTTGAAACAATAATTTCACCAAGCTCGGGATCGTCGCAGCAAAGAAGGTCATATGCAATTTTAAAGAAAAGGAAATGTGTTGTTATTTCATCGCTGCTTGTGTCGGCTTTATAAACAATACCGTCATGAGTATAACCGAGGTCAGTATAAAGCTTTGAAAGTCTTTCGGGAATCTCTGCACCGCAATAGATTTCCTGACCTACGCAGTCCCATTCCTTGGAGCAGGTTGTTTCAAGACAAATCGCCTTATCGCCCTGCTTTTTAAAGAAAATACCGTCATCAGGAACAGGCTCATCAGGGCAAAGATATGTTCTTGCAACAAAGCCGTCTCCTCTGCCGGAAATATGCATGAGAAGAAGCGTTGCTTCGGTTGCTCTTGTTGCATATTTTTTTGCAGTAACGGTATCGGGATGATCAATGCCTTTCTCTTTCTTATAGACGGCATATCTGTAAATTTCACCTATTGCATATGCCGCAGTAAAGCATCCGTCATTATCAGAATGACCGTAAGGAAGAATACTGTCAAGATTGCGTCCTTCGCGGAGATATTTCTGACTTTTCATGCCTCTTCTGTCAACATATTTTTCGCTTTCGGCGCGAAGAATATCAGCTTTTTCTTCAGCACTGATAACTTTCATTTCAATATAAGTTACGCCGCTTTCGGTAAGAACCCAAAGATTTTCACCGTCAGGCAAAAGAGCCTTGATACAGTTATCAAGCAAATCTCTCGGCGCACTGAAATACATGACTCTATCTTCTGTTCTTTCTGCTGTTGCATCATAACGGGTAAGTCCGTTTGAAGCGCCATACCATTCAATACCGTTAGTTTTGGCAAAGCAGGAATAATCCGCCTTTTTTGAAGGCAGAGGATAAGGGAAATCCGAAAGGTCAGGCTTTACGGGCTCTGCCTCGAAAAGCGCTTTCGGAACCGATGCATCGTCAAGTGCAAACATCTTGCAGAATCTGCAAGGGTGGTCTTTAAGTTTATAAGGCATATGCATATTTTTTCTCCTGTTTAAAATTATGATATAACTATAACAGAACATTTTGAGATATGCAACAAAAATTTGACACTTTATCCAAAATAAAGCGTTGATTATTTACTTTTAATACAAGAGATGGTATAATTGCAACTCGGAAAGAGGTATAAAAATGGAGTTTAAAAAAGTTTCATTTGAAGATTACGATATTATCAATGCATTTTATCAGGCATATCCGTCAAGGCAATGCGACCGTTCAACCGCCGCAACGGTGATGTGGCGCGACTATTACGAAAACAGCTATTGCATATATGACGGCACCATTATTTTTTCATCAAACTTTACCGACGGAACATGCTTCACCTTCCCTATCGGTAAAAACATTTGCGGAATGCTCGACATGCTCGAAAAGCATTGCAGGGATAACTCGATTCCCATGACTGTTTGTAATGTCAATAAAAATGAGCTTCCGATTATTATTGAAAAATATCCCGAATGCATTTTTTCCGCAGACAGGGATTGGTTTGACTATCTTTACGAAAAAGAACCGATGCTTCTTCTTGCAGGCAGAAAATACGGCACACAGCGCAATCATATCAACAAGTTTAAAAAGCTTTATCCCGAATACTCGTTCAACATTATTACCGATAACGATATTGACGGACTGGTTGAATTCACAAAAAGCTTTTCTTTTAACTCTGAGAAAGATGAAAGCGCCATGCAGGAGCTTGAAATCTGCATTGATGTGCTGAAAAATCATAAAAAATATAATATGCTCGGCGGATTTCTTAAAATCAAAGAAAAAATTGTCGGCTATTCTTTCGGAGAAATAATCAACGACACTCTTTTTGTTCATATAGAAAAAGCGGATGTATCATTCCACGGTGCATATCAGATGCTGACAAACAGCTTTCTCAGGGAATTCGCATCGTCGAATGAGGTTAAATTTGTAAACCGCGAAGAAGACTGCGGAGATGAAGGATTAAGAAAGTCTAAGCTTTCCTATCATCCCGTTGAATTAATCGAAAAAAACACTGTAAGAATCGCTTTATAATGTATTTAATACTTGACAAAACAAGTCGGTTGCAATACAATTTTAAGGTATATTTTAAAGACACGGAGGTAACGGCATGGGTTACACAATCGGACAAAAGCTCATAAAGAGCCATCTTGTCAGCGGCGAGATGATCCCCGGAACTGAGGTCGGTCTCAAGATTGACCAGACTCTTACTCAGGATGCTACGGGTACAATGGCATATCTTGAATTTGAAGCAATGGGCGTTGAAAGAGTCCGCACAGAGCTTTCAGTTGCTTATATTG
Organism: Acutalibacteraceae bacterium; assembly: GCA_045543735.1. Classification (GTDB taxonomy): domain Bacteria; phylum Bacillota; class Clostridia; order Oscillospirales; family Acutalibacteraceae; genus CAG-177. The sequence continues at coordinate 29,188 of JAZPXO010000063.1, forward strand.
ACCATAACACACTTCAGACAGGATTTGAAAACGCTGATGACCACAGATTCATTCAGAGCGTTGCAAAAAAGAGAGGTCTTCTCTATTCAAAGCCCGGTAACGGTATCTGCCACCAGCTTCATCTTGAACGCTTCGGCAAGCCCGGCAAAACTCTTATCGGTTCAGACAGCCATACTCCCACAGGCGGCGGCATCGGCATGCTTGCAATCGGTGCAGGCGGTCTTGATGTAGCAGTTGCAATGGGCGGAGGAACATATTATACAACAATGCCCAAAATGACACTTGTCCGCCTTTCGGGCAAGCTTTCTCCCTGGGTAAGTGCAAAAGATATTATTCTTGAAGTTCTCCGCATTATGAGCGTTAAGGGCGGCGTAGGCAAAATCATTGAATACGGCGGCGAAGGCGTTAAGACCCTTTCGGTTCCCGAGAGAGCAACCATCACAAACATGGGCGCTGAACTCGGCGCAACAACATCCGTTTTCCCCTCGGACGAAATTACAAAGGAATTCCTCAAGGCTCAGGGCAGAGAGGAAGACTGGACAGAGCTTAAGAGCGACGAGGATGCTGTATACGATGAAATCATCGACATTGACCTTTCTTCACTTGAACCCATGGCAGCTATGCCTCATATGCCCGATAATGTTAAAAAAGTTAAGGAAATCGGAGAAATCGAAATCAGTCAGGTATGCATCGGCTCCTGCACAAACTCATCTCTTCTTGACCTTCTTAAGGTTGCGGCTATACTCAAGGGTAAGAAAATCGCTCCCAATGTAAGCCTTACCATTTCACCCGGTTCAATGCAGGTTCTTAATATGCTTTCACTCAACGGAGCGCTTTCCGATATTCTTGGAGCTGGTGCAAGACTTCTTGAATGTGCTTGCGGTCCCTGCATCGGCATGGGACAGTCTCCCCAGTCTCAGGGTGTTTCTCTCAGAACATTCAACAGAAACTTTGAAGGCCGTTCAGGTACAGCGGATGCAGGAATCTATCTTGTCAGCCCCGAGGTTGCGGCTGCTTCTGCAATAACCGGTGTTCTCACCGATCCCAGAGCTCTCGGCGAAATGCCCGAAATCAATCTTCCCGAAAGATTCATTATCAACGATAATCTCATCGAAAAGCCTGCAACGGTTGACGAGATGGACGGCGTTGAAATAAAATACGGTCCCAACATCAAGCCCTTCCCCTCAAGCGTTGAACTTCCCGAAAGCATTGAAGCTCCTGCAATACTTAAAGTTGGCGACAATATCACAACTGACCATATCATGCCCGCAGGTGCAAAAATTCTCCCCTATCGCTCAAATATCCCCTATCTCTCAAACTTCTGCTTCAAGCAGTGCGATGAAAAATTTGCCGAACGCTGCAAAGCTGCAGGCCAAGGCTTTATTATCGGCGGCGCAAACTACGGTCAGGGTTCATCAAGAGAACACGCTGCTCTTGTTCCTCTTTACCTTGGCATCAAGGCCGTTATTGCAAAATCGTTTGCACGAATTCACTGCGCAAACCTCATCAACGCAGGTATAATGCCTTTCACATTCGCAAACGCTGATGACTACGACAAGATTGACACAGATGATTCACTTGCACTTGAAGGAATCAGAGCTAGCATTGAAAACGGCTCAAAAGTTATTCTCAAGAATTTCACAAAGAATGAAGAATATGAGCTTTGCTACGATTATTCAGAGAGACAGACCGCTATGATTCTTGCAGGCGGACTTCTCAACTATACAAAGATTTCTGCTAAATAAGGAGATATAGACATGACCGAAATTCAGATTCAGGAAGCTCTTGCAAAATTTGAAGCTCTTATCAGAGAACAGGATGCAAGAAGTGAAGCTATAAAACAGCAGGGCGATTTTGTTGATTTTGCAAACCTCGACAAGCTTACAATCGGTGTTTGCGGCGGCGACGGTATCGGCCCCATCATTACAAATGAAGCAGCAAGAGTTCTTGCTTTCCTTCTTAAAAATGATGTTGATGCAGGCAAAATTGAGTTCAGAACAATCGACGGTCTCACAATCGAAAACAGAGTTGCCGTTAACAAGGCAATTCCCGACGATGTTCTTGAAGAGCTCAAAAAATGCCCCGTTATCCTTAAGGGCCCCACAACAACTCCTCAGGCAGGCGATCCCTGGCCCAACATCGAAAGCGCCAATGTTGCAATGAGAAAGGCTCTTGACCTTTTCTGCAACCTCCGTCCCGTTAAGGTTCCCGAAGAAGGCATTGACTGGACATTCTTCAGAGAAAATACAGAGGGTGCATATGCTGTCGGTTCAAAGGGCATCAATGTCACAGATGACCTTGCAATGGACTTTGTTGTTACAACAACAGAAGGTACCCAGAGAATTGCAAAACTTGCTTATGACTATGCAAGAAGAAACGGCAAAAACAGAGTTTCAATCATTCAGAAGGCTAATGTTATCAAAACAACTGACGGCAAGTTCCTTAATCTCTGCAAAGAGGTCGGCAAGGAATATCCCGAAATCACAACCGATGAATGGTATATCGACATCACAACAGCGAAGCTTATTGACAAGAAAAGAAGAACAGACTTCAAGGTTTTTGTTCTTCCCAATCTTTACGGCGACATCATTACAGACGAAGCCGCTGAATTCCAGGGCGGCGTAGGCACCGCAGGCAGCGCTAACATTGGCAAGAAATATGCTATGTTTGAAGCTATCCATGGCTCAGCTCCCAGAATGATGCGTGAAGGCAGAGGTCAGTATGCAGATCCCTGCTCAATGCTCAGAGCTGCAGTAATGCTTCTTTCACATATCGGCAAGCAGGCAGAGGCAGACAAGCTTGAAAGAGCTCTCGACATCTGCATGTATGAAGAAAAGAAGCTCCACATTACAGGCAGAGCCGACGGCGCAACATGCGAAGAATTCGGCAACTATGTTATGGAAACTCTTTCAAATCTTTAAAAATATCGGGATGTGTCTTTCGGCACATCCCCTTTTTATAACAACAAAACCACCGATGTTCACAACGGTGGTTTATTTATTACATTATATAATTATGATTCGGAAACGGTTTCTTCAGCAGTATCCTCTGAAATTCCTTCCATAAACTTCACGAAATCCTCACCGCTCATCTTTTCATTAAGGAAGAGCTCTTTAGCAATAAGATGAAGCTTATCCATATGCTCGGTGAGAATAGCTTCGGTTCTCTTATAAGCATTGGTAATAATGTTTTCAACTTCGGCATCTATTTCAGATGCAACACTTTCAGAATAATTGCGCACCTGAGAATAATTCTTTCCGAGGAAAACTTCATTATCTTCGCTTGTAAATGCAATAGGACCGAGCTTATCGCTCATGCCGTATTTCATTATCATGTTTCTGGCAATCTCGGTTGCACGCTGAATATCATTTGATGCACCCGTTGAAATATCGCCGAGAACAAGCGCTTCAGCAACTCTGCCGCCGAGAAGGCTTACAAGCTTATCAAGCATATCGTTCTTGGTGGTATAAGTCTTATCCTCTGTCGGTCTATAAAGAGTATAGCCGCCAGCAAGACCTCTGGGAATAATTGAAATCTGATGAACGGGATCTTTGTTTTCAAGATAATAGCTTGAAACAGCATGACCTGCCTCATGATAAGCGGTAAGCTTTTTAGCCTTTTCATTCATGCGGTTGGATTTCTTTTCAGTGCCGATTTCAACCTTCAATGCAGCTTCATCAATTTCATCCATAGTAATTGCCTTCTTGCTTCTTCTTGCAGCAAGAAGAGCGGCTTCGTTAAGAAGATTTTCAAGGTCAGCACCTGTATAGCCGACAGTTGCATGAGCAATGCTCTTGAGATCAACATCGGGTCCGATAGGCTTGCCCTTTGCATGGACTTTAAGAATTTCTTCTCTTCCCTTTGTATCGGGATAATTAACTGTTACCTGACGGTCAAATCTGCCGGGTCTGAGAAGAGCGGGATCAAGAATATCGGGGCGGTTTGTTGCAGCGATAACAATAACGCCTTCATTGGCACCGAAACCGTCCATTTCAACAAGAAGCTGATTAAGAGTCTGTTCTCTTTCATCATGTCCGCCGCCCATACCTGCGCCTCTGTGACGGCCTACGGCATCAATTTCATCAATGAAGATAATAGAAGGTGCGCTTTTTTTCGCCTGATCAAAAAGGTCACGGACTCTTGATGCACCTACACCTACATACATCTCAACAAAATCCGAACCGGAGATTGAGAAGAAAGGTGCATTTGCTTCGCCTGCAACGGCTCTTGCGAGAAGAGTTTTACCTGTACCGGGAGGGCCTACAAGAAGAACACCCTTGGGAATTCTTGCTCCGAGAGCATCGAATTTTGAGGTATCCTTTAAGAACTCAACAATTTCTGTCAGCTCTTCTTTTTCTTCATCAGCTCCTGCTACATCTGCAAAAGTTGTTTTTCTTTTTTCATCCTTCGCCTGCTTGACACGGGCTTTGCCAAAGCTCATTGTACGGTTATTCTCGTTATTCATCGTCTGGCTCATGCGCTTGAACATAACGAAAGTAAATCCGCCCATGACAAGTAAAAGCAGCAATGTGGGAAGAATGTTATATATCCACTGTCCGCTTGAGCCGCTGTCATAAGTTGCTTTGATCATAGCATCCTTATGCTGGCGGTTATATTCCATGATATCCTCATGCACATCCTCAATGAAAAGACTTACATTGGGAACGGAATAGGATTTAACCTGCGGATCGTCTTTTACTTTATATGTCAGAGCACCGCTGCTGAGATTAAGGTTATACTCTGTTACCAGATACTCATCAAAAAGAGATACAACCTGATAATACTCAAGCTTTTCCTTTTTCTGAGTTCCTGCATAAAGCGTTATTCCCGCGATAATCATTACAGGAATCAGAATATACGGCAGAAGCGTCAGCAGCTTCTTTTTGCCGTCTTTAACGGGTTTGTTATTTTTAATATTCAATCTGCAACCTCTCCTTATTTTATCTTTCCCATTCAGTCGGAATATACTTCTCTTTTAAGAACGCCGATATAAGGAAGATTTCTGTATTTTTCAGCATAATCAAGTCCGTAGCCGACAACAAATTCGTCGGGAACCTCCGCACCTGAATAATCGGCAAAAAGATCGGGCACAACTCTTCTCTCAGGTTTATCAAGAAGAGTACAAATTTTAAAGCTTCTCGGATTTCTTGTTAACAGAACAGATTTGAGATAACTTAATGTTCTTCCCGAATCAAGAATATCTTCAACAATAAGAACATCTTTGCCTTCAAGAATGATATCAAGGTCTTTGATAATTCTGACGGCACCCGATGAGGTTGTTCCGCTCTGATAGCTTGAAACGCACATGAAGTCAATCTCACATGGAATTGTTATGGCTCTCATAAGGTCTGCCATGAAAACAACAGAACCTTTCAAAACGCTTACAAGCATAAGATTCTTGTCTTTATAATCCTCGCTTATTTTTCTGCCGAGATCATTAACAATATTCTGGAGTGTTTCCTCACTGTAATAAACTTTTTCAATATCCTTAAGCATATCCTTAATCCTTTCAAGAAAATCTTTTTATTTCAACTTTAAGAACCCATCGGGTTTCTTTGCTTATTTCAGCAGCGGCATCAACGCCGATACCTTCAACAAACAAAACGCCTTTTTCATCCGAAAAAACAATAACGGAATCACGGATTTCAGGCAAAACGGCAAGCTCATTGAAAAGCTTTTTCAACGATTTTGTACAGCCACGCTTTTTCAGCGTGATTTTATCCCCTGCCATTCTGCCGCGGAATACTGCTTTACCATTAATTTTATCATAATCCAAAATACATATTGTATTTTTATTTGAAACAATTTGTGAAGAATTTATTTCGTTAACATCAAGAACCGAGGTTACCACTTCGGCATTACCGACAGAAAAGCGTCCCTCCGAAAATTCTATCGGTTCAAAAGAGCTGTCGGCTTTATGCGGAAATTCAAGCATACCGTTTCTGACTCTGACCGTTATTCCGCCGTTAATCTGCCTGCTTCCGCCGTTTTCAAGAATAAAGCATATTTCGTCAACGCTTTTATTCTCAGGTGTAATTCCGCAGACATTTTCAACAATTTTAATGGCGGCACGCTTTCTTACGGGAACTGCAGCCGACAGCAAAACCTTTGCATCGTAAGAATTTTCGTAAAAAGATTTACTGACAACATCATCCGCAAGCGAAGAAAGAAAATCTTCATCCTCACGCAATGACTCAATACATCTTAATGCGGAATTTTCAAACGACGGATTAATTTTACGAAGTTCGGTAAGAACATTATGTCTGATGCGGTTCCGCGAATATTTAACATCGGAATTAGACTGATCGGTAACAAAAGGAACACCTTGTTCAGCACAGTATGTTTCGATTTCAGCCTTAGAGCAATCAATAAGAGGTCTTATGAAATTATCTCTGACAGGAGGAATTGAGCCGAGACCGCGAAGAGCGCTTCCTCTGGCAAAATTAAAAATAAATGTTTCCGTTCGGTCTGTCAGATTATGAGCAGTTGCAATCAGTGTGTTTGTACCGAAACGGGAAAAGAATTCATAACGAATCTTTCGCCCTGCCTCTTCAAGACCCACACCGAGTTTTTTTGCTTCTGCAATAACATCAGCTTTAAGAACCTCAAGCGGAATATTATTATCCCTGCAATAGGACTCGACAAACTTTTCATCGTTATCGGCTGCAGCTCCTCTTATTCCGTGATTAACATGAGCCGCCTTAAGTTCAAATCCGAAATCATTTCTGATACTGTTCAGAATATGAAGCAGCGCCATGGAGTCGCTGCCGCCCGAAACGGCAACAACCACCTCGGAACCGGGCGAAATCATGTTGTATTTTTTTACCGTTGAGATAACTTTATCAATCATCATAGTTTTTTTCAAGAGCAAGGAAGAGCGTATGCTCGCCGTCCCATGCAAATTCAACCGTACCGGTTTCGCCGTGTCTGTTCTTAGCAACAATAACTTCAACGGTATTTACATTTGCCTGCTGCTCCGAAACATCCTCATCTTCTTTTTCGCCTTTATAATAATCAGGTCTGTAAAGCATCATAACGATATCTGCGTCCTGCTCAATTGAACCAGATTCACGAAGGTCGGCAAGCTGAGGCTTATGCGATTTTCCTCTGCCTTCGGTACCTCTCGAAAGCTGTGCGCAGCAGACAATGGGAATATTAAGGTCTTTTGCCATCATTTTGAGACCTCTTGTTATTTCACTGACTTCCTGAACACGGTTTTCAGATCTTGTGCTGCCTTTGATAAGACCGAGATAGTCGATTATAACGCATTCAACACCGCCAAGGCGTCTGATTTTAGCCTTCATTTCGGGAACGGTTATTGTTGAGGTATCGTCAAAATAAAGCTCACAGTCATTGAGTGCACTCGTAGCATTGCCAAGCTTCACCCATTCGTCACTCGAAATCTGACCGTTTCTCATTTTCATGCTGGAAACTCTCGCTTCTGTGCCGAGAACACGCATTGCGAGCTGTTCCTTGGTCATTTCAAGAGAGAAGAAAAGAACCTTTCTTTTTCCGACAGCCGCAACATTTCGCGCAAGGTTGAGAGCAAAGCTCGTTTTACCCATCGCAGGACGGGCACCGATGAGAATAAGGTCGGAACGGTTAAGACCCGTCAGAACCTTATCAAGGTCGGCAAAGCCCGTTGTGAAGCCTTTATATAAATCTTTATCCTCACCCGTAAGCTTCTGCAAACGGTCATAAACATCGTTAACGATGATATCACGAAGCTTTGAAGGAGCATTTGAAGTTTTACCCTGACGGATATTATAAATTTTCTGCTCAGCATTATCGAGCAGTGTATCCGCCGTTTCCTCCTGCGCAACAGCCATATCAATTGTTTCGGATGAAATATTGATAAGTGTACGCATATAAAACTTTTCTCTGACTATCTTTGCATACATTTCGATGTTAGCGGTTGAAGGCACCATCTGAGCAAGCTCAAAAAGATAATTTTTACCTGCCGCATTATCGTAAACACCCTGCTGAACAAGCTGTTCAAGAATAATCAGAGGGTCAATTTTTGAGCCTGTGCTGTCTGCAAGAAGCATAGCTGCAAAAATAGACTGATGCTGAGGAAGATAGAAGGATTCAGGATTTATGTAAACGGCAGCCTGCGAAAGACATGATGAATCAACAAGAATGCTTCCGAGCACCGCCTGCTCCGCTTCAAGGCTGAAAGGCATATTTATATTTTCGAGGGAAAGAATGCTGTTTTCTGCCATGTTAATTCTCCGTTCGGATTTTATTATTCGCCGACTCTGACATACATCGAAGCGCTTATTCCGTTATAGAGCTTAACTTCTACGGGATAAGTTCCGAAAGCTTTGATATCTTCAACAACAACCTTGCGTTTATCAAGACTGAGACCGTATTCCTTTGAAATTGCTTCAGCAACATCCTTTGAGGTTACTGAACCGAAAAGCTTGCCGTTTGCGCCTGCTTTTGCAGAAAGCTTAACTGTTTTGCCCTCAATTTTAGCTGCACTTGCTTTTGCGGCTGCAATCTCGGTATCAATACGGTGCTTTTCGGAAGCTTCTCTGTTTTTGAGCTCACTCATTGCCTGAGAATTTGCTTCCATAGCAAGCTTTCTGGGGAAAAGAAAATTTCTTGCGTAACCGTCAGATGTGCTGACAAGCTCGCCTTTCTTTCCGAGGCCTTTAACATCCTGAATTAAAACAACTTTCATATTTATATCTCCTTATGAGTTTTTTACAAAGAAATCATCTATCGCGGCATAAAGCGCACTCTGAGCCGCAGGGATATCATATCCCTTAAGCTGACATGCAGCCATAGTCTGATGACCTCCGCCGCCAAGCGATTCCATAATAATCTGAACATTGATTTCGCCGAGGCTTCTTGCTGAAATACTGACACCGCCGCCGCTTTCAAATATCACAAAAGATGCTTTGATATCAGCAACATTGAGAAGCTCATCTGCTGCCTGCGAGGTAACAATCCTGATATCGGGCGAAACAAAATCCGCGACCGAAACAGCACAGGATTTATAAGTTTCAGCATTATATATAACTTTATTGCGGAGTCTGTTGACTTCAATTGAATTTGAAAAAAGCTTTTTGACAGCAACGGTGTCGGCATCCTTATCCTTTAAGTAAGCAGCCGCTTCAAAGGTTCTGACACCTGCACGGATAACAAAATTCTTTGTATCAAGCATTATACCAGCAAGAAGTGCTTCCGCAACGGTTTTTGTAACTTTGATTTCATCTCCCATATACTGAAGCATCTCTGTTACCATTTCACTTGCCGAGGAAGCTACGGGATCATGATGAAAAAGACAAACATCCTTTATTTCCGTCACCGAACGGCGATGATGATCTATGATAACTCTTTTCTCCGCCTTTTCAAATACAGACGGGAACTCAAAAAATGAAAGAATATGTGTATCCACAACAACTACAAGAGTTTTATCCGTAACAAGCTCAAGCGCTGTTTCTTCGCCGATAAAAAGATTCCCGAGGCCTTCCGATTCGAGCTTTTCAACAAGAGGAAGCGCAAGTGTCTTTTTTCTGTCGGTAACAATATGAACAGGTGTATTCAAAGCCATTGCAGCATATGCAATTCCGACAGCGGCGCCGAGAGCATCAAGATCTGTATAAGCATGACCCATAACAAGAACATTGCTGCTGTTCTTTATCTCTTCCGAAAGAGCCGAACCCGCTACCCTGCTTTTGACTTTGGTTCTTTTTTCGGCGCTTTTTGAAACTCCGCCTATAAATTCATATCCGTCTTTTTTTCTTATTGCAACCTGATCGCCGCCCCTGCCGAGAGCCATCTCAAGAGACTTGCGCGCCTCTTTTTCACATTCTCTCATATTCTTTCCGTTCGAAACACCGACAGAAAGAGTTGCGCCGATTTCTTTATCCTTATATTTAAAATTCCGTATGGTCTCAAGAATGGAAAACTTACTGTTAACCATTTTTTGGAAATTACATTTTTCCGTAAAAATAAGATATCTTTGATTACCTGCTCTTTTAACCACACTGTCGTAGGACTCTGCCCATTTATCAAGCTCTGCCTCAATGCGGCTTCTGATTTCCGCTCTTTCGCTGTCTCTGAATTCAGAACGGGAAATATCAATATTGTCAAGTTCAATCACAATCGCATAAGGACGCGACTTCGCATATTCGATTTCGATTTTACGCAGTCTAGTACTGTTCATATAAAAAAGAATACAGTATAATTCTCCGTTATGGTCGAAAGTCTTTGTAAAAACAGTATAAAAACGGTCCTTTATCTGAACCTGAATTTCAGATTCGGCAATTATAACATCAAGTGCAACTCCGTTCGTGTAATCCGAAATCTGCGTCGTGGAAACAAGCTCGCCGTCAGCGATTTCATTAATGAAATAATTACTGCACCAGCTTATGTATCCCTGCGGATTGCAGACCGCAACGGGAAACGGATATGATGAAAGCACATCCGCCTGAGAAAAATCAAGCTTTTCAGAAACGGATTCCATAAACTTTTTGTAGCGGTGTTTGGCAGAAAGAATTCTGTATACAGTAACAGCAAAAATGATTAAAGCCGCAACAAACTCAACCAGAGCAATTCTCGGTTCAACAAAAGCCGTTATACCGATAAAAGCAACAGCAAATAATGCAAAAAGACAAATAAGCAGCTTGTCATACCAAAAACCTTTAAGCTTCATTTAAACCTCCATAATAATAGGAAGAATCATCGGACTGCGCTTGGTCTGCTCATATACAAAATGGGAAACAGCATCTCTGAGCTTACCTTTAATTGCGTTAATATCGCTTATATTGCTGTAATAACAGTTTTCAAGGGATTTTTCAGCGATCTTGCGAGCCTTTTCAATTAGCTCCTCAGCCTCCTTGACATAGACAAAGCCTCTTGAAACAACCTCGGGACCTGCAATAAGCTGACCTGTTTCATAATCAAGCGAAGCTGTAACAACAATTATACCGTCCTGACCGAGATGCTTTCTGTCTCTGAGAACAACGCTTCCGACATCGCCGACGCCGTAGCCGTCAACAAATATCTTGCCCGCGGGAACGGGTGTTCCGCTCTTGATGGCTTTGCTTGTCATTTCAGCGACATAGCCGTTATCGGCAATAAAAATATTATCCTTCGGAATGCCCATGCCCTCAGCAAGCATCGCATGCTTTCTCAGGTGCTTCTGTTCGCCATGAACGGGAATAAAATACTGCGGCTTGACAAGACCCATAATAAGCTTCAGCTCTTCCTGACAAGCATGACCCGAAACATGGACGTCGTACATTTTCTCGTAGATAACTTCCGCACCGAGCTTGAGAAGCTCATTGACAACCTTACCGACGGTTTTTTCATTACCTGGAATAGGTGTTGCAGAAATAATAACATAATCGTTGGGACAGATTTCAACCTTTCTGTGGTCGGAAAATGCCATTCTTGAAAGAGCTGACATCGGCTCGCCCTGACTGCCTGTTGTTATAATAACAAGGCTGTCAGCAGGATATTTATTGATGAGGTCAGCATTGATAAGAACATTTTCAGGAATATTCAGATAACCGAGCTGTGCGCTGATATTAACAACATTCTCAAGGCTTCTGCCCATAATGGCAACCTTTCTGCCGAGAGAGCTTGCAACATTGATAATCTGCTGAACTCTGTGAATATTTGAAGCAAAGGTTGCAACTATAATTCTGCTTTTGCCTGCTTTTCTGAAAAGAACCTCAAACGATTCGCCGACCTTGCGTTCGCTTTCGGTATAGCCGGGTCTTTCAGCATTGGTTGAGTCGGAAAGAAGAGCAAGAACGCCTTCGTCACCAAGCTGTGCGAATCTTGAAAGGTCAATCATTCCGCCGTCAATGGGTGTGCTGTCAACCTTGAAGTCACCCGTCTGAATAATTGTTCCTGCTTCACATTTGATTGCGAGAGCGATAGCATCGGGAATTGAATGGTTAACATGAATCATTTCAACGCTGAATTCACCGAATTTAACAACATCTCCGGGGGCAACCTCGTTGAGCTTTGCACTGCCGAGAATTCCGTGTTCTTTAAGCTTGCCCTGAATGAGACCGATGGTAAGCTTTGTACCGTAGACGGGAATATTAACGGTTTTAAGAAGATAAGCAAGACCGCCTATGTGATCCTCATGACCGTGGGTAATAACAATACCTTTGATTTTGTCCGCATTCTTTTCAACATATGAAAAATCGGGAATAACAAGGTCAACGCCAAGCATTTCGGGATCGGGAAAAGCAAGACCGCAGTCAACAAGAAACATTTCATCTTTATATTCATACAGAGTCATGTTTTTGCCAACCTCGTTCAGACCGCCGAGAAAAGCGATACGAACAGGTGTTTCATTAACGGGTTTTCTGTATTTTTTTGCAGAACCGTTTCTTGATTTGAACGAAGCTCTGCCGCTCTTTTTGGACTGAAAAGATCTGGATGAATTCTTTTTCTGAGTGGTGTTTTCATTCTGTTGATTATTTGTTTTTTTCTCTTTATTGTTTGTATTTTTTTTAGACATATATTCTCCTGTTCAAAGTAACATTTACTGATTAAATCTATGTAAGCGGTCAGGATATAACCGACCACTTTATATAATATATTTATTTAATAATAATGTCAAGTAAATATATTTTATTTATACTTAATTAACATTTCTTCTATGCCTGCGCAAAGCTCATTTGCCGCTTCCATCGAATCTGCTTCTGCAAGAATTCTGACCCTTTCTCCGTTTCTTTCAGGAACAATAAGCAGTTTACCGTTTTTTCTGACAAGCTTTATGCCTTCAAAATTATTTGACAAATTTATATTTTCTTCACCGACAAGCCCTGCAAGATCTGCGGGAGAAAATCCGATGGAGACCGTTTTTCTGATGATATATTTTTCGGGAAGCTCCGCAAGCAAATCTTCAAGACCGCACTCTCTTTCTTTCATAACCGAAAGAACCTTAACCGTCAGAAAAAGACTGTCTCTGACAAAAAACTGTTTTGCGGCAAGTCGTCGTGCAAGGGAATCAGAGTCATCCGCAGGCGTTGAAAGATAACGGTATACTCTTTTTCCGTAATCTGCCGCAAGAGCATCAAGAAAGCCGGGTGCATCATAAGGCACGGAAATATCTCTTCCGTTTTTCATTTCATTAAGACAACAAACGGCAAGAAGCTTTTCATATTCAATTTCTTTTCCGTTAAGTTTGGCACAGACCTCTGTTCCCGAATTATTGATATTAAAAATCAATGTTTCAGATTCAGAACAGCCAAGCTTTAACAAAGAAGAACGGATGACACTTTCAACAGCGGCATTATCGCTTCTGACTGTTGCGTTCACTCCTCTGAGACCGTAGGGAGCCTGTTTCATAAGCTCCTGTTTGTAAATCAATCCTACAGCATCAACATCGTTTTTTTCATTCATTCCGTCCTCGTCGGTTTCATGATACTCTCCCCTGTTCATGAACGATTCAATATTGCGTTCAAAGAATCTCGGAATTGAAAGTCCGCCCTCACCGCAGATTCTGATTTCTTTTTTGTCTTTTCCGTATATAAAAAGCCCTGCTCCGAGATTACAAATGCTTACAAGAAAATTCAGCTGAGACTCGAAACCGCTGCCAAAATCCCATACACTTCCTCCGGCGCCGAGAATACCTGAAACAACAGCATATTTCAAAGCTTCTGCCGTTTTTGAACCGTCGGTTGAAATTCCGCACTTCTTACCGTTTTTGGTTGATCCCACAGCAGCTCCAAGTCTTACGCAGGTTTCGGCATTCAGCCTTGTTCCCGATTCATCGCTTACTCCGCTTTCATTAAAAAAATCAGACCTGGTACAGCCGTATTTAACATTATCCGATACGCTTGACTCACTGCCGATGACCTTACCGGGCCAGACAAGAACATTCTTTTTCACACATGCATTTTCGCCGATAACCGAACCTGAACCTGCAACGCTGTTTTCGAACATGGATGCCCCGTTTTTAAGCGCCGCACCCGAGCAAACAAGGGCTCCCGTTACAGCCGAACCATTTGCAAGCCATGCATTTTCAAGAACGGTTGAATATCTGATTTTTACGCCTTTGCCGATAAAAGCGTTATCGTCAACAACCGAATACGGACCAATGATTGCGCCCTCAGAAATTTCTACATTTTCTCCGATATACACGGGCGGAAAAATCTTATAGTCTCCCTTCGGAAGATCAGACGAAGAAAAAATTCCGTTCTCATTCCTTGGTGCATAGCTTTTCATTCTTCCGTCAAAAATATCTCTTTGGCATTCCATATATGCGCCGATATTGCCTACATCGCACCAATAATCATCGGTATGATAACAGTAAATCGGCATATCTCTTTCAAGCATCAGCGGAAAAAGATTACGGGCAAAATCATAGCTTTTTCCACGGGGAATGAGCTCGAGACATTCGGGATTAACAATATATACGCCCGTGTTTGCAAGGTTACTGACGGCTTGCGACCATGACGGTTTTTCAACAAAGCCGTGAACACGGTTTTCTTTGCCTACTTTCACAATACCGTATTCACGGGGATCTTTTTTTCCTGTTGCAACGATGGTTATTTTCGCACCGCTTGCCTTATGATACTCCATTATTTTTGCAAAATCAAAATTGCATACGGCATCTCCGCTGACAACTATAAAAGGCTCATCGAAATCTTTTGCGGCGGCACGGACACTGCCTGCAGTGCCGAGAGGTTCATCCTCTCTGAAAAAGTCAAGCGTCATGTTCTTATATTTATTGATATATTCATTCTCGATAATATGCGGAAGATATCCGAGAGTTACGCACGAATGCGTAACTCCGCCTGCAATCAGAGCTTCAAAAATATATTCAATTATCGGCTTGCCGAGAAGTCTTGTCATCGGTTTCGGAACGGTACATGTCAACGGTCTCAAGCGGCTGCCCTCTCCGCCTGCCATAATAACTGCTTTCATAATCATCAGTCCTTTCGGCTTTATTATTGACTGATAAAAGCAAAAATAACCCAATATTTCACTTGTATTTTCAAATTTAAAATGATATGATATTAAAAAATATTTTCGGAGACTATTTTATGGCTGAACTTAAAAAAGTTGATTTATTCACCGACGGCGCATGCTCGGGAAATCCGGGCGCAGGAGGGTGGGGCGCAATACTGCGTTACGGTACACATGAGCTTGAATTAAGCGGCGGCGAAAAAGAAACAACAAACAACCGCATGGAATTAACAGCTGTTATTGAAGGGCTGAAAAAGCTTAAAGAAAAATGTGATGTTACAATATATACCGATTCAAAATATGTTGCCGATGCTTTCCTTCAGGGCTGGATATGGGGCTGGGTAAAAAACGGTTGGAAAAAGGCTGATAAAAAGCCCGTACTCAATCCCGATTTATGGCAGACTCTTCTCACAGAAATCAGAAAGCATGAGTACAGAATCATCTGGGTCAAGGGTCATGCAGGTCATCCCGAAAACAAACGCTGCGACAAGCTTGCAACGGCAAAAGCTGCCGAATTTTCAATCTGAAAATAAACATTTTTAACCGGAATTTTTTCGCAAAAGCGGATGAATTCCGGTTTAATTTTTTAACTTGTCATACATTGTCCCGTTTCCGCATAATCTTTACCAAGCAAATATAAGAATTCGGAGGAACATAAAAATGACAAATTCAAGCATTTACAGCGATATCTCCGCAAGAACGGGCGGCGATATTTATATCGGAGTTGTGGGTCCTGTAAGAACTGGAAAATCCACATTTATCAAAAGGTTCATGGAAAACATGGTTCTGCCGAATATCGCTGACAGCTCAAGGCAAAAAAGAGCAAACGATGAAATTCCGCAGTCTTCGTCAGGAAGAACAATCATGACAACTGAGCCGAAGTTTATCCCCGAAGATGCGGTTGAAATTATACTTCCCTCAAACGCAAAAATGAAAGTCCGCATGATTGACTGCGTTGGATATATTGTTCCGTCTGCACTCGGATACATTGAGGGCGAAACGCCGAGAATGGTTAAAACTCCATGGTTTGAAGATGACATTCCATTCAACATGGCAGCAGAAATCGGTACGAAGAAAGTAATAACAGAGCATTCAACGATCGGTCTTGTAATTACAACAGACGGTTCAATCAGCGATATTCCGAGAAACGAATACGAAGAAGCCGAAGCAAGAGTTATTTCAGAGCTTAAAGAACTGAAAAAACCTTTTGTCACTCTTCTCAACTGCAAGAATCCTCTTTCGGAAGAATCAAATGCTCTTGCCGCACAGCTTACAAAAAAATACGGTGTTCAGGTTCTTCCTGTAAACTGTCTTGAACTCGGACAAAACGAAATTACCGATATTCTCTCTCAGGTTTTGTTTGAATTTCCCGTTAAGGAAATTAAAATAGATCTGCCTGCTTGGCTTACATCCCTTGATAAAAGCCATTGGCTCAGAAGCGATGTTATCGGCAGTATTTCTTCGCTTATAAAAAACCTTGAAAAAGTCAGAGATATCAAGGAATTCGCCGGATCAATCGGTAAATGCAAGCATATCAGCCGTTCAAGCATTGAAGCTACCGACTTGTCCAAAGGAAGCGCAGAAATCAGCATTAAGCTTGCGCCTGATTTGTTCTTTAAAATTCTAAAAGAAGAAACAGGAATTGATGTAAAAAACGAGCAGGATTTAATGAAAGCTGTCAAAGAGCTTTCGGATGCTCAGGACCGATGCAAGCGTATTCAGGATGCGCTTGATGATGTTGAAGCGACGGGTTACGGAATAGTTATGCCTGCAATTGATGACCTGACACTTGAAGAGCCTGAAATCATGAAGCAAGGAGGCAGATACGGAGTCAGGCTCCGCGCAGGCGCGCCTTCTCTTCACATTATGAAAGCAAGAATTCAGACAGAAGTTGCTCCGATTGTCGGCTCAGAGTCACAGAGCGAAGAGCTGATAAGATACTTACTTAAAGAATTTGAGGAAAACCCCTCGGAAATATGGAAATCAAATATTTTCGGAACATCTCTTCATGAGCTTGTCAACGAAGGTCTTCATAACAAGCTATACAGAATGCCTGCCGATGCAAGAGCAAAGCTTCAGGAAACACTCGAAAGAATTATCAATGAAGGCTGCAGCGGTTTAATCTGCATAATATTATAAAAAACAGGGTACGGATAGAAGCCGTACCCTGTTTCATTTTAAGGTCTTGTTACATAGACGGTAAGAATACCGTTTTTATAAACAATTTCAATCATATATTTTTCATCATTTGATGCCTTATAATATCCGTTACCGCTGACAGGCGTCTGCTCGGGATATCCGTTAACAAAACCTTCATCCTTGACAGCCTTAATATAGTTTTTGGCTTCCCTTTCGGAGCATTCAACGCTGAATGAATATCTGAGAGATTCATCATAAGAATCAATAACATTTTCTTTGAATTTGAACTCAGGAAGCTGCTGAGCAAACTCATTTGATATTTGAGTTGCAGGCGGAATAACAGCGTTATTGCTGACATCGGGATTCTTTTCCGACTGATTGCATGCCGCAAAAGAAAATAATAATATAAAAACAACCAAAAATGAAAATAATCTTTTACCCATATCAATTCCT
This sequence comes from Acutalibacteraceae bacterium, assembly GCA_045543735.1. Classification (GTDB taxonomy): domain Bacteria; phylum Bacillota; class Clostridia; order Oscillospirales; family Acutalibacteraceae; genus CAG-177. Next base: position 46,729 of record JAZPXO010000063.1, read on the forward strand.
CCGAATTTTTTAAAATTATATCACACAGTGATTTTTATTGCAAGCAATCATATCAATAATTAAAATAATATTATATAATTTTCACAATTTTTATTGACAATTTATTAATAAAGAATTAATATATGAATAAATTCTAAAGAATGGACAGGTGATTAAATGGCAACAGAACTCAAGAAAAAATACGGTTTACTTACGGCCATATGCATGGTTGTCGGCATTGTTGTCGGCAGCGGTGTATTTTTCAAGGCTGAAGCAATTCTGAGAGTTACAGGCGGTAACCTCAAGCTCGGCATCCTTGCATGGATTATCGGCGGCGTTATCATGATCATCAGCGCATACACCTTCTCAATAATGGCAACAAAATATGAAAAGGTCAACGGCGTTGTTGACTACGCGGAAGCAGCTCTCGGCGGAAAATATGCTTATCTTGTCGGCTGGTTCCTTACAACAATCTATTATCCCACCCTCACAATGGCTCTTGCATGGCTTTCAGCAAGATATACTCTTGTTGTTTTCCAGGGAGACAGCGCTGACCCCACAAGCGGTCTTTGCTTTGCACTTGCATGCTTCTATCTTGTAGGCAGCTATGCAATGAACGCTCTTTCACCCATTATTGCAGGCAAATTCCAGGTTTCATCAACCGCCATCAAGCTTGTTCCCCTTCTTCTCATGGCTGTTGTAGGAACAATCTTCGGTATCATGAACGGAAATATTTCCAAGAATTTCAGCGAAGCAATTAACCCTGCTGTATTTGATCAGATCGGTGTTGCGCTCCCCGAATCCGACTTCGCTGCTATTTTCAGTGCGGTGTGCGCAACCGTTTTCGCTTATGAAGGCTGGATTATTGCTACATCCATCAATGCAGAAATTAAAGATGCAAAGAAAAATCTTCCCAAGGCACTTGTTCTCGGTTCAATCGTTATTGTTGCGATTTATGTATTCTATTATATCGGTCTTGCAGGTGCTGTTGATAACGAAACAATGCTTATCAGCGGTCAGACAGGCGCAAAGAAAGCGTTTGCAAATGTTTTCGGAAACATAATGGGCACAGGTATTTTCGTTTTCGTTATCATCTCCTGCCTCGGCACACTCAACGGTCTTATGCTCGGCTGCACAAGAGGTCTTTATTCTCTTGCAACCAGAGGCAGAGGCCCCTCTCCCAAAGTATTTGCCGACATAGATAAGAACACTAACATGCCTGCTAACTCAGCAGTTTTCGGTCTTCTTCTCTGCGCTGCATGGCTCTTCTATTTCTACTGCTCATCATTCAGTTCATTCAGCGACAAGCTCGGCATGTTTGCATTTGACCCCACAGAGCTTCCCATTATTACCATTTATCCTTTCTATATTCCCATCTTCTTTAAGATGATGATGAACAAGGAATTCTCGGGCGCAAAGAGATTTATTGCTCCCATTCTCGCTATTGCAGGCAGCGTATTCATGGTTATTGCATCCATTAAAGCTCATGCAAGCGAAATCCCCGGTTATCTTATTATCTTTGTAGTTGTTATGCTTATCGGTGCTGCTTTAATGAAGAAAAAAGAACTTCCCACTGAAAGCAAATAAACCTGCCGTTACGGATGGTAAATTCAAATGAAATCAGAAAAAACAGAAATTTCAAATAACAATGTTCAGAATAACAGCAACGCAGCCAACACTCCGCAGGAGGAAATCAACCGCATAACGCTTGAATTCAATAAAAAGGGCATCAAAACAGCTGCAAAATATATTGTCGGAATTGCTTTTGCCATCATAGCCATTGCATGGATAATGAACAATGATGTTAAAGTTTCAGGCATTATTGACGCTGCATATAAAGTTCTTTCCCCTTTTATTCTCGGATTCGCAGTTGCGTTTATCCTCAATGTGTTAATGCGTCCTCTTGAAAGCGGCTGGACCCGAATTTTCAAAAAGCAGGGTAAAGTTTCAACCAAACTGAAAAGACCGGTTTGTCTGATTCTGAGTATTGTAATCATGTTCGGCTTTCTTGTTGCATTGCTTTTCATGATTATTCCCGAGTTTATTAAAACCTTCAATAATATTGTTGAAATCATTCCCGAATATGTAAACACGGTTATAGGCTGGGCAAATAATCTGAGAGAATTCGCTTCAAATTATAACATTAAGATTCCTGACCTTAAGTTAAATACCGACACCATAATCAGCTTTCTCAAAAATAACCTTGCAAATCAGAGTACGATTAACAAAACACTTAACTTTACCTCATCTCTGGTTACAGGCGTTATCAATCTGATTGTTGCGCTTGCGTTTTCTCTTTATCTGCTTGCGCAGAAAGAAAAGCTTTCCGATAACGTCAAAAAGACGCTCTATGCTTTCTTCCACAAGAAGAAAATTGACCGTCTGATTGAAATAACGGAAATCGCCGACCAGACTTTTACAAAGTTCATTTCGGGCCAGCTTCTTGAAGCTGTTATAATCGGTGTTTTATGCTTTATCGGCATGCTTATTTTCAGAATGCCTTACGCACCCGTTATTTCTGTTCTTGTCGGATTCACGGCTTTGATTCCCGTTTTCGGTGCTTTTATCGGAACTGCAATCGGTGCATTCCTGATTCTTTTTGACAGCCCGATGAAAGCTTTCTGGTTTGTTGTATTTATCATTATTCTTCAGCAGCTTGAGGGCAACCTCATTTATCCCAAGGTTGTCGGCAAGTCGGTTGGTCTGCCCGGAATCTGGGTTCTGGTTGCAGTTACAATCGGCGGCAATACGATGGGCGTTTCAGGAATTATCCTTGCTGTTCCTGCGTGCGCGGTTTTCTATGCTATTTTCAGAAAAACCGTTTACGCAAGATTGGAAAGAAAAAGGAAAAAGAATACACCTGCCGTAACCGAAAAAACAAAATAAAAAAATCAGCTCCGGTCAGAAAATGTCCGGAGCTGTTATTTTTATACATATTATATTGACGCGAGGTCTTTATATGCCGTTCTGAGCGATTTATAAAGCGATGAATAAACAGAATGATATTCTCTGTACTCACCTGTCTTATCCGCTTCAGGGAGCATTGTATCGGGATTTACGGCCGTCATAGCCTTGCATGCTTCGGGAACGGAAGAATATATTCCTGCTCCGACAGCAGCAAGAACTGCAACGCCAAGCGCAGGAGCTTCGGCTGACTTTGATGTTGCAACTGGCATTGAGAATGTGTTGCAAATCATTTCTTTCCAGAGCTTACTCTTTGCACCGCCGCCGCAGAGCAGCATTGTTTCGGGAGAAATGTTCATCTCCTTAAGCACAAGCAGACAGTCATAAAGCGAATAAGTTACGCCTTCGAGAATGGCACGGATAAAATGAGCCTTTGTATGAATTGCAGAGAGGCCGAAGAAAACGCCTCTGCAATCGGGGTCAAGATGCGGAGTGCGTTCTCCCATGAGATATGGAAGATAAATAAGTTTATCACAGCCAACGGGAACCCGAGCAGCCATAGAATCAGTTACTGCATAGACAGGTTTTCCGTTTTCAGCCGCATATGTATTTTCTTCACCGCAGAAATTATTTTTAAACCACTGCATTGAAAGACCTGCTCCCTGGGTTACACCCATCACATGCCATGCATCGGGAACGGCACAGCAGAAAGTGTGAACCCTTCCTGCAGGATCAATTATCGGATTGTCGGTATGAGCGAAAACAACGCCCGATGTTCCGATTGTAGTAAATGCCTTACCCTCTTCTACAACACCCATTCCGACAGCGGCGGCAGCATTATCGCCTGCACCGCCGACAACAGCCGTAACAGTTGAAAGACCAGTAAGAGAAGATGTTTCGGAATTGATATACCCTGTTATATCAGGAGACTCATATACCTTGGCAAGATACTCTTCTTTTATTCCGACAGCATCAATCATAACCTTTGACCATTTTCTGTTCGGAACATCGAGAAGCTGCATGCCTGATGCATCAGATACCTCGGTTGCAAATTCGCCCGTTAACCTGAATCTCAGATAATCCTTGGGAAGAAGAATATGTCTGCATTTTTCAAATATTTCAGGTTCGTTGTTTTTTACCCAAAGTATTTTTGATGCCGTAAAGCCTGTCAATGCAGGATTTGCGGTTATTTTTATAAGAGTTTCTCTGCCAAGCATTTCGGTAAGCTCATCGCATTCCTTGCCGGTTCTCTGATCGCACCAAAGAATGGAAGGTCTGAGAACATTGCAGTTTTCATCGAGCATAACAAGACCGTGCATCTGACCCGAAATGCCGAGCGAAACAATATCCGAAGCATCAACTCCGCTATCTGAAACAACCTTTTTCAGTGTTTCTATTGCAGCGTCATACCAATCCTGCGGATTCTGTTCAGCCCAGCCGTTGCTAGGCTGCTGCATATCATACTCATGGCTTGCATCGGCAATTATTTTTCCGTTTATATCAAAAAGAACGGTTTTAGTTGCCGAAGTGCCAAGATCAATTCCGATAACATATTTCATATTATTCACCAAACATAATTCCGTTGACGGCAGATAGGATATATTCCTGCTTGCCCGAACCGGGATCTGTGCATTTGCCGAGAGAGCATGCATATGCGCTGAGTTCTTCAAGCGTTGCTACTCCGTCAACGATTTTCTTGCCTATGCCGTTTTCAAAGCTCGAATATCTTTCCTTCTTAAAGCCGTCAAGAGTTCCGTCTTCAATAATCGCTGCTGCTTTGATAAGACCGAGGGCAAAGGTATCCATGCCGAGAATAAATGCCTGAACCATATCTTCGGGAGTGTTGCTCGGTCTGCGGTTTTTCGCATCAAAATTGAGACCTCCGTTGCCGAGTCCGCCTGCCTTGAGAACTTCATACATGCACATTGTTGCGGAATAAACATCAAACGGGAATTCATCGGTGTCCCAACCGAGAACGGGATCGCCCTGATTGGCATCAATTGAACCAAGCATACCGTTGATTGCAGAAATACGAAGCTCATGCTCAAAGGTATGACCTGCAAGAAGAGCATGGTTTGCTTCAATATTCATTTTGAAATCCTTATCAAGTCCGTACTGACGAAGAAATCCGATTGCTGTTGCGGCGTCAAAATCATACTGGTGCTTCATAGGCTCCTTCGGCTTGGGCTCAATGTAGAAATCACCTGTGAAGCCGATTTTGCGGCCGTAATCAACTGCCATATGCATAAGTCTTGCGATGTTTTCCTGCTCAAATTTAACGTCGGTGTTGAGAAGAGTTTCGTAACCCTCTCTGCCGCCCCAGAAAACATAGCCCTTACCGCCAAGCTTAACCGTTAGTTCAAGTGCTTTTTTAATCTGAGCTGCAGCAAAGCAATAAACATCAGCAGAGTTTGTGCTGCCTGCGCCGTTCATAAAACGGGGGTTTGAAAACATATTTGCCGTGCCCCAAAGGCATTTGATGCCGGTTTTATTCATTTTTTCGAGAATATAATCGGTAATTTCATCAAGCCTTGCGTTTGTTTCGTTGATGTCGTCAGCCTCGGGAACAAGGTCAACATCGTGGAAGCAGAAATACTCAATACCCAATTTCTGCATAAATTCAAAGCCTGCATCAACCTTTGCTTTTGCGTGAGCCATTGTGCCTTTTTCTGCATCGAAGGATTTATCGGCGGTGTCACGGCCGAACATATCCGTTCCTGCGGCGCCGAGGTTGTGCCACCAAGCCATTGCAAAGGGAAGATAATCCTTCATCGGCTTGCCCATAACCAACTTTTCGGCATCATAAAATTTGAAGGCAAGAGGATTTTTGCTCTGAGGGCCCTCATTCCTGATTGTGTCAATTCCTTTAAAAATCTCGCTCATAGTTTTACTCCTTACTCAATGCATTGAAGGTTTCCTTCAACGCCGGATATATTTTTTTGAAATTCTGATATTTTTCATCATAAAGCGCCACAAGCTTTTCGTCGGGCTCAACCGAGTCCACAACCTCCACCAAAGCATTGCACGCTTCATCAACACTATTATAAGTCGGAGGCCAAGCGGGCTTAGG
>JAZPXO010000064.1:0-3429 GCA_045543735.1 Acutalibacteraceae bacterium
CGCAAGGCACCGCAACCGTATCGGGGTTTTCTTTAAGGTAAACCGCAGCCGCCTTCATTCTTTCAAAAAGCTGAGGGCTCGGAGTGTCTGCTCCGATAACGTTTCCGCCGAGAATGAGCAGATAATCGCATTTATCCCGATTTTTCTTTCTCGCATCGCTGATAACAAACGGCAGATACGCAGCCATTGAAAGCGCAATTGCACCAGTTATTCCGCCTGCGACTCCGAGAATTCTCTTAACCATTCCGCTCACACTCCTTTATAATACAATATTATCCCTGCACAGCAGTTTTGTCAACGGGCAAGTAAACACCCATTGCATCAAAAAACGGAGACGCCCATGCATCTCCGTTTTCTTTGTTAATTATCAGCCGTTAAGCTCTTTTTCGAGCATTGCACGGATAACATCGGGTGAACCGGTGCCGCGAAGCTCTTTCATAACATTGCCGAAAAGAGCCTGCATTGCCTTGACCTTACCGCTCTTATAATCCGCAACAATCTTTTCATTTTCTGCAATTACCTTGCGTACTGTTTCGAGAATAAAGCTCTCGTCAACCTTTGCGTTGAGCTTGTTTTCTTCGCAGTATTTATCAACATCAACATCGTTTTCAAATACAGCGGAAAGAACCTTCTTACCTGCCGCACGGGTAATTTCGCCGCTTTCAACAAGCTCGATGATTCTGCCAAGCTTGCCTGCATCAATATCAAGAGATGTAAGCTCGAGGCGCTTCATCTGACCCATGCATTCGGTCAGAATCCAGCCTGCAACAACCTTGGGGCTTCTGCCCATTGCAACAACCGTATCAAACATATCGGAAAGCTTTCTGTCTGAGGAAAGAACGGAGGCTTCCTTTGCGGCAATGCCCATTTCCTCATAGTGAGATGTTTTTTCCTCTGCCGTGGCGGGCATGCTTGCTCTGATTTCCGCAAGCCATGCATCGTCAATAACGATGGGCATGAGGTTAGGATCGGGGAAATATCTGTAGTCAGCCGCAGTTTCCTTATTTCTCATGGGGAATGTGCGTCTCTTGACATCATCCCAACGGCGTGTTTCCTGAACAAGCATTTCGGTATGGCGTTCGATAGCATCGATATGGCGCACCTTTTCGAATTCAATTGCATCCTTGATTTCTGAAAGCGAGCTCATATTTTTGATTTCAGAACGAACCCCAAGCTCATCCGAACCTTCGGGACGGACAGAAATGTTGACATCGCATCTCATTGCGCCCTCTTCGCATTCCGAAATGCCTGCAAACTGAAGGCTTGATTTAAGCTTTTTGAGATATGCGATAACTTCGTCTGAAGAACGGAAGTCGGGACGGCTTACGATTTCAATAAGCGGAACGCTTGTGCGGTTGTAGTCAACAAACGAAGTGTTTGTTGCTTCATCGTGAACAAGCTTGCCTGCATCCTCTTCAACATGAATCTGCTTGATGCCGATTGTTCTTTCGCCGATCTGAACGCTGCCGTTTACACATATGGGATTAAACCACTGGGTAATCTGATATGCGCAGGGAAGGTCGGGATAATAATAGCTCTTTTTATCAAATGTTGTGTACTGATTGATATGGCAGTTAAGCATGAAACCTGCTTTAACCGCAAGCTCGATTGCGTGCTTGTTGGTTACGGGAAGCATGCCGGGCATACCGCTGCATGCGGGGCATACGCAATCGTTGGGCTCCTTGGGGCTTGAATGACCGCCGCAGGAGCAGAAAAGCTTTGAATCGGTGGAAAGTTCAACGTGAGTTTCCAAACCTATAACAAGTTCGTATTTCATTATTTACACCTCCACACTTTTTGCAATGCTTAGAAGAACGCTCTCTTTATATGAATCAGCAATGAGCTGAACTCCCTTTGTTACCATCGCAGGCATGCCTGTAATTGAGGAAACTGAAGTAAAGAGGCTTTCTTCATATACCTTTTCAAATGCATCAAGAGCATCATAGGGTTTATATTCGGTCTGTGAGCAGGCGGGAGCAAGAATTGCATCGTATTTTGCAAGAAGCTCTCTCACCTTATCGCAAACAACGCGGCGGATACGGAGCGATTTATCATAGCACTTCTCGTATTTTGCCTTTGCAAGAACATCGGAGCCGTAAATGATTGTTGCCTTTGTGAGGAAGCCCATTGCTTCGGAGCGGCTCTTTACATAAAGCTCATCAATGTTCTTATATTCGGGAGTTCTGTAGCCGTACTTAACACCGTCAAATCTCGAGAGGTTGTTTGTTGTTTCGGCGGCCATGAGAATCTGCCATGCAGTTTTTGCCTGCTGAACGATATCAAGGGAAACCGTTTCAACAGCCGCACCAAGCTTTTTAAGATTTTCTGCATAAGCATCAATTTTCGCTTTTACCTGAGCATCTGCGGCATCGTAAAGCTCTTTGACGATGCAGATTTTCATTGCCGAAACATCTTCCGATGTTGAATATTCGTACTTTTCGGCAGGAAGGCTTGTGCCGTCCTTGCTGTCATGACCTGCGATAACGGAAAGAATTTCCTTTGCATCCTCTGCGTTTGCGGCAGTAACGCCTATCTGCTCGCCCGAGCATGCGCATGCGATGATGCCATAGCGCGATACTGTTCCGTATGTGGGCTTTATGAAGTCAACGCCCGAAACAGCCGCCGCTCTTCTGGGAGCGCCGTTGAGATCAACATTGAGAGCTGCCTTGACTTTACCTTCAGCAACAAGAGCTGCTGCGGCGCCGACAAGCCTACCGTTTTCGGCAGCGGGCTCAAAATATGAGGTTTCGCCGAGAAGGTCAAGTCCGAATTCGCCTACATTTGTCTTGCCTGCAACTGCATAACCTGCCTTTTCAAGTCTTTCAACAGCTTCTGCACTGAAAAGGGGTCTGAAGTTTTCAAGCATCTTTGAACCTGCGGTTGCAGGAACACCTTTTACAAGTATTGTATCATCTACGGCAATTTTGCCTGCCGCGTTGATTTCGTTAATATAAATCACTTATCTGCACCTCACTTTACAAGTCTGGGAACCTGCCAGCTGTCGTCTGTGCTCTGGGGAGCACCCTCAAGCAGATCCTTGCGGGCAAACGGCTGATTTCTTCCGTCATTTCTGAGAACATTCGTCATGGGCATAACATAAACCATAGCTTCAACACCGTCTGTTGCGGTCTTATCAAGCTCAGCTTCGTTTTTGCCCATATTATCGAGAATCTTCTGCATTGCCTTTTTCTCTTCTGCGCCGAATGAAAGCTCATTAACGCTTTCAAGCTCTTTGAACCATTTTTCCTTTGTCATAACGCCGCCCTTTGCGGAGTTGACTGTTTCAGCAAATGCAGAGCCGTCGCTCTCGGAGCCCGAAACCTCAACAGCGCCGCCCTTGCCTCTGATTGCAACGTTTGCCTCGAAGAGCTGAAGCTCCGTAACAACACCGGGTGCGCCGAGCATCTGATCCTGAGCTGTGCCGTCAAG
>JAZPXO010000065.1:0-3494 GCA_045543735.1 Acutalibacteraceae bacterium
AGATATATCAGCGAATAATAAAAAGATATTTTATTATTTCTTGTGAAAGTAAGCAGATTTGTTACGTCAATATTAAACGCCACGCAGTAATGCGGTGTTGCAATTTTTGAATAAAACTCAAAATGCTCTTTTCTGTCCCAAGTATTTATATTAATTTCTTTTCTCATAAAAACATCTCCGTAAATTCTTATTGATGAACGAAGCGATTCCGTAATCTGTTTCGATGCAGTGATGTTCAAACATTATTGTCACTTCGTTTCTTAAATAACATAAAATAATACACGAGCACCGATAAAGCCGAAACAACAACGAGAATATTGTGTAAGGTGTTGATTTCAACTATTGCTCTGTGTTCCGCTGAAGCAACGAAGAAATAAGAAAGCAACATAAATGCAACAAATACGGGAAGCAAAATCCTTGCAAGCCATTCCATACCCATCTTCTCTGCGTTGATGCCGCCTTTTTTAACAAGCAACACAATGAGAATTGCGGTTAAAATAACCGCTGCAGATGTTGCAATAATCTGAACTGTATCCGAACTGTCGAAACGCCTTGCGATGGGGCGGACAAGGTTTACACCGATTGTGCCGATAAAGCCTGCTGCAAACACAAGAATTTTTTTGGGCTTTTCGGGGATTTTTGAAAATGCAATTTCGGCAACATCTTCGCTTTGTTTCAAAGACAACAGAACGGCGGTAATTATAACACCTGCAATAAATCCCGTGAAATATTCCCAGCAGGACCACGCATATATAAAATCTCCCTCGTACTGTATTCCGAGCTGACGGTAACCGCCTTTTGTAAACCAGAAAAACAAATCGGATATTGTTATGGTTAAACCGAATGCACTGCACACAACAGCACCGACTTTTGCAGCAACCTTATCTTTAACGATAAATCTTGCGGCAAGAATTGCACCCAAAGCTCTGATTGCGGATGAAACAGCCTGGATTTCAGAAAAATAATTCCTGCCTCCGATAATCTTTTTGCTCCATGAAATATCCGCAAAATGCTGCATAAACACCTTGTATGCCGAGCCCTCAATACCTGCAGTCTTAAGACCTTCTTCAAACATATCAACCGCTTCAGGCTGAACAAGCTGAACAATCCAATGTGAAATGCTTGCTTTTGAAATAACGTCAAAAATCAGGAATGCACCGATAACGACTATGAAATCTTTCACTTTCCATTGATGTGAACTGAAACCTCTGCCGAGTAGCACACCGAACAATCCAGCAACACCAAAGCCGACGCAACACATCATAAATGCGCCTGACACAGGGGATATGTATCTGAAAATATGCTCTGCACCCTCAACTTCACTTTCACGGATAACGCCCGTTATCTGGGTATTTATTGTTCCCCAACTGGGCACGGTCAGAATAAAGGACATAGCGGTTAAGGAAAGCCAGCCTAAATCAAGTTTTTTTCGTTCACCCATAACGGTTGTGATAAAGAGCAGGTAAACAAAACCAACATTAAATACGCCTGCCTCCGAACCCCAGCCCCGTGAACCGCGAAGACGCCATAAAAATCCAAGCAGAAGTCCGCCGATAAGAATAATCAGAATTTTTTGCCATAAAGGTTTTTGCTTTATGTTGTTCATCGTTTTTCTCCTTATATTTTTTCCTTTGTGTCTGAAAAATGAATTTGTTTAACTACTCTCCACGAAGCTTTTTTCGTATTTCTCTGAATTCTTCGGGCAGCTCTTCAAGTTTCATTCCTCTCGGAACAGCGGTTGTGCCTGCTGATTTTGCAGTTTCGTAATACCAGAGCTTGAAGTTGAGAGTATCCATTGTTTCCTGCAATTCGGCAATCTGCTTGCCGACCTCATCGCGCTGTTTCCTGATTAGTTCCAGACGTTCATCAATGGTATCATCACCCTGCATAGCCATTTCAATAAAGGTTTTGATGTCTTTAAGCGGCATACCCGTCTTTTTGAGGCATTCAATAACCTTGAGCCATTCATAATCGGCTTCTTTGAAAACTCTTATTCCGCCGCTTGAACGCTCAACAAAGGGCAAAAGCCCCTCCTTGTCATAATAACGAAGTGTTGACGGTGCAACGCCGATTTTCTTTGCCATTTTTCCGACTGTGTAAATCATAAAAATCACCTTAAAAAGTTCTTGACTTAAAGTTAACTTTAAGTTTTAGAATATACTTGAATGATAACAGATTATTCTGAATCAGTCAATCGGAAGGAGATAATTTATGAAATATGTAACGCTCAACAAGAAAAATGCAGACGGCGAGAAAAAGGAGTGGTAATATGGTATTCTTCTTCACAGCAACGGGAAACAGCCTTTATATTGCAAAGCAATTGGAAAGTGAACCAATCAGTATTCCGCAGATAATGAAGCAAGACAGTCTTACATTTGAAGATGATAAAATCGGTATTGTCTGCCCGATATACGGTCATGAAATGCCGAAAATGGTTAAAGAGTTCATCAGAAAGGCAATCTTTAAAACAGACTATTTCTATATAATACTGACTTACGGTGCATTGCACGGCGGTGCGGCAGAGCTTGCAAATGATTATCTGAAATCCGTCGGCAAAAAGGCACAGTATATTGCAAGCATAGTTATGGTGGATAACTTCCTGCCGAATTTTAATATGACCGAGCAATGTGTGATTGATAAGAAAATTCCCGAAAACCTTGCAAAAATCAAAGCTGATATTGATAATAAAAAGTGTAGAATTGAAAAAGCAGGTTTCAAAAACAAGATGATTCACAAGGGTTATCTAATGATGGTCAAGGATCAGGATGAAACCGTATGGGCAAAGTTTAAGGTTAAAGATAACTGCGTAGGCTGTGAAACCTGCGCCAAAGTTTGTCCGTCTGCCTCGATAAATATTGAAAAAGGGAAAGCGGTTCATACAATGAAAAACTGTCAGGCGTGCTATGCCTGCGTTCATGCTTGTCCTCAGAAAGCGATTAAATTCACTATCCCCGAAAAGAATCCCGAAGTAAGATACAGAAATAAAAATATAACTATTGAAGAAATAATCAAAGCCAACAATCAGTAAAGGAGAACAAAAATGAGCAAAAAGGTATTGATTTTATCGGGCAGTCCCCGAAAGAACGGGAATTCGGATATTCTCTGCGATGAATTTATGAAAGGCGCAGTTGAAGCCAGTAATGAGGTTGAGAAAATCCGTGTTGCAGAAAAGAACATAGGCTATTGCCGTGCCTGCTACGCTTGCAAAAACGGACCTTGTGCAATCAAAGACGATATGGCAGAGGTTCTGCAGAAAATGATTGATGCAGACGTAATCGTGCTTGCAAGTCCCGTTTATTTCTATTCGATTGATGCACAGCTCAAGGCTCTCATCGACAGAACGGTTGCACGCTGGCTTGAAGTCAAGGACAAAGAATTTTACTACATAGTAACTGCAGCCGACGGCGAAGAAGAAGCCGCCGAAACAACAATTAACTGCTTCAGAGGTTATGCCGACTGCGTAAACGGAGCAAAAGAAATGGGTATTGTTTACG
>JAZPXO010000066.1:0-34238 GCA_045543735.1 Acutalibacteraceae bacterium
TATAATAATTAATCAGAGGTGAATGTATGATTGGTTTATTCAGAAAAATAATATCAGCAGTTATTGCATTCGTTTTAGCTGTTTTACCTTCAGGTGATAAAACTCCCGAAAACAAATGCGCTCCCGAATTCAACGGAACATTTCTTCAGTCATGGCTCAGTTCAACATGGGATGATGAACGCTGGCAGAAAGAAATTAAAAACATGAATGATGCGGGCATAGAATATCTTATCATTCAGGATGTTGCAAATAAAAGCTATAAATCAGTTGGCGGTGAATGGAGCGTTTATTACGATTCAGAACTATCTGCTTTTGATAATGCGACGGTTTATCCCGATGTTATTGAAGCTGCTTTAAAAAATTGCAGCGGTACAAATATTAAAGTTTTTATCGGACTTGCAATGTTTGACGATTTCTGGACCGAAGGCGCAATTACATCACAGTATTCGGAAATGTGTACCGTTGCAGCTGAAATGGTTAAAGAAATATACGGAAAATATTACAGCCGATATTCCGATTGCTTTTACGGATGGTATTTCACCCCCGAATTCAACAATGTTCTGACTTGTCAGATAAATATTAACGGAATGAGCAGGGGATTGAACAGGATTATTGATTCAATCAATGAAGCCAATCCCGATATGCCTCTTTTACTCAGTCCCTTTTTTGCTGAATATCTTGCAAACGGACATGTTATGACACTGATTAATCTTGTCAGACTTTTAAACGGCGTTAATTTCAGAGACGGAGATATTTTCGCGCCTCAGGATGCAATCGGTGCTTTCTGGACATCGCCCGAAAATCTTGAGAAAACCTGGAAAATGTATTCTGCTGCAGTTGATGCATGTGATGCCGATTTGAGATTATGGGCTAACTGTGAGAATTTCTGTCTCGGAATTGCCGACTCCGCACTCGGAGGTATTCTTTCAAGACCTGCCACAGAGAATACACAGTCGGTTCCTGCAACGCTTGACAGATTTATATGGCAGTTGGATATTGCATCACGATATGCTGAAAACATTATAACTTTTTCATATAATCATTATTTCAGCCCTGATGCGGTTGATTCCATGTTTATTGAAACCTATCTTGATTATATCAGCAACGGTTATATTCTCGAATCGCAGGCACCGTCTGCGCCAGAAAACTTCAAAAAGGCTGAAAACGAAAACGGAATATCTCTTTCATGGAATAAATCGGAAGATAATTTCGGAGTTGCTTATTACAGAATTGAAAAGAACGGCAATTTCCTTACCAGAATTGAAATGTGTTACGGTGAAACGGAGCTGGTATTCACCGATTCAAACGGTTCAATTGACAGTACATATTCAATAACGGCTTATGATGCTGCAGGAAATGCTTCTGAAAGCATCACAGCAGCATAAGGAGGGTTTCTATGGCGGTTAAGCTCAATGAGGATAAAGAACTTGTCAAAGCCATCCGGGAAGGATTAAAAAGAAAAGGCGGCTACTGTCCTTGCAGACTTGAAATCAAAGAAGAATATAAATGCATTTGCGAGGAATTCAAGGCGCAGATAGCTGACCCCGATTTTGAAGGTTATTGTCATTGCATGCTTTATTATAAATCGAAAGACTAATTATTCATCCGAGTAACAGACAGGAGAAAATATTATGGCAAAATGTAAGGTTATTTCCCACAGAGGAGCAAACAAAGTTGCTCCCCAGAATACTATTCCCGCGTTTGAAAAATCACTTGAAATCGGATGCGACGGTTTTGAAACAGACATTCATCTTACAGCCGACGGTTATCCCGTAATCTGCCACAACTATACAATTGATGAAACCTCAAACGGTAACGGTGAAGTCAGATCAAAAACTCTTGAAGAACTTCGTACATATGATTTCGGTTCATATTTTCATGAAAAATTCGCAGGAACAAAGCTTCCTACGCTTGATGAATTCCTTGAAATCAGCGCCAGAGGCGATATAGAAATAATGAACATCGAGATTAAACCGCCTCTTGACGGTAATCTTGAAATTGTGGCAAAAACAATTGATGCTGTTAAAGCAAAAGGTTTGTTCGATAAGCTTCTGATTTCAAGCTTCAGCGCAGAAGTTCTTGTTGAGTGTAAAAGAATTGATCCGAATTGTAAAACAGGATTTCTCTATGCACCCAATAAATCTCATTTTTATAAAAAGATGCTTTTCGGCTATGTTAAATTTGCGAAAGAAATCAAGGCTGATTATCTTCATCCTCATTTTCTTGCTGTTACAAAATCATATGTTAAAAAACTGCATAAAAACGGAATCAAGGTCAATGTATGGACAGTTGATAAGCCTGAAACAGCAATCAGAATGCTTAAATGCGGTGTAGACGGCCTTATAACCGACCTTCCCGCAATGGCAAATGATCTTGTTGAAAGATATGAGGTTTAATCTTTGTATTTTGTTGAAAAAACGCATTTCTTATGATATAATGCATAAGGTCAGGCGGTGAATTATGGCAAAGTATATTTCAAAAAGTCCGAAAGATACGGAAGAGCTTGCCTATAAGCTTGCTCAGGTTATTCCTTACGGAAAAGTTATAGCAATGTTCGGAGATCTCGGGGCAGGCAAAACAGCTTTTACACGCGGCTTTGCCAAAGGTATGGGGATTGATTCCGATGTCAGCAGTCCGACATTTGCTCTCGTTAATGAATACAGAAGCGATAAAAAAACTCTTTATCATTTTGATATGTACCGTATTTCAGGATGGGATGATCTTTATTCAACGGGATATTTCGATTATATTGATGAAGGCGCTTCGTTAATCATTGAATGGAGTGAAAATATAGAAGCCGTTCTTCCCGATGACTGTGTTCGGGTTACAATAAATAAAACCGAAGATATTAATGAAAGAATTATTGAAGTTAGCGGAGTTGAAGCAATTGAAAATCCTCGCGATTGACTCATCGGCAAAAACTGCAAGTGTTGCCGTAACAGACGATAAAAAGCTTATCAGTGAATGCTTTGTCAATGCAGGGCTGACTCACAGCAGAACTCTCATGCCCATGGTTGATAACGCGCTCCGACAAGCTGATATGAAAATAGAAGATATTGATGCTTTCTGCGTAAATGCCGGACCCGGTTCTTTTACCGGTATCCGAATCGGTGTTGCTGCAGTTAAAGGCTTGGCTCTCGCTTCGGACAAGCCTTGTGCAGGTGTTTCAACGCTTGAGGCTACAGCTTATAATTTCATTGATGAGAACGCTGTGGTTTGCGCAGCAATGGATGCGCGCTGCAATCAGGTTTATGCCGCGTTATTTGAAATAAAAAACGGTATTGTAACAAGACTTTGCGATGATTATGCGGTTCCGATTTCCGAATTGGCCGCAAAAATTGAAAGTCTTGCTGATAAGACCGTTATTCTTGCGGGAGACGGTGCAGAGATTTGCTACAATGCAATGAAAGAAACTCTCGGCAATATTAAGCTTTCTGCTGAGTCAAGAAGATATCAGAGGGCATACGGAGCGGCTCTCGCTTCGCTTGCAGGAGACAATATCTATGATGATTCTGCACTGCTTGCGCCTGTTTATCTTCGTCTGCCTCAGGCTGAACGGGAATTAAAACTAAAAAAAGGAGAATAAATACTATGATAGCTCTCGGAAGCGACCATGCAGGTCTTGAATTAAAAAATGCAATCAAGGTTCATCTTGACGAAAGAAAAATCGAATATAAAGATTACGGCACCTATACATCAGATTCTGCCGATTATGCCGTCTATGCAGAAAAAACAGCAAAGGCTGTTGTGAACGGCGAATGCAAACTCGGACTTCTTTTCTGCGGAACAGGAGTCGGTATCTCAATTGCAGCCAACAAAGTCAAAGGAATCAGAGCCTGCTGCTGCTCGGATAAGTTTTCTGCCGAAATGACAAGACTTCATAATGACGCAAACATTCTTTGCCTTGGCGGCAGAGTTGTTGATGTTGAAAAGGCTATTGAACTTGTTGATGTTTTCCTTGATACCGAATTCAGCGGCGAGGAACGCCATATCAGAAGAATAGCTCAGGTTACAGATCTCGAAAACAGATTTTAATTTTTACGGAGGTTAATATTATGGCAAAAGTTGTTGTAATGGATCATCCGCTGATTCATCATAAGCTTTCAATTCTCAGAAATGAAAAAACAGGCTCAAAGGAATTCCGCAATCTTATCAGCGAGATCGCTACTCTTATGTGTTACGAAGCAACAAGAGATTTGCCGCTTAAAGAGGTTGAAACAAAAACTCCCATCTGCGTTGCAAAAACAAAGGTTATTGCAGGTAAAAAGCTTGCTTTTGTTCCCATTCTCAGAGCAGGTCTCGGCATGGTTGACGGCGTTCTTTCGCTTGTTCCTTCGGCAAGAGTTGGCCACATCGGTCTTTACAGAGATCCCGAAACTCTTAAACCCGTTGAATATTATTGCAAGCTTCCTGCCGATATTGAACACCGTGAGGTTATTGTTCTTGACCCGATGCTTGCAACAGGCGGTTCAGCAATTGATGCTATCGCTCAGATTAAACTTCGCAATCCCATGAGCATAAAATTCATGTGCATTATTGCAGCTCCTGAGGGACTCAATGCTCTTAAAGAAGCTCATCCCGATGTTGATATTTATATTGGCGCCCTTGATGACCATCTGAATGACCACGGATACATCGTTCCCGGTCTTGGCGACGCAGGCGACAGAATCTTCGGAACAAAATAAATAGTATTGCAGCTTTCGGCGTTTCCATATCAAACGCGGGAAGCTGCTTTTTTGAGGTAATATGAAAAAGATAAAAATTTACTCCGAAGCTGTTTATTTCATTGCACTTTCAATGATTTCATTGGGAGCAACTCTGATGGAAAAAGCGGATTTCGGTCTTTCAATGGTTATCGCCCCTGCGTATCTTTTGTATATGAAAGTATCGCAATATTTCAGTTTTTTCACTTTTGGAATGGCAGAATATATCCTGCAGGCAATTCTTCTGGTTGCAATGGTGATTGTAATAAAGAAAATGAGGCTTTCATATCTTATTTCATTTGTAACAGCGGTCTTATACGGTCTTCTTCTTGACGGATTTATGGCTGTAATTTCTTTTATTCCGATTAATATTCCCGTCAGAATCATACTCTATATTGTCGGATTACTGTTTACATCGCTCGGCGTAACATTAATGTTCAAAACATATATTTCTCCTGAAGTTTATGAGCTTTTTGTTAAAGAAATTTGCAAAAAATTTAATTTTAAAATATCATCCTTTAAAACTGTTTATGACATAATCAGCTGTATTGTAAGTATCGTTATGTCTTTTTCGTTTTTTGGATTCGGTTCTTTTGTCGGCATTAATATCGGAACAATTGTCTGTGCATTGGTTAACGGAAAACTGATAGGTATTTTTTCAGATTTTCTTGACAAAAAATTTAAGTTTATTGATAAATTCAAATTCAGAAAGATTTTTGAATAAAAACAACCCGTTGAGTTTGATTCTCAACGGGTTATTTGTTTCTTGATTATTTATCTGCAGGCATCATATAGAAGCTGAATTCAAGCCCCTTGCTTCCGTCAACTTCAAACTGAGGAAGAATATCGGGTCCGCAGCTTGCTGTGCCTGTACCTCTTGTGAAGCCGTCAATGTTGATAACGGTTGTGTGTTCATCATGAAGGTCTTCCTGATGAGCAGCCTTCTGAAGAAGCTTCTGGCTGAATTCTCTTGCATTGAAGTTAAAGTATTTATCATCAAATGCAAATTTAAGTCCGTCACCGTCGTTATCGGTTACCTTGAGATATCTTACTGCGCATCTGTTACCTGAATCCTGAGGTCTGATATAAGGCTCATGCATTTCCTCAACAGTTGTATTGTATACACCTACAATTGACTGGGCATACAAATCACAAAGATTTTCACAATCGCCCATACCGAAATATTCAATATTTCTGAAGCTTTCAGGCATTTCAAGAGTAAGACCGAATCTGGGCATATGAGCGGAAAGACGCTTTGCGGAAACAGGTTTAAATTCCGCTTCAACTTTAATGCATCCGTCGGCATAAACATTATATTCGATTTCAACCTCTGCAAGAATCTTGCGTGTTTTATTGCTTCTTAGTTTGTAAGACACTTCAATTTCAGCCTTGTCTTTTTCAAGCTCAGCTTCAAAATCGGTGCAGATGCAATCGTAATCATCAAATCCTGCTTTAATCCATTCATCTCTGTAATGGGTATCATTATCAAGATATGCTCTGTAAATATTAGGAATAAATCCTTTGGAGAAAGCAGGGGAGGCGTTTACGGTTTCTTTTCCGTTTAAAACATAGCTTTCAAGCATTCCGTTTTCTGCGGAGAATGTAATGCTGCCACTGCAGAAATTAACAACTGTCTTTGCTTCATCGCATGAAAGGCTGAGCTTTTCTTTGGATTTAGCACGTTCGAATTCATATTCTTCCTTAAGAGCAATCTGTTCAAACGCAATTTCTTCATCGCCGCTGTAATAATAAATGTTGAGATGGCAGTCACAGTCATCCTTCGGAAGCTTATAATCAAAAACAACTTCCATTGTTGATTCGGGTTCAATATCCATAACTGCTTCATCGGCTGAGAGAAGAATGTTTCCGTTCTTTACGATTTCCCATACAGCAGTGATATAGGAAGTGTTTCTGAATCTGTTTGTATTGAGGAAAGAAAGCTTGTCTCCGTCAAGAGAAGCTCTGACGGGTCTGTAAACATTCTTCATCTGTTTTGCACCTGTATGAAGTCGTCTGTCAGGGTACATAAGACCGTCAACGCAGAAACATCCGTCATGACGCCATTCACCGTGGTCGCCGCCGTAAGTGAATTTAAGCTTTCCGTGGGGATGATAATATGCATGGTCGCTCCATTCCCAGATACAGCCGCCCATGAGATTATCATATTTATAGAAAATATCCCAGTATTCTTCAAGACCGCCGGGACCTACACCCATTGCATGAGCGTATTCGCAAAGGAAGAAGGGCTTGGGAGTATATTTCTTGCCCCTCTTATGCATTCCGGTCTTTTCGCAGTCAGCGTGATTGGTATACATTTCAGAAACAACATCGTATGAGTGTCTTTCGTTCCTGACAACGCCCTCATAATGAACGGGAATTTCAGGGCATACGTCATGAAGATATTCATAGCAGACATCGTGGCACGCATATCCGCCCGCTTCATTACCGAGAGACCACATAATAACACCCGCGCGGCTTCTGTCACGCAGATACATTCTTTTTACTCTGTCAAGATATCTCGGAGCCCATGCAAGATCATGGCTGATAAGGTCAATATTTCTGTGAGGATCACAGCCGCAGCCGTGTGTTTCGATATCCGCTTCGTCAACAACATAAAGTCCGTACATATCGCAGAGAACAAGGAACTGTGCATCGGGAGGATAGTGAGAGGTTCTGACCGCATTAACATTAAGGGATTTCATGAGCTTTATATCCTTTTCAAGGTCGGAGACGCTCATAACATAACCTGTTTTATAATGCGAATCATGGTGGTTTACACCTTTGATTTTTATTTTCTTGCCGTTAACAGTGAAAATATCTTTCTTTATTTTTACAGTTTTGAAACCGATAAAGTTTCTGACCGTCATTATTTCTTCGCCGTCTTTACAGAGAGTGGCAAATGCTGTGTAGAGAGTAGGAACTTCGGCGTTCCATGCAACTGCATCAAGATTCTTGAAGCTTACGCAAAGCTTATTATCGGCAGAAACACACTCTTTAGCAAAAAGCTTTTTCTTGCTGTCATATACCTCAACGCAAACGCTATAACCGTCAACAGAACCGTTGATTTCAAAATTAACATCAAGATTCCAGCCATTAGATGTTTCTTTTGTTCTGTAATAAATATCGTTAAGATATGTTTCGGGCATTTCATAAAGAAGAACATCTCTGAAAATACCGTTTTCTCGGAACATATCCTGACATTCAAGGAAGGTTGCATTTGACCATTTATGGATAACTGCAAAAATTTCGTTTTCGCCGTCAACCGTAAATTCAGTAATATCAAATTCAGCTGTATTGTGTGCACCCTCGCTGTAGCCGACGAATATGCCGTTAATATAGAGGTCGATGCAGGGAATAACTCCAAGGAAAGAAAGAATAAAGTTCTTGCCTTTTGTTTCAGCATTAAAATATTTTCTATAAATTGCAACGGGCTGTTCGTTGGGTACATAAGGGGGAGCATCATCAAAAGGATAAGGGCAGTTGATATAAGCAGGGCTGTCATAACCGATTCTCTGCCATGTTGAAGGAACCCTGATTTTATCAAATTCAACTGCATCGGTATCAATTATATCAGGAAGTTTTGAGTTACTGTCATAATATTTGAAATCCCATTCGCCCGAAAGAACTCTGACAATATCGGAATTGAATCTTTCTTTTTTAAAAGCAGTCTTTCTGAGAACATCTTTTGATGAATAGGGGATTGAATATCCTCTGCCCTCAAGCTTGTTGATTTCAAAAACAGAGAAATCGTTGAAATTGGTTTTATTAATTCCGTATTTCATATTTTTACTGCCTTTCTTTTAATAATTTAATCATAATTTTAGCTGCTTTATAAATGTCTCCGCATCCGAGGGTAATTATAAGGTCACCTTTTTCAGCATAATTAACAGCAAATTCGGCAACCTCATCAAAGGTATTAAACCAAACACTATCGGTAATCTTTTCAGCAAGCTGAGATGTATAGATTCCGAAAGTATTCACTTCTCTTGAACCCATGATTTCAGTCATAACACATTTATCGGGAATTTTCAGAACTCTGACAAATTCGTCAAACAAAATAGATGTTCTCGAATAAGTGAACGGCTGGAAAACGGCAATAACTCTGTTATAGCCCATATTCATCGCTGTATTAAGCGTAACTTCAAGCTCCTTGGGATGATGAGCATAATCGTCAGCAATTGTAATTCCGTCAATTTCGGCGAGAATTTCAAAGCGTCTGCCTGCACCCGTAAAATCAGCAATTCCGCTGACACATTTATCAAACGGAACACCCGAATTCATTGCTGCGGCAATTACGGCAAGAGCGTTATGAACATTATGTTCACCCGGAACGGATAGCTTTACAAGACCGAGATTTTCGCCTTTAACAACCAATTCAAAAGAATAGAATTCATTCTCATTTGTAACATTTATTGCTCTGTAATCAGACCCTTCATTAATACCGAAGGTTATGAATTCAACATCTTTTTTATCGGAAAGCAGATTTATAACATCAAGCGAATTGCTGTCATCACCGTTATAGATAATTGCCTTTGTTGCCATTGATGCAAACTTGACGAATGATTTTTTCAGATTATCGAATGTTTTGAAATAATCAAGATGATCCTCGTCAACATTGAGAATTACGGCAACATCGGGTGATAAATCAAGAAAAGTATCGACAAATTCGCAAGCCTCGCAAACCATGTGTTCGCTGTGTCCTACAGTGCCGTTAGATCCGGTCAGAGGCAGCTTGCCGCCGATAACAGCCGTCGGATCAAAACCGCCCTCAATGAGAATCTGGGTAAGCATCGAGCAGGCTGTTGTTTTACCGTGTGTGCCGCTGATGCATATGGAATTCGGATACATTCTTGTGATTGCACCGAGAAGCTTGCTTCTTTCAAATGTCGGTATTCCCGACTCAAGCGCTGCAACAAGCTCAGGATTATCTTTTAAAAGCGCTGCTGTATAAACAATCATTTCTGCGCCCTCTATGTTTTCAGCTCTTTGTCCCATAGCAACGGGAATTCCGAGAGAGCGGATTCTTGCAAGCGTATCGGTCTCGTTGTTGTCCGAGCCGCTTAACAGATATCCTTCCTTATGAAGTATTTCGGCAAGCGGACACATTCCTGAACCGCCGATACCGATAAAATGTACTCTTTTAACCTGCCTGAGGAGATTATCTATTTCAAACATACAGGTTCTTCCTTTCAAATCAGATATAATTATTATATTACATAGTGGAGGAAAAATAAAGCATAAAATAACATTTTTTGATTTTAATTTGTAACAAGCTGTTTTTACAATCATAAAATGTAGTATCACCCCCAAGGAGGTGCTGATTTGAAATTTAAAGAAAAATTTTTAATTATCGGCGGAGATTCCCGCCAACTTTATATGGCAGATTATCTTGAAGCTTCAGGACATGAGGTACAAATTTACGGTTTGCCTGAAAAAAAGCGGATATGCTGCAAGAATCTTGTCCGCGAAATAAAAGAAACAAAAAATATTATTCTTCCGTTACCATTGTCAAAAGACGGAAAATATCTTTTCGGAATTGTTCCGATGAAAGAAACAATAGATGATATTGTTTCAAATCTTACCGAAAATCATACGGTTTTTGCAGGAATGGTCAGTAAACCGATGGAATCAAAGCTCAAAAAAAACTCAAGCAAGGTATATGACTATTTCAAAAGAGAAGAGATAACGGTTATGAATGCCGTTCCGACAGTTCAGGGTATTTTAAAAGCAATGATTGATAATATCGAATATACAATTAATTCGAGCAAATGCGCAGTTTTCGGTTATGGCAGAATCGCAAGTGTAACGGCTGATGTTCTTTCTTCAATAGGAGCTCATGTTACTGTTTGCGCAAGAAAATATTCTGATTTGGCAAGAGCTGAAACCAAAGGAATTGATTCATGTCTGATAAAAGATTTTTCAAAAATTGCTCATGAATTTGATATGATTGTCAATACAGTGCCATCTGTTGTTATAAACAGAGAAATTCTTGAAAACCTTCGGACAGACTGTCTTATTATTGATGTCGCATCTTCACCGTACGGAACCGATTTTGCCGTTGCTTCAGAGCTTGGATTAAATGCTGTTCTTTGTTCCTCTCTGCCCGGAAAGGTTGCACCCAAAACAGCAGGGGAGATAATTGCCAACGGTGTTCTTAATATTATCAGGGAGGATTTATATGAGTAAAATAACTGTTGGATTTGCTCTTTGCGGTTCTTTCTGTACCTTCAGTCAGGTAATATCCGAAATGAAAATATTGAAAGAAAAAGGTTATGACCTTGTTCCTATCATGTCTTTTAACGCTTATCAGACCGACACAAGATTCGGAAAAGCAGAAGAACATATAAAGAACATAGAAAATATATGTGAAAGAAAAATTATTTCAACAATTGCTCAGGCTGAACCTATCGGACCAAAGAAGCTCCTTGATATTCTTGTAATCGAACCATGCACTGGAAATACGATAGCGAAACTCGCAAACGGCATTACCGACACTCCGGTAACTCTTGCGGCAAAAGCGCATCTCAGAAACAATAAGCCGCTTCTGATTGCCGTATCTACCAATGACGCACTTTCGGGATCGGCAAAAAATATAGGAAAGCTTATGAATATCAGAAATATCTTCTTTGTGCCGTTTAAACAGGATAATCCGGCAGACAAGCCAAGATCAATGATTGCTGACTTCGATAAAACTGAAGAAGCAATGCTTTGTGCTATAAAAAATGAACAAATACAACCGATAATATATGGTTAGATTAGGCTAACAGACTATTGAAATTTTGAAAAATAAAGGGTAAAATATAACTACCAAAGAGGTGGTTATTAATGATAAAAATTATTCTTAATGTTGACGGAATGCATTGTGCAGCTTGCTCTGCAGCAGTTGAAAGAGCAGTTAATAAATTAGAGGGTATTGAATCCTGCAGTGTAAATCTGACAGGAGGCAATGCCCTTATCTCTTTTGATGAAAATGTTGTTTCAACAGACAAAATGATTGAAGCAATAAACAATGCCGGTTTTTCTGCTTCCATACCTGAAAATAAAACAAAATCCGAGAAAAAAGAAAAATCAGAAAAAGAAGAAAAATACGCAAAACGCAGACTGATTTTCTCTGTTATTTTTGCTGTTCCTCTTTTCTATATTTCAATGGGACATATGTTTGGAGCACCGCTTCCGAAATTCATTGATCCTGCATTCAATGCTTCGGCTTATGCATTTGCGCAGCTTATTCTTGCTGTTTTCGTAATGCTCAGCGGATTTGATATCTATAAAAACGCAATCAAAGCTGCTGTTCATAAAAATGTAAATATGGATACGCTTATATCCATGGGTTCGCTTGCATCTTTCTTCTACAGCATATATTCTCTCACTGAAATTATTAGCGGAGACACAAGCTATATTCATCAGCTCTATTTTGAATCTGCAGGTCTTATCCTGACATTTATTCTTATCGGCAGATATCTTGAGTCTGCGAGCAAAAAGAAAACAAATTCAGCTGTTGAAAAGCTGATGGATTTATCTCCCTCTACCGCATTGCTCGTTACAGGCGGAGAAGAAAAAGAAGTGTCAACAGACTCATTGAAAGCAGGGGATATCGTTGCCGTAAAATCAGGCATGACCGTACCTGTTGACGGTATTGTAATAAGCGGAAACTGTTCTGCAGATGAATCAATGCTGACAGGCGAAAGCATGCCTGTTGATAAATCGGAAGGCTCTGAGGTATTCGGCGGAACACTTAACACTAACGGATATATCAGATTCAGAGTAACAGCTGAGGTTAATGATTCAGCACCTGCAAGAATTGCTGACTATGTGTCTCAGGCTCAGTCAACTAAAGCTCCTATTGCAAATCTTGCAAATAAAATAGCTTCCGTTTTTGTACCTGTTGTTATTGGAATAGCATTTGTTTCTGCAATTTTATGGTTATTAAGCGGTGAAGATTTTTCGTTTGCACTTAAAATTTTTGTCTGTGTTCTTGTTATTGCTTGTCCCTGCTCGCTCGGCCTTGCAACGCCGACAGCTTTAACTGTATCAATGGGAAAAAGCGCATCAAACGGAATTCTCATAAAAAGCGGCGAAGCTCTTGAGAGATTGAACAAGGTTGATACAATTGTTTTCGATAAAACCGGAACAATTACCAACGGCAGACCTGAGGTTGACGATTTTATATGCTTCAACGGATTTGATAAAAAATCAGCTCTTTCTTTATTCGGTTCAGCTGAGCTTAAAAGTGAGCATCCTCTTTCAAAAGCCATTATTAATTACTGCACAAATAACGGGTTTGATGCCTCTGAAGCCATAGAAACAGAGTTTTTGACGGGACTTGGTATCAGATGCCGCATTAACTCAAAAACAGTTATATGCGGAAATAAAAAGCTTCTTTTGGCAAACGGAATAAATACTGATGAATGCGAAGAATTTCTTAAGCATTCATCTGAGGCAGGCAAAACAGCTGTTTTTATGGCTGTTGACGGAGTTCTTGCCGCGGGTGCCGCAATCTCGGATTCAATCCGCGATAATTGCGCAGAAATTATTTCAAGCCTTAAATCAATGGGAATTGAAACAGCTATGCTGACGGGAGATAATAAGAAAACCGCAAATGCCATTGCATCAAGAACAGGAATTTCTTCCGTATATTCCGAGCTTATGCCCAACGATAAGCTCGAAGTAATAAAAAAGCTTCAGGCAGAAGGCAAAAC
The DNA here is from genome assembly GCA_045543735.1 of Acutalibacteraceae bacterium. Classification (GTDB taxonomy): domain Bacteria; phylum Bacillota; class Clostridia; order Oscillospirales; family Acutalibacteraceae; genus CAG-177. Next base: position 13,403 of record JAZPXO010000066.1, read on the forward strand.
CGTTGTAATGGTCGGAGACGGAATTAACGATGCTCCTTCATTAACCGTTGCCGATGTCGGTATTGCTGTCGGTTCGGGAACAGATATCGCAATTGAATCTGCAGATATTGTTCTGATGAGCGGTGAGATTTCAGGGGTTCTTTCGGCAGTAAAAAACAGCCGCAACACTTTCAGAATTATAAAACAGAATCTTTTCTGGGCTTTTGCGTATAACGTAATTTGTATTCCTGTGGCTGCAGGTCTGCTCCATGTTTTCGGCGGTCCGCTTCTCAGCCCGATGATAGCTGCCGCAGCCATGTCATTAAGCTCTGTAACGGTTGTTACAAACTCATTGAGGCTTCGCAAAAAACATTAAGTCTTGATTTGTACACAAGAATTTGATATACTATTATTAATTATTTAAAATATTTGTAGTATTGTGGAGGCAAGGTATGGGTAAACTTATTGTAATTGAAGGTCTTGACGGCAGCGGTAAGTCAACGCAGGAGAAGCTCCTTCAGGAAAAACTCGCTGCAAAAGGTATTCAAATCAATTGCATTAAGCTCCCGAATTATGATGACCCTGCATGTGAACTTGTAAAAATGTATCTTTCAGGCAGATTCGGAAGCAACCCTTCCGATGTTAACGCCTATGCCGCATCTTCTTTCTTTGCGGTTGACAGATATGTAAGCTACAACTGCTACTGGAAAGAAAAATATCTTTCAGGTGAAATCTTCCTTGCTGACCGATATACAACCTCAAATGCTTATCACCAGCTTACCAAAACGCCCGAAGATGAATGGGATTCTTATCTTGAGTGGCTTGAAGATTTTGAATATAACAAAATGGGTATACCAAAACCCGATGCTATAATTTATCTTGATATGCCGATTGATGTATCCCAGAAGCTTATGACTGGTCGATATAACGGAGATGAAACAAAGAAAGATATCCACGAAAAAGATGTTTCATATCTTAACAGCTGCAGAAAAGCGGCTGATTATTCCTGCTCTAAGCTCGGCTGGACAAGAATTGTTTGCGCCGAAAACGGTGAGCCTCTTCCGATAGAAATAATTTCAGAAAAGGTATTTGACGCTGTTACAGCAGCGCTTGAATTATGATTAGATTATCACATGAATCTGACAGAAAAGGAATAATAAACCTGTGGAAAGAAGCCTTCGGAGACACCGAAGAAGCAATTAATCTTTTTCTTGATGACAGATATATTCCTCAGAATACAGTTGTCTGTGAAGACAACGGAATTATATCTTCAATGCTTTTCTTGCTCGAAGGAAAACTGATAATTGATCATAAGGAATACGATGCATATTATCTTTATGCCGCGGCAACCCTTAAGGAATTCAGGGGCAGGGGAGTCATGGCACAGCTTCTTGAATATTCAAAAAATACCGCCGCAGGAAGAAACATTGATTTTATTTGCCTGAAACCCGCCGAAGAAAGTCTTTTCGACTATTATAGTAAACACGGATACAGAAAAGCGTTTTCTTTAAAAAGTATTGAAATCAATATCCGTGACATCAAAGATTTGAAAACGATAAAAGCCGCAGAGAAATATGACAGATTTATATGGGATAAATCGGCTGTTGAATACGCAAAAAAACAACATTTATTCTACGGCGGCAAAGTATTTGATTCGTGTGAAGGCAAATTGCTTTACAGTATAAATAATTACAGTTGCGTTGTAAAGGGATATGACTTTACAAACAGAACTATTTCCGATTTTACAAATTTAGATTTCGGAAAAGAATTTGATAATATAAATATTGAAGTTCCGTATTCATTCAATACTGCTTCAATTCCATTCAAAAAGGTTGACAGCGGTATGGCTCTTGCAGTTTCTGACAGAGCTAAGAATTTTATTTCTTTACTGAATAATGCATTTCTGAGTTTGACGCTTGATTGAGGTGTAATTTTTATGTTTTATATGTTTTTTGCAAACGGATTTGAAGAAGTTGAAGCTATTGCCGCGCTCGATGTTATCAGAAGAGCAGGCATAGAAATTAAAAGTGTAGGTATCGGCAGTAAAACGATTTGCGGTTCACACGGAATTTCAGTAAATTGTGATTTATCTGATGATGAAATCTGCGAATTTTCTGATTGCAGCGGTGTTATACTTCCAGGAGGAATGCCGGGAACAACTAATCTTTATGAAAGTACACTTGTGCATTCGGCAATCGATTACTGCAATGAAAACGGAAAATTTATTTGTGCTATATGCGCCGCTCCGCTTATTCTCGGCAGAAAAGGTCTGTTAAAAGGCGTTAATGCCGTTTGTTTTCCCGGATTTGAAGATGAACTTGTCGGTGCAATTCTGAATGACAGTTTTGTTTGTACTGACGGCAAAATAATAACCGCAAAGGGTATGGGCAGCGCTGTCAACTTCGGTCTTGCTATTGTTGCAGCTGTTAAAGGTCAGATTTTTGCCGATGAACTCAAGTCATCTCTTCAATGCTCATGAATTCAAAAAATGAATTAAGAAAAAATTTTCTCAGATCAAGAGATTCTCTGGATGTTTATTTTAGGAATAATTCGGACAAGCTTATTTTTGATAGACTTATCAATTCAGAAATTTTTTCAGAATCTGATCTTATTTTAACTTATGTTTCTGTCCGAAACGAAGTTGATACAAGAGAACTTATTTCATACTGTTTCAGAATCGGAAAAAGAGTTGCTGTTCCTTATTGCACAAAAAACGAAATGATATTTTATGAAATATCTTCTCTTGATGATCTTGAATTTATTCAGTTCGGAATTCCAACGGTTGATGTTTCAAAACAAAGCCGTGCCATAATATCAGAAAACACTTTATGCATCGTTCCCGCTCTTTCGTTTGATAAATACGGAAACAGACTCGGATACGGTGGGGGATATTACGACAGATTTCTTTCTTCCGAAATTATAAAATCCGTCGGACTTTGCAGAGAGATTTTTTTATCAGATTTCTTGCCGTCTGAAAAACATGATGTAAGAATTAAATTAATTTTCACCGAAAATAAATCAATTAACACTTCAAAGGAGGTTTATACATATGAATAATGAGAACTTCCCCGAAATCCCCAAAAAACCAGAAAAGAAATTCACTGTTCATATTGATGACAGCGATTATCTCAGCCCGTCTCAGTTAGATGAGATTACTCCTCCTCCCGTTACAAAGAAAAAGTTTGAGGTCCATATTGATGATTACGATTCAACATCTTCTGATACTTCTGCTAATGATCATCAGCCTCAGTATAAGGGCGAAATTTATTTTTCTAATCGCCAACCTGTAAAAAATCAGCCCGAAAAAAATGAAGATATTCCGACAACTTCAGAAACCGTTATTCAGACTAAAAAACCTTCTGTGAAAAAAAAGAAGAAAAACTTTGCAGCCCGTAACGGACTTATCATCTTCTGTGCGGTTGTTCTGATATTCACATGTGCTTTTTCCGCTTTCGGAATTTCATGCATAAACGATGTTCTTGCATTAAGCAGAACAGAAGAAAAGGTTAAAATTACAATTCCACAGGATGCCTCAACAAACGAGATTCTTGATATTCTTGATGATAACGGTCTTATTAAGCAGAAGCTGTTTTGTAAGGCATATCTTGAAATTATCAAGATTTTTACCAGCAGCGGCAAAAATCCGAAATATCTCAGCGGTGTATATTATGTTGAACGCAATCTCGGTCTTGAAGGATTTCTGAACAGATTCAAAGAGTCACGAAAGGAAGCAGACACAGTTTGGCTTGTATTCCCAGAAGGTTGGACTATTTATCAGATTATTGACAAAATTGATGAATTCGATGTATGCACCAAGGAAGAAATGCTTGCTGCAATCAGAGAAGCTGATTTTGAATTTGATTTTATTTCTGAAATCGGAAATGTTCCTAACAGAACTTTCGCTCTTGAAGGATATTTATATCCCGATACCTATGAGTTTTATGAAAAGAGCGATGCAAACAGCGTTATCAGAAAGCTTCTTCAGGGATCTGAAAATAAGTGGACAGATGAATATGAACAAAGAAGAATTGAACTCGGTCTGACAAGAGACGAGGTTCTTACCATCGCTTCAATTGTACAGAGAGAAGCCGCCAACTCGGATCAGATGGGTAAAATTTCGGCTGTTATTCATAACAGACTCAATAAACCTGCATCATGGCCCACAATCGGCTGCGATTCAACGGAAAATTATATTTCATATTTTGTTGCTAAAAACGTTTCATCAGGCGAAGCTCTTTCATTCAAAAACGCTTATGACACCTATTCCATTCAGGGACTTCCTCCCGGACCTATCTGTAACCCCGGAGATGACGCCATAAATGCAGCGCTTTTCCCTGATGAAGATTTTGACGATTATTATTATTTCCGTCATGATAAAAACGGAAAGATCTATATGGCTAAAACTCAGGCTGAGCACGATGAAAACGGCAATGAGGTTCTGAGAGTGAACAGCCAATATTAATTCTGGAGCTATTAAATGAACAACTTTCTTAAACCCGAGCTACTTGCTCCTGCAGGAGATAAAGAGAGGCTTTATGCGGCAATTGAATACGGTGCCGATGCTGTTTATCTCGGTTCAGACCGATTCGGTATGAGAACGGCAGCGGCAAGCTTCGCAGGCGAAGATCTGAAAGAAGCCTGCGATTATGCCCATAAGAACTCTGTCAAAGTTTATCTGACATGTAATACCGTTCCGCGAAACAATGAGCTTGATGCTCTGCCTTCATTCGTCGAATATGCAAAAGAATGCGGTGTGGATGCTTTTATTGTTACCGATATCGGAGTTCTCGGCATAATAAAAAAATATGCCCCCGATGTTGATATTCACATATCAACTCAGGCTGGAATTACAAACTATGCCGCTGCACGCGCCTTTTATGAAATGGGCGCAAAAAGAATAGTAACAGCGCGTGAAATATCGCTTGAAGAAATTGCTGAAATCAGAGCAAAAACTCCTTCAGAGCTTGAAATCGAGAGTTTTATTCACGGAGCGATGTGTGTTTCATTTTCAGGAAGATGTCTTCTTTCAAACTATATGACGGGCAGAGACTCAAACAGGGGAGACTGCGCTCAGCCCTGCAGATGGAGATATGCCCTTCTTGAAGAAAAACGCCCGAATGAATATTTTCCCGTTGAGCAGGATGAAACGGGAACCTACATAATGAATTCTCGGGATATGTGTCTTATTGAACATGTTGCGGAACTTGCACAGGCAGGAATCAGCAGTTTCAAAATTGAAGGAAGAGCTAAATCAGCTTACTATACTGCTGTTTCCGTTAATGCTTACAGATGCGCAATTGACGGCTATGTTGCTTCGGGATTCGATCCGCTTTATAAGCCTGAGAAATGGATTGTTGAAGAGGTCAGAAGAGCGAGCAACCGTCAATACTGCACAGGCTTTTATTATTCGGATCCGATGGACGATGCCCAGATTTTTTATAAGGGCGGATATGTCAGGGAATTTGATGTTGCGGCAATCGCAGAGGATTGGAAAGACGGAATTCTCTATGCATCCCAGAGAAACCGCTTCTTTGAGGGCGATGAGCTTGAAGTAATGATAAAAGGTATTGAACCGATAAAGGTTACCGTTAAATCGCTGAAAAACGCTGAGGGAGAGCTGATTGATAACGCTCCTCATCCCATGATGAAACTCAGCTTTGAATGCCCCGTTGAAATCCCTGCAGGCTCATATCTTCGCATGGAACGCAAGGGCGGTGTTATTCTTTGAGCACTTATATTCCTGTTTTTATCATATTCTTTGTTCTGTTTATTTTGTTTAATGAAGAAAAAAACCGTAACATACGAAGAATTATAAGAAAGAGAAAGAAACGAGGTATTTCCGATATGAGTGACATTTTCAATAAGTATATTGGCAAAGACTGTATTGTATATAGTTCAAACGGCGGTTCGTCTGCAATTGAATGCAATATAACCGGCGTTAATGATAACTGGCTTTGCATCAGAACACGCGACGGCGATGAAGTTGTAAACCTTGATTATATTGTCAGAGTCAAAGAACATCCCGTCAATAAGAACGGAAAGAAAAAATCAGTTATATTCTGATAAATATTGAAGCATAATAAAGCGTCGGATTAACATCTGATGCTTTATTTTTTATAAAATATAATCAACAGATTGTGCAATTACTTGACATTGAAACAAGATGTGGTATAATGATATTGGTAAAATTTGCGTTTCAGGGAGGATTAACCTAATGGCTAAAAAACCCGAATATAATAACGAAAGTATGACTCTGCTTAAGGGCCCAGACAAGGTGCGCAAAAGACCTGCCGTTATCTTTGGTTCAGACGGTCTTGACGGCTGTCAGCATGCTGCATTTGAGATTATTTCAAACTCAATTGACGAGGCCAGAGAAGGCTTCGGTAATAAGATTATCATTACAAGATATTCAGACCATTCAATCGAAGTGCAGGATTACGGCAGAGGTCTGCCCGTTGATTATAACAACAAAGAAAAGCGTTATAACTGGGAGCTTGCATTTTGCGAAATGTATGCAGGCAGTAAATATGATACAAATAACAACGGAAGCTACGAATATTCATTGGGTCTTAACGGTCTTGGTCTTTGCTCAACTCAGTTTGCGTCTGATTATATGGAAGCGGAGGTTCACACCGGCGGATACAGATATCTTCTTAATTTCAAAAAAGGCTTTATTGTCGGCGATATGGTCAAAGAAGAGTATCCCAAAAAAGATACGGGCACAAGAATAAAATGGCTTCCTGACCTTGATGTTTTCACTGATATTGATATTCCTCTTGAATATTTTCAGGATACACTCAAAAAACAGGCTGTTGTTAACGCAGGCGTAAAGTTTATTCTTAAAAACCAAGTTGGCAAGGGCTTTGAGACCTATGAGTATCTTTATGAGAACGGAATTGAAGACTATGTTAAGGAGTGCGTCGGCGAAAATGCACTGACTTCCGTTCAGACATGGCAGGGCGATGCAGTCGGCAGAGACCGTGAAGATCTTGCAGATTATAAGCTTAAAATGAACATTTCGCTGACCTTTTCCAATAAGGTTCAACTTAAGGAATTCTATCATAACTCGAGCTTTCTTGAAAACGGCGGTTCACCCGATAAGGCAACAAGACTCGGCTTTGTTGCACAGATAGACTCCTTCCTTAAGCAAAACAATAAATATCAGAAGAGCGACAGCAAAATCAGCTTTCAGGATATTGAAGACTGTCTTGTTCTTGTTATTTCATCTTTTTCAACACAGACTTCTTACGCCAACCAGACAAAAAAGGCAATAACAAACAAGTTTATTCAGGAAGCAATGACAGACTTCATCAAGCATCAGCTTGAAATTTATTTTATTGAAAATCCTCTTGAAGCCAATAAGATTGCCGATCAGGTTCTTATCAACATGAGAAGCCGTGTCAAAGCTGAAAAAACAAGACTTGGCATGAAAGAATCGCTTATTCAGAATGTCAGCAACCTTACAAACAGAATTCAGAAATTCGTTGACTGCCGCAGTAAAGACCCTGAACTCCGAGAATTGTTCATAGTTGAGGGTGACTCGGCTCTCGGTGCATGTAAACAGTCAAGAAACTCCGAGTTTCAAGCTATTATTCCTGTCAGAGGTAAAATCCTTAACTGCCTTAAATCCGAATATGACCGTATTTTCAAAAGCGATATTATTACCGACCTTATCAAGGTTATTGGTTGCGGTGTTGAAGTACCGTCAAAGCATAAATCGGGTAAGGATATGATTTCTTTCAATATTGATTTGCTTCGTTGGAGTAAAATTATCATCTGTACCGATGCTGATGTTGACGGTTTCCATATCAGAACGCTCATTCTGACCATGATTTACAGACTGATGCCTACTCTCTTTGAAGAAGGCAAGGTATTTATTGCCGAATCGCCGCTTTATGAAATCAACTGCGGCGACGAAACATGGTTTGCTTATACCGAAAAAGAAAAGGCGGATGTTCTTGCTGAAATAGGAAACAAGAAATATACCATTCAGCGTTCAAAAGGTCTTGGTGAAAACGACCCTGATATGATGTCTCTCACTACAATGAATCCTACAACAAGGCGTCTTATTAGAATTGAACCCTCAATGGCTCAGGATACCGCTGAAAAATTTGATCTTCTGCTTGGTGATAATCTTGCAGGCAGAAAGGATTATATTGCCGAGAACGGTCATCTTTATCTTGATTTGACCGATGTATCTTAATCTGACGGAACGGAGAGTATAATATGGCAAAGAAAAAGAATAAAGATATCACCGCTTCGCTCAGAAAGCTTGATGATAAGACGCATATTCTCGGAGCGGGTGAGGTTGTTAACCAGCCTATAGTTGATACACTTGAATATAACTTCATGCCCTATGCAATGAGCGTTATTATGAGCCGTGCAATACCTGAAATTGACGGCTTTAAGCCCTCACACAGAAAGATTCTTTACATGATGTATAAAATGGGTCTTCTGACCGGTGCAAGGGCAAAATCAGCTAAAATTGTCGGTCAGGTAATGCAGCTTAACCCTCACGGCGATGCTGCGATTTATGACACGATGGTTCGTCTCTCAAAAGGATACGAAGCCTTACTTCATCCCTATGTAGACTCAAAAGGTAACTTCGGAAAGGCTTTTTCAAGAGATATGATGTGGGCTGCTTCGAGATACACCGAAGCAAAGCTTGAAAAAATCTGTGCTGAGCTTTTCTCCGATATCGATAAAGATACCGTTGATATGGTAGACAACTTCGATAACACAATGAAAGAGCCTGCACTTCTTCCCGTAACTTATCCCAGCATTCTTGTTAATGCCAACACAGGTATTGCGGCGGGTATGGCAAGCTCAATCTGTTCGTTCAATCTTGAAGAAGTATGCAAAACAACAATTGAACTTCTGAAAAATTCAAAGCATGATGTTGCTGATACTCTTCTTGCACCTGATTTTTCAGGCGGCGGTCTTTTAGTGTATAACCGCGAAGCAATGGAGGAAATTTACAGAACGGGCAGGGGAGGCTTCAAGGTCCGCGCAAGATATAATTTCGATAAGTCCAATAACTGCATCGAAATCACAGAAATTCCTCCTACTGCAACCTCAGAAGCAATCATTGACAAAATTATAGAAAAAGTTAAGCTCGGTTCTATCAAGGAAATCAATGACATCCGAGATGAAACCGACCTCAGCGGTCTTAAAATAACAATAGACATCAAAAAGGGGACTGACCCTGATAAACTGATGAAGAAGCTTTACGCTTCAACACCTCTTCAGGATACTTTCTCATGTAATTTCAATGTTCTTATCAAAGGCAGCCCCAGAGTCCTCGGTGTTAAAGAGCTTCTCAATGAATGGATCGATTTCCGAAGTGACTGTGTAAGAAGAAGAACCGCTTTCGATCTCAAGCGTGCAAAAGACAGACTTCATCTTCTCAGAGGTCTTGAAAAGATTCTTCTTGATATTGATAAGGCTATCAAAATAATCAGAAACACTGATGAAGAAAGCGAAGTTGTTCCCAATCTTATGATCGGCTTCAAGATTGATAAGATTCAGGCCGAGTATGTTGCGGAAATCAAACTCCGTCATCTGAACAGAGAATATATTTTAAAGCGTCTTCAGGATATTGAAAAGCTCGAAACGGCAATAAAAGACCTTGAAGATATTCTTTCCAATCCGAAACGCATCAAGCAGATTATCATCTTTGAACTTAAAGAGGTAATCAAAAAATATGCTAAACCGAGAAAAACAGAAATTCTCTATTCAGCCGAAATTGAAGAAACAAGCGTTGAAGAAGAAATTCCCGATTATCCCGTTCATCTTTTCTTCACTAAAGAAGGTTATTTCAAAAAGATAACCCCTCTTTCGCTCCGTATGAGTGCCTCGCACAAGCTCAAAGAGGGTGATGAAATTGTTCAGACTTTTGAAACCACAAATGCAAAAGAACTTCTTTTCTTCACCAATAAACAGCAGGTTTATAAAACAACCGCTTCGTTCTTTGATGATTCAAAAGCAAGTGTTCTCGGCGACTTTGTTGCAGCTAAGCTTGAAATGGAAGAGGGAGAATTGCCGGTTTATATGGCAGTTACCTCCGATTACAGCGGATATATGCTGTTCTTCTTTGAAAACGGCAAGGTTGCCAAAGTTGATATGAACGCATATCAGACTGTCACAAAGCGCAAAAAACTTATAAAGGCATATTCTGATAAATCCTTGCTTGCGGATATTATGCATATAACGGAGGATAAGGAGCTTGTTATAATTTCAAGCGCAGGCAGACATCTTCTTATTAACACCGCGGTTATTCTTCCCAAAACTACAAAAGACACCATTGGTGTCGGCGTGATGACACTAAAAAAAGGGCAGCGTCTTATGACAGCAAGAGATTACCGCGAAGGTGAATTTGCCAAACCTTACAGATATAAAGCAAAGAATCTTCCTGCCGCAGGAGCACTTCTCAGCTCTGAAGACGGCGCAGAACAAATCTCGCTTTTTACTGAATAATAACCAAGAACCGTCCGAAGCCAAAGCAAGCTTCGAACGGTTCACAGCAGAGTAAAATCAGCAAACGCAAGCAATAATTTTCTCTGCACAAATATATTTTGCAGATATTTTTTTAAAATTCAATGCAGTTTTTGGAAAATTAATAAAAAAACATCTTGCATTATTTATTATTGTGTGATAAAATCCTTTAGTAATTAATTTTTTGGAGGTCAGTTTTCATGGCTTGGTATGAAATCGCATTAGGCATTGTCCTTATTATTACATCAATTGCTCTTGTTGCAATCGTTCTTTTACAGGAAGGTCGTTCGGCAGGTCTTTCAGGCGCAATTGCAGGCGGAGCTGAAACTTTCCTTGGTAAAAATAAGAGCAAGACAATTGAACAGAAGCTTGTTAAGATCACAAAGATTCTCGCTGGTGTTTTCTTTGTTCTTTCTCTTGGCGCAAACCTTCTTTTCCTTTTCCTTAAATAATTGAATTTAAGAAGTAATCGGAACCGCTTTCGGGCGGTTCTTTTTATTTTATCTTGAAATCTTTTCTGAGACCTTCGATTACTTTCTTTTCTATTCTACTGACATATGACCTTGATATATTTAGTTTTTTTGCAACCTGATTTTGTGTCATCGGAATTGTATTGTATAAACCGTATCTCATGATTATAATTGTCTTTTCGCGCTCATCTTTAATTTTTTCAATGAATTGATACAGCTTTTCAGATTTAATTCTCAGATCAATATTATCTGCAATATCTTCATCTTCGCTGATAATATCAATTAATGTAAGAGGGTTCCCTTCGCTGTCCGTATCAATCGGTTCACTTATAGATATTTCCTGAGAATTTCTTTTCTTTCCTCTGAAATACATCAGAATCTCATTTTCAATGCATTTTGATGCAAATGTTGCAAGCCTGATACCCTTTGATTCATCGAAAGAATTGATTGCTTTTATCAGGCCGATTGTTCCTATCGAAATCAGGTCATCCTGTTCATCTGAATTTGAATAATATTTTTTTACAATGTGAGCAACAAGTCTCAGATTATGTTCAACGAGTTTATTTTTTGCATTAAAATCTCCGTTTTTAAACTTTTCAAGAAGCTCTTTTTCCTCTTTCTGATTCAGAGCAGGAGGAAAAGAGCTGCCTTTCTGGATATGAAGGGCAAAAAACAAAAGTCCCTTCGAGATCAGATCAACAATCAGACTAAACAAAACAACACCCACCAACTGTTTTTCCGTATAAATACGGTATTTAATTATATAAGCAAAAATATAAAAAAATGATAAATAGGATATATTGCTTAATAAAATCTTGAAATATTGCTTAAAAGGTTATATAATGTAATAAATATATTGTGGAGGTATACTGTCATGGAAAAAATCAAACTCGGAGCGCAGCTTTACACGCTTCGCGATTATATAAAAACATATGAGGATTGCGACGCAACTTTCAAATATCTTAACGATATAGGAATCAATGTTATTCAGATCTCAGGTATCGGCCCGATTCCTGCCGAAAAGGTTGCATATCTTTGCGAAAAATATAATATGGATGTTTGCGTTACTCACACTTCCTTTGACAGAATGAGAACCGATCTCGATACAGTTATGAAGGAGCATAAAATGCTGGGATGCGACACTCTCGGCATCGGTGCAATGCCCGAGGAATTCCGCAAGGATGCAGACAGTCTTAATGAATTCATTAAAATTACAAGTGAAATAGGTAGAAAAATGCATGATAACGGATTACAGTTCGCTTATCACAATCATGCTTTTGAATTTGCTAAACTTGATAACGGCAGAAGAATTTTTGATGTTCTTATTGAAGATACAAAGCCCGAGGAATTCAGTTTTATAGGTGATACTTATTGGTTCCAGTACGGCGGAGTCAATCCCTGCGATTATATCGAAAAGATTGCCGGAAGAATGAAGGTTTGTCATTTCAAGGATTACAAATTCAAGGATGATAAGCCTGCATTTGCCGAAATCGGAACAGGCAATCTCAATCTTGACGCAATGTACCGTTCTTGCGAAAAAAGCGGTGTTAAATACGTTGTTATAGAGCAGGATATATGTGAAATTGATCCCAGAGAATCAATGGCAATCAGCTATAAAAACCTTGTTGAAATTGCAAAAAGGAATGAAAAATAAATGAATAACATGCCTTTGAAAATCACTGTTCTTACCGATACTCATTATTATTCGCTTAAAAGCGGTTCAAGAGGAAAAGCCTATGAATCAGCAAGCGCAAAAAGCCAGAAGCTTCTCGCTGAAAGCGGAGAGGTTCTGGCAACTGCATTTGAGCAGATTGCTGAGGATAAAGATAGTGATATTCTTCTTATCAGCGGCGATGTAACCAATAACGGTGAATTAACCGCTCATGAAGAATTCATCGAGATGCTCAGGGATTTAAAAGAAAAAGGCAAAAGAATATATGTTATTACCGCTACACACGATTTCCGAAAAAATGGTGAAACAGACGCTTATGACGGCGACAACATTGTTAAAACGCCGACTGCAACCCGCGATATGCTTTGGGATATGTACCGCGAATTCGGTCCCGATGAAGCTATATCAGTTCACCGTCAGAGCATGTCATATGTTGTTCAGCTTTGTGACGGGATACGACTCTTTGCTTTGAATGACGACTCCAACCTCAACGGTAAAAGCGGCTTTTCGGATGAATGCTTTGAATGGATTTCCGAACAGGCTTATAAAGCAAGAAATGACGGTCAGTTTATTATAGCTATGACACATCATCCTCTAATCGCACCTTCTCCGATTTATGAAATAATCGGCAAAGGTGACATGCTCGGCGATTATGATAAACGCTTACCTGAGCTTGCCGATCTCGGCATTCAGTTTATTTTGACAGGTCACACCCACATTCATAACATTTCTGCTTTTCAGAGCAAAAAAGGAAATGTTATCTATGATATCTGCTCTGGAACAACAATCGGTTATCCCGGTGTTATCAGACAGCTTTATATCGACACAGACGGCAAAACCGTAAAAGCATCAACGGATTTCGTAAACGAACCCGAATCCTTTAAGCAAAAAGGCATTAAGCTTCGCGATTTGTTTGAAAATCAGCTTATCGGAACAATCAGGGGAATGATTGATGCCGCAGGCAAAGATATAGACAAACTTGCTCAGATGGCAACTTCAATAAGTATAAAACCAAAAGTAATTTATAAATTCGGCTGGATAATCAAACCGATTTTTAAATTTCTGAATTCCCTTAAGGTCGGAACCGTTGCCAAATGGACAAAAAAAGAAACAGGACTTAAACCCTCCGATTATTCAGACATCAAAGACAAAAAAGTTGTTGATATCATTACAGAGCTTGTTCTCAATCTTTATGGCGGTGAAAGCAAATATCCGCCAGAAACTCCGACCTATAAAATAACAATCGGATTTCTGAATATAATTGACAGTATTCTCAGAACACTTCATATTGATCTGAAGAAAATACTAAAGGTTGTTCCTGACGCGGCAAGTCTCGTTGAACCTCTTCTTTATAACGGAAAGATTGACTCTTACGAAGCATCTCTTAAAATATTTCCGTTTATTGAAAAAGGGGAGAGCGCCGAAAAATTAGTCTGGCCTTCAAAAAATGAAACTGTAAAAAAAAGCAAAAAAGGTCCGTTTATTATTGTCATCGCCTTGTTGATTCTTGTTTCATTTTTACCGATCTGGTTACTGATTATTTTAGCCTCATTTTTAATTAATCAGATTAAATTCGCTGATAAACTCAAATAATATAAAGGATGTTTTTATGGATAATCTTACAGAAAGAATTGAAGCTCTTGAAAAATCATATTCTGAAATAATAAAAAAGATAGAGCAGATTGAAAATGATAAAAGCCGCAGTCTTGATATGATTATCATCGAAAACAAGCTCGATATGATTCTTGAACATCTTGGATTAAACAGAGAAGAAACAAATCAGCATTCTGACAACATTATCAAGCCTGATTTCAGCAGAATTAAAGATGAGATTAATTCATTTAAAGACATGATGGAACATAATTGAAAATTTACAATTTCATAACACCGTCATCATTAATTTATATTTTAATCTAATTATCAAATATGGGGAGGTATAACAATTGACTAAACCCAAAAAATCCCTTAAATCAAATAAGAAAACAGCACTATCGGTTTTTCTCGGAATTGTATGTGTGTGTGTTCTTACAGTCTGCGTTGTTGCTTCATATGTTCTTTTTAATGCGATTTCATTCGTTAACGGTGACCTTGCAATTGATCTTGAGGAATATAAAGCAAAGCAGAATCAGACCTCATTTGTTTATGCATACGATAAAGACGGCGTTGTTGTTGAAATAGCAAGACTTCACGGTGAAGAAAACCGCGTATGGGTTGATCTTGATGATATTTCTCCGTATATGAAGGAAGCTTTTATCGCTCTTGAAGATACCAGATTCGAAACTCATCACGGCGTTGACTGGAAAAGAACAATCGGCGTTATCGTTAAACCCGATAACATCGGTCAGGGCGGTTCAACAATAACTCAGCAGCTTATCAAAAACTTAACAAATCAGAATGAAGTTACAATTGTCCGTAAATTCAACGAAATTCTGACCGCTCTTAATCTTGAAAAGAATTACGATAAAAATAAAATTATAGAAGCTTACCTTAACACGCTTTATCTCGGAAGCGGCTGCTACGGTGTTGAAACAGCAAGTGAAAAATACTTCGGAAAAGAAGTTTCCGAGCTCAACGCAGCTGAATGCGCCGTTATTGCATCAATTACACAGAAGCCGACAAAAAACAATCCTCTTCTTAACCCTGAAAACAACCGCGAACGTCAGCTTTACTGCCTTAAACAAATGTGGGTTAACGGCGCACTGACAGAGGAAGAATATAAGCAGGCATGCGATTATGAGCTTGTATTCACAAACAGTGAAAATTATGTTCCTGACGAAGATAATAATGTTGTTATTGAGGAAGAAAAGGTTATCAACAGCTTCTATGTTGACTACGTAATCCAATGCGTAAGAGACGATCTTATGGAAGCATACGGCTATTCCAAGCAGCAGGCTATTGACGAAATATATTACGGCGGTCTTAAGATATATGCCGCAGTTGATCTTGATGTTCAGAAAACTCTTGAAGATGTCTATGTTAACAGAAAAAGCTTCCCTGAGCTTTACAGCGAAGATGAAGGTATTCCCGTTCAGTCTGCAATGACCATTATGGATTATAACGGAAGAGTAGTTGCAATTGTCGGACAAGCAGGCGAAAAAACAGAAAACCGAGGTCTTAACAGAGCCGCAAACTCTTACCGTCAGCCCGGTTCAACAATCAAACCAATCGCTTGCTATGCACCTGCAATTGAGCTTAATCTCTGCCATTATTCAACCAAAATTAAAGACTATGCCATTGCAGTTAACGGTCAGCTCTGGCCCCATAACGTTGATGAAACACTTGGCTCAAATCAGAATGTTACCGTTCAGTATGCTCTTCAGGAATCCCATAATACCGTTCCTGCAAGAATCATTAACTTTGATCTCGGCATAGAGAATTCATTTACATTCCTCAGAGACGCATTCAAGCTTTCAAGACTTGACGAAAAAGAGGACAGACAGCTTGCACCTCTTGCAACAGGAGCTCTTTTTAACGGCACAACAACCGTTGAAATGGCTGCCGCTTATGCAACATTTGGTAACGGCGGAATGTATTATGATCCTTATTGCTATTATAAAGTTACTGACAGCACAGGCGAAGAAATTATTCTCAGCAATGAACAACCCAAAGGTCACAGAGCTATTTCTGAAGAAACCTCAGATATTATGTGCGAGCTTCTTCAGACAGTTAATACAAGCTATTACGGAGCAGGCTCAAACGTCAGAAAGTTCCAGATTATGGCCAAAACAGGTACTACAACCAACAACACCAACCGTTGGTTCTGTGCAGGAACTCCGTATTATGTAACTGCAATTTGGTTCGGCTTTGATATTCCCGAACGCCTTGATGTAAACATTAACCCTTGCGGAAAAATCTTTATAACCGTATTTGACAAAATTCATAAGGATCTTCCTTCCAAGGAGTTCCCCAAGAGTACAGGCACCGTTGAAAAGCAATATTGTCAGGTTACCGGTTTGCTTGCAAGTTCCGCATGCGCATCAACTGGAACCGGATGCTATAAAATCAATTCGTTGCCCGGAACATGTACAACATGCTCAACGTTTTTTGATCCGAGCGCCAATCAGGGCGGAGATATTGTTGACGATATAATCAGCGGCATCGTCGGCGAGATTATCGGTTAAACCCAAAGCGGAGTTTGTATTTCCGACAAACTCCGCTGTTTTATAATTTATTTTTCAGGTGAATCAAATGATAATATTATCAGTTGACTACGGAGATGTAAGAACCGGAATTGCTGTTTGCGATAAATTTGAAATGCTTGCGTCTCCCGTATGTGTTATTACTCAAAGAAAACAAGAGCTTTTAATTGAAGAAATAAAAAAAATAACAGATCAGTATAAACCTGAACTTCTTGTTGTCGGATTACCCAAAAACATGGATTCGACAATCGGAGAAAGAGCAGAAAAATGCTCGGAATTTGCCCTGAAACTCAGCACAGAAACAGGCATTCCATATGTTTTGCGCGATGAAAGACTTACAACCGTAACCGCTCACAACGCTCTAAATGTTACCAACACAAGAGGAAAAAAAAGAAAAGCTGTTGTTGATCAGGTTGCTGCCGTTGTAATTCTTCAGGATTACATAGATTACAGAAGAAACAATAATATAAAATAACAAGTCAAATCACGCTCCAAACCTGCATATTATTTTATAAATAATAATTTGGGGCTGATTACTTGAAAATCATTGTTTCTTCAAAATTCAAATCGCATCTTTTTCTTACATTATCCCTTATACTGATTTTTTCTTTTCTTTTATCAGGTTACACCTTTATTTTAAAGAAATCCGCTCTTGATGCATCAGTTAACGCCAAAGAAATCCCGACCATAATCATTGACGCAGGTCACGGAGGCATTGACGGAGGCACACAAACAAGCGACGGTACTCTTGAAAAGGATATAAACCTGAGTATTGCTCTGATGTTAAAAGATATTCTGACTAATCTCGGTTTTAACGGAATTATAATGACAAGAGAAACAGATAAATCAATCCATGATGTGGGTGTTCAGGGAATCAGAAATCAAAAAATATCCGATATAAAAAATCGGCTGAATATTATAGAATCAAACGATAACGCCGTTTTCATAAGCATTCATCAAAATTATTTTTCCCAGGAAAAATACAGCGGCGCACAAATTTTTTATTCAAAAAACAATCCTGATTCTGAAAAGCTTGCGCAAACAATTCGTCTATCTCTTATCAATAATCTTCAGAAAGATAATACGAGAGAGATAAAACAAAGCGGTAAGGAAATATTTCTTCTCAACAAAACCACTGCGCCGGCAGTAATGGTTGAGTGCGGTTTCCTTTCAAACGCAGCTGAAGCAAAGCTTTTGATAACAGAAGAATATCAACGGAATATTGCTTTTTTTATAGCAATGGGAATTATTGATTATATAAATCTTACGGAGGCATCCTAAATGGCAGGAAAAACAAAAACAGTTTATATCTGCAATCAGTGCGGATATGAAAGCGCAAAATGGTACGGCTGCTGTCCCGGTTGCGGCGAATGGAACAGCATGGAAGAAGATATAAGAACTCCAAATGAACAGAAAAGCGCCAGAACTCCCGTTAAATCAGTTTTTGCCCAGACCATTAATGAGATAAGTGCCGAAGACGAAATACGCTTTAAGACAGGAATGACAGAGCTTGACCGCGTTTTAGGCGGCGGTATCGTAAAAGGATCACTTGTTCTTCTCAGCGGCGATCCGGGAATAGGCAAGTCAACAATCCTTCTGCAAATTTGTGAGCATCTCGGGCAGAACCTCAGAGTTCTTTATGTTACAGGTGAAGAATCCGCCCGACAGATTAAACTCAGAGCAAAACGCCTCGGAGTAAAAACCGATAATCTTTTTATTATGTGTCAGACGGATGTTCAGAGTATAGTTGAATTTATCAAATCCGATAAACCCGATCTTATTATTGTCGATTCCATACAGACAATGAGCGTTTCTGAAATTTCATCTTCACCCGGAAGCGTTACTCAGGTCAGAGAATCAACAAACATGTATATGCACTGTGCAAAGGATCTCGGAATTCCAACAATTATTGTCGGCCATGTTAACAAGGACGGCAACATTGCAGGACCAAAGGTTCTTGAACATATTGTTGACTGCGTACTTTATTTTGAAGGTGAGCGTCATCTTTCTTACAGAATATTAAGAGCCGTTAAAAACAGATACGGTTCAACTAACGAAATCGGTGTTTTTGAAATGATGGATAAAGGTCTTGTTGAAGTGCCGAATCCGTCACTTATGCTTATTTCAGGAAAGCCTAAAAATACGGCAGGCACCTGCATTGCATGTGTAATGGAAGGCAGCAGACCTATTCTTGCCGAAGTTCAGGCGCTTGTTGTTGCTTCAAATTACGGTAACGCAAGAAGAATGGCAACAGGATTCGATTACAACAGAATGTCAATGCTTCTTGCCGTTCTTGAAAAAAGAGCAGGATTTTTTATGAATAACTGCGATTCATATGTTAACGTTGTTGGCGGACTCAGACTCGATGAACCCGCTACAGATCTTTCCGTTGCTCTTGCAATGATATCAAGCTTCAAGGATACCCCTATAAGAGACGACACACTTGTAATCGGCGAAATCGGTCTTGGCGGTGAACTGCGTTCTGTTTCCAACTGCGAGCAAAGAATCAAAGAAGCTGAAAGACTTGGCTTTAACAGATGTATTATTCCAAAACATAATCTGAAAACACTTTCTGACGGATTCAAAGGAAATATAGAAATAGTTGGTGTAAGAAACATCAACGAAGCATACGAGGCTGCTGTTTAAAATGTTTATTATAAAGCCTAATTTGCCGACAGGGGAGGTCTCGGCAGTTGCCGTCAGCGAAGATGCTTTCTGTGCAATAAAAGCCCTTAACTCCCTTGGCATTGAAACATACAAAATAAAGAAAAATCAGAATTTGCCCGAACCGGTGAATTCTCATGCAGATTTACAACTGCTTCATTTAGGAAATAATCAACTTCTTATCTCTCGGGAACATTTGTTCGCAGGGGAGTTCATTAAAAAATTTAAATTCAACATTACCGGGGAAGATATCGGAAATATATACCCGAAAGATGTTATTCTGAACTGTAAAATTGTTGGAAATTTTATTTTCATAAATGAAAAAACAATCGCAAAAGAAATCCTTGAATATGCCTATAATCACAGATTAACTGTAATTAATGTTAATCAAGGATATACCGGTTGTTCAATCTGCGTTATTAATGAATCATCTATAATTACTGATGATAAATCCATCTTTACAGCCGCTGGAAAATTTCTGAACGATGTTCTGTTCGTTTCAAAAGGTTCCATTCGATTGAAAGGATATAACTATGGATTCATCGGCGGTTGCTGCGGCAAAATTTCGACCGACAAGCTTGCAGTAAACGGATTGATTGAAAGCCATGATGATTATAAACAGATAATTGATTTTACATCGAAACATAATATTCAGATTATAGAACTGACTGATCAACCCTTGACTGATATCGGCGGAATTCTGCCACTAATGGAAAAAGATATTTGATTTGCCATATTTATATATTATATAGTATTTTATTCAACTTTCCCTCCCCTCTATTATATAAAACATTTATTTTGTATAATTAGATATTAGAATTTAAAAGAATGTATGAAAGATTTATTATGCGCCAATCAATATCCTCTTCCTTACAATTCAACGAAGGAAGAATAATTTTTTTAAACATTGAAAGAATTTGATTTTCATCAGGACACATAATAACAAAAAGAACCTCATAAGAATTCTTATTAAATGCAACAAATATCATAAAACACCTCAAAATTTTAAAAGATTAAAAACATCACGCGCTATTTCCTCAAACATATCTGATTTTAATACATTTGAATAAATCCGAGATAATTCATCTGCGCTAAGGTCTTTTGTCTGCCTCAGACGGTCAAGAGACCTTTTCTTATTTTCTTTCAGCCTATCAGCATTAAAAAGAAAATATTGATATATCATACATATTTTATTTTGGCACATAAAAAGCTTCACGCACCTTTTCAATTAAATTTACAAAGGCATTGATATCAGGTTTTAACAATGGAGGCGAATCACATAAATATGGACTTAATTTTTGTTTTTTACGGCCAGTAAGTTTATTAAAGTATTCCGGATGAAGTCTTAGCAGAGCAACAAATATTTCATCATTATGTGATAATTCAGATATCTTATCTTCAAAAGTGATTTGTTTATC
>JAZPXO010000067.1:0-24719 GCA_045543735.1 Acutalibacteraceae bacterium
ACAATAACTAAAATTATCTTAAACAATTTTTCTTGGAGTGTTGCTGAAAATGTTTGATGAAAACGGAAATTTCTATAAACCCGAGAGAGGCTCTTCACCCTCTCCCGACCATATCATGCTCTCTTTCTGCGGCGATGCAAAAACTGAAATGGCAGTTTCCTGGCGCACCGATACTGCAACCGAAACGGGATATATTACTTACTGCGAAATCGGCACCGATGATATAAAAAGAGCTGACAGCACATCAGAAGTCAAGGAAACCGATATTGATATCAGCCGATATCATTGGGTTAAGCTTTCGGGGCTTAAAAGCGGAACAAAATACCGCTACACAGTAGGAAGCGATACCGAAAGAAGCGAAGAATACACTTTTGAAACAGAACCTGAAAACCTTGAAAAATTCAGCTTTATCGTTATCGCCGACCATCAGAAAGGTCACCCCTGCCACCTGCCCGATTATTCATGTGTCGGCAGAATGCTGAGAACGGCTCTTGAAAGACATCCCGAAAGCCGCTTCATCTTCACCGCAGGCGACAACTGCGACAACGGTCAGAACGAGCTGCAATGGAACGGCATGTTCGAGGGACTCAGAGGAATTATCGAAAGCATGCCTTATATGATGACAACGGGCAACCACGATAACCGCGGTTTTATCACATATTTCCCCGAGCCGATGGGTAAATTCTATCTTGAACATGCGGACTTTTTTGATTTTCAGTTCGGTCCCGTTTATCCCGATAACGGACCCGAAGGCTATACGGGCGAAAACTATTCATTTGATTACGGCAATGCACACTTCCTTGTTCTCGGCATCAACGCTCCCGAAAAAGTTTCTCCGTGGGCATATGCCGATCTGCAAAGTAGCAGCAAAACATGGAAGCTCGGCGCATATCATTTCCCCATTTACCCCGTTATGCCCGAAGGTCAGAACAACGATGCCTATCCGTGGCTGAGAAAGCCTATCGAGGAAGGCAGGCTCGACATTCTTTTTGCAGGGCATGAGCATTCGTTTGCAAGAACATATCCCATGAAGGGCGATGAGCTTTTCGACAAGCCCTCCGAGGGAACAATAAACTATATAACAGGCAACGGCGGCGGAAATATCTATCATTCCAACGCACGCAAGATATGGCACAGCGCGTTTTATCCGCAGGAAGAACACATGGGTGCCTACACTCTCGTTGAAATTGACGGCAGTATCCTGACTGCAACAACCTATATGGAAGACGGCAGAATTGTTGATATCATGACCGTTGACAAAGAAAAAGATCTTCTTCTTCCCCACGCTCTTGCTCCTACATACGACTGGACAAAAATGGCGTTCAAGGGCGCCATGCTTGAGCTGATTTCGAGAGAGCTTTATGCGCAGCAAAAAGACGGTGTTTGGTATGCTCCGTTCGGAGTTATTATTCAGGCAATCGGCGGAAAGGTTGTCAAAGAAAAAGACACCCTTTACTGCGAAGCATACGATCATCATGCACTTTTCACCGTCGGCAGCAACAAGGCTATGACCGATCTCGGAACCGTTACAATGAGCGGCGAAGCTTATTTCGAAAGAAACCAACTCTATGTTCCCGTTGAAGAAAGCGCAAAGATGTTTGAGATGGAATGGTATTATACCAAGCGTAATAATTTCATCAACTGGAATACCCCGAGCGAAGATAAACCGTTATGCAAACACCCTACCGAATGAAAGGAGAAACATATGCTTTACAAAAAGAATTCTGCTCCCGAGCTGACTCAGGAGCTTTTCAGAAATCCCACATGCGAATACAGAGGCACCCCCTTCTGGGCATGGAACAGCGACCTTAAATCTGAGGAGCTTCAGAGACAGATTGAGATTTTCAAAGAAATGGGACTCGGCGGATTTCACATGCATGTGCGTACGGGCATGTCAACGAAATATCTCTCGGAAGAATTCATGCAGCTCGTAAAAGACTGCGTTGACAAGGCAGACAGAGAAGAAATGCTTGCTTGGCTCTATGACGAGGACCGCTGGCCCTCAGGTGCGGCAGGAGGTCTTGTCACCAAGGATGAAGAAAACAGAGCAAGATGTCTGCTTCTGACAACCGAACCCTGCGAGAATAACGGAGATGCCGATGCCGACAACATTGACTCAAGAGCAGAGGGCGGCAGAAACGGCAAGGGCTATCTTGTTTCCTGCTACGATATTATTCTTGATGAAAACGGATGTCTTAAAAGCTACGATATGATAGGCGAAGACGATTCCGCCAAAGGCACAAAATGGTATGCCTATCTCAAAATCCATGCCCGTTCCTGCTGGTATAACAATCAGACTTACCTTGACACCCTCAATCCGAAGGCTGTTGAGCGCTTCGTTGAGGTTACTCATGACAGATACAAAGAAAAGGTCGGCTACGGCTTCGGAAAAACCGTTCCCGCAATTTTCACAGACGAGCCCCAGTTTTCCCGTAAAAAGCAGCTTCCCAACTCAACAGACACTTCAGATGTCATTCTTCCCTGGACAGACGATATTCCCGAAACATATAAGGCGCAGTACGGCAGCGACATAATCCCCTTTGTACCCGAGCTTTTCTGGGATTTGCCCGATAACAAGCCTTCGCTTGCAAGATACCGTTATCATGACCATATCTCAGAGCGTTTTGCATCTGCTTTTGCAGACACATGCGGAAAATGGTGCCGCGAAAACGGACTCGCGCTGACAGGTCACATGATGGAAGAGCCTACTCTCGAAAGCCAGACAGCCGCTCTTGGCGATGCAATGCGCTCCTACCGCGGCTTTGACCTACCCGGCATCGACATGCTTTGCGCAAGCTTCGAATTCACAACAGCCAAGCAGGCACAGTCAGCCGTTCATCAGTTTGGCTATGAGGGCATGCTCTCCGAGCTTTACGGCGTTACGGGCTGGGATTATGATTTCAGAGGCTATAAGCTTCACGGAGACTGGCAGGCATGTCTCGGCGTAACAATCCGCGTTCCTCACCTTTCATGGGTTGCAATGGGCGGCGAAGCAAAGAGAGACTATCCTGCCTCAATCCATTATCAGTCCCCCTGGTATAAAAAATTCTCCTATGTTGAGGACCATTTTGCAAGAGTCAACACCGCTCTGACAAGAGGCAAGCCCGTTGTTAAGGTCGGCGTTATTCATCCCGTTGAAAGCTATTGGCTTCACTGGGGTCCCAACGACAAAACCGACCTCATCAGAAGCTCAATGGATGAAAAATTCCTCAATGTTACCGAATGGCTTCTCAAGGGCAGCATAGACTTTAACTTCATCAGCGAATCTCTTCTTCCCGAGCTTTGCGAAAGCGGCTGCGCTCCCCTCAAAGTCGGCAAAATGGAATATGATGCAGTTATTGTTCCCGATTGCGAAACTCTCCGCTCCACAACACTTGAACGCCTTGAGGCATTCCGCAAAGCAGGCGGTAAGCTTATATTTATGGGTAATGCACCCTTCCTTGAGGACGGCGTTGAGTCTGAAAGAGGCAAAAAGCTTTGTGCAGAATCGACGGTTATCCCCTTCGACAGAGAAAAACTTCTCACCGCCCTCGATGATAACCGCACTGTTACTCTCCGCCTTAAAAACGGCAAGCTCTCTGACAGCTTCATCTATCAGCTCCGCAAAGATAACGGCTGCAACTGGCTCTTTGTCAGCCGCTGCTGCGAGCCCGAGAACAAGGATATGGTCAGAAGCAAGGACCTGCGCATAACTGTCAAGGGCGAATTTACGCCTTATATCTATAACACTCTCAACGGCGAAATTGAAGCCGCTGACTATGAATACATCGGCGGCAACACCGTTATTTCAAAAGAATTATTTGATTACGACAGCCTTCTTCTCAAGCTTGATGACGGCAGAAACGATTCCGCCGCAAAAGCCGACGAAGCTGCTCCCCCTGAAAAAGCCGTAAAGCTTCCTGCATTTGTTCCGTTCACGCTTTCTGAACCCAATGTTCTGCTTCTCGATATGGCTGAATTCAAGGTTGATGACGGCGAATATATGGAAGAGGAAGAAATCCTCCGCCTTGACAACGTTGCCCGTGAGATTCTCGGTCTGCCCGAAAGAGGCGGAAGCGTTGTCCAGCCCTGGGTTGTTGAGGATGAACCGACAGAGCATACTCTTACCCTCCGCTTCAGAATCAACAGCACAATCGAATGCTCAGGCGCAATGCTCGCTCTTGAGGATGCAGAAAAGGCTGAAATCATATTCAACGGCAACAGCATTCCGAACGATATCGTCGGCTGGTTTACCGATAAGGATATCAAGACAGTTAAGTTGTCCGATATTAAACCGGGCGAAAACATTCTTGAAATCACAATCCCCATCGGAAAGAGAACAAACACCGAATGGTGCTATCTTCTCGGCGATTTCGGCGTAGCTGTTGCAGGCAGAAAAGCAAAGCTTATTCCCATGCCCGAGAAAATCGGCTTCGGTTCAATCGTCAATCAGGGCATGCCTTTCTACGGCGGCAACATTACCTATCACCTCGAAGCCGAGGGAAGCTCGATTCAGATTGAAGCAACAAGATACAGAGGCGCAATCATCGACGTCAAGGTTGACGGCGAAAAGAAGGGAGATATCGCCTATCCGCCTTATATGCTCAGCATAGACGGACTTGAAAACGGCAGGCACAAGCTTGACATCACCCTCTACGGCAACCGCTACAACTGCTTCGGCGCAGTTCACATGGCAAACGCGGCCCGTAAATGGCACGGCCCCGACGCATGGAGAACGGAAGAAGACGAATGGAGCTATGAATACATTCTTAAGGATGTCGGCATTCTCACAAGCCCCGTTATTAAAGCTGAATAAATAAAATTAAGCCTTGTGCATATTTGCACAAGGCTTTTTCGTGTAATATAAAAGTTTCGTAAATATAATCGGGTAAGGGCGGAGCCCTTCCGAAACTATTCACTTTTCATTATTCACTATTCACTTTATCTGCCGCTTTTATCGGCAGATAGTTTTATTCTTCAATCGCCTCAACAAGTCTGTCCATCGCGGTTTCGAGAAGCTCGAACGGGATGTTGAGAGGCGGAAGCAGACGCACCTTTGTTTTTGCGCTCAGAACGAGAACGCCTTTTGACATGGCAGATGCAATAACTTCCTTTGCAGGTTTTTCGCATTCAATGCCGAGCATAAGTCCTCTGCCTGAAACACCCTTGACTCCTTTGACTCCATTAAGCCTTGAAACGATATATTCGCTTCTCTTGCAGACCTCAGTCATCATGGTATCGTCAAGTCTCGAAAGTATGCTCAGCGCGCCTGCACAGCAGATGGGATTTCCGCCGAAGGTTGAGCCGTGAGAGCCAGCTGTCAGAATATCCTGAACCTTTTCGCCGAGCATTGTGCAGCCAAGAGGCAGACCGCCTGCAAGACCCTTTGCGGTTGAAACAATATCGGGAGTTATTCCGTAGTGCATGAAGCTATAAAGCTTGCCCGTTCTGCCGTTACCGGTCTGAACCTCATCAATGATGACAAGCATATTCTTCTCTTTTGCAATTTCACAAACACCCTTGACAAAATCATCATCAAGAACATAAACTCCGCCCTCACCCTGAACGGTTTCCATCATGATTGCGGCGCAGTTATTGTTCTCCGCAAGCTCTTTAACACTGTCAAGGTTGTTCGCCTCTGCATAAACAAAGCCCTCGGGGAAAGGTCCGAAATCGGTGTGGAATGTATCCTGACCCGTTGCGGCAAGAGTTGTTATTGTTCTGCCGTGGAAGCTGTTTTTGAGAGTGATTATAGTATGGTTGCCTTCGCCTTTATTGACAAGCGCCCATTTGCGTGCCGCCTTGATTGCGCATTCGTTTGCCTCAGCACCCGAGTTCGAGAAGAAAACCTTCTTCATACCCGTTCTTTTGCAAAGCATTTCGGCAAGCTCTGCGCAGGGCTTTGTGTAATAAAGGTTTGAGGTATGGCCAAGCATCGACGCCTGAACGGTTATTGCCTCGAGCCATTCATCATCAGCCATGCCGAAGCTGTTAACGGCAATGCCGCTTCCGAGGTCAATATATTCGTTGCCCTCTTCGTCATATACAAGCGCGCCGTTGCCCTCGGTAAGCTCAACGGGAAATCTTGCATATGTGTTTGCAACATATTCTTTATCTTTATTGATTATGCTCATGATTTATCCTTTCTCAGCTCTGAACAAACATTGTTCCGATGCCTTCGTCAGTCAGAATTTCAATAAGCAGCGAGTGAGGCACTCTGCCGTCAATAATGAATACCTTTCTGACACCTCTGCGGATAGCCTCTCTGCAGCAGTCAACCTTGGGGATCATGCCGCCTTTGATGATGCCTTCATTGACAAGCTCCGAAATTTCGCTGACATAAATTTTCGGAATAAGGGTTGAGGGGTCATTCTTATCCCTGAGTATGCCGTCTATATCGGTCATGGAAATCATGCTTTCAGCGCAAAGCTCGCCTGCAATTTTTGCGGCAGCCGTATCAGCGTTGATGTTATAAACATTGCCCTCATCGTCAACGCCTGTTGTTGAAATAACGGGAACATATCCCATTGAAAGCAGGTCGTTGATAACCTCGGTGTTGACCTCGGTGATTTCGCCGACATAACCGAGCTGCTCATCCTTCATTTCTGCCTTTATGAGATGACCGTCTGCACCGCATACGCCTACAGCCTTACAACCCTTGGCCTGAAGCAGGCTCACAAGATTTTTGTTGACCTTGCCGGCAAGAACCATCTGAACGATATCGGCAGTTTCCTTATCGGTAACGCGAAGCCCGTTGACGAACTTGCTTTCCTTGCCGATTTTGCCGAGCATTTCAGTAATTTCGGGACCGCCGCCATGAACAAGAACAACCTTGATGCCTATCTGAGAAAGAAGAGCAACATCACCCATAACGGCATTTTTGAGTTCCTCGTTTATCATTGCGTTTCCGCCGTATTTGATAACAACGGTTTTGTTTGAATATTTCTGAATATAGGGCAGGGCCTCAACAAGAACCCCTACTCTCTGTGCGTTTGAAATGTCCATATTTTTCACCTTAAGTTCTGTAGTCTCCGTTTATTTTAACATAGTCATATGTCAGGTCACAGCCCCATGCCGTTGCATCAAAGCAGCCGCTGTTAAGGTTGATAAGAACCTGAATTTCTTTTTCGCTGAGAATTTCCTTCGCCTTTTCTTCGCTGAATTCAACGCCTGCGCCGTCAGTGCAAACGATGATTCCGCCTGCTGCCGATTTGAATGCAACATCAATCTTTGTAACATCAACATCAGCGCCGCTGTATCCGATAGCGCAAAGAACTCTGCCCCAGTTGGCATCGGCGCCGAACATAGCAGCCTTGAAAAGAGAGGAGCAGATAACCGACTTTGAAACTGTAACTGCGGTTTCCTTTGAAGCCGCACCCGAAACAACGCATTCGAGAAGCTTTGTTGCGCCCTCGCCGTCGCCTGCAATCATTCTGCAAAGATATGTTGTAACCGCATTGAGAGCCGCGCAGAATTCGTCAAAAGCTTCTCCATCTTCGGTAATTTCATCGTTGCCTGCCATGCCGTTTGCAAGAACGGAAACCATATCGTTCGTTGAAGTATCACCGTCAACGCTGACCATATTGAACGATTTCTTAACATCCTCGCTCAGAGCCTTCTGAAGCATTTCATGAGAAATCGCAGCGTCGGTTGTTACGAAAACAAGCATGGTTGCCATGTTGGGGTGAATCATACCCGAGCCCTTTGCAATACCGCCGATTCTGCATTCCTTGCCGCCGATTTCAAATGAATAAGAAATGCATTTTTCAACCGTATCGGTTGTCATGATTGCGGTTGCGGCATCGTCCGATGAATCGGTGAGACCGTCAACAAGAGCGGGAATTCCGTTTGCAATGGGTTCAATATCAAGTGGCTGACCGATAACACCTGTTGAAGCAACGATAACATCCTTTGCTCCGATACCGAGCTTTGCTGAAAGCAGATCACACATTTTCTCTGCAATTTCAATGCCGTTTGCATTGCAGGTGTTTGCATTGCCGCTGTTGCAGATAATTGCCTGAGCATATCCGTCAGCAATGTTGTTCTTTGTAACCGTTATAGGCGCACCCTTAACAAGGTTTGTTGTATAAACGCTTGCCGCAACAGCTTTTTTCTCGCTGTATATAAGAGCAAGGTCCTTTTTGGTTTTGTTCTTTCTGATTCCGCAATGAACTCCGCTTGCGGTAAATCCTTTTGCGGCACAAACGCCGCCGTTAATCTGTTTCATTTTATATTCCTTTCAAATCAGAGGCTGAGACCCGTTTCGGGAGCTGCACCCATAAGAATGTTCAGACATTCAACAGCCGCACCCGATGCGCCCTTGCCGAGATTATCGTATCTTGCAATAAGAAGAATTCTTTCGTCGTTGCCTTTAACCGTTATTTCCATGCAGTCTTTAACTGCGAGAGCATTTGCGCCGAGCATCGCATCCTCGCCGATATCATCCGTATATCTGACAAACGCTCCGTTATAGAGCTTTTTATATGTATCTATGATATCCGAAACGCTCTTTCCCTCGGCAAGATTTGCCTTGAAAAGAGGAACGGTAACAGCCATTCCGCTGTAAAAATCCGAAACTATCGGGCAGAAAACGGGAGCATTTTCAATGCCCGTTATCGCCTTCATCTCCTTGAGATGCTTATGCTCCTGAGTGAGAGCATACTGACGGGGAGCGGAATATTTTGTTCCTCTCGAACCGTTTTCGTATTCGGCAATCATCTTTTTGCCGCCGCCGCTGTAGCCCGTTATTGAATGGCAGGTCAGAAGCGCATCTGCAGGAAGAATACCCTCCTTGACAAGTGGATAAACAAGAGCAATAAAGCCGCTTGCATGGCATCCGGGAACGGCAACTCTTTTTGAGTTTCTGACCTTTTCAAGATGCTCTGCCGAAAGCTCGGGAAAGCCGTAAGCCCAGTCAGGCTCGGTGCGATGAGCAGTTGAGGTGTCAATAACCTTAACCTCGGGGTTATCTATCAGCGAAACCGATTCTCTTGCCGCCGCATCGGGCAGGCAGAGAAAAGCGATATCGCAAGAGTTGAGCGCTTCTTTCCTTGCCGAAGCATCCTTGCGAAGCTCCTCGGGAAGGGTTATAAGCTCAATATCTTCTCTTATGTTCAGACGGTCAAAAATACGAAGTCCTGTTGTTCCCTCTTTACCGTCAATAAATATTTTCGTTTTTTTCATTCTTATGTACCTCAGGATTCAATATACGCATAATTATACATATTGCACTGCATAAAGTCAAGGTTTAAATGTATATTCGCGGATAATTCAGCAATTTTATTCAATATCATCTGTGTTTTCGCCCTGCTTTGTGCATTTTTATGTAAAGGAGCTGCATATGCTCCGTTTTTATCAATCGTTTCTGAGAACCTTACGCTTTGTTACGATTTCGTTTTCAAGCTTTTCTCCGTCGAAGCACGCCCTGACATTGCCGAGAGTTATTTCAGCGATTCGTCTGAGCGCTTCATGAGTAAGGAATGCCTGATGGGATGTAACAAGAACATTGGGCATCATAATGAGCCTTGAAAGAACATCGTCTTTCAGTATGCTTTCGGATAAATCTTCATAGAAGAATTCGCTTTCTTCCTCATAAACATCAAGACCTGCGCCGCCGACCTTACCGCTCTTGATGCCTTCAATCAGAGCCTCCGTATCAATGAGCGCACCTCTCGAGGTGTTGAGGATGAAAACCTTGTCTTTCATAAGCTTCAGCGAAAAGCTGTTGATTATATGATAGGTTGAGCTTGTCAGCGGACAATGAAGCGAAATAACATCCGAACGCGCAAAAAGCTCTTCGAGAGAAACATATTCAAGATATCCCTGCGACGGATAGGGGTCATATGCAATAACGTTCATACCGATTCCGCGGCAGATTTCAATAAACGCCATGCCGATTTTTCCCGTACCGATAACGCCGAGAGTTTTGCCGTGAAGGTCAAAGCCCACAAAACCGTTGAGGCTGAAGTTGAAATCTCTTGTTCTGATATATGCCTTGTGCGTTTTTCTCACAAGCGTGAGAAGAAGCGCGAGTGCATGCTCTGCAACGGCATGAGGCGAATACTCGGGAACTCTGACAACGGGGATAACATCCTTTGCGGCATTGAGATCAACATTGTTATATCCCGCGCAGCGAAGCGCAATCAGCTCAACACCGATTTCCTTGAGAACGGAAATTGTTTCTTTTCCCAAATCGTCATTTACGAAAGCGATTACCGCTTTGGCACCCTTCGCCACAACAGCGGTTCTCGGGCTGAGCTTGGATTCAAAATATTCAATTTCAATTCCGTATTCATCTTTCAGCTCATCAAAGTAAAGCTTATCATACGGTTTGGTATCAAAAAAAGCAACTTTATTCATAAATATCCCCTTGCCAAAAACATTCTTCTGAAATATTTTTACCCCAAAAAGCGTTTTTATTATTTAAGCTTGTGGATAAAAAGACCGCTGAGAAGCATGGGTTCAAACCATGTTGATTTGGGAGGCATGAGCTTGCCTGCATCGGCAATATCCATCAGCTCGCGCAGGGTTGTGGGATACATTGAAAATGCAAGGCACATATCCTCGCCTGCTCTTCTTTCAAGCTCGCCGAGACCTCTGATGCCGCCTACAAAATCAATGCGCTTATCTGTTCTGGGATCATCAATGCCGAGAACGGAAGAAATGAGATTGTTCTGAAGAATCGAAACATCAAGCGAAGCAACGGGGTCTTTTTCATCGAAGGTTCCCTCTTTTGCGCAAACCTTATACCATTCGCCGCCGAGAAGCATTCCGAAGGTGTGGGCCTTTTCGGGCTTGTAAGCTTCTGTGCCAACCTTTTCAACGGTGAATTTTTCGCTGATTTTAGCAATAAATTCCTCTTCGGTGTTTCCGTTGAGGTCTTTCATAACGCGGTTATAATCCATGATTTCGAGTTCATTGCAATCAAAAAGAACCGCAAGGAAGAAGTTGAATTCCTCGCTGCCGTCAAATCCTGGGAACTGCTCGCGGCGTTTGAGTCCAACCTTGACAGCCGAAGCGGCTCTGTGATGTCCGTCGGCAATATAAAGATAATCTACCTTCTTGAAAAGCTCCGAAATTTCGGCAATTGTTTCGGGGCAGTCAACAACCCATACCGTGTTGCCGATGCCGTCATCTGTTACAAAATCATAAACGGGAGCATGGCTTTCTTTCCAGTCTCTGAGAATAGCGGCAAGCTTTTCCTGCGGACGGTAGGTTAAGAATATCGGGCCTGTGTTTGCATCGCAGTAATCAACATGATTGATTCTGTCTGCTTCTTTATCGGCTCTTGTAAGCTCATGCTTTTTGATAACATTGTTGATATAATCGTCAATCGAAACGCAGCCGACAAGACCCGTCTGCGCTCTGCCGTTCATAATCTGACGGTAAATATAGAATCTGTTTTCGCCGTCCTGCTCGCAGATACCGTCGGAAACAAGCTTATCCATGTTTTCTCTCGCCTTGAGATACACCTGTTCTGAATAGAGGTCCGTACCCTCGGGCAAATCTATTTCCGCTTTATCAACATGCAGAAACGAATAGGGGTTACCTTTTACCATCTCTGCAGCCTCTTTGCTGTTCATAACATCATAGGGCAGAGCGGCAACCTTAGAAGCAAATCCGGGAACAGGTCTGACAGCTTTAAAGGGTCTGAAAACAGCCATAATATCTTCCTTTCGGTAAATAGTATCTATAAATATAATATAAAAATACAGATTACATTTTACAACACAGCAGATTGTTTGTCAATTTTACAGATTGACAAAGGTTTTTGCAAAGAAAAAATGTTTTTGGTAAAAATGCTTTAAAAAAGGACTGCCACACGGAATGAGGCAGTCCTTTTTGTTAAACTTCAATTGTTTCGCCGAGCCTGAATGAATAAATCAGTGTTTGTCTGACGGGCAGACCGATAACCTGCTCCAGACAGCGGCGGTATATACCGAGCTGCCCCGAATAAAGCTCTTTAAGCTCTTGTGCGCTTGTTACTCTGTCTGTTTTATAGTCAACAATTATCAGCTCTCCGTTTTCAATAAACGCACAGTCGGCAACGCCCTCGATGATTATTTTTTCACCGCCTGCAACTCTCTCGGGCACCTCGGGATAAATCTCCCTGACAGGCAGACCGAATGTGAATTCATATTCCTTGAAAACCTTTTCGGCACAGAGTATTCGTCTCGCAAGAGGAGTTGAGAAAAACGCCGAAATCGCTTTGATATCAACGGCATTCGCTTCCGCTTCGGTAAGCATACCGTCATCGGTAAGCCTTTTCAGCTCCGCGGCAGAATCCTCGCTCGCGGCGGCATAATCGGCGAACTGCATGAAACGGTGAGTTGCCGTTCCGCGTTGTGCAGGTGTCAGCTTATCCTTGCTCATAAAAGCAGGTCTGCGCGATGCAAAATATTCGCTCCTGACTTCGCCGACATCAAGATTTGAGGCTATCTGCTTTGCCACAACACCGTTAAGGGCGCCGAAAGGATATTCATAGCGGAGTCTTTCTTTTATTTCGGAAAGCATATCGGCATCGGGCATAGCCTCAACCGTTTCCCTGACAATCTCTTCGCCTGCATACTCCTTGATAATTTCAGCCCTGAGCATAGCAGAACAGGGAAGATTGAAGCGCTGGGATACCCCTGCCTGCGTGCGGAAAATATTTGCATCGGGGTGGCGCAGGAGAGCTGTAAGAATGCATTCGCCGTAGCTTGAAAATCTGATAACCGAAAACGGATCAATGCCCTTGTTTTCGCGGAGATTTGATGCCGCGGCCGTAAGAGTTTTCGAGCTGTCGGTACAAGAAGAAAGCATGATCAGCTTCTCTTTTGCTCTTGTCAGCGCAACATAAAGCACACGCAATTCTTCGGAATGCTCAGCTTTAAGCGTTTCGATTTTTGCGGCAAGCCTCGGAATTGTATCGTATTTCGCAAAGCCCGTGTTATTTTTGATTCCTATTCCGCTTTCAGAGGCTATAATCAGGTCCTCGCGGTTAAAGAAATCGCCGTATGTTTTTTCGCAGGCGGCAACAAAGCAAACGGGAAATTCAAGTCCCTTACTTTTATGGATTGTCATTATTTTAACAGCATCCGCCGCCTCGGATTTCGAGCTTCCTGCAGTTATGTCTCCGCCGCTCTTCATGATGTTATCAATATATCCGACAAAGCCTGAAACGCCTCTTCTTCCGTTGGCTTCAAACTTGTTGGCAAGGTCACAGAAAAGATTGAGATTGGCTCTGCGTGAGGAGCTGTTTTTCATGGCGCAGACAGCGGCAGCATAGCCTGTTTCCTCAATCAGCCTGCGTACAAGCTCGCCGACCCTGACCGTTGCGGCAATTCTGCGCATCTCTCTGAGTCTGCCGATAAATTCCGATGCTTTTTCGTTGCCGTTTTCTGCCGCAAAAACAACACAGCTGTAAACGCTTCCTTTTTTATGTTCTGCACGCATAACGGCAAGGTCATCGGGCGTAAAGCCGAAAACGGGAGACAGCATAACAGCCGTCAGCGGAATATCGTTAACGGGGTTATCAATAACTTTAAGAAGCGATGTGAGAAACATTATCTCGGGTGAGCTAAGAAATCCGCCGCCCGCCTCACAGTTGACGGGAATCCCTCTCGAATTCAGCTCATCAACAAATGCTCTTGAGCTCAGCTTGACGCTTCTGACGAGAATACAGAAATCTTTATGTTCAGCAGGTCTGAAGCCCTCACCGTCAGCAAGCTTCATGCCGCCCGAAACGGCTTTTTCAATATAGTCGGCAACATATCTTGCCTGAATTTTTGAGAAATCATCTTTCTCTGTTTCAAAAAGAATAAATTCGGCATCGGCTCCGACGGTTTCGGGGTACGACGCCGCAGCTTCGAGCCTTTCGTTTTTATCATAATC
Organism: Acutalibacteraceae bacterium; assembly: GCA_045543735.1. GTDB lineage: Bacteria > Bacillota > Clostridia > Oscillospirales > Acutalibacteraceae > CAG-177. The sequence continues at coordinate 13,852 of JAZPXO010000067.1, forward strand.
AAGGCCGCCTGCCTCACGGCTCATGACAGCCTCAAAAATAAAGTTTACGATTTCCGTCACGCCCTCACGGCTTCTGAAATTTTTGCCGAGCGTGACTTTGGCAGGATAATTTCCGTTTTCATATTCTTCCATGCGGTCTCTGCGGGAGAGAAAAATTTCGGGCATCGCCTGACGGAAGCGGTAAATGCTCTGCTTGACATCGCCAACCATAAACAGATTGTTTTCATCCTTTGAAAGCGCGCTGAAAATCATATCCTGAGCAAGGTTTACATCCTGATACTCGTCAACAAGAATCTCGGCATAATTATCCGACAGCGCGGTTGCAAGCGGAGTTTTTACATAACCGTTTTCAGACGGCTCAACAAGAAGGCGCAGAGCCATATGGAGCGTATCCGAGAAATCGGCTCCGTTTTCAGCAAGCTTCAGGCGGTCAAATTCATCTGCAAAAGCGATAACCGCTTCAATAAGCTCTGAAACAACGGGCGAAAGCGCTTCGATATCGCTTTGATGTTCCTGAGATGAAATGCAGAGAAATTTTCCTATTTCCGCAATTTCTTTTTTATATGCTTCTCTGATATTCTTGCATATATCCTTAACCTCCGAAACATATCCTCTCGGAGCGGCAGGCATTCTGCCGAAAACGATTTTTCCATATTCTTCTGCAATTTTATCCCATGTTTCCGACCTGATAAAACCGAGAAAACGGGAAAGCATTTCCTTTTCGCATGAGAACGTTTCGGAATATTTCACCGCCAACTCAGGCTCATGCTTAAGAAGCGCAAGGCAATGGTCTATGCCGCCGATGCAGTTTTCAACGGCACCTGCCATATGAGAAAGAAGAATTCTGCCCCACGGACTCTCTTCAATTGCGCCGGGAGCTTCAAACTCCGACGCAAGAGAGCGGAGCCACAGCTCTGGGAACGGATATGCCTGCGAAAGGCTGTGAAGCTTCAGGATCGCGTTGACAAGCTTGCTGTCATCACGGTTGTCGCTGATAAGCTTTGTCAGACGCATGAAGTTCTCCGTCGGATTTGCATAAAGCTCACCCACAACCGAATTCACTGCCTGCGCCCTTAAAATATCAAGCTTGCTTTCATCGAGCATACCAAAATCGGGAGCAATTCCGAGCGCATGGAAATTTTCGCGCACAAGGTTGATACAAAACGAATCTATCGTGCAGATGTTGGCGCAGGGCAGCATAAGCTGCTGGCGGCGCAGACGTTTATCAGCAGGATTTTCAGCAATTTTTTTACTGATTGCCGCTTCGATTTTTTCTTTCATCTGGGCAGCGGCGGCTTTTGTAAATGTAACAATAAGAAGATTTTCAACACCGCAGGGACATTCGGAATCGCATATCCGTCGGATAACTCTCTCAACGAGAACCGCCGTTTTGCCCGAACCTGCCGCAGCGCTGACAAGCAGAGTTCCTTTTCTGCCGTCGATAGCCTTTTGCTGGTCAGGAGTCCATTCCATCATCCTTATCCCCTTTCTCCAGATTTCTCAATGCTTCGTCAAGGTCTGTATCAAGCAATTCCTTGACGGGAATATCCTCTTCGTATGAGCATACGGATTTATAATCGCAATACTGACAGACATTTTTATAGCTTGCTCCGCATGAGGGAACAGCCCTGATTTCGCCGTTATGAAGAGCATCTGCCATCTCGGTAAGAACAGAATCCGCTTTTTCCTTAAGCTTTTCGAGCTGACTGAGCCTTATCAGCGAGCCCTTCATTTCGCCTTTTGCATTAAAATCAACGGGAATATAAAGTCCGCCTGCAGACCTGTCCATGGCCACAACAACATCGCAGTCATTGAGAACAATGCCCTGCATGCGGCATTTTTTCTGCTTTTTAACCGCAACATCCTCATCGGCTTCGCCTCTTTCGGCAGAAATCAGCGGAGAATTTGCAGGATAATAAAGCACGCCCGCAGGGGTAATATCTCCGTATTTTTCTTTTCCGTTCTGCCACAGTGCAAAAAGATAAATAAACATCTGCATGTTGAGCCCCTGCAGAACATCGCTCAGCTTGAACGCCTTACCCGATGACTTATAGTCAACAACGCGCAGATAGGTTTTGCCGTTTATTACCGCTTTGTCAACGCGGTCAATTGCGCCCGAGATGCTGACCTTTCCGCTTCCCGAGCGAACCTCATATGAGGGAATATCACCGTCGGGACCGATTGAAAGCTCAAAGTCAACAGGCTTGAAATCACTCATCGAAAGCTCTTTGATAAGCCTTTCCGCAACGTCGCAGACCGTAAGCGCAAGCTTGTGATAAAGGTAGAGAAAACGCTCATCTCTTTCAGCGCCGTCGAGCTTTGACATGAGATATCCGTTCATCAGAGACGAAATAATATCAAGCAACTCTTCCCTTGACATTCCGATAAGATTTTCCGAATCGTAATCCGTCAGCAGCTTTTCAAGAACATGATGGATAACATTGCCTCTCTGCACGGGGTCAAGCTCGGCAATTTTGCGGGGCATAGCCTTTATGCCGTAGCGGCAGAAATATGAGAACGGGCATTTGTAAAAACTTTCGACTCTTGAAGCGGAAATATAAAGGTCGTCTCCGAAAAGTCTGCGTGCGGCTTCGGGGTCGGAAACGGAAAAATCGCGCATTCCGCCTGCTCTTTCAAGCGCGCCGAGCCTGCCTTTATAGTTTTCTATGCCTCCGAAATATTCTTCAAGAGTTGCTCCGAGAACGCTTTCTTGGCTGCGGCTCTTTGCAAGCTGTTCGAATGCAAGGCTTTCGCCTTCGATATAATAAAGACCGTCAAGGCAGGAGGCATCAACCTCACTGCATTCCGGGAAGAGTTTTTTGATTTTTGTATAAAGCTCCGACGGAGCAAGCTGTTCGTTCTGCGAATTTCTCTCAGGACAGCAGACAAAAAGCTTATGCGAAGCGCAGCAGAATGCATTATAGGCAATCAGCTTTTCTTCCGCCAGCTTATATTCGCCGAAATCGGAAAGACCGATTCCGAGTTCGCTCATTCTTCGTCTGTCCTTATCGGTCAGAGCTGTACCCGATGACGGAACGGCGGGAAATACTCCGCTGTTTGCACCCGCAATAAAAACCGCTTTAGGAGCAACGGTGCGTATTCTGTCTGCCGAGCCGATAGTTATTTCGTCAAGCCCCTGAGGCAGACTTCCGACGGTCTGAACGCTCAGCATAAGGTCAAGAATATCGGCAAACTCGCCTGCGCTGACCGTTCTGTCCTTTGCAACGGTTGAAACGGAATCGAGCAGTTCCGTAACAACATTCCACATACGGTCAAGCTCAAGAGCAAGTCCGGGTTCACCCGATGCATTGAGATAATCGGCAAGCCTCCTGAGGTTTTCGGGAACATTTACCTTTTCAAGAAAATCAAAAACAGCTTTTGCCGCGCTTTCGCCCGTTGCATCCTCAAATTCATCCCTGAGATTGCAAAGAGGCGAAACTATTCTGCGGCGCAGCTCATTCAGCTTTTCAAGCTCGGCAGTGTCATCTGCGGTCAGTTCTTCGCCGAAGCCTCTCGGATGCTGCTGCCATTCTTTGAGCCATTTGCCTCTGTTTATCTGCCACAGATAGCAATAGTTCTCAATTTGTGATATTTCTTCGGCGGTAAAATCTGTCAGCTCGGTTTTAAGATATCTCATAACCGTTTCCGTATCAAATCCGCCGCTTGCTATTCCCACCGCACAGACAAGAAGATTGACAACGGGAGAAGTGTCAACGGGCTGTCGGCTGTCATCAAAAACGCTGATTCCGCATTTTCTCAGAGCGGAGCGCAGGGGTGCTTCGTAAGCCGAGCTGTCCCTTGCAATAACCGCTATATCCCTGCATCTGTATCCGTTTTCGCGGATAAGCTTTTTGGCAGTGCATGCAATATATTCGCATTCGGCATAAATATCAGCCGCCTTGCAGAGAGTTATATTGCCGCAATCCTCTTCATATATGTTAGGTGCGGGCGAAAAAAGCTCCTGTTCAAGAGCGGCAAGCTCGGGCGATGCAAAGCGCTCAAACTTCGGCGGAAAATTATTGAACTTGCTTCTCATTGAAAGATACTGCGGCTTTGCGACGGCAACGCCGTTCTTTTTTGCCGAAGAAATAAGGCGTTGAGCCGTTCTCTTTGTATGGGCAAAAAGCTCGGTTTCATCCTCGGCGTTCTGAAGATTATCGGTACAAAGCGTAACATAAACCGCCGCAGACTTTTTTAGCATTTGTTCAATAACTTTATATTCCTGAACGGTAAAGCCTCTGAAAGCGTCGATAAAAACAAGTCTGTCTTTAAAATAATCGTTTTCAGGCAAAATATCATACAGCTCATCAAGCAAACCGTCGGGATTGAAATAGCTGCCCGAAACCATTGCATCATAGGCATCGAGAACCGTCACGATATCTGTCAGCTTCATTTTAAGAAGCCCTTCTTTTTCTTCCGCAAGCGCAAGACGCACGCTGTCTGTCGAAACAGAATTCTGCATGAACTCCGAGGAAAGAGCAACAAACTCCGAAACAACGGATTTCTTTGAGGCATGGTTTGAATAAAGCTTCAGCTTATCCTTAACACTCTCAAGAGCCATTCTCATAAGCACGGCTCTTGCCGAATCGTCAAGGCGTCTGCGTTCGTGCAGGGCGGGCTTACCCACAAGCTTTTCTCCGAGGCTTGTGAAGCTGAGAACATCAATATCTGCCATCGCCTTTGCGCCGACTTTTTCAAGCATAAGCTTTTCGCTCATGAACGAAAACTGCTCGGGTACGATAAGAGTCAGTTTTTTTCTTCCGCCTTTGGAAAACTGTTCGATAAGCTCCATTATATGAGCTGTTTTTCCGCCGCCCGCACGGGAAAGAATCAAATAAAGCATACTATCACCGTTAATTTCAATATACTATAGAATTATAACACAAGAGCTTTTCTTTGTCACCATAATTTCATATTTATTATAAAGCTTCGGGTGTACCGTAAAAAGGACATTTGCGTGAAGTTCAGCCGATTTCAGCCGTTTCTGACTGTTTTGAGCCGCAATTTTCCGCTTTTTTGCGTTTTCGGTTCCGTTTCCAACCCGCTCTTGACGGCATCAAACGGCAGAAAGCCTGCGGATTGTTGACAATACCGCTTTTATATGCTAAAATGTTATGTATATTTTTATAATTGAAAGGAGCAAATCCAAAATGGATGACCCCGGCCCTGCGATTCTTATGGCAGCTGAAGCTGCAGCCGAATCAATCGACCCTATTTCTCTTATTCTCAAGGTAGCATTGCTTTTTGTTCTGATTCTTGTCAACGCGTTTTTTGCAATGAGCGAAATCGCAATCATTTCTCTCAATGACACAAAAATGCAGAAGCTTGCCGAGGAAGGCGACAAAAAGGCTAAACAGATCATCAAGCTTACCGAAAATTCAAGCAACTTCTTATCGACCATTCAGATCGGCGTTACTCTGGCAGGCTTCCTGACCTCTGCATCAGCATCCCAGACCTTTGTTGATATGCTTGTCAACGGCCTTGCAAAAACACCGGTTGCAAATGTCATTCCGCTCAGCGTTATCAGCGTTGTTTCAACAATTCTGATCACTCTCATCACCTCTTATTTTTCTCTTGTTCTCGGCGAGCTTGCCCCCAAGAGAATCGGAATGCAGATTCCCGAAAAAATCTCCTACAAAGTGGTCGGTATTCTTCTTTTTATCGCAAAGGCTACGAAGCCCTTTGTCAAGGTTCTTGCTTTTTCAACAAACGCTATCGTACGTCTTCTCGGCTTTGATCCCAATGCCGACGAAGAAAACGTTACCGAAGAAGAAATCCGCATGATGGTTGATGTCGGCGGCGAAAAAGGCGTTATTGAAGATACCCAGAAAGAAATGATAAACAACATCTTCGAATTCGACGACCTTGATGCAGGCGATATAATGACTCACCGCACTGAAATGACAGCTATTGAAGTTTCTCGCTCTCTTGAAGAGGTTGCGGAGCTTGCTGTTGAAAACGGTTATTCAAGAATTCCCGTTTTTGAAGAGGATCCCGACAGCATCGTGGGCGTTCTCTACGCAAAAGACCTTCTCAAATATGTCGGTCAGACTCTTCCGAGAGATCTCACCATTTCAAAGGTTATGCGAAAAGCTCTTTATGTTCCCGAAACTCAGTCCTGCGGCGATCTTTTCAACGCAATGAACGAAAGCAGAACTCAGTTTGCCGTTGTTGTTGACGAATACGGCGGAACAGCGGGCATCGTTACCCTTGAGGATGTTCTCGAATCAATCGTCGGCAACATTCAGGACGAATACGACGACGAGGAAGAAGAAATCACAAAAATCGACGAAACAACATTCACAATCGACGGCACAACTGACCTCGATGAGGTTACGGAGCTTGTCAAGGTTGAGCTTCCCGAAGGAGATTACGATACTCTCGGCGGATTTGTTATCAGCCTGCTCGGATATCTTCCCTCAGAGACCGATAAGGAAAGCCCCATTGTTGCCGAATATAAAAACCTTCGCTTTACTGTCCTTTCGCTGGATGAACGCAGAATTGAAGACATAAAGGTTGAAATTCTGCCCCTGCCCGAAACAGATAACAACGATGACGAAGAAGACTGATTTAAAGATAGCGGGCTGCATTGATTTGCGGCCCGTTTTTTTCGGAGGAAATAAAATGGAAAGACTTAATATTGTTCCGAAGCCGAACAAAACCGAGTTTCTCGGCGGAGAAATAAACATTGAGCCGTCGGACGCTGTTTTTTCAATTGAAGAAACGCTCGGAGCAGAAGAATACATCCTCACCGCCAATCAAAACGGAATACGGATTGCAGGCGGCTCAGAGCAGGCTCTTTTTTACGGCAAACAGACTCTTCTTCAGATGAAGGGCGTCTGCCCCTGCGTCAGAATAACGGATAAGCCTGCATTAAAATACAGAGGCTTCATGCTGGATTGTGTGCGCCATATTTTTTCGGTTGACGATATCAAAAAGATAATTGATGCCGCCGCAAGCCTCAAAATGAACCGCTTTCACTGGCATCTGACCGACGATCAGGGCTTCCGCATCTGGATTGACAGCAGACCCTCCGCAACAATTGAGGGCTCCGTCAGAAAGCGTTCCGAATTCGGTTCTCTCAAAGAAAACGGAGAATACGGCGGATATTACACAAAAAAACAGCTTCGTGAAATCGTTGACTACTGCACCGAAAGATATATAACCGTAATTCCCGAGTTTGATGTGCCCGGTCACTGTTCTGCCCTGCTTCATGCTTATCCCGATATCGGATGCACCGGAAAGCCCGTTGAAGTTAAAACATATCAAGGAATTTTCGAGGATATTCTCTGCGCAGGCAAAGGCAAAACCTTTGAAATCGTTTACGATATTCTTGAAGAAATTCTGGATGTTTTTCCGTCCGAATATATTCATATCGGCGGTGACGAAGCGCCGAAAACCCGTTGGAAAAAATGCCCCGACTGTCAGAAGAGAATCCGTCAGGCAGGTCTGAAAAATGAAGAAGAGCTTCAGGGCTGGTTCACCAATGAAATCATCGCATATCTGAAATCCAGGGGCAGAAAGGCGATTGTCTGGAACGAGAGCCTAAAAAGCGGTCTCATCGGCAGCAATGCCGTCGTTCAGATGTGGATGGATCCGAAAAAGGATTCCGTTGCATTTGCAAATTCCTGCGGAGGGAAAATAATCGTTTCGGATTTCTTCCATTACTATTGCGACTATCCCTATGCAATGACACCGCTGAACAAAACATACAATTACAAAGCCGTTGTCAGAGGTATCAGAAATCCTGACACCGTTTACGGCGTTGAAGTGCCTGTATGGACAGAATACATCAATAATTTTGAGCATCTGAGCTATATGTTCTTCCCGAGATTTGCCGCCGTTGCAGAAACGGGCTGGACAAATGAAGAAAATAAAAATGCGGCGGATTTCTGCCGCCGTTTCAGATGCTATTCCGCCATTCTCAGCCAAATCGGAATTACTGCCGCACCGCCTCACGAATGGAATCCCTCTCCCCTTTCAAGAGCCGCAGGCACTGTCGGATTCATGAACAGGAATGTACGCAAAAAGCCTGCAAAAAAATAAAAAACCGAGCCGTGTGAAAAACATCACACGGCTCTTTTTCATTATTTCTTATTGATTTTGATAACATAATTGACCGCTTCCGTTATTGCGATTGCCGAAACAAAAAAGCATGCAACAATCAGCGACCATCTGAGGTTTACTTCACCCTTTGCAAGGTTATCAATCGTTGCTTCGATTGCGATAAGATAGAGGGCTGTTTCAAACGAAACAAGCGAAAGAGCGTGAAGCCCCTTGAGCTTACCTGCACCTGCAAGCGCCGCATCTATCGCCACAAACACCGCCAGCAGAACCAGAAGCGGAAGAACAATCTTATAAAGTCTTTCAAGGAAGCCTATTCTGCCTATGACGAACAGTATATAAGCTACAACCGAGAAAAAGCTGATAAGAGCTGTCACGGGAGCGGGAGTTATGTTGAGAATGGGATAAACCGTTACCATCCAGGCAACCAGCAATGCACCGACAACATAAAGGCTCCAGCCGTCATTTCTGTGAACGAGAAGATCAATAACAACGCACAGCGATGCAGGAAAAACCATCAGCGCCGAAGCGATTGCCGCAAAGCTTTTTGAGCCCTTGCCGGGAGCGTTGAAAAGCCCTCTCTTTTCTTTTTTCTTTTCAGGTTCATAAACAACCTCGGCATCAACCGTTTCAGGCTCGTTGTTCCTGACGGGAGCGCCGCAGACTCCGCAGAACGCGTTTGAATCGGGAATCTGATTTCCGCATTTATTGCAAAACATATAAAAACCTCCTTATTGAATTATGTTTATTATACAAATATTTTCTCTTCGTTGTCAATATAAAGATTATAATTATATCATTGACAATCTTTTTTTGCTGTGATATACTTTTGATAATTATGATATACTTTTATTAACAGCAAAATACTTTGTTGTTAATAAAAGGTGAACATTTCAATACATCCGAAAAGATTGTGACGGAGACAGTAGCTTTTGCATAAAGCATTCCCAGTGAGGCGGAGAGAGTGTGAACCCGCCGTTTGCCGCAAAAACGAATATCACTCCCGAATCGCAAACCGAAAGGCTCTGCCAAGTAGGCTTTGACGGCTTCCCGCCGTTATCGGGAGCATAATGAAGTTATGTTATGGGTGGTTAACGAGGTTTGCTTCGTCCCGTAATTCGGGGCGTTTTTTTATTGTTTGAAATGAAAATCAATATATCGGAGGAATGAAAAATGTACGAAAAGGTTTCATCAAATCTTAATTTCGTTGACAGAGAAAAAGCTGTGCTTGAATTCTGGAAAGAAAACAAGATTTTTGAAAAAAGCATTGAAACCAGAAAGGGCTGCCCGACCTACACCTTCTATGACGGTCCCCCCACCGCAAACGGCAAGCCCCACATCGGTCACGTTCTGACCAGAGTTATCAAGGATATGATTCCCAGATACCGCACAATGAAGGGCTATATGGTACCCCGTAAGGCAGGCTGGGATACCCACGGTCTCCCCGTTGAGCTTGAGGTTGAAAAAATGCTCGGAATCAACGGCAAGGAGCAGATTGAAAAATACGGTCTTGAACCGTTCATCGGCCACTGCAAGGAAAGCGTATGGAAATATAAGGGCATGTGGGAGGATTTCTCAGGCACAGTCGGCTTCTGGGCTGATATGGATGAACCTTATGTTACCTATCACAACAGCTATATCGAATCCGTTTGGTGGTCACTCAAGGAAATCTGGAACAAGGGTCTCCTTTATAAGGGCTTCAAAATCGTTCCCTACTGCCCCCGCTGCGGAACACCTCTTTCATCCCATGAGGTTGCTCAGGGCTACAAGGCAGTAAAGGAAAAGTCAGCTGTTGTCAGATTCAAGGTCAAGGGCGAGGATGCATATTTCCTTGCATGGACAACAACCCCCTGGACTCTTCCCTCAAACGTTGCTCTCTGCGTTAACCCCGATGAAACCTACTGCAAGGTAAAGGCTGCAGACGGCTACACTTATTATATGGCTCAGGCTCTTCTTGACACCGTTCTCGGTTCACTCGGCGACAAGGAAAACGGCGTTGAAGCTTATGAGGTTCTCGAGACATACAAGGGCACCGATCTTGAATACAGAGAATATGAACCTCTCTTTGAATGCGCAGGCGTAAGCGCCGCAAAGCAGAATAAGAAGGGTCACTATATTACCGTTGACAATTATGTTACCATGTCCGACGGTACAGGTATCGTTCACATTGCTCCCGCATTCGGTGAAGACGACGCACAGGTCGGCAGAAAATACGACCTTCCCTTTGTTCAGTTTGTTGACGGCAAAGGTAACATGACAGAAGAAACTCCCTATGCAGGCAAGTTCGTCAAGGATGCCGACAAGGATATTCTCATCGACCTCGACAAGGACGGCAAGCTTTTCTCCGCTCCGAAGTTTGAGCATGACTATCCCTTCTGCTGGAGATGCGACACTCCCCTTATCTACTATGCAAGAGAATCCTGGTTCATCAAGATGACCGCCGTTAAGGATAATCTTGTAAAGAATAACAACACCGTTAACTGGATTCCCGAAAGCATCGGTAAGGGCCGCTTCGGCGACTGGCTTGAAAACATTCAGGACTGGGGCATCAGCCGTAACCGTTACTGGGGCACTCCCCTCAACATCTGGGAATGCGAATGCGGTCACAGGCATTCAATCGGTTCAATCGAAGAGCTCAAATCAATGAGCAGCAACTGCCCCGATGATATTGAGCTTCACCGTCCTTTCATCGACGATGTTACAATCAAGTGCGAAAAGTGCGGCGGCGAAATGAAGAGAGTTCCCGAGGTTATCGACTGCTGGTACGATTCAGGCGCAATGCCCTTCGCACAGCATCAAGTCGG
>JAZPXO010000068.1:0-8114 GCA_045543735.1 Acutalibacteraceae bacterium
TCTGAACTTCTTCGCAATGCTTTGTGATAAGGTCGTTCTGATATTCAGCAATACGCTTGTCCGTAAAGTTGCGGATATATCTTCTCGTGAAAACAACCGCCAGAACTATTGCAAGCAAAACACCTGCAACCGCTGCAGCAATAATCCAATAATTCATTGACTGATACCTCTGTAAAAATTGATGAAAGCCATATTGACATCGTTATACATTCGCCTTGAAACAGGAATACTTTTGCCATTGTCAAAGACTACATCTGTTTTGGTAATTCTTGAAATATGCTGAATATTAGCTATGTATGAACGGTGGCATTGAGCGAAACTCTCATCAAGCATTTTAGCAATATCCGAAATCGGGAGCTTAACATTGTGCTCACCGTTTTCGCAAGCAACACAGCTTGAATGTCCGAAGGCTTCAACATAAATAATATCTTTTAAATTTACTTTGAGGCTCTCGTTATCAACTGAAAGCAGAACGAATTTTTCTTCTTTCTTCAGGTTGTCGCAAGCCTTTGAAAGGACCTCAAAAAGCTTTTCTTTCTCAACGGGTTTAATCAGATAATGAAGTGCTGAAACATCATAACCACGAGAAATGTAATCGGGAAAACCGGTTATGAAAACGATCTGAATACCGCTGTTGCTTTCACGGATTTTTTCGGCAAGCTCAATGCCATCCATCGCCTTCATCTGAATGTCAAGCAGAAGAATATCGAAGTTTTTATCTTCCTCATACTTGAAAAGAAACGCTTCCGCACTCGCAAAACCCGAAATGTTTACGGCTTTTTTTGTTGCCTTCGCCCACTCCTGCGTGAGCGATGTCAGATATTCAATTTCAATCAGTTCATCATCGCACACAGCAATATTGAGCATAGCAGATGTTCCTTTCGTTGAGATAATATAATTTTAGTTGCAAACGGAATAAATGTCAATGGGGATAAAGTCTTAGTTTGTAGAAAACAGAATACCGAATAGATAAGTTGACAAAACGAAAGGATAAGTTACAATATAATATATAAGTTTATGTTTAGTTCTTATGGAAGGTTGTAAAAATATGAAATTATGGTTGAAGGTTTCAGCAGTAACTACACCAATAATTGTAATAGGGGTAATTATTGATTTTTTGATTGAAAAAAGTAAAATTCCGTTTTTGGAGATAATTGATGAATATTCTCAAGAGACATTTGCTGCGTTGTGTACGATAGCAGCTTTGGGTAGTGGTATCCTTTCTGTTATTATTGGGTCATTAAATGACCATAAGTTATATGGTTATTCCTTGAAAGATATTTTGAAAATGGCACCCAAACAGTTCAGTATAAAATTTCTGATAGCTTTTCCGTTGGTTTTAATTGTTCCGGCGATGTTTTTTATGTCCATTGACTATTGTACCGCATTGACGTTTTTAATGGTAGTTGTTGTTGCGATAATAATATATTCAAGTTATATTGTTTGGAAACTGGTTTCAGATGATAAATATGTTAAAAATATAATTATAAAATATGTATTTAATAAATCTGAAGATAAAGAAAAAACAACAGATGTATGTTTAAGAATAATTGGCGAATTAGATAGTTTGTTTGAAAATAGTTCTGAAAAAACTCAAGATGATTATATTGATTTATTAAAAAGAGCGATAGAAGCAGGTGTGAAAAAAGATATACTCAACACGCCTATGATTGAAAAACAACTCGGTAATATTTTTAAAAGTGCTTGTTTTAATTTAGGGTTCGTTAATGCATATAGAAAGGTTATTTGCTTTAATGATTGGGAATATGATTCTATATTTTATACTGATAAAATAGTTACGGATTATATTGAGTCAATTAAGTTTTGCCCAGCGAATAAAATATATGAATATAACATTCCAAGTACGGTTAACGATATAATTGAAAACATGGATATTGATGAAAATAGCATTATAAGGTATGCTTTCAGGTATTTTCATTCAGTATTTAAAAACTCCGTTATAGATAAAACAACAAAAAACGTACTTATGAAAGAAATTATATGCAATCTTACTTTGCTTCGAGAAGGAAAACAAGGCGCAATTAGAGGCAAGGTTCTGCTTTATATCTGCAAACATTGTGTTTTTGAAAATGAAATTGAGGAAACCCGCAAAAATGTTTTTCTCTTAATAATAAATATGCTTCATGAAAACAATCAGTTCAATAAAGATGTTTGTTATATTTCGGTTGTTTCCCAAATGTTCCGAGCACTTTATTTCTATTCGGAATATGAAAAGAGTACACTTTCAGAAAAATATCGTCAATCACTGTTTGAACTGTTTTCGTACAGAAACAATGACAACTGTGGTTACAGCGTTAATATTGCAAATTTAATTTACAGAAATTCAGATGAAATTGTTAAGTGGCTTTGTGATGATGCGGTAAAATTTGATGAACGGATAAGTATGTTTGACTATTTCCCTTATGCAATGTTCTGTAAAAATATTATTTGGTCAAGGCGAAACTTACTTGAATTTGCATTTGAATTATATGCAATATTAGGTTATGGATTAACAAGAATATTTCCAGCTGAAGGGTTTTTGTTGCCTGAAAATAATGATGTAAAAACAAAAGTGATGATTTGTGAAACCATAGTTAATATGTTTGATGTTGATGAGGAAATCACTTTTAACAAACATATTTCCAAAGATATACAAACATTACAAAAAACATTAGGAAAAAGCAGAATTTTACCACAACATTTTATTAAATATAATCTGGAATATTTCAATGATGAACTAGCTAAATTGCGAATTTCTGATGACCAAAATTCGATTGAAGAAACGCAGTGCCGTATTGAAAATCTTGTAGATATAATAAACTCGCACTTAAAAAAAGAAAGTGTATTTAAACGCAACAAGAATCTTTCATTGAAGAATGCAATTTCTGTTACAACAAAGCCATATTTAAAACACACCAGTTTAATTGATGTTAATAATGCTGCAACATATAAAGTCGAAGAAATACATCAAATTATAAACGAATTTATACATCAAAGATTACGGACTGTAAAAATTGATTTCGGTATCAACGGAACAAAAACTTTGTTGAAAGAGTTAAGAAAATCAGAATATAAGTATAGAAATTACGAATACATAAATGATTATGCTATTTCAAAAGAAACAAGAGAAAAAGAAGAGTTTTCAAGTTTGTCTGCTCTTATTAAAGAAATACCATTTGACAATAGCAATATAATTCGTGATAATGTGTTTTTGAAGAGTTGTACAATAGAATACAACTATGAAATTATCAATTATGATTTGGTTGTTCCGACTGATGCGGATTGTGACGAGTTTATTAACGATCACAAAATTGCAGATGGAAGATATCGAATTGATGGTGTAATCTACGATTATAAGAAAGCTGTAGATTATTTGAAAGAAAAATATCGCGTTGAAAAATCAAGTTTTAAGTTAATAACAAATATTACAAAAAATAGCGGTTTTAAAATTATGTTTATTCATTGACCAAAACATCACTTAAGCCCGACGGGCGCAGCTCGGAGAGAAGATTTTTAAATTTTCTCTCCGATTTTTGTTAGGGGTTTGGGGAAGAAATTCACCAACAAGCGGTAAAAAACCGACGAGAAAAATTATGAACGAATTGTAAATCGGCATAATTTGAAAATGAGGTTTTTGCAAAAGTGGGTACCCACTCGCCCTGCTTGCAAAGATAGTGAACGGTGAAAACGGGAACGGTTTTGCAAGCGGTATTTGCGAGAGTGTATATACACTTGCCCTGCTTGCAAAGTTAGTGAACGGTTGAAAATCGGAACAACTTGCAAGCTGGTTTTGGCAAGGTTGTATCCACATTTGCCTTGCTTGCCAATTTACAAATAGGGCAAATCGGCAAGCAAAAATGCAAATCCTACGTAGGTTTGCACTGCTTGCTAAAGAATGAGCAAGCAGTAAAACAAGGTGTTTATCAATAAAACTTATATAAAAATCAGCCTGCGGATTTTTGTGATTACGCAGGCTGAAACTGTTTGTAAAATTAAATTATGTCATATCTTCTGTTTGTAATTTCATATCCGTAATCAACAGAAGTGAAGTTGCCGTGAGTTTTTGCATAATCACCGTGCTGAATATCATCAAAAGGTAACGCACCATTGTTCAATATATCGTTAGTAACAAAAGCGAATATTGTGCGATACAAAATTTCGTTTTCTTTGCCGTCGGCAAAACGGATTGTACAGCAGTTGTTCAGCTTCATTCCGTGAACTTCATCAATGCCGCAACCGGCAACGGCAATCAATTCTCCGTTTTCAAAGATGCCGTATTCAAGATTGTTTTCATCAAGATAATCTTTATCATTGAGCAGATGATTTATATAACCGTCTTTTTTACCGTTTGCCCATTCGAGAATTGATTTTTTATCGGAAGGATTCAGCAAACGGATAACAATTCCGTCGGGTAGTTTTGCTTCAATCAGCTCTCCCGAATACAACGTTTGCGGTGTAACTTTCAGCTTTTCTTCAACTCCGTAAGACTTCAGAATTTCATAAATTTCTGTTTCGTCTTTCATTGAATAAAATGTTTTTCTTTGCGGAAATCGTTTTATCCATTCCGATAAAATATCAAAATCATCCGTCATAAACTCAAGATAGCTTTTTCCGTTTCCGTTGTCACCGATTCCGATAAAACCGTTTTCGAAATCTCCGTTCGGTGCGGCAATTTCAAGACCGCAATATTTTATTGTTGTGCAAAAATAACCGTATCGCTTTGCATCTTTTTCAAGAAGATAATCAATAACGATGTCGGAATCAATAAGTTGAAAATCAGGATTGCTGTGAATGAAACGGGCAGCAACAGTTTTGTCTGTTATCTCCCCGAGATACATTATCTGATTTTTTGTTTTGGAACGGTACTCGCTCGGAGTAACTCCGTATTTTTTCTTGAATGCTTTTGTAAAACCTTCGTGAGAATCGTAACCGATTTCAAGAGCAATATCCAAAACGGATTTGTCTGTGGTACGAAGCAATTTTGTTGCATTTTTTAAACGGACATAATTCATATACGCTGTCACGGTAAAACCCGTGTGAGTGAGGAATATGCGATTAAAATAGTCAATGGAAAAGCCTGCGTTTGCGGCAACATCTTCAACGGATATTTCGTTGTCGGATGCATTTTGTTTTGCAAATTCAACAGCTTTGAAAATAAGTTCTGTGTTCTCCATAATACATTCTCCTATGTTCAGATTGATTGTAAAAATCGATTTCTACAACACAATTATATCTGCAAATGAAAATGTTTTCTTGAACAAATACGATTTGTTTGGTTTATCATATACTGAAATTATATATCTGATTTACCGTCAATTCAAGTGTTGCAAAAATTACTGATGAGCATTATAATTAAATTCAGAAATACGGATTTTAAAGGAGTGACAGATATGAAACATTGCGGAACGCAAAGGTTAGAAACAGACAGATTGATTTTAAGACGATATGAAACTAAAGATGCTGCCGCGATGTATAAGAATTGGGCATCCGATTCAGAAGTCACAAAGTTCCTGATGTGGAAAACTCATTCAAATCAAGAAGAAAGCCAAAGGATAATAGATGATTGGGTAAAACAATATTCAAACGAAAAATATTATCATTGGGGTATTGTTTTGAAAGAAAACGGCGATGAACCGATTGGCGCTATCGCTGTAGGTTTTATGAACGAAGAGGTTTCATCAACGCAAATCAGCTATTGTCTTGGCAGAGCGTGGTGGCATCAAGGAATAATGTCAGAGGCACTGAAGGCGGTTATGGATTTCTTGTTTGATGTAGTAGATGTAAACCGCATTGAAGCAAGACACGACCCGAGAAATCCGAATTCAGGCAAAGTAATGCAAAAATGTGGAATGAAATATGAGGGAACTTTACGCAGTTCCGATTGGAATAATCAGGGCATTTGCGATGCTTGTTATTATGCATTGTTAAAATCGGAACGCTGATTTCAAAGGTGATATTTAATGAATAAGTATGCTTTAATTGATTTAGTTAAAAACAAATATCTGAATAACAATAAAGCTGATGTATTAAATCATGTGGAAGATGTAGCAAGCATAGCTGTTGAGTTGGCAAAAGCATATAATCTTGATGTTGATAAGATAAAGGTTGCCGCATTACTTCACGATATCAGCGGAATAATGACACCGCAAGAAATGTATGACTTTGCAATAATGCATGGTTTGGAAATAGACCCTGCAGAAGAAAAGTATCACGCTCTGTTGCATCAAAGAGTTTCAAAAATAATTGCACAAGAAGATTTTGATATTATCGATTCGGATATTCTGAATGCGATTGAGTGTCACACAACTTTAAGGAAAAATGCGAGTGTGTATGATAAGGTTATATTTATTGCAGATAAAATATCTTGGGATCAGAAAGGCATACCTTCATGCGATGATTTATTAAAAAGTGCAACAGCAGAATCATTGGATGAAGCTTGTTACCTTTATATCAAATATCAATTTGATAACAACTTGTTGGTAATGCCTCATCAATGGCTGATTGAGGCTTATGAGGATTTGAGGAAGATGTAATTTTACGGAGGTTTATGAATGGATAAACTGATATATTCCGTTGTAACAGAAAAAGATATTGGTTTTATTAATGAAACATATAACGAAAATATAAACATACTTCACGGTGTTCGCAGAAATCACAATACTTGGAAGAAACTGCTCTCGGATAAGGGCTGCATATACTATGTTGTCAGTTCTGATAATCCTGTTGCTTGGTTCAGAATAGATGTTGAAGCTGAAGAATTATGGATAGGTATGCTTCAAGTAAAACCGATTTATCAACATAAAGGTGTTGGCAGATACATTTTGTCTGTGGTTGAAGATATAGCAAAAGAAAAAGATTATAAAAAAATCGGTATTCATACAACAGAAGATAACATTGCTGCCCGTACACTTTATTTATCATCAGGTTATTCAGTAACAGAAATAGGACCTTGCACTACCGCAGACGGTAAAGAAAGAGTTGGGTACACTTTTCAAAAAGAAATATAAGGTTAAGACTAACAAAATCCGGTTTAGGAGGATGATAAAATGAGTATAAATTTTATTGTCAGAAAAGCCGTAATCTCCGATGCGGAAGATATTTACTATATCAACAAAACAAGTCTTGGTTACGAATATGATTTTGAAAAGCAAAAACGTAAAATCGAGGCGGTACTGAATGATGAAACACAAGTTATCTTTGTAGCTGAAACCGAAAACAAAGTTGTCGGCTACATTCATCTTGTAAATTACGATGTAATCTATGCTGATAATTTCAAAAACTGTCTGGGATTAGCAGTTGATAATGATTACAAACGAAACGGCATCGGTTCGGCTTTGCTGAAACAAGCTGAAATCTGGGCAAAAGAAAACGGTGCAGTTGGAATCAGGCTTTGTTCAGGAGCAGAGCGTGTGAATGCTCATAAGTTTTATGAATCACAAGGTTATGAAGTAACGAAATTACAAAAGAATCTGAAAAAGATTTTTAACTCCTTCGACGGTTAATCTGTCGGAGGAGAATTTTTGTATTTGAAAACCCCTGGCTGTGCCAGGGGTTCCGAAAAAGCTTTAGCGATGAAAAGAAAACTCCTCTTGCAGAGAGTGCGGCTACCAACAGCACAGCTAAGCAAAAGGAGAACATTCAAAAAGAATGCTATTAGCAGTATATCATAAAAGAAGTAGAATTTGTAAACAGAATAATAAATAAATGAAAGCAAGGGAAAAAAGAAATTAAATGTCAACTCTGTCTTTAAAAAGGCATCCTTTGCAAAAGGAATACGTTGGGTACGCCTTAAGGCGATGCCAGTAACATAGGGCTTTGCCCGCATATGAAGAACCCCCGGCTTAGCCGGGGGGTTACTATTTGAATAAATCCCTTTTGATACTTATGCAAAATTGTAGTTGACAACTATATTTATTTGTGCTACAATGATTACACAATATAATATGGGAGGTGAAACGATGGAAATCACCAGCAAAAGACTGAAGGCGCTCCGTGAAAGTGTAGGTCTTTCTCAGAACAAACTTGCTCAGATTTCGGGAATGAAGCAGTCGAGCATCAACCGATACGAACACGGCTCGGCAACACCTTCGCCTGAAAATATGGTTAAGCTTGCA
>JAZPXO010000069.1:0-10029 GCA_045543735.1 Acutalibacteraceae bacterium
GCTGGCTATGAATGCCGACGATTTACGCGAAGTCGTAAATTACTATAAGGCCGAAGGCCGCGACCCTTCAGAGACTGAGTTGCGCATATTGGATACATATTGGAGCGACCACTGCCGCCACACAACATTTACTACCGAGATTGAGGAGATTACCATCGACGATTCTTTCCTCTCGGCAGAGTTGGACTCTTCACTCGAAACACTCAAACAGATACGCGAGGAGTTGGGCCGCGAAAACAAGAGCCTATGCTTGATGGAATTGGCTACAATCGGTGCACGTTATTTGAAGAAGACAGGCGTTTTGGACAATTTGGAGCAGAGCGAGGAGAATAATGCTTGCAGTATCTATGTCAATGTTGATGTTGATGGTAAGATGGAGAAATGGCTCTTGCAGTTCAAGAACGAAACACATAACCACCCGACAGAGATTGAGCCTTTCGGTGGTGCTTCAACTTGTCTTGGTGGTGCCATTCGTGACCCGTTGTCAGGCCGTAGTTATGTATATCAGGCTATGCGTGTAACAGGAGCTGCAGATCCTACTGTTCCTGTTGCTGATACCATGAAGGGCAAGCTCTCCCAGAAGAAACTGGTAAGAGGGGCAGCTTCCGGATATTCATCCTACGGAAACCAGATTGGTCTTGCTACCGGCTATGTAAAAGAAATCTATCATCCCGGATATGTTGCAAAGAGAATGGAAATCGGTGCAGTTATTGCGGCTGCTCCCGAAGAAAATGTCCGCCGCGAATGCCCCGTTGACGGAGACAGAGTTATTCTTCTCGGCGGCAGAACAGGCAGAGACGGTTGCGGCGGCGCAACAGGTTCATCAAAGAGCCATAACCTCAAGTCGCTCGAAAGCTGCGGCGCAGAAGTTCAGAAGGGTAATGCTCCCGAAGAAAGAAAGCTTCAGCGTCTGTTCAGAAACAAAGAGGCTTCAAGACTCATCAAGCGCTGTAACGACTTCGGCGCAGGCGGCGTTTCCGTTGCTATCGGTGAGCTTGCCGACGGTCTTGAAATCAACCTCAACGCCGTTCCCAAGAAGTATGAAGGTCTTGACGGCACAGAGCTTGCAATCTCCGAAAGCCAGGAAAGAATGGCTGTTGTTGTTGAAGCAAAGGATGTTGCAAGATTCTGCGAAATCGCAGAGAGCGAAAACCTCGAAGCAACAGTTGTTGCCGAGGTTAAGGAAAAGCCCTATCTTGTAATGTACTGGAACGGCAAGGCTATTGTTAATATCAGCCGCGAGTTCCTCAACTCAAACGGCGCAGAAAAGCATATTGACGTTGCTCCTGCAAAGCTTGAGGATTATTCAAAAGAAATCGGCGATTCATTTGCCGATATGTATACCGAAATGGCGGCTGACCTCAACATCTGCTCAAAGAGAGGTCTTTCCGAGCGTTTCGACTCAACCATCGGTGCAAACACAGTTCTTATGCCCTTCGGCGGCAAGCATCAGCTGACTCCCATTCAGGCAATGGTTCACAAGGTTGCTGTTGAAAAGAAAGAAACCGATACCTGCTCCGTAATGTCATGGGGCTATAACCCCTTCATTACCGAAAAGAGCCCCTATCACGGCGCTTACCTTGCAGTTATCGAATCCGTTTCCAAGCTTATTGCCGCAGGTGCAAAGTTTGAGGATGTTTATCTGACATTCCAGGAATATTTCGAGAAGCCCAAGAAGGATCCCGCAAGATGGGGCAAGCCTCTTGCAGCTCTTCTCGGCGCATTCAAGGCTCAGACAGACCTTAAGGTTGCTGCTATCGGCGGCAAAGACTCAATGAGCGGAACATTTGAGGATATTGATGTTCCTCCCACCCTTGTTTCCTTTGCAGTTACAACCGAAAAGCTTAAGAATATCGTTTCTCCCGAATTCAAAAAGGCAGGCAGCAAGGTTGTTATCATCAAGCCCGAATATACTGCCGACAAGCTTCCCGAAACAGCATCTCTTCTCAAGGTTTATGATGAGGTTCATGCTCTTGTTGAAGCAGGCAAGGCGGCTGCTGTATATACTCCCTGCATGGGCGGCGCAGCAGAGGCGGTTCTCAAGATGGCAATGGGTAACGGTATCGGCTTCGAATTCGATAAGGCTCTTTCACTTGAAGATATCTTCGGTTATTCATACGGCTCATTCATCGTTGAGCTGACAGACGATACAGATTGCGGCATTCTCCTCGGTTGCACAACCGAAGAAAAGTCACTTTGCTATGCAGGCGAAAAGCTTGATTGTTCAAAGCTCTTCGGAGTTTATGAGAATAAGCTTGAAGAAATTTATTCCTGCAACATTGCAATGCCCGAAAAGAAGATTGAAACCTTCGATTTCAAGGCTTCATCCTTTGCAAAGCCCGCAATCAGAACCGCAAGACCCAAGGTTCTTATCCCTGTATTCCCCGGCACAAACTGCGAATACGATTCGGCAAAATATGCTGAAAGAGCAGGAGCAGAAGCAGAGATTTTTGTTATCAACAATCTCACATCCGCAGGCATTGCAAAGTCGGTTGAAGATTTCGCGGCAAAGATCGGCGAGAGCCAGATTATCTTTGTTCCCGGAGGCTTCTCGGGCGGCGATGAACCTGACGGATCAGGCAAGTTCATTACTGCTTTCTTCAGAAATGCTGAAGTCAAGGATGCCGTAACCGAGCTTCTTGAAAAGCGCGACGGTCTTATGCTCGGTATCTGCAACGGATTCCAGGCTCTCATCAAGCTCGGTCTTGTTCCTTACGGCAAGATTATCGACACTGACGAAACCTGCCCCACTCTCACATACAACACCATCAGCAGACACCAGTCAAAGCTCGTCAGAACAAAGCTTGTTTCCAACAATTCTCCATGGCTTTCAAAGGCAAAGCAGGGCGAGGTTTATACTGTTCCGATTTCTCACGGCGAGGGTCGCTTCATTGCCGACGAAGCTCTCATCAGACAGCTTGCCGCGAACGGTCAGATTATAACCCAGTATGTTGATTTTGACGGCAACGCAACAAATGATATTGCTTTCAACCCCAACAACTCTGATTTTGCAATTGAGGGTATTGTTTCCCCAGACGGCAGAGTTCTTGGCAAAATGGGCCATTCCGAAAGAACCGCAAGCGGACTTTACAAGAATGTTCCCGGCGAATTCGATCTCAAGCTGTTTGAATCAGCGGTTGAATATTATAAATAATCAGCATCACAGCCTCCGACACAGTCGGGGGCTTTTTGCTTCGTTCAGCAGATTTATGGCTTCTTTTGAAAGCTTCAGAACGGCATATATATTAGGTATGGCGAGCAGACCGTTGAAAATATCGGACAGAGTCCAGACGAAATCGAGCTTCATTATGCAGCCTGCAAAAACCGCCGCGGCGTATACTATATTATAATAAGTACCTGCTTTGTCGCCGAAAATGTAGGCGGCACCGCTTTTGCCGTAGAATGACCATGAGATAAGGGTTGCAAAAGCAAAAAGACAGATGCATATTCCGAGAATAATTCTGCCTGCATTGCCGATAACGCTTTCAAATGCCGCAGAGCACAGTGCAATTCCGTCAAGGCTTCCGGATGGAGACCAGACTCCGCTTGAAAGAATGGTGATAGCTGTTACCGTACACATAAAGAGAGTGTCAAACATTACTTCGAAAATTCCCCACATACCCTGGATGCCGGCTTTTTCGCAGTCTGCGCTTGCATGGATAACCGTGTTGCTGCCGAGTCCTGCTTCATTTGAAAAAACGCCCCGTGAAATTCCGTAGCGCGCAGCTTTCGCAATTCCGAAGCCTGAAACGGCTCTGACGGAAAAAGCTTCTTTGATTATCAGCCGGAAAGAGGGAATGAGCGCGTCGGTATTTTTGATAATGACAAGCAGACATACTCCGACAAAAACCGCGGACAGCAGGGGAATCAATTTTTCGGCGATTGAAGATATTCTTTTCAGCCCTCCCGAAATACAGATATAAATCAGCGGTGCAAGAAAAACTGCGGTCAGGGCAGGGGAGACCCCGAAGCCCTCAAGACCTGCGGAAATTGAATTTGCCTGAGTCATGTTGCCCATTCCGAGAGATGCACCGATGAGAAGAAAAGCATATGTTTTTGCAAGACGCGGGTTTTTAAGCCCTCTTTCAATATAAAGCATCGGACCGCCCGTCCACTGACCGAGAGAATTGCGGATTCTGTATTTTATTCCGAGAATGTTTTCGCAGCAGCAGGTCATCATTCCGAGAATTGCCGAAACCCACATCCAGAAAACCGCACCTGCTCCGCCTGCACACAGGGCGGTTGCAACGCCTGCGATGTTGCCAGTGCCGAGACATGCGGCAAGGGCGGAGGTAAGGGCGGCAAACTGAGAAACCGTGCCGTCATTTTTCGGTGGCTCATTCCTTTTTCTGTAGGCATCAATAACGGTAAGCTTCATCCATTTCCCGAAACCGAAAATCTGAAAAAATCCTGCTCTGAATGAAAGGAAAAGCCCCGTACCCAGAAAGACCGCAAGCATCGGCGGTCCCCAGATAACGGAGCTGATAAACGAATTTATTCCGTAAAACATAAACTCCACCTCATCATAATATATGAGGCGGAGTTTTTATTTATCATACGGTTTTTAATCTTCAACAAGAACAAGCTCAATGCCGAAGCTGTTTGCATACTCAGCAACATTTTTGAAATTGCTGATATCGCCGTGGTGCTTTATCTCAAGATGTTCGAAGTTTTTGCCGATATCAAGGGCCTTTGCGCTGATTTCAACGGGGTCAACCGTAAAGTGGATAACTCTGGGAACTCTTCCGAGATAAAATGCGCTGTCTTCAATGCGCTTGACTGAATCGTTGAAAACAACCTGAAAGAGGCTGTCGCATTCGTTGAAGGTGTTGGATTCGATTGTTTCAACATTTGCATCGAGGAACTTTATGCTCTTGAGAGTGCTTTTGTTGAATGCCTTGGGTTCAATTCTGGTTATGTATCTCGAAAGCTCAACATTGACTATATTCTGTTCTTCTGTAAAAGTGCCTTCGCCGATAACGGTTACCTTGATTTTGCCGAAGTTTGCGGGTATTCTGAGATCGGCAGGAGCATCTTTTTTGTTATAGCTGACAAGCTTTGCCGTTCCGTCCTCAAGAAGGACATAGTTGAAATCCTCTGCGGTATAGATTTTCTCCTGAGCAGCTGCAGTGCTTGTGGTTGTTGCGGTGTCATCGGGTTTGTTTCCGCATGCGCAGAACAGAATTGCGATGCAGAGAACAGCGAGAATTACTGAAACAATCTTTTTCATTATAATCAAGTCCTTTCTTCGGGCTCAGATAAGGTCTGCTTCTTCGCAGTTTCTGAGATGTTCATTATAGGTTTCGGCATAGTGGTATTTATCTTCTGAATCAGATATAAAGAAATAATAGTTTGTGTCTTCGGGGGAGAGAGCGGCGTTGATTGCTTCAATGCCGGGATTTGTTATCGGTCCTTCAGGGAGTCCGTCGCAAATATAAGTTCCGTAAAGTCCTGACAGGAACTCATATCTTTCTTCCGTAACATACGGCTTGACCGAATCTCTCAGATAAAATGTTGCCGCATCGCATTGGAGCTTCGGATATGCGTCGCTCGAAAGTCTGTTATGAAGAACGGATGAAACCTTGCCCATTTCGGCAGGGTTGCCTGCTTCTTCCTGAATTATTGATGCAAGCGCAAGGATTTCATCGAGGGAATATCCGGTTTCGGCGCACCGTTTTATGATATCGGCGTTAAGCTTTTTCTGAGAATTTTTAAGAAATCTCTTTGCCGCAGCTTCCGCTCCTTCTCCTATATAGAAATCGTAGGTGTCGGGGAAGAGGTAACCCTCAAGCGCAAAAGAACGGTTTTCGGGATTGCTGATTGCAAAGCCGTATTCGCTGAGTAAAGAGGCATTCTGCGCCGTTGATAAAAATTCTTCAGCCGTACACACATTGCCTTCTTCAAGGATTTTTGCAATTTCAGCAACGGTTGAACCTTCGGGAAAAACCAACCTGACCGACGGGCGTTCCGTTACGGGTTCGGGCGGCGAAATTCTGTTTTTGATTTTTCGTGCAACCGAGCATCCCGACAGCCCGAAAATCAGCGCAAAAACCAGAAAAAGAGCTGTCAGCATTCTGATTGACTTGTTTTTAAAAATATTCATAAAAAGATTTTAGCATACAGAAGGTTAAAAATCAAGTGCTGCCGTTATTTTCCGATAAAACAGAAACGGCACAGCAGAATCGCTGTACCGTTTAAAAGGAATATCAAAATGAAAATTATGCAACATGGAAATTCTTAACCTTGCCGTCAAGAATGGAGATAACGGGAGTTTCTTCAACTGTGTCGGCAGGCGCACGTCTCTGCGCATTTGCGTGAGCAAGCGCAAGCTCTCTCTGCTTGCGGCGGCGACGGTTGCGAAGATGAATTCTGATTGCTCTTGCAAGCTTTACTTCAAAAGCAACAACCTTCTTTTCGTTTATAAATCCGACAATAAGAAGAACGACTGCTGCGAATTCGAATACTGTTAAAATGATATCTGTAAATGCCATTGTGATTCCTCCTTCGGGAAAGCATTAAAACATTTGTTCTGTGGTTTCTATTATAGCAGGTGAACATTCGTTTGTCAAGACAAATGTTCGATATTTTTTGAAGTTATTCTTGACTAACTCTACTATACCACAATATATGCTGTTTGTCAAACGGTTATACCACAATAAATTGATATTTTTGAAAAAATTTTTTGTTGAATTTACTCATTTTTTGAGGATTTTTCTTTGTTCAGAACGAACATGGATAATAATTTATTGAATTCACATAGCTGTTTTCGGTTGACATTCCCATATGCAGACAATATAATTGTTTTATCAATCATGAAACGGAGAAATCACCATGTTTTATAATTTGTGGGCATTTGTCAGACAGAGTCTTGTTAAAATTCATCTTGCGTGTGCGGGAGGTATATATAAATTAAGCGGCGGCAGACTTCCGAAGTCTCTTTTTGCGAAGAGAGCAGGCGTTGAAAAAATCGGAACAACCGTCAAGGTTCTCGGCAGAACCGATTATTCGGCGGATATTGCAAAAATCAATCCCGATGGCAGTATCAGCGATGACGATTTTGTTATTCTTTCAAGCACGGATTTTCATTATGATACCGATCATGAAATGAATCAGAAGACAACTACCATGTTTGTTAATCATATCAAGGCGGTCAAGCCAGATCTTGTTGTTCTCACGGGTGACATAATTCTTTCAAAATTCCAGCAGATTGATGCAATTCAGTTTGCAAAAATGATGGAAGAAATCGGAATTTATTGGGCGATTGTTTTCGGCAATCATGAGGTAAGAGAAGAAAAGGGTTTCTATAAATATCTTCTCATGAAGAGCTTCAGCGATTACGAACATTGTCTTGCCGTTCACGGTCCGGAGGAGCTTTTCGGCTACGGCAACTATATCGTCAATATCATGGGAAGCAAAAACAATATCAGACAGAGCCTTTATTTTTTCGATTCGGGCAGAGATGTCAGAGAAGAATATACAGAGCAGTACGGTCTGCCCAGGGATTTTGAAAGCTATGATTTCCTCAAGAAAGAACAGATTGAGTTCTATAAAAACAATGTTGCTGCTCTTGAAAAGAAATACGGCAAATTTGGCTCAATGATGTATTTTCATATTCCGCTTCCCGAGTATGCTGTTGCTTTTGAGGGCAGCGGCGGCGCGGAGGAATATAAGCAGACGGGCAAGGTTGAGATTCTTTACGGCAAGCAGTATGAGAGCGTCGGCAACGCAAAATATAACAGCGGAATGTTTGATGCCGCTCTTGAAAAGGGCGCAACCGCAATTTTCTGCGGCCATGACCATAACAACGACTGGTGCGGAATTTACAAAGGCATTCATCTTGTCTATAATCTTCCGCAGAATTATAACCTCTATCACCTCGGAACAAACATGGGCTTTCCTGAAGAAAAATGGAATCAGGGTGTGACGGTTACAACACTTCATGCGGACGGCACATTTGATGTTGCACCGAGATATAACAGCATGTATATATAATGTAATATTATTATAATAAGTTAATCGGAGAATGTATGAGATATGTTCTCCGATTTTCTATTGACGAAAAAACTTTTTCTATATATAATATAAAATGTATTAATGTGCATCGAAAGGGGCAGAAAAATGTATAAATTCAGTGCGAAAGTCAAGAAAGGCACAGCAATCGTCAGCTACAGCGAGCTTGATAACAAGGATTTCCTTTTTGAGCTCAAGGAAGAAAACGGAATTATCCGCGGTTGGCTTACTGCAAAAACAGACCTCAGAATGCAGGCTCTCGAGCTTGAAACAGACAAAAACTTTGCGGCAGATGACCTTTTTTATGTGAACGGATATCAGTCATGGTCAACATCCCGTGAGTATAATAAATACGGTCTTGTCAAGGATATCATGCCTCTGGGCAAAAAGATAGGCGGCTTTGCTGCCCGTTGCTGCGGCATTATGAGCGACTATGATTTTGAAGATTACGGTAAGACAGGCTGCTTCCATTCATATACATATACTTATTTCAGAAAAAAAGGCAGCAGAAGCATAACCCTCTACGGCTCAAAAACCGAGCGTCAGGGCTTCACTGTTTTCAAGGTTGATATGCCCAACGGCAAGTTCATCATCAAGAAGGATATTGAAGGTCTTATGCTTCGCGAAGGCGATAAGTATGAGGTGTTCAATATTGCGGTTATCGAAAAAGAATTTGACGCCGCATTCGATGAATATTTCTTCGACTTCATGGGAGTCAAAAAGCCCAAAATCAGCCACCTTGCAGGCTACACCTCATGGTACAACTATTTTTCAAAGATTTCGGAAGACATCTGTCTCAGAGACCTTGACGGTATGGACAGAGCCAAGGACAGCGTAAATATTTTCCAAATTGACGACGGTTATCAGACCGCAACGGGCGACTGGCTCAGCACCGACAAGAAAAAGTTCCCTCACGGCATGAAATATATTGCCGATAAGATTCACGAAAAGGGATATTTTGCAGGCATCTGGCTCGCTCCCTTCTGCGCTCAGATGAGCTCGAAGGTTCTCAGAGAGCATCCCGAATGGATGATTGTTGATGAGGATAACGGCAGAAAGCTTTTCGGCCATGTCGGCTGGGGCGGCGCTTATACTCTTGATATCTATCATCCCGGCGCAAGAGAATATATCAAGAGCTTTTTCCATACCATTCTCAACGAATGGGGTTATGATATGGTTAAGCTTGACTTCCTCTTCACTCAGTGCGAAAAGCCCAGAGCAGGCAAAACAAGAGGTCAGATTATGTGCGAGGGCGTTGACCTTCTCAGAGAAGCATGCGGCGATAAGCTTATCCTCGGCTGCGGAATTCCGCTCGGTCCCTGCATGGGTATATTCGATGCGTGCCGTATCGGCTGCGATGTTAACAAGGCGTTCGGCGGCGACTGGGTAAACAAGCTTGCCATCAACAATGAAATCCCCTCAACTCAGAATGCTCTCAACAACTCTGTTTTCCGCAACCATCTTGACGGCAGAGCTTTCTGCAATGACCCAGACGTATTCTTCCTGCGCGATAACAACCTTACCTTCAACCTTGAGCAGAAGCTTGTTCTCGGCAAGGTCAATGCGGTTTGCGGCAATGTTCTTTTCGTTTCCGACAATGCCGGCGACTATTCGGAAGAAACTCTCGGCTATCTCAAGGACTTCTTTGATGACAGAGATTACAAGGTAACGGGCGCTGAATATATTGATAACGAGACAATCCGCCTTTCGTTCACCGAAAACGGTGAGGAAAAAGTTCTCACTTTTGATATTTATACAGGCGCAAGCAATATCAACGAGTGCTTATAATTTTAAAAAACAGCTCAGCCGTCCCGAAAGGGGCGGCTGAAACATAAAAATAAAAAATCAAAAAACTATTGACAGAACGAAAATCTTATGATAACATATTAAAGCAATTTACGGAGAGATACCGAAGTGGTCATAACGGAACGGTCTTGAAAACCGTCGTACCTTACGGGTACCGTGGGTTCGAATCCCACTCTCTCCGCCATTTTAAAAACTATATACTTTATTATATAA
>JAZPXO010000070.1:0-76727 GCA_045543735.1 Acutalibacteraceae bacterium
AGCGTTCTGCCTATCTCTTTGCGAAATTCTCCCTGACCTGTCAGATGCGCACGCTGGCTTGCCGTTCTGACCGCCATTTCGGCGTAATCGGCAATGTTAACCCGCCTGCCGTCTTTATATTGAATGCAGTTGATTCCCTTATCGAGAAAAGTCTTGACGGCCATATCGTAAGCCTGTTTCTCGGTATAAACACCGTTCTTAACAAACATGGCCGATTTAAATATTGTCTCACGGTAAACATCGTTAACCATGCGCAGAACAGCTGAATTTGCAGTTGCCATATCATTCTGAAGCGAATCTATAAGAGCCGATACCGCGCGGTCATCAACCTTGAAAAAGCTATCTTTCATCAGCCTTGAGGTTTTATAGCCTGCGCCGAGAGCTTCTTTGTATAGCTTAAACTGGCTCATTGCTCCTTGGTCGAGCTCAGCCTTCATGTGCTGAGCAATCTCTTTCGGTAAGCCTCGGGTATATCGGCTGACAATTCGCTTGTTCTGCCGCTGATATCTTTTAAGCTCCTTAAGCTTTATTGCCTGCCACTGCGGATATTTTATGCCTGTTTTACCTTCTTCCGCAACATGCAGAGCAAGGTTGCGCTTCATGGATTCAATCAGATGAAGCTCCATCTCACGGTATATCTCTGCTATCTGTTTATCGAAATCATTCATTTACAACAAATCCAATCGGCTTTGAGGGAACAGCATCTGCATTAACGGCAGGTTCTACCATTTCTTCAATGCCCTTCTCGAATTTTAACCGTTTTACTTCTTCGGCCTTCCATGCCTCATCCTTGGAATCGCCGTATATTTCCTCGACAACCGTCTCGGTCGACATGATGCCGTAATTAGCCGCCTTGCCGACCGTTTCAACCTGAGCTTCAAAGCTCGGATTTGCATATCCGCCAAAATTAACGGTTATCTCGGTTTTTTCATACTCCCTGTTCTTCAGATTATCGCTGAATCTGAGTGCCGCTTCGACAACACGGGGAATAACCTTCTCAAGAACGGAAACCACCTTATTTCTGGTGTAGAGAGTTGTTTTTTCCTTTTCACGCTGCGCATCGGCATTATCAAGCTTTTTTACATCAATTCCGAGCGTTGACGGAGAAATAATTCCCTGCAAACAAAGATCAAGCGTAGTGCAGTAAGTCGAGAGAAGCGCCTCATGCTGAATCTCTCCCTGCGTGGTTTTGATTGTATTTGAGCCGTCTTCCCGCATATCACCCTCAACTTCAATATAGTCATTATCGAAATCATTGGGAGTGAAAAGTTCTCCGTCTTCTTCATTTCTCGGAATAAGATTTGACGGGATATAGGTTTTTATTTGTCCTTTGCGAACTGCAAGCATCCATTGAGAAACAACTTCATCGAAAGCATCAAAGTTATCATGTTTCAAATCAAAAACGGATTTGCCCCTGCCTTTGTGAACCGTTGATTTGCGGAACATAAGAGGTACTGCGGGAAAAAGCTTCTCATCAAAGTTAATCGGCTTATAGCTTTCACCGTCAGGTAACACAGACAGCTCAGTTTCCTTGCCCTCGGGAGTTTCAAGGGAATATGTGATGCTTCCCTTAGCATAACGTTCTTTAAGCGTATATGTTCTGTGGCCTGCCTCTTTAAGGGTTTTGAAAACAACAGCAATGAGCCTGCCTCTGGAATATTCAAATTCAACTCTGTCCGCAGGAAAAAATTCAATGATCGGCTTTTCGCTTATCTCGCTGTCATAGGAAAGCTTGAAAGCGCCGTCGCCGACAGATAACGCAATCTTAACTGCCTCTGCTATAAGCTCTTCAAACTCGTTTTCTTCAGCAATCGAATCCCACTCTTCCTGTCGGTTTGTAACCGTAATACCGTTCAGATCATCGGTGCAAACATCTGTCAGAGTGTCAACTATAAGTCCGGGCAGTCCCGTATGAATTTTGCGGATCTTCATTCCGCTCGACGGAGCCGAACCCCAGAAATGGGAATTTCCTATTCCGTCATCAACGCTTGAATAAAACTGCTGCAGCTCGTTTGCCCTGCCTCTGTACCATATTGAATTCTTAAAAGCCTCCGCATCGAAGTCCAGCATTTGCTCAATATTTACTGATAATCCCTGCGGAGTGTTTATCTCAAGAAAATTTCTGATTGCGTTTTTCACTTTATCGCTCAATTTCATTACACCTTATCCTTCTTTCCGATTCTGTCAACAAACGGCAGCCATGAATACTGCGATGCGTTAATCGTATGATCGTTTCTATCCTCGGGCTCATTGTCCTTATCTTCACGCCAGCTGTATGACTCAAGCTCGCTTATGTGTTCCTTGCAGGTATCGCAAACAAGATAATGCCCGGTATGGAGCCAGTCGATCTGCAGGTTGATTCGGTCAATAATCTTTGTTTTCTTCCATGCATCATTAAAAATATAAATGCAAGCATTGTTTCGTTTGTATTTTTTAAGCTCGGTTAACGTTGCCTGGTCTGCACTGTCAACAAAAACATTTCGGGCAAGTCCCCACTCTTTTTGATTGCGGTTCAGAAAATCAACAAAATTTTTCACCGTATCTGACGGAGCAATGGGAGCATCAAGATCCTTGTTGTTATAAACTCTTTCATCAAGATATATAACCTTCCTGTCCTTTGTGATGCCTTGAAAGCACATTGAGATTGTGTCGGGCGACTTACTCGAGTATGAGGTGTCAAGCCCTGCAGAGAAGCTCACAAAAGAAATTTCGCCGTTTTTTATCTTTTCTTTAAGCTCCGCCTTTGAAACAACATGCTTTGATTGCTCGAAATTAGAAAAGACAAGGCCTGTAGCCTTGCCTCTTAAACCGAGTATCTTATTTTTATAGTTTTTTGTCCCTTTCGGTACATTTGCAATTATGCGGGCCCGCTTTTCATCGGTTAAAGATGCATTATGGTCAAAGCTGAAATACCACCATGTATAGCCCTGCTTATGCTCTTCGTTAAGCATGTTCAGCAGCTCAGGCGGCGCATCATTTGCATATTGAGGTAACGGACGGGCATGGTTTATGTATTCTGAATATATCGGCAGATTCGGCGCATCGGGATTAAGCGTTGCAAGCAAATAATCACATCTCATCGCCGCCTCACGCACATATTCCATATCCGCGATGTTTATTTCATCTATATACAAGCAGCCATACTGACCGCCGAGAGCCTTTTTCCAGCGGGCTTTTGTGTCATAGCCGAGGATATAAATAAGCTTATCCTCGCCCTTTCCCGTCTTGTAAAGAATATGCGGCATAGAGTTATCTCCTTTGCCGCTCACATTATACTCAACCAATCCGGATTTAACGGTTTTTCTGTCACCGAAGATATCAAGAATGCCGAGATCCTTGTTAATGATATTCTTCTCAATCGTTCCGGTATCAAGCCCGCTGATGATATGAAGCTTTTTAGGGCTGTCCGCAACCTTGAGCATAAACTTAACGATACCGACCGTTGTTTTGCCTGCAAAGGTTGTTCCCTCAAGGAATTCAACGGGCGCATCATGCCGCAGGAAATCTTTATGTTTTTCGCTTAATAAAAACTGCTCGCTCATTGTTTCAGCTGCTCCAAAATACCCGCCAGTTTATCAAGAGCCTCGTCATCGCTCGAAACCTCAAGCTTTTCAGCGGTTTTAAATCCAGCCCTGTCAAGAAAGTCTATTGCAGCCTTGAGGCGATCTCTGTCTTCGGAGCTTTTATTATTGAGTATCTCATTCATGACTTTTCTTGCTTCGATTGCATCGAACAAGAATTCTTCTCTGAGTTCATCGGCAAGACTGTTCTTTCTGTCCTGAATATATTTCTGAACATCTTCTCTTTTCAGGAGATTATGAGCGATAGACGCTGCTGTTCTCTCGCTGTAGCCTGCTGCTATCGCCGCTTCTTTGGCAGATCCGTGCTTGCATCTGCGTTTTATAAACTCATCGGAAAAAACTCTCATCTGCTCCGTCAACGTCTTTCACCCCCTATTGATTTTGGTGCTGAATAAAAATCGGTCGCGCGCACGGAAAATCAATTAAAATCAACTGTAAAAATCAATTTTAAGCTCTTTTTGAATAAAATAAAACGCCTTTGCATTTGACTGCAAAAGCGGAAATAACAATTCCCCCGAGGCTTTAAGCTCCGGGGGAACGGTTCAAGGAGAAATTAACGAATATAGCTAATGCCACATCCAAAATTCCATGTTATCATTTTACAACACCCTTAATGAACATTCAATGCCCAATTACTGCCCTCACTACATTCTGATGCTGTCGATGCCGAAAATAAGGGCAGCGAGGATCTCCGTTGCCGCATCAACGTCCTTGTAAACGGTTCTTTCGTTTATGCCTTCTCTGTCGGCAAGCTCCTCGGGTGTCGGAGGGTTATCGTCAATATAGAGAGCCTTTAATACTCTGCATCTGCGCTCGTTCTCGGGCTTTCCGCTCTTTTGGCACCATATCTCATATGTTTCAACCATTGCGGTTATGTGGTTTATAATAATTGCTGTTCGGGCTGCTGAGCTTTGAATGGCCTTGACGGTAGTTTCGGCTTTGCGGAAGCTCTTATCCGACATCATAGCCAGAATATCAAAAACAGAATCCTCGCACTCCTCTGCCGTGCTGATCGCACTTTCGGCATGAGCTTTGAATATGCGGTAATTACGGATAAGAAGCTTTGTGTTATGGAGTCGCCTGTCGCGCGACTTCTCTGCCGCTTCC
This sequence comes from Acutalibacteraceae bacterium, assembly GCA_045543735.1. Lineage (GTDB taxonomy): Bacteria > Bacillota > Clostridia > Oscillospirales > Acutalibacteraceae > CAG-177. The sequence continues at coordinate 4,689 of JAZPXO010000070.1, forward strand.
TTCTGAAGCTTGGCGAAACGCTTTTCAGCCGCATCCGCTCCCGTTTCCGCCGCAAGTTTGATAACATCCTCTTCGGTAAATTTCTTTTCCATTCTTCTCACACTCCTTCTTCACTCCAAGGAAAGCCGCAGGCATCCTCGGGAATATCCGTATAATCATCGTTTTCGGGTATGTTTCCGCTTTTGGGCGCACTTGTCCCCTTATTGCCGCAGAAGCTTATCTGCTCGACGTTAAGCTCCGTGACCTTATGATTCGTGCCGCCGCTGTCCTTATAAGCTCGGGTTTGTATTTTTCCTTTGACAGCGATCATCTGACCTTTTTCGAAATTCCTGCACAGAAACTCCGCATGCTGTCTGTAAGCAACGCAGTCAATAAAATCAGCTTGCCGCTTACCGCCGCCGTCGGCATAATCACGCTGAACAGCAACAGTAAAGGTACAGACACTTATTGAATTAGCTGTCTTTTTAAGCTCCGGAGCCGCCGTGAGCCTTCCTGTTATTACTCCTACATTTAGCATTGCTTTGATACCTTCCTTTCTTGACGGGTTTGATTTTTATCATCGTGTATTTCTGAAAAGCATAGCCGAAAGAATCGACGTCTTCCGCTACGCTGTCTGTTGCTATATAATATCCTTTCAGCGGTTTCGGATTCTTTGTCCAGCTGTCAGCCTGAACAACGGTTTTAACTATGTGCGGCTTTCTCAGATTACGGCTTGCATTCCAGCGCTTACCGCTCACAACCGCATCCTTGAAGGTTTTGTTGGTTTCTTTAACAAAATAATGAGCAAGCTTCGAATATTCTCCGTTGCTGTAAAGGGGTGTGAAGTGAACACCGCCATGCATCCATAGGTCACTTATAACACTTGTATCAAACTTGTTAATTATGATGTGATGATGGATGTTTGTTGTTTCGTATTCTGTTACGGTTATATATTTAAGCTCCGAGCCTTCTTTTCTGTATTCAGAACGAAGCTTGCGGAGATACTTCTTCAAGAGTTCTGCCGACTCATCCGCCGAAGGTCTGTTTTCATCAGAATAAGTGAGAACGATATGATAATCACCGTCTCTGAAATTTTCATTTATAAGCCATGTCAATCTTTCGGCAGCATTATTCTCGTTAACCTTTTTCTGTTTTTCGGAAGTCTCGTTTTCTTTTCGGGCACGGCCGCCGCTATCTTTCTTACCGTATCTGGCTGAGAAGTATTTCTTTACTTCGATCGTATCACCTGCTTTTACGATTCTCTTTATGTACGGCATGCCTCTGCCCCTCCCTTGTCCTTGAGATAATAGCTAAACCGAGGTCGCAAAGCGCCCGAGCGGACGCTTGATTTTTGCGGGCCATGTTCAGCTTTCAAAGTGCAATATATAATGTATAAATAAAATATTTCTTAATTGGCAAAATCGGGAGCACTGTTTTAAGCTCCCGATTTTCATTCTGTTTTTTTGAGATTTATTCGCTTTCAGATGTTATTTTGTTATGCTCTATTAATGCCTGAATTATGTTTTGTCCTTCTTCAGCCGTTAATTTGTTTTTCTTAAAATATTCAAGAGCGGCGGCTACAGTTACCGTCTGTCTGATTTTCGGCTTATCGTCAAATGTCATTTGAAGCGGAGCGGATGATTTAACCTCGATGCTGATAAGGTCAGCCCATTTTTCGGTTACTGTAGCAAGGGCTTCTTTTATTCCGATCATGTCCGACTCTGCACTGTTAAGAAGCTTCGCTGTAATTATAACCTCAATCATTTTAAGCTCCTGTGTATATCTCGTTAATCTCTCTCAGCATTTCCTCAGCCTCCTCGAGAGTGAAACCGCAGATGCTGTCACCGGGAACACCGCAAATCAATGCATGGCCGTTAACCTGCTCCGTCTCTCCTGCAGGTGTGATATAGGTTGCTCTGTCATTGACAGGAAGTGTCTGTTTCTTTTTGCCCTGTGCAGCAAAGAACACGGTTTCACGGCTGAAGAAGTCACAAGGATATTCTTTGACCGGAGCACCCTCTGTTTTGGAGGATATTATCGAACGGGCTTTGTCGGGATTGTTGAATGATTTTATGTAAGGCTCCTTATGCGGAGGGATGATTATTAAATATCTGTTTTTCGCCACGGTGCTTGTCCTTTCTTGTTAATATTCTGCGGATTTCATGAAATCGTTATATATGTTTTCACGGTCACCTTCGCTGAATGCGGAGGGCTTTTGTATGTCCGGAGTATCCTCTGATTCTTCCGGCTCCCACATATCACCTGCATAACAAGCTTCGGCGAGACACGCAGAAGAATTATCTTTACCCTGAAACCTGCAGGTTTGACACGTCTTTTCATTTGCCATTAAATCACCTCATAAATTTCCGTAATATTGCTCACTTTTCATCATTTATAAATAAACGGTGGAAGTGAGTGCTTTTATGAAAATGCCGATTAAATCCGCTCAGTCTTACAGAACCCCGATGAAGGTTACGGAGATCCTGCTGTATGAAAACGGAGATGCTTTTTCAGTTTGCCCTCAATGCAAAACAACTCTCGACAGAGATTATCAGCGTTATTGCGACCGCTGCGGACAGTGCCTTGATTGGAGCGGATTGAATAAAGCAAAGATTGTTAAATGGAGCAAAGATCATATTGGAACATAAGTCAAAGTCCTCGATAACGATACGGAGCGTTAAGATTATTATAAATTAGTTAATTAAAAGAACCTAACTTGGCGTTGTTCTATATCAAAAAATTCATCTTCCCAAGGCACATCGATATAATCAAGGACTTTGCCCCAGCCGAATTTTTCGCCAGTTTCAGGGTTGATAACACATCTATACATCCAGAACTCCCATTCTTTCGGATTTCGCTCCCGAAGGCGATCAAATCTGTGTGGGCGTTTTTCAAGATGAATTCCAAATCCACACATTGAACAACCTGTTCTTTGTGCTCCTGTTGTGTAATATTCTCCCGGGCCCCCGTCCCATAATTGATTTCGTAATTTTATCTCTCCATATATTTCGGGAATCGGTACCTTTAAATCAAGAGCCAAAGAAAGTAAATCTTGCCTTGTAAATATAGCGAACGGCGCAGAACGGATTGTTGTTTTACCGAAATAATTACAACCATTAAGCATAAGCGACTTTTCACGTCTTCCGTGCTCGCTCGCCATAAGGCCAAGAAATGGAACACTGTTATGTGCTTTCGCCCAATCCTCACACGGCTTTTCTTTTAAATAATAGCAACATTTTGAGGAAATCTTGAAATCGGGGCAGGCATAATTTACTCCTTCGTTTTCGTTTTCATATCCTCCGAATTTTTCAAGCCATTTTTGTTTTAACTGCATTCGGGTACCTTTACGGTATCCGCCATAAGCTCCCGTTTCTCCCGTGATAATTGCATGTCTGACGGTTTTATTCTTTTCCGTTGGATTTTGAAGGGTTTCGATTTTAAGTGCTATCTCTTTACTTAAAACAGGGAAGCCAAACTCCTGAATAATCTTTTGTTTATTCCATCTTTGTCCGTCTGAACGCATGGAAGGTTTCAAGCATTCAACATTCAGTTGTTTATGTATTCTTTGAATACTCTTATCTTCAAGGGAAGAAACGGATATTGCGGGAACATCAATACCAATATCACGAAGAAAGAGTAACAGCGTTATACTGTCAAGTCCGCCTACAGAAACATGGCAATTTAACCCTCTTTCTTTGCATTCTTCAACAAACGCAAAAGCAACATCTTCGGCATGATTAACTTTTCTGTGATAGTCCCAACTTTGCATATTTTTAAAATGTTTGATTGTTAAATAATCGGCTTCCGTAAAACCTTTTTCTGTTCCCATGTATCCTCCTTTATCCCCACCGCTCCAAGTTTGAAAAGATGTAAGCTTTATTTTGGTCTTATATTAAATTGTGCGGAACGGTGGGGTGATTAAACGAAATCAATCTGCTGTAGTAAGCTCTACAAATCTTTTATTCTTCTACATTTCCGATGAAATCAAACAAAGTTGGCATTGTTATTGATTCTTCTGCTTCTTGAAGATATCCTACACCATCACGGAAATAGTCAGCGTTAAGCTCGATACCGATACCTTTGCGTTTCATCTTTACCGCCGTATAGGGTACACTCATAATTCCACCGAAAGGATCAAGAACAGTCTCCCCTTCATTACTAAAACGGTTTATAATTCTCTCAATGATATCAAGCTGAAGCGGACAAACATGCAGTTGTTGTCTGCGACGGCTCTGAGATGTATTCAATGTTCTCATCCTGCTGATATCATCCCAAATATCGAAACGCCACGATGAAGGCGGTGCAACCATAAAAGTCGCAGGGAGCCTTCCTTCAATGTCAAATTCTTTTGTCATTTCAACATGATGAGCATAGTCGTAAACACTTTCTTTTGAATAGTCACGGTATATTCTTTGAAGAACATCAAACGATATGTTTTTAAGCTCTTCTTTGGTTATAAGCCTATCACCTGACGAACGCCAAAATCCATGTGCATCAATCTGCCACTGCGCTCTGGTGTAATCCTCTTTTGATTTTGTTACAGGCTCGTCGGCATAAGCGTTCTCACGGTCAGTGGGCAGTTTTCTGAAGAGAAGAATATATTCAGGGCAGCCAACACCCATTTTGCTGCCATCTTTGCACTGTTCGGACCATCCGAGGCGATAAGTCTGATTGTTTTCACGAACAACATCGGTGCATACGGTAATCATGCCAAAATACTGAAAACCGTGACGCATGTAATGATTTATGCACATAGAATGAAACGGCTCAACAGTTGACATTCCCGTTCCCGTAACATTACCAAAAAGAATTCTATCTTTGACATGACAAGCGAACACTCTGCCAGGCTTAAGGATTCTAAAAAGATTTGGTGTGAGGAAATCCATCTGTTCAAAGAATTTCTCGGTATTTGCATTATGACCGAAATCGTTGTAATTCGGTGTATATTCATAATGATTTGAAAAAGGTATCGAAGTGTGTATCAAGTCGATGCTGTTATCCTGCATTTTTGATGTTTCTTCAACACAATCATTAAGTATAGCCTTGTATTTTTCGCCTTCTACAACCATTCTTTCAACACCTTTTGATCTTTTTATACTCGAAGCTGATGCACAAAGCCCATATTCACGGATAATTTTCCTCATATTATCCGCAAGCTCATCATGCAGCTTCCACTTTTCCATTAGCGTTTGATATATCGGTTCTTCCGCTTCGGTATAAATTATATCGATTTCAACATTCTTGGTTTGAAGAAATCTGTATATTCTATGAATTGCTTGTATAAAATCATTGAATTCATAATCTATACCTACAAATATCGCCCTATGGCAATACCTTTGGAAATTGCATCCACTGCCCGACAGTGATTTCTTTGTTGCAAAATATTTGATTTTACCGAAAGCGAAATCTATAACACGTTTTTCTCTTTCGTCGTAATCCATGGAACCATAAATATCAACAACATCAGGAATTTGCCGCTTGATTTCATGCCGTTCCGCTTCAAGGTCATGCCATATCAGGAAGTTATCATCAGGTGAAGCTTGAATTATTTCTCTGGCTTTTGCAACTCGCTTTTCAATGCTGTTAGATTTTTCTTTTGCCGCTGCTGACAACGAAGTAGCAACAGCTCGGTTAAACTCAAGCTGACCATCTTTGTTTGTAGGCAATAGTGAAAAGTCATCTTTAATGATGTGTGTATTTACTTTCAGCGGCGGTAAATCATAACCAGTATCATCGTACCCAAGGTCGGAAGGTCTTGAAATAAACAAGCCCCATGTTCCTACCCATGCCCAGAATTCTTTTTCTCTATGAGGATAAAGCGTTAAGTTGTTCGCCTTGGTGCTATCCCTTTGAAAAAACCTTGTAAGAGCTTGTCCCGTGTCCATTACTTCAAGAAATCCTGCATAGTGGATAAGCTCTTTGTATCTATTGGGAGAAGGTGTTGCTGTTGCAACAAACTTGTATTTTACGCCCTTAAATTTATCAATAAATGTCTGATATGTTTTTGAACCGAATGACCTGAGAACAGCTGCTTCATCGAGAACACAGCATATAAACTCTTTCGGATTAATATTACCATCACGTACCCGCTCATAGTTTGTCATCAGTATAGATTCTGTTGCAGTTTCCGCCTCAGCCATAGATGTTATGTATCGAGGCGGCTCAATTTTAAGAAGATTCTTAGCATCGTTAATAAATTCCTGACGAACTCCAAGAGGAAGCACAAGCAACGCTTTTCCACCTTTATGTTTTATAATTAATCTGCATATTTCAAGCTCCTGAATAGTCTTTCCGAGTCCAAAACGTTGAAAAATCCCACGCCGTCCGCCTTCAATGCACCATTTTACTGTGTCTTTTTGGTGCGGCTTTAAGCAACTGCTGATTTCAACGTCATCAACTATAAAGCCAGATTTTGGAGCAATCTCAATCTTGCTGTCTATAAAATCATTGTAGGTCATTAATTTTCTCCTTGATTTTGATTGTTATTTAAGAATAAGTGCCTTTCTGTTCTTTGAAAGCACCTTACGGGAAACAAACTTATCGCAATGATTTCCTTTCGGAACACAGCCTCTGGGCTCGCCTTCTATCAACAAATAATCGCATGAGCTGTCACGCTTGGATTCGCCGTTGTAATACTGTTCGTTTCCGATATTTCTTCTGTAATGACATCCCCTGCACACGGGCTCGAGCTTGTCATCACGCTGAATTTTTTTCTGAGTGTTCATTATGCTTCTCCATAATTCCCGCAGGCATCAGCCCAACGGGCGTTCTTGTAATTTTATCGGGATGAGGCGGATTCAGCTTTTCGTCCATAAGCGAAGTATAAAAATCCTGCTTTTGACCTTCATAAACAGCTATTGCTTCAAGCGCTGTTCTGAGCAGGCTCCAAGGATCGGCATCCTTGTCTATATCTTTCAACAACTTCGATGTTATCCATCCCGCTCTCACCAATAAATTCTGCCACTGTTTTGTTGTTTCAACATATCTGAGGCGAAGCTCACGCATGTTATTAAACCAACGCCTCGCTCGTGTCTGCATGCCCTTCGAAACGTTCTTGGTTATAACCTTCTCCTTTTCCCGGACCGTAGCGAATTTAAGCTCCTGATAAGCGAATTCTTCTTCCGGCGAAGCAGTTGTCGGAAGCTTTTTACCTTCATCAACCATTTCTCTTATCTCTTCAAAGGAAAACATCGGCGCTCCTTTCCAAACTGCTTGACAATTTCAGCTGAGCAGTTTAAAATATAATTACAGTTATTTTTCTGTGCCGCCTTTCCGATGGCCGTCGGGAGGCGGTTTTTCTTTTTGCGATATAACATTACTGATTCTTTCATCAAGTGCTTTTGACAAAGCAAAACAATTTCCATGGGATAAGTGATTCTTATAAGCTTGATATGAGTTGTTGAATTTTTCTTCCGGAAGTCTGCCGTCCGCAACCATTTTCGCCATTTTTAAATACTTGCGCTGTGCATTCCGTTTGTTCTCATTTTTAACCTTACGTATTAATCTGCCGTCATTGGTTATGTAAGTGTGAAATCCGAGAAAACTGACACCGTTTTTGAACGGAAATATCTGCGTTTTACCGTTAAGAGTCAGCTCAAGTGTTTTCAGATATTCCGTTATTACCGTCAAGCAATATTTGAGATATTCTTTATCTGCGTGAATCAGATAAAAATCATCCATATACCTTCCGTAGCCTTCAATCCCCAGCTCGTACTTTATAAGCTTGTCCATGCCGTCAAGATAAAGGAGCGCCAAGCCCTGATTGATTTGATTGCCGAGTGGGATGCCCTTACCTTCCGTACTGTCTACAAACAGATTGCATAACCAACAGATATCCTCGTCATACCCGAAATGATATCGGATAATCTCTTTAAGCTGAGGATGGGCTATGTTATAGAAAAACTTTGTTATATCGCATTTAAGGATATAACCATTGAGTCCGTGCTTACCGTAAAAATCGAGCATATGCATGCCCAGACGGTCAAGCCCGAACAATGTTCCTTTTCCCTTCTGCCCTGCGCAGTTATCAAGAATAAATATCTCCTGCATACGAGGCAAAAGCACATTGTCACACAAGCTGTGCTGCACAACCTTGTCTTTGAATGATGTTGTCTGGATCAGCCGTTCTTTCGGCTCATAAACCTTGAACTCGTTATACTTTGAAACGGTGTATGTCTTGTTTTCAAGCTGCTCAATAAGAGAATGAATTCCGTCAAGAGCCATAACCGAAAACCTCGCTGAACTTTTCTTGAAGCCTTTGCCGCTCATGGATTTCCGATATGCTCTATACATGTTTTCAAAATCCGTTACTTTTTCAAAGTCTGTCATACAGCACAGTTCCTTTTGTTTATCCTTTCAGAAAGGTTATGCGTTCTTTTGATGTGGTGCATAGATTTCGGCTGTTGCCTACTCTGTCGGGCTTTCCACCAATACGGGCGAACGCCGTTATTGTTGTTGTAGTTGTTGTAGTTTATGTTGCCGTCGGGCGAAACGCAAAGAAAAATTACAACGCATAACCTGAGGCCGTTATTTCTGCTCCTTGGTTCTCCATGCTATTGCCATATATTTCACATCATGGACCATCTTGCTCCAATAAGCGGCAGAATCTCCGTTCAAAAGCTTCAGCTCCATGGAAAGCTCTATGAAGAACAGGAGCTCATCACAATAAGTAATCGCATGGGTGATCGTTTCGCATCTCAACGCTTTGTTAGTCTTATTATTGATTCTGTTAGCCTCAAATAATTTTTCATAAATATCAAGGCTTTTTAACTGAATTCTGTCCACAAGCGAATGTCTGTACTTTTTCGGATATCGATTGCAGTTTGACGTAAGCGTGAAGGTGTGAGATGCAAGCTGTTTCGCTTTAACGATCACCTTTAATTCGGTATCGTTTTTATCGTTCATTTTCAAAAGATTCAAAGATAGAAGATTTAAAGATTAAAAACGGGCGAACGCCGTTATTGTCGTGGAAGTAGTTGAAGCTGCAGACTACGTAGCCGACGGGCGAAACGCAAAGAATCCAGTTTGAATTGCTGTGTTCATGCGAACTCTCGGGAGTAGCAAGCCACCACCACGAATTGACCATATATTTATCGAATATCCCGACATTCTGCCTGTAAAAATCGAGTGTCGGCAGACTGATTTTTGATTTGAGAACGGGATAGGGTTTTAAGCCGTCAAGAGTTGTGAGATCCGTTTCGAATTCGCAGACATTCTCTTCGCCAACCGCCTTGATAATTGAAGGCAGAATTTCTGACTGCAAGGTTCTCAGAACTTTGCTCGTCGTAAGATTGTTGTTATCTCCGAAGGTCGAACGGAACAGAACATTTCTTGCAACCGCCGCTACCATTCCGTCAGCATAGGGAAACTTTATAAACTCGATTCCTGCAACCTCAAAAGTTGCACCGTTGTCAATTACTTTACTCATTTTCAGCTCTCCTTATTTTGATACAAAGATATTAGATTTTAAGATACAAAACGGGCGAACGCCGTTATAGTTGTAGTAGTTGAAGTAGTAAATGCCGCCGCAGGCGAAACGCAAAGAGCGTATTCCGTACTGTCATGCTTTGCTGTGCTGTACGGTGTTGCAAGCCACCACCATTTATCAAGCTTATGCTCGTCGATGATATACACATATCTGCGATACTGTTCCGCTGTAAGCAGGGCAGATCTTCTTTCAATCGTTCCGTAACACTTCAGACCGTCGTTTGCAGTAAGATCAACCGTAAACGGAAGAACATTATCTTCTCCGATCGCATTTATAAGCTCCACGGCAAAATCGTTACAGATTTCGTCAACGTTGCTTCCGTCATAATTATTGTTTGTGCCGAACTCGGTTCTTTCATTGAGCAAGCCCTTGAGCAGCAGATGAGTTCTGTCCCCTTCCTGCTCAAGCACGATAAACTCACGCCAACCGATTTTCACAACCTCGCCCTTGGAATAATCCGCAAGTCTTTTCTGCTTGCATTCGAGTGCAAAACTCTCCGCAAGCTGTTTGCTCTGAGCTTCGTTAAGCTCAATTTTTACGCCGTTGATTTCAATGAAATTCATGTTTTTTTCCTCCTTGAATTTTTATATTAATTGGCATTGCGCCAATAATTTACCTCCATACATCGCCGAACAAGTTTTCACGCATTGTTGTCTTCTTCAAGACTCAACTGATTGTTATTATAGAGTTGATACAAGGTGTTGCCTGCTTTGTCGGCAATCATATACGGAAGGAAGATTTCATCCATTTTGACCATTTCCGATTCAAGAATAGCCATCTGAGCATCAACCCAGTCCTTAACGATTCGCCAAGCAACACGGGCGGCCTGCTCCTTATCAACCTTGACCTTCTGATTTAAAAGAACAAGGTGAACGGCATCGGTGTTTGCAGGAAGCTTAACACCTCTTATTCCGAACTGTGTTTCAATGCTGAAGCATATCGCCTGAGGCTGACCGCTTTCATCATACTGCTGCATAATCTGTCTGGCGCCGTGTCGAACAAGACAGCCTTGGATTTCACCGATAGTCTTGAAAACATCAATCTTTGTTGTGTAGTTTTTAATCGGCATTCTCAGGTCACCTCCATACATCGCCGAACACTCTGACCTGACCTGCAATCCAGTCTGCATCAGGTGAGCCGTGTTTGACGGGCTTATTCAGCCATTTCATAAAGCGTTCATTCGCTTTGAGAGCTGATGCGATTTTTAAATGAACTCTTCTTTTGATTCTGCGGAATTTTGAAATGATATATCTGTCTTCCCATCTGACAAGGATATCATTGAGCTTTTCTCTGTTTATGTAGACGATCACCGCAAGCAGCAAAACGGAAAGATCCGTTCCGATGCCCGCTATAAGCTCGAGCATTATACGATCATACTGTGCGAACATTATGCCAACACCTCCTCAACCGTCAATCCGAGATAATCGGCAAGTCCCTTAGCGTTTATGTGATATGTATAACGGCTTCCGTTTTCTTTAAGAATTTCAGCCGAGCCGAAATCATAACGATTTCTTTGCAGTCTGATTCTTAAATGCTGTTCAGAAATACCCATCAGCGCTGCTGCCTTTTTGATTGATACACTTAATCCTGGCATCGTCTATTCTCCTTTTTAAATTTCTGTGGTTGGTGGTTGTTTGTTGCGTTTTACGCAACTTTGTGAATAAAAAAATAATCCGTGAATTGACTTTCCGGAATCTTGAGAATAACCATCAGTTCCCACGCTTCAGAGAGGGACATCTGAGCTTTCCCGGATATTTTCCTTCCTAAAGTATATGCGCTTAAGCCCATTTGTGTCGCAATTTTTCCTATGGTTAATCCAAGTTCCATTATTCTTGCTTTAATCTTTTTTTCATTTGGCATTTTAACACTCCTTTCTTTGTTGCATTTTGCAACTTTATACTATCACTAATTTTCGATTCTGTCAATAGCATTTTGCAACTTTTTCGAGTTTTTTTCAAAAAATTGTTGCATTTACTGCAAATTCGTGTTATAGTGTTGTCGGTGATAAAAATGAAAGAAAAAAATATAATTGCCGGCGCACGATTAAAGGAGTGCCGAAAATCAGCTGACAAGACATTAGAACAAATAGGAACCTTGTGTGGTGTTCACAAAACCACAGTAATGCGCTGGGAAAAAGGTGAAATTGAAAAAGTAGGCTTGCCAACAATTCAATTGCTTGCGTCCTTTTACAATGTTAATCCCGCTTGGCTATCAGGCTTTGATGTTCCCATGCGTAATGTTCCCGAGGTTCTTCCTGATAACATTATATCAATTCCTAAATTCAAGGAGGTTCCCCTTCTCGGAACAATCGCATGCGGCGAGCCTATTCTCGCAACGGAAAACATAGAAATGTATATAAAAGTTGACGAGAGCATTCCTGCCGATTTTGCACTCAAATGCAAAGGCGACAGCATGATTAACGCCCGTATTTTTGACGGAGATATTGTTTATATTCGCAGTCAACCTGATGTTGAAGATGGAGAAATCGCAGCTGTTCTTATTGGAGACGAAGCAACATTAAAAAAAGTTAGAAAGTTCCCTAATAAACTTGTTTTATGTGCTTGCAATCCTATGTATGATGATTTTGAATATAAAAACGAACAGCTTGATGATATAAGAATCCTCGGCAAAGCTGTTGCATTTTTCAGCATTATCAAATAATTTTTCGTGTAAAAATTTAGAGGATGTGAAATTATGGCAAAATGTGTTAAGTGTGGTAAGGGTGGTTTATTTACAAAGCTCGATGAAAAAGGGCTTTGTGATAAATGCGCAGTTTTACTTCTTCAAGCAAAAGTTAATGAATTATCCACCCCGGAATACCAAGATCTTGACATGATTCGGGAAGAAATAGCCGCTTGTTCAAGAAAGCGCGAATCAATCATTGAAGAAATCCGCATCAAGCAAAACGCCATCATTCAGCTTGATAACACTATTCAGCAAAAGAAATCTCTCTTAATTGACCTTGATGAAGAATCACTGATGCAGTCTTTTGGTTTATATAAACCAAAATTTGATTTGCTTAATGTCGAACAATATAAAACAAAGTTTGAGGAAATAAGACAAAAACAAAAAGAAATGATTAAAAAAGGAACCGCCGTAACCGGTATTACTAATTGGCAAGTTAACGGCAGTGTTTCTCAAGGCAAAAAAATGGTTGCTGATATGCAGAAACTTTTGCTCCGTGCCTTCAACGGTGAATGCGACGAACTCGTTGCAAAAGTTAAATACAACAATCTCGATGCAAGCATAAAAAGAATAATAAGCTCATGCGATGCAATAAGTAAACTCGGAAAAATAATGTCGATTTCAATTTCCCATTCCTATATGAATTTAAAGATTGAGGAAATTCACATTGCTTTTGAATACGCCCAGGCTAAGCAACATGAAAAAGAGGAGCAAAAAGCTTATAGAGAGCAGATGCGCGAAGAAGCTAAACTGCAAAAAGAAATTGAGGCCGCCAGACAGAAACTCAAAAAGGAACAAACACACTACGCTAATGTAATTGCTAAACTTCAAATGCAGCTTGCTGAAAACCCCGATGACCCCGATTTAAAAGCAAAGCTTGAAGAGCTTAATGCTCAATATGCAGAAACCGAAAAAGCAATTGCTGATGTTGATTATAGAGCCGCTAACCACCGTGCTGGTTATGTTTATATTATCTCTAACATAGGCTCTTTTGGTGATAATGTTTTTAAAATCGGCATGACTCGACGTCTTGATCCTATGGAACGAATCGATGAGCTGAGCGATGCTTCCGTTCCGTTTAACTTTGATGTTCATGCTATGATTTTCACCGAAGATGCGCCTGGTCTTGAAGCGGCTTTACATAATGCTTTTGAAAACCGCAAGCTTAACCTTGTAAATCACAGAAGAGAGTTTTTCAATGTAACACTCAATGAAATAAAAGAAGTTGTGAAAAAGAACTTCGATAAAACCGTCGAATTCATCGACATTCCTGATGCCGAACAATATCGCGTAAGTGAAAAACTGAGGCAATGATAATTCATAAATTCGTTTAAAACAAAAAATCTCCCGGTGCGCCAACACCGGGAGACAGTTAATACCAATCCATCAGTCGACCAAAACCAAGGGAGTGGTGTATTTAATTATATCATTCCCCTTCCAAAAAAGTCAATAGAAAGGGGATTTTTTATGCGCTTGCCGAACGGATACGGATCTGTATATAAGCTTTCAGGCAACCGACGCCGTCCGTGGGTTGCCGCCAAAACTGCAGGTTGGGACGAAGATGAAGAGGGCAAGAAACTCAAGCAGTTAATAAACATAATCGGTTATTATGAAACTCGTCCGAAAGCACTGCAGGCTCTTGCTGAGTTCAACGATAATCCTTATAATATAGAATTATCAAAAGTCACCTTTGCCGATATATATAAAAGGTGGTTTAACGAAGAGTTCAATGACAACTCAAACAAGAGCACCGTAAGAAACTACGAAACAGCCTATAAGCACTGCAAAGAATTGCACAATATGAAAATGAGTGATATTCGCCCACCTCATATGCAGAAAATCCTTGATGAAACAAGCGGCGGATATCAAACAATTAAAAGGATCCACACGCTTTTTAATAAGCTTTTCCAATGGTGTGTAACACATGATTGTATAAAAAAGAACTATGCTCAGCTGACTAAAATCAATGTCAAATATGATCCAACCCCAAGAGAACGTTTTTCCTCCGAGGAAATCACCAAGCTGTGGAGCGTTGCCGAAAAAAATCCTCACGTGCCTATTGTTTTGATGTTGATTTATTCCGGAGTTCGTATAATGGAGTTGCTTGATCTAAAGAAAGAAGATGTCAACCTTAATGAGCAATTCTTCTGTGTCAGAGAATCAAAAACAGCTGCAGGAATCCGTACAGTTCCGATTGCAGATAGGATGCTCCCCTATTGGAAAGATTTTATTGACCGCTCCGTTTGCGACTATGCGATTTGCAATGCATCTGGTCAAAAAATGACCTATGATAATTTTAAAAAAAGATATTGGTTTCCGCTTATGGACGAGTTGAATATAACTCACACTCCTCACGAAACCAGGCACACCTTTATTTCAATGGCCACAGCCAAGAATATTAATCCTACAATCATCAAAAAAATTGTAGGTCACAAGTCAATTATGAACCTAACCGAAAAAGTATATACCCACCCCGAAATAAAAGAAATGATTGATGCCGTAAATCAAATTTGTTAGTTGTATGTTAGTTGCTTGTTAGTTGCGCACAGAATTTCAGCCCAAATCAGGACAGATTAAAAAGAAAAAGACCGTTGATATTCTTGAAAACCAAGCAATATCAACGGTCTAATTTCTATGGTGCGGATAACAGGACTTGAACCTGCACGAACTTGCGCCCATTAGAACCTGAATCTAACGCGTCTGCCAATTCCGCCATATCCGCATATTTATTTACCCGTTAAATTTTACACGGCACGGGCATCCGAGGCGGGACTTACTTTCAGTTGCAAACTTATTTTTCAGTCTGATCCGCTGCTTTTTCACTTTTACTCGGTGCAAGCCACCGAGGGAGAGCTTTTCACTTTTTCTCCTTGATGTGAAAAGAGGATTCCGCTTCCGGAATCCTCTCCTGGTGCGAGAGACGGGACTTGAACCCGTACGTCGTAAACACACGCCCCTCAAACGTGCGCGTCTGCCGATTCCGCCACTCTCGCATATCTTGTTCGCTCGGAACGTTGCCTATTATAGCAAACCATTCGGATAATGTCAAGTGTTTTTTTAAAACTTTTTTAAAAATTTTTATTTATTCCCGATCAGAATATTTGCACGCATTTTTCAGCAGAGCTTACCGCCCAAGCTCTGCTGTTTTTTCAGCTATTTCCTTAAAAACAGGAGCACAGCTTACCGCCCCTTCCCCGCCGTTTTCTTTCAGAATAACAACAGCATACCGCGGGCTTTCCGCAGGAAAATATCCCGCAAACCACGCGTTATATATTTCCTCGCCGTTTGCAGCTTTTCCCGTCTGGGCTGTTGCGGTTTTTCCTGCGCAGGTTACATAATCGGATGCGGCTCTGCTTCCGCTGCCACTTTCAACAACCGCAAGCAAAAAGCTCCGAAGCAATTCGGCTGTGTCAGACGAAACAATCTGCTTGCGTTCCGAATAGCCGCTTATTCTTTTCAGAATACCGTCCACATCTGCCTCACCCTCAATAAGATACGGCTTGACATAATATCCCCCGTTGGCGATTGCCGCCATCATGGCGCAAATCTGAACAGGCGTTGCCGTAAGCTCGCCCTGACCGAAAGAAAGATTTGCCGTTGCCGCTTTGGAATCGACTTTTTCAGGCAGATTACCGCCGCGGCTTCTGACAGCTCCGATAAAAACCGTCTGCGAACCGAACCCGAATTTCTTTGCCGTTTCTATTATATTATCTCCCCCGACTTCAAGCGCAAGCGATATGAAATAGGTGTTGCACGACTGCGCAACCGCTTCTTTCATGCTTACCTTCCCGTGCCCGTCTTTTTTATGGCATCTGAAGGTTACTCCGTTCAATGTAACGCTTCCCGTACATTCATATGAATAAGCTTCACTGATTCCGTTTTCAAGTGCGGCAGCGGCAACAACAGGCTTGAAAACCGAGCCGACACTAAAGGGCTGAAAGGCTCTGTTGAGAAGCGGAGATTTTTCATCGTTCAGAACAGAGGAAACATCATACGGATTAAACGCAGGTCTCGAAACACATGCCCTGACAGCACCCGATTCAACATCCAGAACCACTGCCGCCGCGCAGTCAGCACCCGATGAATCGAGCGCATATTCAACTATTCTCTGAATATCGCCGTCAATTGTCAGGACCACTCCCGATGCAGGAAAAATATTGTTGCATATCTCTGTTTCTTCACCGAAAAGAACCCTGCCGTCGGCGTTTATCGCCACTCTCGCATACAAATCAACGGTATTTCGGGAAAGCAGGCTGTCAAATTCCTTTTCTATTCCGCTGACTCCGCTGCCGTCATATCCGAGGTATCCTATGATATGACAGGCAAGCTGACTGTATCGCCGCGGATAAGAAACAACGGTTATATCATTACCGTTTGCACTTTCATCCCTGACCTCAACCGCAACAGGCTTACCCGAAGAAAGTTTTTCTCTAACAAAAGCAAAAACAGCCGTGTCGAGTTCCTTTTCAAGAGCGCTCATGGCTTTCAGAGTAGGCTTTGCAACGGCACAATAAACAGTTTCTGAATTTGTCAGAGGGTTCATATTGCAATCATAAACAGTACCTCTGAGCTGCGCGATATCAAGTCTCAGTCCTGATCCCGATGCACCCGCGGTCTGTACCTGCATGCTTATATCCGCCGTTCTGTATCCCAGAAAACAAAACCCGAGCATCATCAGCATCAGTACCGTAACTGCTCTTTTTTTCAAAAAAATCACTCCCCGCGGATATCTTTCCACAGGGAGCTTTAATTATCAGCAATTATACATTGAATCTGAAAAGAACGACATCGCCGTCTTTCATGACATATTCCTTGCCTTCGCTACGGACAAGGCCCTTTTCTTTTGCAGCAGCAATTGAACCGAGCTCAATCAAGTCCTCATAGGGAATAACCTCTGCTCTGATGAAACCCCTCTCAAAGTCGCTGTGAATCTTACCTGCCGCCTGAGGAGCCTTGGTGCCTTTTGTTATTGTCCACGCTCTTACCTCGGGCTGACCTGCGGTAAGATATGAAATAAGGCCGAGAAGTGCATAGCTCTTTTTAACAAGAAGGTCGAGACCGCCCGTTTCAACGCCGAGCTCTGCAAGGAAGATTTCTTTTTCTTCCTTATCGAGAGATGCGATTTCAGCCTCGAGCTCAGCACAGATGGGAAGAACCTCACTGCCCTCTGCCGATGCAATTTCGCAAACCTTTTTATAGTGCGCATTGTTTTCAAGTCCGCCTGCAAAATCGTTTTCGCTCATGTTGCAAGCATAGATAACAGGCTTTGCCGTAAGAAGAGCAACCTCCGAAAGCCATGCCTTCTCATTTTCATCGCATTCAACATTTCTTGCAGGAACATTATTTTCAAGCTCCGAAAGAAGGCGTTTAAGGAATTCAAGCTCGCCCGCAAGCGACTTATCTCCCTTGAGCGCTTTTGTAACTCTGTCAATTCTGCGTTCAACCATTTCCATATCCGAAAGAATAAGCTCGAGATTGATGGTTTCAATATCTCTTTCGGGGTCAATCGTTGCGTCAACATGAACGATATCGTCATCCTCGAAGCAACGAACAACATGGATAACGGCATCAACCTCGCGGATATGAGAGAGGAATTTATTGCCGAGGCCTTCACCCTTCGATGCACCTCTTACAAGCCCTGCGATATCAACAAATTCAATAAACGCGGGAGTGATTTTAACGGGGTTATAAAGCTCTGCAAGCTTATCGAGTCTTTCATCGGGAACGGAAACAACGCCGACATTGGGCTCAATCGTGCAGAAAGCATAGTTTGCAGACTGTGCGCCCGCATTGGTGATTGCATTAAAAAGAGTGCTTTTGCCGACATTGGGCAAACCTACGATACCAAGTTTCATTTTATCAAAAATCCTTTCGGTTTTTATTCAACCTGTTAATTATATATTATCAAAGCAAAAATTACAATATTAAATTTAAAATTATGGTTTACATAAGCCTGATAATTGGTGTATTATATAACATGAATCAGTATTTATAAACGAAAGGGCGTGACGGTTACGGATAACAACCGCTTTATTAGGAGCGAAATGCTTCTTGGCACCGGTTCAACAAAAAAGCTCTCCGAATGCAATGTTATTCTTTTCGGCCTTGGCGGAGTTGGCTCATATACAGCCGAGGCTCTTGCAAGAGCGGGAATCGGAAGAATTACCGTTGTTGACAGTGACAGCGTTGCCGTTTCAAACATCAACCGTCAGCTTTGCGCCCTTGTTTCAACGGTGGGCAAGCCTAAGGTTGAGGTCATTAAAGAAAGAATTCTCGATATAAACCCTGACTGCAGGGTTACAGCCGTTCAGAAATTCTATCTGCCTGAAAACGCCGATGAATTCCGGCTTGAACAGTATGATTATATTGCTGACGCGATAGATACCGTCAGCGCCAAAATAGATCTTGCAAAGAAATCGCAGGAGCTCGGCATCCCGATGATTTCATGCATGGGAACGGGCAACAAATTCGACCCTACGCTCTTCAGAATTGACGATATTTCAAAAACGAGCGGCTGTCCGCTGTGCAGAGTCATGAGACGTGAGCTTAAAAACAGAGGTATCAGAAAGCTGACAGTTGTATGGTCGCCCGAGGAATGTGCCAAGCCCGCACCTTCGGGAGAAGAAAGCAGCAAAAGACAGACTCCCGGCAGCCTTCCGTTCGTTCCGGGAACAGCAGGTCTGATAATGGCAGGAAAAATTATTAAAGATTTGGTCAGCAAGGAATAAAATTATGAAAAAATTTATTGCAATATTGCTCATTGCCGCAATGCTCATTTCGGTTTCGGCATGCTCCGATGAAAAGAACAACGGCGATGATACCATTACAACAACCGCTCCCGCAACACAGAATGAGGGCATACTGAATCTCGCATATTCGGAAATTGACACACTCAATCCGTTCACATGCACAACGGCGGCAAATCTTCAGATTCTCCGCCTTGTTTACGGCAGCCTTTATACTCTTGACAAAAACTATAATCCCGTTGCCGATCTCGCCGTAAGCGGTGAAGTTGCAGACAAAACCGTTACCGTCAGACTCGGCTCGGTCCGTTTCAGCGACGGCACTCCCGTAAGTGTCACGGATGTCAAGGCTTCTTTCGAAAAAGCAAAGGCTTCGCCTGCATATGCGGCAAGACTTGCAAACTTCGAATCAGCGGGAGCATACGAAGGAAACATCGTCATTTTTACTCTTATTAACAGCGACCCCTACGCCCTCTCATGCCTTGATTTTCCGATAATCAAAGGCGGTGCCGATACCGAGCTTGCCACGGGCTGCGGAAGATATATCCCCCGTTATTCGGGCGAAGATATTTATCTGACCGCCAACTCTGCAAAGCAAGGCTTCAACCCTGCAATCAAAACAGTAAAACTCGTTCCCGTCAGAGATGAAACCTCTGTTATTTCAAGCCTCGAAATCGGAAACACATGTTTTAACTACAACGATCTTTCCGACGGAATCTATTCCAGAATCAACGCAAAAACCGTTGAAATGGGAATCAACAATTTTGTTTATCTCGCTTTCAACAATTCGAGCGCAATGTTTTCGGATAAGCTTCTGCGTCAGGCGGTCAACCTTGCTGTTGACAGGCAGGAAATAGTTTCAACCGCTTTTCAGGGACACGCCAGAATTGCCTATACTCCGTTCAACCCTGACTGGTATCCTCTTGTTTCCAAAGACCTTGTTGTTTCCCAAAATCTCACAAAGGCATCCGAGCTTATTTCGCAATCGGTAATTGACATAACCTCTGCAGAGGTCGTCATGCTCGTCAATTCCGAAAACCGTTTCAAGCTTGAAACCGCCGAATTCATTGAAGAATATCTTGTTGCCCTCGGTTTTAAGGTCAGGCTCCAGAAGCTCAGCTCCGAAAGCCTTACAAATGCTCTCAAAGAGGGCAATTATGACCTTTATATCGGCGAAACAAAGCTTGCGCCCAACATGAATCTTTCTCCCCTTTTCCTTGGCGGCAACGCTTCTTTCGGCATCAGCAATGTCGGCGAAACCTCGGCGAGATATGCTCAGCTTCTTGCAGGCAACTGCGAAATAATGGACTTCATCAACACATTCAACGAAGATATTCCCGTTGTTCCTCTTTGCTACAGAAATGCCGCTGTTTCTTACACGAACTCCATGCAGGGCAATTTTGCATGCTGTGACGGCGATGTTTTT
Organism: Acutalibacteraceae bacterium; assembly: GCA_045543735.1. Taxonomy (GTDB): domain Bacteria; phylum Bacillota; class Clostridia; order Oscillospirales; family Acutalibacteraceae; genus CAG-177. The sequence continues at coordinate 25,009 of JAZPXO010000070.1, forward strand.
GCAGATATCGAAAGCTGGAGCTTCAAATAAAAAAGCTTCCCGTGAATTATCCGTGCCGTTTTTTGCCATAATATATCCGTATTTCCAATGAAAGACGGGTGCAGCAAATGATAAACGGTTCAGACTTAAAGAAGGCAATAATCAGCGGTGCGGCTGAAATCGAAAAGCATTACGAAAGCGTTGATGCGATAAATGTTTTCCCCGTTCCCGACGGCGATACGGGAACAAACCTCAGCCTGACTCTCGGAGGCTGTGCAAAAGCGCTTGAGAATTATAATTCCCTCAGTGCAGGCGAAACGGCGGATTTTGCCGCAGGAGAGCTTCTGATGCACGCAAGAGGCAATTCGGGGGTTATTTTCTCTCTGATATTCAAGGGCTTTGCAGAAAGCATAAAAGAGCTTGAAGCAATTGATGCGAAAGCTCTCGCTCATGGGCTTGAAAAGGGCTGCAACGAAGCATATGCCTCAATCGAAAAGCCGACGGAGGGAACAATGCTCACCGTTATCAGAATGGCAGCATCAAAAGCAGTTTCCGCCGCAGAAAAAGGGTCCGATATAAGCGAGACCTTTGCCGCCGCAGTATCAGGAGCCAAAGCCGCTCTCGGTTCAACAAAAAACCTGCTTCCCATACTTAAAAAACGGGGTGTTGTTGATGCGGGGGCGCAGGGACTTGTTTACATTCTTGAGGGCATGGCAGGTTTTCCGTCAGAGGAAACAGCCGCCCTGTCCGACTCCGAAAGCAAGGTTTTTATTTCGGACTATACCTACTGCACAGAATTCATAATAACCAAAAATTCCCGTGCAAGCGTTGCCGATATGCGACGCTATCTCAGCGAAATCGGCGACTGTCCCGCTGCCGCAGAGCATGCAGGCATAATCAAGGTTCATGTTCATACAAACGCTCCGCACCTTGCGTTGCAAAAGGGGCTTGAATACGGTGAATTGAGTAAAATCAAAATAGACAATATGAAACTTCAGGCTTCCTCTTCGGGAAGATAAAACCAAAGGAGATAAAATGGAACTCAGGTCAAGCATCAAATATCTTAAGGGTGTGGGTGAGAAAAGAGCCGCCATGCTGGCAAAGCTCGGAATTTTCACCCTTTGGGACCTGCTGACCTTTTATCCCCGTACATATGAGGATTGGAGCAAAATAACTCCGATAAAAGATGCTCCGATGAACGAAAATGTCTGCATAAAAGCGATAGTCGGTATGCCCTGCAAGGAACACCGCATCCGAAAAGGAATGACTCTCTATAAAACCGAAGTCACCGACGGAGAAATGCTTCTGGACATCACTTTTTTCAACAATCCCTATTCGGCAAAAAAGCTTGAGCAGGGCAAGGAATATCTTTTCTTCGGCAGAATAACAGGCAAAGGATATTTCCGTTCAATGAACTCGCCCGATTTCGTTGAAACAGACGGCAACGGCGGTATCAGACCGATTTATCCCCAGACGGCAGGAATGAATTCGAGAGCGATTGAAAAGCTTATCAGAACCGCTTTTCAGTACGGCGAAAAGCCGCAGGATCCGATTCCTGCCGAAATAAGGAACAGCTACTGTCTCATGGAGCTCGGCGATGCTCTGAAAAACATACATTTCCCCGAAAGCGCCGACATGCTGTCCGAAGCTCGCAGAAGGCTTATTTTTGAGGAACTGTTTCTTCTTGAACTCGGTCTGCTGAGAATGAAAACAAAATCAAGGCAATCAAATGCCTTGCCGATGGCGAAAGACTATACGGAGGATTTCCGCTCTCTTCTTCCGTTTGAGCTGACAGGCGCTCAGAAAAGAGCCATTTCCCAGGCGGCGGCGGATATGCTCCTCGGCACTCCGATGAACAGACTCGTTCAGGGTGATGTCGGCTCGGGCAAAACAGCCGTCAGCGCCGCTCTTATTTACAACTGCGCCAAAAACGGATATCAGAGCGCACTTATGGCACCGACGGAAGTTCTCGCAATGCAGCATTACAAAACCCTTGCAAAGTTTTTCGAAAACACCGATATAACCATTGGTCTGCTGACAGGCTCAACCCCTGCAGCAGAAAAGAAAAAAATTAAAGCCGCTCTGAAAAGCGGCGAAATTGACCTTGCTATCGGAACTCACGCACTTATTCAGAAGGATGTTGAGTTCAGCAATCTCGCTCTCGCAGTAACCGACGAGCAGCACCGTTTCGGCGTTAACCAACGCAATTCGCTTCATTCAAAAGGACAGAATCCGCACACCCTTGTCATGTCCGCAACACCGATTCCGAGAACTCTCGCTCTCATCATTTACGGCGATCTTGACCTGAGCATCCTTGATGAGATGCCGAAAGGCAGACAAAAAACAGAAACATATCTTGTCACTCCCGAAATAAGAGAAAGAGCTTACGGATATGTCAAGAAGCACCTGTGTCAGGGCAGGCAGGGATATATCGTCTGTCCCCTTGTCGAAGAAGGTGAAGCCTCCGAAATGACCGCCGCAAACGCTCTTTTCAAGGAGCTGTCCGACGGATTTTTCAAGGGCTTTAAGCTCGGTCTGCTCCACGGCAAAATGAAATCTGCAGAAAAGAAAGCGGTTATGGATGCGTTTTCAGGCGGAGAAATTCAGCTTCTCGTTTCCACAACCGTTATCGAAGTCGGCATTGATGTTCCGAACGCCGTTATAATGGTAATCGAAAACGCGGAAAGGTTCGGTCTCTCACAGCTCCATCAGCTCAGAGGAAGAATCGGCAGAGGCTCCGAAAAATCAACCTGTATTCTTATTTCGGAAGCAGACGAAACCGAGAGGCTGAACATTCTTGCCTCAACAACCGACGGCTTCAGAATTGCCGATGAGGATCTCAAGCTGAGAGGTCCGGGCGATTTCTTCGGCTCAAGGCAGCACGGTCTGCCCGAAATGAAAATTGCGAACATGATGACCGACGGCGAAGCAATAAGGGAAACTCACGCCGCCGCAGAAAATCTGCTCAAAAAAAACCCCGCCCTTTCGGGCGAGGAATATGCTTTGCTCCGCAATGCAGTTAACCGTCTTTTCTCAGGCGGCTCAATGAACTGATATCAGCCTTGATATTTCCGCATCCTGCTTTTCAAGCGGAATTATCCTGTATTCGTTTGACTCTTTATCAACCATTGTTATTGTCAATTCAGGCAGAATTTCATGAATTCTTCCTATAAAGCCGCTGCTGCCCTCTTCGGGAAAACCCGTAACAAGGTTAACCGCGCCAAGCTTTTTGGCAACAACCGCCGTAACAAGCGCAGGGCTGTTATTGAAATAAACATTCATGCTTGCATTGAATTTTTTTGCACATTCAAAAAGATTTTCAAGCGCACCGCCCTCGTTGGCGTTAAGTCCGTTGCTCTCCCTGAAAACGCTCAGAACAGCAAGCGGAAGCCCTTCCTTTGAAGCAACCCTCGCGCCGGCTTCAATAAGCCGCATACAGGATTCCTGAGGTGTAACGCAAACAATAACACAAGGCTGCTTGCTTTTCTCGTTCATATCAATCTCCCTTTCACAGAGTCTCTTTTCAGCTATATATTACTCCCCTGTTATTGACTTATTAAGACCAAACAGTTACCTGTTTGTAAACTCCTTCTAAATTCTTATAAATATATGGAACATATTAAAAATCTGACAGTCAGAGCAATCCTCGCCGCAGTTATCTGCGTTCTTGCCCCGATTGCTTTGCCTTTCGGTGCGATCCCCTTAACCGCCGCTACCTTTATTATTTATACCGTTTCTGCCTGCATGAACATCAGCTATTCCGTTCCTGCGGTTGTGCTTTATGTTCTTATCGGTTGCTTCGGTCTGCCCGTTTTTTCGGGATTTTCAGGCGGATTTCAGGTTATCTCGGGCGCAACGGGAGGTTTCATAATCAGCTATCCTTTATGTGCCGCAATAATCAGCCTTTTATGTGAAAAGTTTTCTGAAAAGAAAGCGGTTTACCCGCTTTCAATGGCGGCAGGCACGGCTGTTTGCTATCTTTTCGGCACGCTTTGGTTTTCGCATCTGAGCTCAGGCTCTTTTTCGGAATCGGCAAGAATATGTGTTTTTCCGTTCATCTTGGGCGATGCGGTTAAAATTGCCGCAGCTTGTGCCGTATGCATACCCCTTCGCCCGAAATTGCGCAAAATTCTCAGATAAGAATTGAACTCACCCCCGATATATGATAAAATAAAACCATCAAAAAGAAGAAAGGTGATATAAATGGCAGTTCTCAGATCAGAATATAAAATCCCCTCAAAATCCGGCATTGCCGATGTTTTCGCAAGATGCTGGGCACCTTCAGAGGAAAATCCGAAGGCGATATTCCAGATCGCCCACGGCATGGCTGAACACGGCGAAAGATATGAGGACTTCGCAAAATACCTTGTTTCAAAAGGCTTTGCCGTTATAGCCGATGACCATGTCGGCCACGGTAAATCGGTCAGAAGCAAAAGCGATCTCGGATATTTCGGCGAAAGCGGCGGATGGGATGCTTTCGTTGAAGACGAAAAAGCACTCACCGATCTTATATGCAAGGAATATCCCGACACTCCCGTTATCTTTTTCGGCCACAGCATGGGCTCTTTCATAGCGAGAGAATACCTGCGCCGTTACGGAGACGATGAAAGAATTGCAGGCGGAATTATCTGCGGAACAAGCGGCAAAAACCCCGCTTCTGCTGTTGCAATAAACCTTGCGGGCGCAATTGCCAAAGCCAAGGGAAGCCGCCACAGAAGTGAATTTATCAATAAAATGGCTTTCGGGGCATACAACAAGAAATTTGAGGGCGCAACTGATTTTGATTGGCTTTCAAGCGATAAGGATCAGGTTAAAAAATACATAAACGACGAATACTGCGGCTATCTTTTCACCGCCGCAGGCTACAGAGACCTTTTTACGGTTCTCACCGTTGTTTCGGGCAAGGATTGGTATGAACGCATGCCGAAAGCCCTGCCGCTTCTCATAATTTCAGGCGAGGATGATCCCGTCGGAAACTACGGCAAGGGCATCAAGCAGGTTTATAACGACCTCAAGCTTGCAGGTTCAAAAGATGTTACCCTTAAACTCTATGCCGGAATGCGCCACGAAATTCTTAATGAAAGAAAGAATGAAAAGGTGTATGAGGATATCGCCGCATGGGCATTGAATAAAGTAAAATAAAACTATAACAAAAAAAGACAAGGCGATGTGCCTTGTCTTTTATTTTTAATTATTATTCCTGATTCTCCTGAGTTGCGGGATCCGTTGCAGGATCTGTGGCAGGATCAGTAGCAGGGTCTGTAGCTGGATCGGTTGCAGGGTCTGTAGCAGGATCAGTAGCAGGGTCCGTTGCAGGGTCTGTTACCTGATCGGTTGTGGATTCTTCATCAGATACTGTAGTTTTCTCTTCCGTTGAAGGCTCAGTTGCCGGCTTTGTGTTTTTGGGTTTTGTGGTATCCGGCTTTTTCGTTGTTGTTTCATCCTCTTGCGTTGTTGTTTCGCTCGGAAGTGTGATTGTCATCATCGGCTCGGTTATGAAATCCGTAACACTGCCGCCGAAATCATATGTAGGAACTTCCTGAGTTGTCGTTGTAACATCGCCATTATCCTTGCCGTCAAAAAGAACGGTTTTGATGATAAACGCTGCAACTGCAAGAATAAGAAGGCAAAGCACAACTATGCCTGCGATTTTAAGCACCTGCATTTTGTCAACAGGCTTTATATGCGCTCTTGCATCTGCATTTGCATAAGGCGAAACCGCGTTTTCATCGTCAACAACCTGATTGCCGCCGTAGCTGTGGCGGTATTCCTCTTCATAGCTTGTATCATCATCGCCCACCATAGCCGCTGCTATGGGAGCAAAAACAGCTGTTTCTTCAACGGAAAGCAACGCCGCAATTGCGGTTATATTATCCTTTCCGCCTCTTTCGAGAGAAAGACGCACAAGCTTGCCCGCCGCGTCCTGTGAGCTTTCAGCCGTTGAAAGAACATTGGTTATCTCCTCGTCAGAAAGCATGTCTGTCAGACCGTCACTGCAGAGAAGCAGGAAGTCGCCGTTATCAACATCATCAATAACGCTGATATTGGGCGAAAGATTTGCTTCCTCGGGAAAAACTCCGAGATGACGGGTAAGTCTTTTCGCATCGGGGATGCTGCCTATCTGGTCCATCATCGCTTCGCCCGCGTCAACGATTGTCTGGGCATGGGTATGGTCGAAGCTTATCTGCTCAAGAATACCCTTTGAATAATGGTAAATACGCGTGTCACCGATATTCACGCAGTAAAGCTTACCCTTCACTGCATAAACAGCGGCAAGAGTTGTACCCATGCGCTTGCCTCTGGCATTTATCTCATCGCAGATGCGGCTGTTGGATTCAACAAGGCTGTTTGAAATGGCAAAGCTGAAATCTTCGCCGCTTTCATAAACGTTTATCGCCTGCGATGCAATCGTTTCGGTTGCTATACCCGAAGCAATATCGCCGTAGCTTTCGCCACCCATACCGTCACAGACGGCAAGATGGAAAGGCTCATTCATGCTCTGAACAAAAGCGGAGCCCTTCTTCAGATCGCCCGTCGAGGTAAGTCTGCCATTGAGGCTATAGTTGTCTTCGTTTTCTCTTCTGATGCGCCCTGCATGCGTTACCGCGCATACATTGGCTCTTATTTTCTTCATACTGTCCCCCAGATATACTAATGCTTGATTTTATCAGAGAATGCCCTCCGCCTTTGCCCAATCATGGAAAACTTCAATTGATCTGAGTCTTGCAGGACCGAGGTTATGGCTTCCTCTTGTATGCCATTCCATGTTAACGCCCTGAAGCTTGCAAAGATATTTTGCGCTTGCGCAGAAGCCCGAGTCAATGGCGTTATCAAGAAGAATAATATGCTGATGTGTCTTCTTTGCCGCTTCAAGGTCACCCTTGACAAACTCATCCCACATCTTTACAAAAAGACCTGCGCCGCAGGAGGTGGGAGTTGCGATAACGCCTCTTGCACCTGCAACATATGCGTCATAAAGGAAGGGAATATTTGCCTGAAGAACGTTCGACTCACCCTGAACCGCAATTTTAGCCATAATTTCAGGCATCTTGCAGGTTGTATCCTTGATTCCCTTGAACTTGCCTGTTTCAACAAGCTTGCCGTAGGTTACGGAATCCATAAGGTGAGGCTGGAGGCCGGGGAATTCATAGAGAATAATGGGAAGCTCGGTGTGAGAAGCAAGCTCGGTGAGATAATCATACTGAGTTGCAGGTCTGTCGCACATACCCTTTGTTACAAAAACAAGACCGCTGACACCCTGAGCTTCAAGACGCTTCATTTCTTCAACCTGATCAGCAAAACCGACCTGAAGGTTTGCGGTTGCATAAACGGGAACGCCGTCTGAATTCTTAACTGCAAGGCCTGCGCACTTGACTCTTTCGTCAGGAGTGAGCTCCATCATTTCCGATGAGCCGCAAACAGCAAAAAGATGCTGAGGCTTATAAGCAGCCTGCCATGCAACATATTCTTCATAGGCTTTATAGTCAACGCTTTTATCCCATTTAAAGGGAGTTAAAAGCAGAGAATATACACCTGAGTATTCATTGAACTGTGACATAAATAAACACCTTCCGATAAAAAATTATATTATAAGTCACCTTATAACTCATCTTGCATTATAAACCTTAAAAATGCAAAAATCAATAACAATATTATTAATAATATTCAAATTTTTCCTTAAGGCTCGCTTTTGCTTGACATTATCCTGCTTTTACAATAAAATAATTCAGACAAAATATGTAAAACGGAGAATTGAGATGAAAAAAGGAGAAAACAAAGGCTTTTTCAGAAACATGGCAAAGCTTGCTCTGCCTATAGCCATGCAGCAGCTTCTCGTTTCGTGCGCTCAGCTTGTTGATACGGCAATGGTAACAGGCCTTGGTAATGTTACGGTTTCCGCCGTCGGCGTTTCCTCAAGATGGATATTCCTGATGAACCTTTTCTATTTCGGAATATCTTCCGGAACAGCCGCTCTGATATCACAGTACTGGGGTGCAAAAGAAAAAAGCAATATCCGCAGGGCGTGCGGCGCCGCAATGGCTTTCAGCCTCGCAATTGCGTGCCTGTTCTGCTTTGCTATGGCATGCTTCCCCGAGCAGCTCATCAGGGTTTTCTCAAATGAAGAAGCTGTCATAAAAGAAGCGGCAAAATATATGCGCATCATTGCTTTCATGGGAGTTTTCAGCGCATTCAACCAGATTGCCTGCACTGTTCTGAGGGCAACAGAAAAAGTCAACCCTCCCCTTTTCTCATCAATTGCCGCCGTTTTGATAAACACTTCCCTCAACTATGTTCTTATCCACGGAAAAATAGGATTTCCGCAGATGGGCATCAGAGGTGCGGCTCTTGCATCGCTGATTTCCGCCGCCGCTCAGTCGTTAATTCTTATGATAGTTATGAGAACCTCAAAGGAGGTTTTCAAAGCTCCGTTCAAAGAATTCCTTTCATTCAGCCGCGCATTTATAAAAAAATTCATAGCAGTATGCATGCCCGTTGTTCTCAACGAGGGCATGTGGGCAATCGGCACAAATATTTATGCCATGGTTTTCGCAAGACAGGGCAGCGAAAATTACGCAGGCTATACGATTTTCAGCTCTGTTGAACAGGTTGCGTTTGTTTTCTTTGTAGGTATCTGCCATGCATGCTCAATCATGACGGGCAAAACCATCGGCGAAGGCAAGGGAAACGAAGCGTACAGACTTGCCAAGAAATTCGTTATCATGACACCTGTTATCGGAATTGTTACAGGCAGCATTCTTGCCGCTTTCAGAGAGCCGATTCTTTCACTTCTCAACATTGAAACTCAGGCGGCATTTGACCTTGCATCAAAGCTTATTTTAATCTATTGTCTCTGGCTTCCGATAAGAAACATTCCCTACACGCTGATAGTCGGAACCTTCCGCGCCGGAGGCGACACCAAATACGGAATTATCTGCGACTGCATTTCAATGTACCTAATCAGCGTTCCGCTTGTCATTTATCTCGGCATGTTTGCAAAGGTCGAATTCCAGTATCTTCTGATTGCGATGTATCTCGGAGAAGATTTACTGAAAACCGTCATCTGCCTGATAAGATTCAAAAACAAAAAGTGGATAAGAAACCTTACAGATAAAAACGCATAACAAAAACACCGATCCGGATTTTTCTCCGAATCGGTGTTCTTTTTATTGTTCTTTATAAAGGATAAGCTCCGACGAAAGCGAGGACGGCAGACTGACCTGAATTCCGTTCATGCAAAGCTCTCTGCCCGAAACAGAAAAGCTTTCTCTGTCATTATCAAGAGTAACCGTATAATTCTTTGATTTGTCAGCGCCCTTTGCTCTGAACCAAACGGTTTTCTCTCCCGAATTGACGGTTGATATTACGGTTGCCGCTCCCCTGCTCTTATCAGGCGATGCGATTTCAAGCATCACAATACCGTTTTTCTTTGCTTCTTCGGTATCGGGAGTATGATGATAAATCTTTGACTCGGAAAGGAAGGGTCGGATGTTTTCTTTATAGACCTCCACACTGTGCCTTACAAATTCCGCCTGTTCTTCATTCACCTGAGCATCAAAAGGCGCGATGACATTAAGAGTCATATGGGTCAGCATAGTGTTTCGCATCTGAATTCCGAGCGAGCCGTAAACATGGCAGCTCATACCTGCAAAAAGGCGGTCAACCCTTTCGGGAGGCAGAGCCATGGTCATCCCGTTTGTTATATAAACCGAATCGGGAGCGCACTGACAGTCCGAAACCCATGTGTGGTTGAAGCTTTTCATTATTCCGAGGTCACAGCGCCCTCCGCCGCCTGCACAGTTTTCAAAAATAACATCGGGAAATCTCTTTTTCAGGTTGCCGTACATTCTGTAAACCGCATTAAAATGGCGGAGATTAAGACATTCGGGATAGCCGCAGCCCGTATCGCGCATGTTGAAATATTCCGAACAGTCGGTGTTATAGTCAACCCTGAGAAGGTCGAGTCTGTAATCGGTTATAATTCTTGCAAGCTCATCCTCTGCCCATTTTGCGGCATCGGGATTTGTCATATCGAGAAATCTTCTTGCCTGCTCACCGAAAACATTGTCGGCAAGCCAGTCGGGATGCTCTTTTCTTGCCTTGCACAAATCACCGAGGCTCTCTATATCGACCCAGAGACCGAATTTCATTCCGCTTGCATGGCAGTAATCGACAATTTCATCTATGCCGTTGGGATATCGGTCCTTATCGGGAATATTGATACCGTTGTATTCACCCCAGCAAACCTGCTTATCGGGCGGACAGACCCAACCTGCATCAACGATAAACACCTCTGCACCGAGCTGCGCAAGGCGGTCAATGAAAATCTTCGTCGTTTCAACGCCCATATCATGCTCTGCGCCCATTCCTGCTCCGACAAGTGCCGCCTTTCCGTCTGCCTCGGGAAGAGTCAGAACAGTTTTGCGGATATGGGAATGCATTTCGTTGACAGCATCGTCAAGTCCGCCGCTGACAAGACCTATATGAAGCTCGGGCGTTGAAAAAGTTTCGCCCGCCGCAAGAGCATACATGGGATTATGCGAAGGAATTTCAGCTCTGAATGCAAGATGTGAATCGTTATCGGGGCGCGCATTATAGTCAACGGTAAATCTGCTTCCGCCGCTCCAGCCGAGCTGAGCAAACCAAATTTTTCCCATAAGGTTATTCCTTATAAAAATCAGAGGATGGCGGAAACGGTCACGGCTAAAGCAGGATTCAATGCATGTTGTTCCTTCTCTGAGCTTATGCCAGCTGAACATGCCCTCTTTGCCCCACCTGTCGCTGTCAAAATATCCGAGAGAATAAATTTCATCGGTTTTATCATCATAGCCCAGCCTGCCCTTATCAAGGGTTTCCATGCCGCCTGCAATAACACTGAGTCTGCTGATATTCATATATCCGTCTGAAAGATTTTCAATTTCAAGTCTGCGGGTAAACATAGCCGTTCCGTCGAGAACGGTTATAACCCTTATTCTCACGGGCTTGAAATTACTTTCAAGAGTAAGAACAGCGGTTTCGCTTTTTCCGTTTTTTTCCGTTTCAAAGCTCACGAATTTAAGCCCGAAATCAAGGCTGACTCCGTCTGCATCAATATTGAACGCAAAGGGTTCTCTGAATCTTCTTCTGTCAAGCCTGTTCGGGAAGCCCGACAGTACATTCAGCGGATAACCTGCAGCATTCCAGCCGCAGGAAATCAAAGAACCGTTATAAAGCTGCTCTTCATAAACCGTTTCCGAGCTTCTGTAACAAAAAACAGGATTTTCTCCCTCCTGATAATACGTTCCGAAATATGTTTCTTTCATAATAACGCTCCGTAATTTTAAGGATATATCTAAAATATACCATATTTAAATCTGCTGTCAATATTTTTTGTCTGCCTGAGAATCAGTTGTCAACCCCGAATTGAGCAAAACTTTCTATACAATTTCTCGGTTTTGCCTGTTTTTTTCGCTTTTTTCGGAACTTTCGGTTGTTTTGTCTGTTTACTTTTTTATATAGAATAGGCTATTATGTTATGCAGATGCGGTTTTTACGCAAAAATCAAAACGGGGTTATTATAGTAATGAAAGAAACAAAAGACACACTTATGAAAAACATATTTGATGTCAATGAGGTTTATGCTTCAATCCACACCGTCAGAGACCTTATTGACAGCAGTGCCGAAAGATTCGGCAACAAAGCCTTCATCAAATACCTTAACGGAGAAACAATTGTTGAAAAAAGCTTCATAACTCTCCGCGAAAACAGCCTTGCTCTTTGCAGATACATCCGTTCTATCTGCGCCGAAAGAATGCATATAGCTGTTATCGGCAAAACAACCTATGAATACATAACCGCTCTTACAGGCACTCTTGTCAGCGGAAATGTTTTTGTTCCCCTCGCTCCCACAACCTCCGCCGAAGAAGCGGTTATGCTCTTTGAAGACGGCGATGTTACCGCCATCTTCTATGAAAGCGCCTACGAAGAAACAGCAAAGAAAATTGTTGAACAGTATGACAAGCTCAAGGTTGTTGTCAACATGGGCGATTCTGCATGGTTCGAGGATATCTATAACAGATTCGGACCCGATTCCGAATACGCATCCCTTTCAGAAATTGAGCTTGATCCCAAGGAATGCGCTGCTATCATCTATACTTCGGGAACAACAGGCATAAGAAAAGGCGTTATGCTTTCATCCGAAAATCTCATCGCAAATGTTACTTATCCCGAAATTCAGCTTGCTGATGACGATGTTTATCTTTCGGTTCTCCCCATGCACCACATTTTCTGCTTCTCATGCGATTACTTCAAGCCTCTGCTTGACGGTCTTACAGTCTGCCTTAACGGCGAGATTGCAAACATCGGCAAAAACCTTGCTGTTTTCCAGCCGACAACCATGAGACTTGTTCCCATGATCTGCGAAACACTCATCAGAAAGGTCAACATCCTTCACAAGAGATTCCCCGACCTCAGACCCCGCGAGGTTGCCGAAAAGGTTTTCGGCAAGAACATCCGCTGGATTGCTGTAGGCGGTGCATATCTCGGCCCCGGCCTTGTTGCCGAATATGAAAAATACGGCATCATGCTCCGTCAGGGCTACGGCATGACCGAAACAAGCCCCAAAATCACAACCGCGGATTTCACAGATTTCTGCAAAGATTCAAGCGGTAAAATTATCAAGAGCATCTGCGATGTCAGAATCGTTGACGGCGAAATTCAGGTAAAGGGCGCATCGGTTATGATGGGTTACTATAAGAAGCCCGAAGCAACCGCAGAGGTTTTCACCGAAGACGGATATCTCAAAACTGGTGACCTCGGCAGATTCAGCCCCGACGGCAGCCACCTTTATGTTGTCGGCAGAAGCAAGAATCTCATCATCCTTTCAAACGGTGAAAACATTTCTCCCGAAGAAATTGAGAAAAAATTCGTTGATGAAAAGGTTGTCAAGGAAATTGTTGTCAGCGCAGAAAACGACAGAATCGTTGCCGAGATTTATCCCGACACCGAATTTGCTGCCGCACTCGGCATTGAAAACATTGAGGAATATCTGAAGAAAAAAGTCAAAGAAGCCAACAAAGGCGAAAAGGTTGAAAGAGAAATCGCTTCTCTTAAGTTGAGAGAAACTCCCTTCCCGAAAACAACAACCGGTAAAATCAAGAGAAAGACAGTCACTTATTAAGTTTCGTATAAAACAAAAGAGAGGACAAGGTGAAATAAAATGTTTGACAAACTCGTTAATATCATTCTCAACTATGTTGATCCCGATGAAGCAATTACTCCCGAAACCAATATCAAAAGCGGTCTCGGCATGTCATCATTTGACCTCGTTTGCCTGAGCGACGAGATTCATGAAGAATTCGGTGTTGCACTTACGGCAGACGATTTCAGAGAATGCGATACTCTCGGCAAGCTGATTGCTCATCTTGAAAGCGCAGCAAAATAAAAAGCCAAAAGCAGGTAACCTCGGTTGCCTGCTTTTCTGATAAAGGTCGGTGAAATGATGATAAAACTGCTTGCCGTTGATATGGACGGCACATGTCTCAACTCAAAAAGTCAGATGAGCGAAGCTACCGTTGCCGCTCTTAAATCTGCAGCAGAAAAAGGAATAGCCGTTGTCCCCACAACGGGAAGAAACCTCACCTGCCTGCCCCATAGGCTGCAAAAAGAAAGCTTTTACAGGTATGTCATAACTTCAAACGGCGCAGGCGTTGTTGATCTGAAAGAGGATAATCGGATTTTCGATTTGCGCATCCCCTGCCGTACTGCCTTTGAACTGCTTGACGAATGCGCAGGAAAAGGCTTCGGCACTGCCGCCCATATAAACGAGGACTATTATGTTCAAGGCACAATACTTTCAATTATCGGCAGACTGTATTACGGAAAAGACGCTGAAAAATCCGTAAATGTAAAGAGCATTTCTGATTATGTTAAAACAAACAGTGTTTCCGTTGAGGAAATTCAGCTCTATTTTATTCACCCGAAAAGCCGCGAAAGAATAACGGAAATTCTAAAGCCCTATACCGAATTATCCGCGGCATACAGCAGCATCTATGTTGAAATTTTTGCAAACGGCGCTTCAAAAGGCATTGCTCTGTCAAAGCTTGCAAAGCACCTCGGTATAAAAAAAGAAGAAATCGCCTGTATCGGAGACGGCGAAAACGATTTGCCGATGTTTGAGGTTTCAGGAATGAAATTCGCAATGGGAAATGCAGTTGATTCACTGAAAGAAAAAGCAGATTATGTTCTGCCCTCAAATAACGAAGACGGCGTTGCTTATGCGATAAACGAATATATTCTGAAGAACATATAAAAAAAGCAGGTACACGGTTGTGTACCTGCTTTGATTTTTCGTAATGTCCATATCGCCGTCACGGGATTCAGTTCGGGTTTCTGTGGCGGATGAGACGGGCGTTTTCTTCGGATGAAGGCGTATCAGGTATACGCCGAAAACAAAAAAACGTTCGTATCGCCGTTACGGAAATCCGAATTATTCGGGAATGCCGTAATTTTCAATTACATAATCCATATCCTTGTCGCCTCTGCCTGAGAGGTTGATAAGGATTGAACCGTGATCCATTGTCTTGGCAAGCTTCATGCCGAAAGCAACTGCGTGTGAGCTTTCGATAGCGGGAATAATACCCTCAAGGCGTGAAAGCTTATAGAATGCATCTATCGTTTCTTCATCGTCGATAACATCATACTTGACTCTGCCGATTTCCTGAAGGAATGCGTGTTCGGGACCCGATGAAGGATAGTCAAGTCCGCTTGCAACAGAATAAACAGGTGCAGGATCGCCGTTCTCATCCTTAAGCATGATGCTGTTGAAGCCGTGCATAACGCCCTCTGTTCCGTATTTAAGGCTTGCTGCGTGGTCGCCAAGCTTGGGACCTCTGCCGAGAGGTTCAATACCGTAAATATCAACGGGATCATTGAGGAAGCCTGCAAAAAGACCTGCTGCATTTGAACCGCCGCCGACACATGCTACGATTGCGCTGGGAAGATGACCTGTCATTTCGATAAACTGGTCTCTTGCCTCAATGCCGACAACGCTCTGGAAATCGCGGACCATCATAGGGAAGGGATGGGGGCCGAGAACCGAGCCGATGCAATAGATTGAATCCTTATATTCCTTGCTGTAAGCATCAAATGCGGCGTCAACAGCCTCTTTGAGGGTCTGAAGTCCGTGAGTTACCTCAACAACATTTGCACCGAGAATTTTCATTCGCGCAACATTGGGAGCCTGTTTTTTGATATCGACAGAACCCATATAAATGTCACATTCAAGTCCGAAATATGCAGCAGCCGTTGCAAGAGCAACACCGTGCTGACCTGCACCTGTTTCGGCAATAACCTTTTTCTTGCCCATATACTTTGCAAGAAGAGCCTCACCCATGCAGTGGTTGAGCTTATGTGCGCCTGAATGGTTCAGGTCCTCTCGCTTTGCATAAAGCTGAACCTTTCCGCCGAGAGAATCCGAAAGTCTTTCAAGATGAGTTACGGGAGTAGGTCTGCCCTGAAACTCCTTTCTGATTCTGCGAAGCTCTGCGATGAACTTTCTTGACTGGCAGATTGAATAATAAGCCTCTGTTATTTCAGCCATAGCAACCTTGAGCTTTTCGTCAATAAAAACTCCGCCGTATTTGCCGAAATAGCCGTTTGCATCGGGATAGTTGTTAAAATATGTGTCAAAATCAATTCCGTTAAGTTTCATTGTTTTTTCCTCCGTAAAGTTAAATAGTGTGAGTTTGAATTTCAGTATCGGAAATCAAGCTTCACCATCGTCTGGTCAGTAAAATCATAACAAAACCTCTTCCGAAAAAAATAAAAACGCCCTTGACAGGTTTCTCTGTCAAGGACGAATAAAAGCATTATCCGTGGTGCCACCTTGATTCGCAGCCGAAGCCGCGCACTTTGCGGAATACAAGCATATTCCCGACAGTTAACGCATGCCATAACGTTGCAGAATACTTTGCATTTGCATTTCGCTGCACCCTCAGCGGCCCATTTGATGAACTGTTTTTCGCCCGATTCTCAGCAACACGGACTCTCTGTGGAAGCATGTTTCACCTTTACTCCCGCTTCAACGGTTTACATAAGTTTAGCACAGTATTTTTCAGTTGTCAACATTTTTGCCCGAATTTCTGCCTGAGAAAATCTTCCGAAGAAAGAACAGATTTTTCATTTGAGAATATAATGATAACAAACGGACAGGCAATTTTTGAATTTTTTTGCTCCCCGAATTCATTTCTGCGTTTATTTAGCAGAAAACCTGTTCAAAATAGAATTGTAAACTTATCTACGGAGAGTGATATTCGTGACCGTTAAACGGGGAGAAATTTATTATGCAGACCTGAGTCCCGTAATCGGCTCGGAGCAAGGTGGCACAAGACCTGTACTGATTGTTCAGAACGATGTCGGCAACAAATTCAGCCCGACGGTTATCGCCGCCGCAATAACGAGCCAGCGCTTTAAAACCAGCCTACCTACTCACATAAGAGTCAACGCCGACGGCTGCGGACTCGCAAAGGATTCCATTGTTCTGCTCGAGCAGGTTCGTACGCTCGATAAAAAACGCCTTCGCGAAAAAATGGGCATTCTTGATGACAGCGATATGCTCAGGGTTGACAGAGCGCTTTCTGTCAGCCTCGGAATAGGCGTTGCCGAATAATTTTTCGCCCGAAGATTAAAGCTTCGGGCTTTTTTGTTGAAATTCAAAATACCTTGTGCTACAATAAAAACAATTAATTTGCTTCAAAGGCGGGATAAGAACTATGGAAAAGAAAAAGCTTTATATTCTTACCTACGAACACGGCGGATATGTTCTCTGGAAGGACGAGGTTAAGCCCCGTCTTAAGAACATTTTCGAATGGATGGAAAAATATCCGAAGCTCAGAATCGGTCTTGACTATGAATCGTTTACCTTTGACGAATTTTCAAGATGCGATCCCGAAATCGTTGAAATGATTACGGAGCTTCTGAAAAAACATCCCGACAGAGTCGGACTCGGCGCAACAACCTACGGTCAGCCTCTTTCGCTGACAATATCCGATGAATCGAACGCACGCCAGCTTATTTATGCTGTCAGAACAAATCTGGAATTTTTCGGCAAAACTCCGAATGTTTATTCAATTTCCGAGTTCGCTCTCAACAATCAGACTCCTCAGCTGATCAAAAGCTGCGGATATGATGCAGCTATTCTCCGTTCACACGTTATGGGCTACGGCTATCCGCGCACCTTTGATTCCGCATGGGGAAAATGGCGCGGCAAAGACGGCACGGAAATTCCTGCCGTCCCTACATACGATAAACAAGGCAGAGGCTTCAACTGCACAACGGTAGATAACTGGATTCTCTCGCGCTGGCCGAGGGATACAAAAATCTCCCTTGAGGATTTTGAGGAAATGTTTGAAAAATATTCCCCTCTCCTTGCCTCAAGATACGATGACCTCACTCAGGGAATTGCGGAAGTTACAGCTCATATCGAAACCAAAGATAACTATGAGTATGTTCTTCTTGAGGACATTCCCGCTCTTTACGGCGAAGCAAAAGACGAGCTTCCAACAACCGATAATGATTTCCATGTTCAGATGCCCTGGGGCTACTGCGGCAACGAGATCTTCAACGGTGTCCGCAAATCCGAGGTTGCCGCTGTTCAGGCAGAAGAACTCAACTCGCTTGCAATGATGTTCGGTGCATCGGAAGAAAGAGAAAAGCTCGATGAAGCATGGAAATATGCTCTTGCAGCCCAGCATCACGATGTAACAATCTGCGGTCTGCTCGACCTTTCGAGAAGATTTATCCCCGCTTCTCTCAAAGCCTCGGATGCAGTCAAGGCGAAATCGCTTGAAACGATTTCCGCAAAGCTGGCTTCGCCTGAAAAAGAAGCTGTTATCGCCGTCAACTCACATTCTTTCCCGATTGACGAATGGGTTGACTTCGAAGGCAGAAAGCTTCATGTTGAGCTTGCACCGTTCACCGCAAAACAGCTTGAAGAAAAGAAGAAAAAACATGCATTTTCATGGGATTCCGAAAACGGAATTCTTTCCACCCCTTGCTATATTTTAAAGCTGACAGATTCGGGTATAGCTTATATTGACGAAATCGGCGGCAGAAGAATTGTTGACAATGCAGACGGCGAGCTTTTCAGCGCCTGCATCGAAGATAATGACTGCGTATCAAGCGGCAAATGGACGGTTGAAATCACTGATGAATGTGCCACAGCCGTTCAGAAAGGAAAAATCGGCTCTGTTCCGTTCAGCTTTGAAATGAGCTTCAACGGCAACAGCCCGAGAATTGACTGCAGAACACAGTTTGAAGTCCGCGGCGAGCATATCGGCAGACTCGGCGAAAAGATGGGACTTAAAAAATCGCTGACCGTTGAAGGTCATATGCATGAAAGCAAGCTCTGCCTCAACCTTAACCTCTGCCTTGATGAAAGCCGCAGAATGGTGCGTGACCTGCCCTATTCAATCTCAGATTGGAGCGGCGACATCAGAGTTACCGAGGATTATTGGTATAAAGAGGATCTCATTCTCATTGACGAAAAGGTTGCTCCCGAGGTTTCATTCAGAAACTCCACTCAGCTCAACGGCATCTATTGGATTGCCCTGCGCGACAGCAAAAACGGCTTCGCCGTTATGAACAGAGGCTGCATGGGCTCCGCTGTCAACGGCAACCGTTTATCCGTTCCGCTCGTTTACTCAAATTCCTACATGTGCGGAACAAGAATTCTCGACGGTATTTATGACGATGAATTCTCGCTTCTTCCGTTTGACTCTTCCCTCAGCGACGCCGCGCTTCACAGAAAGGCTTATTCATACGCATGTCAGCCGACGCTCACAAGCGCCGCAAAAGGCAACGGAGAAACAACCGAATTCAGTTATGCAGATCTTAAATCAGACAGCGGCGAGGTTGTTCTGACAACCCTCTACCCTGAAAACGGCTGTCTGCTTGCGAGATTCTGCAATTATTCTGACGAAGCGGCAAGCGCAGAATTCAGAACGGCAGTCGGCAAGGTCTGCGCAGAAACTGACCTTCTCGGAAATGTACTTTCCGAAATAACCGACGGCAGACTTTCATTCCGCCCGTGGGAAATCAAAACAGTTAAAATCACTCTTTAATAAAGCAAACCGCAGAAGGCACAAAGCTTTCTGCGGTTATTTTTTATTTATCTTCTTTTGTATCAAGGTGTTCTTTGAGTATATATACGGGTCGGTTCTTGACCTGAACATACATCTTTGAAAGATATTCGCCGATTATTCCGAGGCAGAAAAGAACGAGACCGCCGATAAGAAGCATCAGCGCAACGATGGTTGCATAGCCGGGAACATCAATGCCGAAGAATATTTTCTGAATTACAACAACCAAAAGGTAGATTATCGAAATGAACGACGAAATCAGACCGATATAGGTTGAGATTTTCAGCGGCATGGTTGAAAAAGCAAAAATGCCTTCAAGCGCATATTTGATAAGCTTTCTCACGCCCCACTTCGATTCGCCGCTTTCTCTTTCGGCAACAGTATAGGGAATATACTGCGTATTGAATCCGACATAGCTGAAAATACCTTTTGAGAATCTGTGGAATTCCGTCATTGAAAGAATAGCTTCAACCATTGAACGCTTCATGAGTCTGAAGTCTGATGCGCCGTTGACAAAATCAACATCGGAAATTTTGTTGATGAATTTATAGAACGATGATTTCACAAATGAAATAACCGCATTCTCTTTTCTCTTCTCCTGATAAGCGGTTACGCAATCAAAATCCTCGTCGGAGTTGAGAACATCGAGCATTTCGAGAACAACCTCGGGTCTCTGCTGCAAATCGGCATCAATGAGGCAGACCAGGTCTCCCTTCGCCTTTGTCAGACCTGCGTAAATTGCAGATTCCTTGCCGAAATTCCTGCTGAAGCTGAGAACCTGAACATTGTTTTTTGTGTTCAGATTTTCATAAATATATTTCAGCCTTTTGTATGTCTTATCGGAGCTGCCGTCATTGACAAACACAAACTCATAATCTTCAACCTTATTTTCAAAAACTCGGTTGACCTCGCTGAAAAACTTTTCAACATTTCCCTCTTCATTATAGCAAGGAACAATAAGAGACAACTTCATTATTTATCCACCTCGTTATCAAATTTTTCTGCCCATTTATCAAATTCGCCGTAGCTTATAAGCTCAAGCTCCGCATCGGCATTCACGCCGTAGAAAAGCTTATATCTTTCATCCCACGGTGCATGCGACGGGTCGCCCGTCCAGACATATGAGGTATACGGGAGCTTGCATACGGTTATTTTTTCATAGCCGAGCTCAGACTGCATGACAGCGTATTCATTTCTCTTGATATCGTATTTATGAATCGGAGCATAGATGCTGAGCATAAAAACAAACATCGCCGCGCCCACAGCGGCAAACGCAGTTCCTGCCGCGCACTCAAATGCCTTTTCCGTTTTAACGGCTTTCGCCGCATAGTCATAAAGGCATACGCAGAGAACGATGCAAAGGAAATAAGGCGGGAAGAAGCATCTCGGGCCGATGGGATTAACAACCAGAAGCGGTGCAATAAGCACAGGTACGCTGAAAAGAACAAACAGTGTTTCGTACATCTTATCGGCATCCTCCATGCAGACCGCAACGGTTATGCAAAGAGAAAGGAAGTAGACAAGCGCAACAAAGAAAATAAAGAAATCGGTTACGGTTGATGCCTCGGGAATACTGATATCAACAAGCCAGTATGAGAAAAGCTTTTTTGAATAAAGAATAACAAGACACGCAACATTAACGGCAACCGAGCCGCATGCAAGAAGGCGCATAACCTTTTTATCGCTGTTTTTCAGATACGAATAGGCAAGAATAACGCTCAGAACTGTTATTACTGTAAGCATAACGCTGTTATTGACAAAAAACAAATCGCCGATTGTCTTTACATGGCTTTTAATTGTTTCGAAGAGTCCTTCGCTGAGCGCTGTTGAACGGTAGCCGTCCTCTGCACTCGCGATAATTCCGTAGGCAGAATTCGAAAACATGAATACCGTTCCAGCTACGCTGCCCAAAAGGTTCGCAATGTGAGCGGCATAAACCTTTTTGTGGCGCAAGAGTGTAAATGCAATAACACAAACCGAAAGAGCAACACCGTAAAGAGTTATATTCTCCATGAACAGCGAAGCCGAAAAACCGATTAATGCCGTTAAAATCGGAACAAGCTTTCCGTAAACAGGCTTTTCATTGTTAAAAATATTCTTCACGGTTACCATGTAAACGGTTGTAAGAATAATCGGAGGAATATAGTTCGTGAAGCCTGCCGTCCAGACTACCGACTGAACCCAGACCGATTTCGGAGTAAGCAGGAACAGCGCAAACGCAAGCAGCACTGCCGAAATCTTTTTTGAACCCGAATAAGCTTTGGGCAAAAAGCAAACAAAAGTCAGGGATGCCGCAGTAAAGATAATATTGAGAAGCTTGCTTCGCGTCAGAGCCATAACAAGCAGATTGCCTGCATATCTGCCGTTATACTGCCTGAAAAAGACCTCAAGGCGTTCCATACCTATCCGGCTGCCCCACGCCCAGTCATCACCCGAATAAGGGAAGAGATATATAAGCGTTGCAAAAGCCAGAAATGCAAGAGCGCCGAAAATCAGCATCTTTTTATCAGCTTTAGAAAATAAGCGTTTGAGCATCAGTTTTCTCCTCTTATATTTTAATATATATACATTTGAATTATAGCAAACACAGCCCCAAAAGTCAATTCCATGCACATTCTATTAAGATTAAATTAATAAAGCAGGGTCACCCGAAGATGCCCTGCTTTAAAATCAATACCAGAGGAAGCCGAGAAGAAGAATGCGGATTATCATCTGCCACCATGCATAGGAAACCGTAACATTAAAGCTTACGGATGTTCCGTCATATTCAACGGTAACTGTCTGTGTTCCGATTTTCTTCGGGTTATAGCCCGAGGCTTTCATTTTGCTTGTATCGCTGACGGTTTTCTTGTTGCCGTTTTCATCAACCGTCTCAAGCTCAAGTCCGCTCAGGTCAAGACCGTCTTTATAGTTATAGCTGAGCTTTGAGGGAAGAGTTTTGATTGAGGTTTCCGATTTCACAAAAACTGCAATTTCACCGAATTCCGAAGCGGAGAAAACAAGCTTTCCGTTTTTCAGAACCGCGTTCACTTTTTCATAAGTGCCGTTATCCTTAAGGCGTGCAACAATGAAATCCGTTCTGCCCGCATATGCAGAAGGAACGGGAATGCTTATCTCCGCCTTGCCGTTTTCGGGTTCAATATCGGCATTGTCTCTCTTGAATCCGATATCATAATTTGCTATCTGTTTATAGTTTTTGCCGCCGAAATCAGTTCCGCCCTGCGAAGTATAAGGCTTAAGAGATGCATTGAAGGCTATTCCGTTTTCATCACCACCGAAAGCACCGTTATCAAAAGATGCGGTAACTCCGCTTGCGCTTTCGTGGTTATACTTCACAACAGCAGTGAAAACAAGGTCGTTATCGGGCATAACATCGGGAATTTCTGTTTCTTCTCCGTTTCCGTCAACCCAATAAAGAATTTCAACCGCTTCAAGTCCGCTCATATCGGGCATGGGTATTTCCTGACCGACAGCAACGCTGAAGCTGAATTCTTCGCCGCCTATATAGTATTTTAAGCTTCTGCTGTTAACAAGCCACATAGCTGTCATGGTTACATTTTTTGCAGGAACGGTAAATTCGTAGCCTGCAGGATAAATACGGCCGCCTGACGACCATCCGACAAACTTATAGCCTGTTCTTTCGGGTTCCGGAAGAATAATTTTCTCGCCGAATTCAAGCGTTTCGGCATCTATCTTATCGCCGCCGTTGGTATTGAACGATACCGTATAGCTGTTAACCTTCCACTCGGCAATATATTCCTTATTTGCAGAATCGGGGTCAGTGCTTTCTGTCCAGCCGACAAAGCTGTGTCCCTCTTTTTCGGGAACTACAGAGTTTATATCGAAGCTTTCGCCGATAAGAACCTTATATTCTGCTTTTTCGCCTGAATTGTCAACGCTTCCGCCGTTAACATCAAAGCTGAATATGTTATAGTTGCGCACCGCCGAGCCGTTGACGGTGACATCAACGAAAACATCGCCGAACGAAACGGTATTTTCAACATAGCCGTTTTCTTCTCCGACGGGAACATTAATGTATCCGTAAGGGCTGTCGGGGCTCTGAACAGTTGAAATTAAAGCGATGAACTCGCCGTCGCAGGCTTCGGCACCGTCTTTGACCTTAAGCTCAAACTCGGCAAACCATTCGTCAGCTTTCAGAACTGTGTTCTTTGCTCCTGCCGAAAACATATAATTGATTGCAACGCAGTTGTGACTGAGAGCAAATTCTTCGGTAATAAATCCGTTATCAAGCAGACGCTTTATTGCTTTGCTGTCAGAAGAATAAAAAACAGCGCTCGCATCAAGACCGACAAGTGATTTATAATAGTCGTTCTCCGCTATGTCAACAATCTGATTTTTTGTATAGCTGTCCTCAAACAAATCGGAGCTGTAAAAGAACATCAGCTCTCCTGCGTTTGTGAAATAATCGGTGCCGACATAAACTCTGGCCTTAACCGTTTCTCCGTTTGAAACCGTTTCAGCCTTCACCCATTCGCCCGATGCCTGAGATAATATTTCTGAAGTAATTTCAAGATTGCCTGCAGACTCCGATGCGGCAGCTGCAAAGCCTGCAAAAGCGCAGCTTAAAACAACAGCCGAAGCAAGCATAAAGGCAAGAGCTTTTCTGAATACTGCTTTCATGTTTTTCTCCTTTAACATTAATTATCGCTTTATTATAACATCAGATTCCGATAAATTCAACCTGTCATCAGAATTCATTTTCTGTAAATTAAAAAAGATTAAAATTCTTGACCTTATTATTATAATTTGTTATTATAAAGTGATAACAATTAATTATGAGGAGGCGCAACATGGGTTTAGGAGCTAAAATCAAGGAAATAACCGGATTTGAAGGCGATGTTAAAGAAACCTTGCGCCCGATGTGCAACTTCACATGCGCAAACATAACCATCGGCGGTGCGGGTTATCCGATAAACCAGTTCCATCAGCAATTCCTCGCATATGTTGAGGGCATGAAAACAGGCGCCGCAGGTAAAATTTCACTCATTTCGGGGCTTTGGGATGCAATCAGCGACCCAATCATGGGTATAATAACCGACAGAACGAAATCCAAGCTCGGCAGACACCGCCCCTATATGATAATTTCCGCTATCCCGTTTGCTCTTGTTTATATTTTCAAATGGACTTCATTCGGACTTTCGGGCACAGGCAATGACAGCGCAACCTGGTGGTGGTATCTCTTTGCTGCCATTATGTACAGCACCTTCATGACAATGATGAGCATTCCTCACACCGCAATGCTCCCGACTGTTGCCCCTTCTTATTTCGAACGCTCGCAGTACAGAATTGTTGAATATATGATGAACTCCGTCGGTCAGGTAACATCTTATGTTTTTGCGGGTCTCGTTTTAAGCGGCTTTGATATCAAGACCGCACTTGTCGGTCTGCCTGTTCCGTCGGCAGATGACCGCTCAAAATATACCCTTGTCGGCATTGTTCTTGCGGCGTGGTTCTTATGGGCTCCGATTCTCAGCTTTTTCAAAACGAAAGAACCTTCATCGGCCGATCAGATTAACGAAAAGTTTGACTGGAACCATTTCATCAACGAATATAAGCTTGTTTTCAGGAGCAGAGCTTTCAGACAGTATTTCATAATGTCGCTCTTCTTCTCGATGAGCCGCTATTTCTGCAACTATGCAGACCAGTATTTCATGACAAGCGTTACTGATACATACAACCTTTTCATCTCAATGAACATCGTTGCGGGAACATCCGAATTCTGCGGTTCTCCCATCAACTATGTTCTCTCGAGATACAAGGGAAAAACCGCAGGCGGCAAGCTGCTCGGTCCGCTCATGGTTTTCGGTATTGCAATCAACGCATTCATCAATTATACCACTCCAAAGCCGATAAGGTATGCGGTTATCGTTCTTTCATCCATATGCTATAACATCGGTTTCTCGGGTCCCGGCTTTGCAATCGACATCATTCAGCCCGATATAACTGATGTTGATGAGCTGATAACGGGCAGACGGCGCGAGGGCGTTATCTCAACCTTCAGCACCTTCTGCAAAAAGACGGTCAGCAGCGTTATGGGTTATTCCGTCGGCACGGCGCTTGAATGGTTCGGATATAATCCCGATATCAAAGCTCCCCACCTTCAGCCCCGACGCACAAACATCGGTCTGAGAGTATGCTATTCCGTTATCCCTGCAATACTCGCTCTTTTCTGCGTTATTTCGGTTTACAGATATTCCATGACCAAATCCGACCACGAGCAGATAAAACGGGTTATCAAAGAAAAACACGAAACGGGCTCATGCAGCATATCCGATTCTGACAAAAAGCGGATTGAAAAAATCGCAGGTCAGAAATGGGAGGATATGTGGATAGGCAAGGGCAACATTGAGAGAAATATAGAACAATTTGTATAATAGGAGAACTACATTGGCTGTTTCAAAAGATAAAATCAGAAATTTTTGCATTATTGCACATATTGACCACGGCAAATCAACCCTTGCCGACAGACTTCTTGAAAAAACAAAATCCGTTGCACTGCGCGACATGACTGCTCAGCTTCTTGACAAAATGGATCTTGAGCGTGAAAGAGGCATAACAATCAAAGCGCATGCCGTTAAGCTCAACTATGTTGCCGAGGACGGCGAGGAATATATACTCAACCTCATCGACACTCCCGGTCATGTTGACTTCAACTACGAGGTATCGCGCTCTCTTGCAGCTTGCGAGGGTGCTGTTCTTATAGTTGACGCATCTCAGGGCGTTGAGGCGCAGACGCTTGCAAACACCTATCTTGCTCTTGACCATAATCTTGAAATCGTTCCCGTTATCAACAAAATCGACCTGCCCTCCGCAGAGCCTGACAGAGTTGCCGCAGAGGTTGAAGAGGTTATCGGGCTTGATTGCTCCGAAGCTCCGAGAGTTTCGGCAAAGACAGGTATTAATATTGAACAGGTGCTTGAAAGCATCGTTAAAAATGTTCCTGCCCCCGAGGCAAATGACGATCTTCCTCCGAGAGCACTGATTTTTGACTCCGTATATGACAGCTATAAAGGTGTTATTGTTTATGTCAGAGTCAAGGAAGGTAAAATCAAGCCGGGCGACACAATGCGTATGATGGCAACGGGCGCGGAATTCACTATCGTTGAAACAGGATATATGCGTGCAACTGTTCCCGAACCATGCAACGAACTCACTGCTGGCGAGGTTGGCTATATAACCGCATCCATCAAGACCGTCAGCGATGCAAGAGTCGGCGATACGGTGACAATTGTTGAAAATCCTGCCTCAGAACCCCTCCCCGGTTACCGCAAGGTTAACCCGATGGTATTCTGCGGCGTTTATCCCGCAGACGGTGCAGATTATGAAAATCTGCGCGATGCACTTGAAAAGCTTCAGCTTAACGATGCCGCTCTGACTTATGAACCCGAAACCTCGGGCGCACTCGGATTCGGCTTCCGCTGCGGTTTCCTCGGTCTGCTTCACCTCGAAATCATCCAGGAACGCCTTGAAAGAGAATACGATCTCGACCTTGTTACAACCGTTCCGAGCGTTATTTACAAAATCCATCTCACTGACGGCACAATGGTCGAAATTGACAACCCCACCCATTATCCCGATCCCGCTCACATTGATTACAGCGAAGAACCGTTCACCGATGCTCACATCTATTCGCCTGCAGAATATGTCGGCGCAATAATGGATCTTTGTCAGGAGCGCAGGGGCATCTTCAAAAACATGGACTATATCACTCCCGACAGAGTTGATATTCACTATGAGCTTCCCCTGAACGAAATCATCTACGATTTCTTCGATTCTCTTAAATCGCGAACAAGAGGCTATGCATCGTTCGACTACGAAATCTCAGATTATCGCCGTTCAAACCTTGTCAAGCTTGATGTTCTTCTCAACGGCGACCTTATCGACGCTCTTTCATTCATCATCCACACCGATAAAGCAAGAGGCAAATCGAGAAAGATTGCCGAAAAGCTCAAGGATAACATTCCGAGACAGATGTTTGAAATTCCGATTCAGGTTGCAATCGGCGGCAAGGTTATTGCGAGAGAAACCGTTAAAGCAATGCGCAAGGATGTTCTTGCAAAATGCTACGGCGGCGATATCACCAGAAAGAAAAAACTGCTTGAAAAGCAGAAGGAAGGCAAAAAGAGAATGCGCCACTTCGGAACGGTTGAGGTTCCGCAGGAAGCATTTATGGCGGTTCTCAAGCTTGACGATAATGACTGATAAATCTTCTGAACCTATAGGATTATATCTCCATATTCCGTTTTGCAAGGGCAAATGCCCTTACTGCGATTTTTATTCCGTAGCTCCCCAAAAGGGAGTTACGGATTCTTATGTTGCGGCTCTTTGCAAGAAACTGAGCGAAGAAAACCGTATATATGATACCGTTTATTTCGGCGGCGGAACTCCGTCTCTTCTCGGCGCGGATAACATTGCGTTGATTCTTTCCCACACATCAAGAACCGCAGATTGCGAGGTTACTCTTGAATGCAATCCGTCGGATACGGGCGGAACCGACTCTTCTTTTGACTTTGCCAAAGCGGCGCAAAGCGGAGTTAACCGCATATCTCTCGGTCTGCAGAGCGCAAATGACTCCGAAAGAAAAGCGCTCGGCAGGCGCTCGGGCTGTGCAGATGTTGAAAGAGCAATCAGAAGAGCGAAGGCGGCAGGAATCGAAAATATTTCGCTCGACCTTATGCTTGGTGTTCCGAGTCAGACAAAGGAAAGCTTGCTCAGCTCTGTTGAATTCTGTAAAAACAGCGGTGCGACCCATGTCAGCGCGTATATTCTTAAAATCGAAGAGGGAACCTTCTTTCACAAAAAGAAAGACAGCCTGATTCTTCCCGACGAAGATGAGACAAGCGAGCTCTATCTCCTTGCCGTTCATGCCCTTGAAGAAGCAGGCTTTGAGCAATATGAGATTTCGAATTTCGCAAAAAAAGGTTTTGAAAGCCGACATAATCTTAAATACTGGCATTGCGAGGAATACCTCGGAATCGGTGCGGCGGCACACTCATTTGTTGACGGAAAACGATTCTATTATGAACGAAGCATCGCTGATTTCATTGAGGGCATGCCGCCCGTTGATGACGGCTTTGGCGGCGACGAAGAAGAATATATCATGCTCGCGTTAAGACTGACTGAAGGGCTGATTTTTGATAGATTTGAAAAACGGTTCGGAAAAGCTGTTGCGCAAACAGTTATTGAGCAGGCAGAATTTCTGCACGGGCACGGTCTTGTTACCGTCGACAGCAGCAGAATTGCTCTGACAAAAAACGGTTTTCTGCTTTCAAATTCCGTTATTTGCAAGCTTCTTGAAAATTACAGCTGAATATGATATAATTTGTACGTTAAGGGATAACAACTGTCCCAAATAATAAAACGGAGGAATTATAATGAAAAGATTTTTAAGCATCATTCTTGCGGCAATTCTGATGATGACATCGGTTTTCTGCATCGGCGCATTCGCTGCCGAAACACCCAAAGCAGACGCCTTGCTTGACAGACTTGAAACCGAAGACGAGGTTCTGGTTACAATTAATTCAGGCAGCACCATGCTTTTCGGCTTCATCCCCTCGGATATCAAAAACACCGTTGCCGTCAAGGGCAACACAATTGCCTATGAGTATACTGCAGGCTTTCTGAAGGTCAGAGTTATTGCATCGGAAGAAGGCGTTTACGCATTTGTCCCCACACTCCCCTATTTCTATGTAAAGCTTGACAGAAATCCGCTTGAGGGTGCTGATATATGGCAGCTTGTCAAGGATGCGGCAAACCTTACTCAGGGATTCATTCAGTATATCGACAGCTATAACGAAACCGTTGACGGCAAGGAATACTATGTTGAAGAATATAACGACAGAGAGTTTGTAACCAGCAAATTCTATTTTGACGGCGATGAGCTTGTTATGCTCAAGGTTGAGGATTCATCCACACACTCAATTCAGTATACATATTTTGATGAAATCAGCTTCGAGATTGACGACAGCTTCTTCAATATTCCCAAAGGAGCATTTGATCTTTCGCCTATTCTCACAGGTCTGATTCTTTCAATCATCGCAGCGGCATAAGCAATATACAATTTACCCCCGAAGCCTTGGCTTCGGGGGCTTTTTCATACCGTTTTCATTTGCAGCTTAAGGTTATCGCTTATCATTGCAATGAACTCGCTGTTTGTAGGCTTGCCTCTCTCATTCTGGATAGTGTATCCGAAATATGAGCTGAGAACATCAACATCGCCTCTGTCCCACGCAACCTCAATCGCATGGCGGATTGCTCTTTCAACTCTCGACGGTGTTGTCTTGAATGTTTTGGCAACCGTCGGATAGAGAATTTTTGTGACAGAGCTTATCATATCGTTATTGTTAATGGAAAGAATTATCGCTTCGCGCAAATATTGGTAGCCTCTGATATGGGCAGGAACTCCTATCTGATGCATTATCTGGCTGACAACAACCTCAAGGTCCTTGACTCCGTTCTTGCTTGCAGATGAATTATGGATGCTGGCAAACTGAACTATTCTTTCGGCTAACATGGACGGATTATAGGGCTTCAAGAAATAATAATCCGCACCGTTTGAAAGAATTTCACTCTCAACCTTCTCGTTGTTTGCTGATGAAAGCACCATAACCATAGGTCTCTTTTCGAGTCTCAGCGAATCGAGTTCGCGAAGAACTCCCAACGCATCAAGGCGCGACATAAAGCTGTCCATCAACAAAACATCAGGTCTCTCGCCTGCTCTGAGCCTCTCGATAATCTGCGCTCCGTCCTTGATAACGGTTGAAACCTCGCAGTTATTTGAGCGCAGAATTCCCGCAAGCTCATGCAGTGTTTCGGTTCCGTCTTCGGTCAGCATAACTTTCAACATTTTTCTCATGGTTTTACCTCCGCTTGATTTAGTTCACGAAGATATTACCATAAGCAATTAAAATTGTCAATAATTGGGAATTATTATTTTGCCAATTTTTGGCATTTTATTTCGCACTATCCGACCCGATAACCGTTAACCGCTGAAAATGCGTTAAACACTGCGCAAATCAACTTGTTTTTTTGTTTTTAACTCGTTTTCAAACATTTAATTACAGCTTTGACCGCATTTCCGATAATATATTTTATCTTTCGATAAACTGTTTCACACAGCAAAGCGTCTGTGCATTTATTAACACACAGACGCCCGACGACGGTTTAAGCTGCTTCCTGATCAGCCGTGCCTACCAGATTTTCTGCTGTTTCTATCATCTTCTGTGCAAAAATTCCGTAGCCCTGCGAGGGGTCATTGACAAAAACATGGGTCACTGCACCGACAAGCATTGAATTCTGAATTATCGGACTTCCGCTCATGCCTTGCAGTATTCCGCCCGTCTTTTCAAGAAGCTCCTTATCCGTTATCCGGACGATAAGATTGCGCTCCGCGTTTCCCGATGCAGGATAAATTTTCGTAATCTGAGCATCATAATACTGAGGACCTTTTCCGTCAATGGTTGCAACTATCTGCGCCGCGCCCTCTTTTACCTCGGCTTCAAGAGCAACGGGCAAAAGCTTCGAATCAACATTTTCTTTAAGCTCGCCGTAAATGCCCGTTGCCCCGTTAACACGAAGGCTGCCTATCACGGAATCCGAAAAAATTCCGCATAGCTCTCCGGGATCGCCTGAACTGCTTTTATAAAAGCCGTTGACAGTTGCTTTGACCGCTTCGCCGCCCGAAAGAGGCATTATTTTCCCCGTATCAACATCGCATACTCCATGGCCAAGACCTGCAAAAATCTTATTTTCGGCATCGTAAAAAGTTACCGTACCGATTCCGGCAGAACTGTCTCTCACCCATAAGCCTGCCCTGTATCTGCCGCTTGAGGATTCGGCAGGCTTCAACTTGAGATTAAGATTCTGTCCGTCTCTTTCAACTGTTAATGAAAGCTCCTTGCCTGCTGAGGATTCAATTGCAGATATAAAATCATCTGCATTGACGATAACAGAGCCGTTGACATGCGTTATGCTGTCACCGCATTTAATGCCTGCAAGCTGAGCGGGACTCTGCGCACCTGTTGAAACATCAACGGAATCAATCTTAACCGCAATAACGCCTTTTGTATAAAGCTTTATTCCGAAAACATCTCCGCCGATGCTGACATATTTGCGCTTTGCAACATTAACCGTAACCTCTTTAACCGGAATAAGATCAAAAGCCATAAGGTCAGCTTTGTATTCGCTGTCCGAATTTGTAAAGCCCGATGCCTTTACAGCTCCGTCTCTTCCGATTGAAAAAAATCCGTTTACAATATTGCCCGCCGCCTGCTCTGAAACATCAATTTTATCGGGAACGGTTTCAGCGCCGTAAACAACAGCCGAAAAAGCAAAAACAGACGCCGCAAGAAGAACCGCACTCAAGGATTTAAAAAATCGCTTCATTTTTCACCTCCGTGTCCGAATTTCGCTTCGCTTTTCAGCAAAGCAATATTAATTTGCCCGATGACACAATAAAAAAACGGCGGATAAATCCGCCGTAAATATCTTTCAGAAATTCAATTTTTTATTTTTCGATTCCGTAAAAATCGAGAAGCGCGGGAATTATGACCGTATCAGTCTGTTCAAAGCAGGTGCTGTGACCTCCGCCGATAATCATAAGCTCCTTTGCGTTCGGAACAGATCTGGTAATCTTTTTGGAGTGCCAGCGCTGAATCATATCGTGTTCGCCGTAAATATTAAAAAACGGAACCTCAATTTTTGAAATATCTTTAAATGTAAGGCTCGGCTGACCGACCATCATACCTTTTATATCGCGGCGGATTTTTGTTGCATCGTCACCCTTTATCCACGCTTCAATAACAAGAACGATATACTGATATGTTATCTGAAGCTGGTCAAAGGTGTTTGTTCCCAGAGTGTTTATGTTTGAACCCATAACCGTCAGCGACGATACTCTATCCTGATATCTGAGAGTGAAAACGAAACCGAGATTTCCGCCATCACTGAACCCGAAAATATGTGTTTTTTCAACCTTTAAATAATCAAGAACTTTGGCAAGGTCATCAGCCATCGTTTCAAAATTCATTGTGCCGTCAACCCAACCCGAATTGCCCGTTCCTCTGGGAGAAACGGTTATAACCTTGAAATGCTTCGACATCTCAGGAAGAATTGTGCCGTCAAGGCTGTGCATATCACCGCCGTTGGGAGGCAGAAGCACGAGAGCCTCGCCGTCGAGGTTGCCGTAAACAGCATATTCAATCTTTACATCGCCGCAGTCAACAAAACCATAATCTGCCATTTCGATTTTCTCTCCTTCCTGAGCAAAGCAAACGGGCATTGCGCAAAAAACAAAACAAAGTGCAAGCACTGCTGCAATTATCTTTTTCATATTCATTCTCCTTTTTGATTCATTGCCGCTTTCAATGCGGCGTTATATAAATCCTCTCTGCACGAAGGCAGTATTTCAGCAAGAGGCTTTTCGCTTTCTGATGCAAAATACATTTCCGAAACGCCGCAGCCGAGTATTCTTTCCGCGCCGTATCCTCTGCATCCGCAAACAGCAATCACCTTTTTACCAAGCTTTTTTGCGCGTTTGGCAACTCCCGATACAACCTTGCCGTCAGCTGACTGAAAATCGAGCCTACCCTCGCCTGTCACAACAAGGTCACTTTCGGAAGCAAGCATATCAAAATCCGATGCATCAAGAATAACATCTATTCCTTTTTTCAGCTGTGCGTTCAGAAACACAAGTGCGCCGGCACCCATTCCGCCTGCGGCACCTGCTCCTGCAGCATCGGAAACATCCTTGCCGAGATCTTTTTTTATAATTTCGGAAAAGCTCCTGAGACCCGAGTCAAGTCTCTCAACCATTAAGGCATCTGCGCCCTTCTGAGGAGCAAAAACATACGCTGCTCCGTTTTCGCCGAAAAGCGGATTTTCAACATCGCACGCCGCGGTCACAGGCAAGTCGAAGGGTTCATCGGGCGGAATTATTTTATTAATCAGAGAGAGCGACTCTCCGCACGGAGAAACGGCATTGCCGTCACCGTCAAGAAATTTCCAACCGAGGGCGGTTGCCATGCCGATACCGCAATCATTTGTTGCGCTGCCGCCAAGACCGAGAAGAACCGATTTTGCACCGTTTTGTTTTGCGTGCAGCAAAAGCTCGCCGACGCCGAGCGTTGTTGCTTTTTCGGGATTTCTGTTCTCCCCTGCAAGAGGCAGACCTGCACATGCAGCCATTTCGATAACCGCGGTTTTATTTTCGAGCATGAAATATTCTGCAGTCATTTTTTCTCCGAAAACTCCCGAAACCTTTGCCGCAACATATTCACCTTTTGCAAAACCGCCGAAACAGGAGCAAAGCCCCTCGCCGCCGTCGGCAACGGGAAGCTTTGTTATTTTTATATTTTCTGTCACTTCAGTGAAGGCATTTTCCATAATCCTGCATACTTCTGCCGCCGAAAGCGTGCCTTTGAAACTGTCGGGTGCAATTAATACGGAAAACATTCTATCCTTCCAATCATTTTTCGGCGGATGCCCTCTTTACATATCTCTTGAAGAATGCAACTGCAGGTTCAAGCGTCGAAACGGGTAATCTTTCATTTGTGCCGTGGGTGCAGCGCAGAAGCTCAACACTTGCCTTGAAAGGAGAATAACGGAAAATATTCTCACATACAGGCTCATAATAGCAGGCATCCGTACCGCCCATTACAAGGTAAGGCGCAACAACAGAGTTCTTGTTTTCCTGAACGCAGAGCTCTTCGATGATTCCGAACACTCTGGAGTCAGTAGGTGAGAATCTGGATGCTTCCTTTGCCTTGAGAACCTTGATTTCGATATTCTTATTGCGGCATACCTTGCGGATATGCGCAATTACGTCCTCAACTGTTGTGCCGGGCATCTGTCTGAAATTGACAACAACGCTCGCTTTCTGGGGAAGAACATTCGCTGCAGGGCTTCCCTCAGCCATTGTAACAGCCGTTGTTGTTCTTACAAGGCATGCTGTGAACGGAAGAAGAGTCATTCCTTTTCTGAGAAGAGGCTTGAGATAAGGAATGTTGCAGGTAAGAAGTCTTGCAGGATAGGTGCAGTTTCTGCCGAGGTTTGAGAAAAGGTCGCTTACAAAAGGCATAAGCTCTGCTTTGAACTGATTGCCTTCAAGGTCTCTGATTACCTCTGCAAGCTCACCGAGAGCCGAATGAACGGGAGGCTGAGATGAATGACCGCCCTTTGCCGTAACAGTTATCTCGATATCGGTATAGCCTTTTTCGGCAATACCTACACCGATAATTTCTTTGTTTTCAATAATGCCCTTAACATTAACGGGGATAATTGCGCCGCCCTCGTCAACAATGCTGTCAAGATGGATGCCTCTTTCTTTAAGGGTGAGCATTATATTCTTTGCGCCGCCGTCGCCCGAAGCAACAACCTCTTCATCCTGACCGAAAAGAAGATAAACATCTCTTTCGGGCTTGAAGCCTTCTTCGAGAAGAGTTTCAACGGCTTCCATAACAGCGATAAGATGATTTTTCATATCGAGAGCGCCTCTGCCCCAGATGTATTCGCCGTCATTTTCTCCG
Source organism: Acutalibacteraceae bacterium (assembly GCA_045543735.1). GTDB lineage: Bacteria > Bacillota > Clostridia > Oscillospirales > Acutalibacteraceae > CAG-177. Next base: position 59,648 of record JAZPXO010000070.1, read on the forward strand.
CTGAAAGGAGGATGAGTCCAGTCGCCCTCTGTGCCTGCGGAAATGGGAACTACATCCTGATGAGCGAGCAGAGCAATGGGTTCAAGATCGCTTCTTGTTCCCTCCCATCTGTAAATGAGGCTTGCTTCAAGAACAACCTCTTTAGTGAGATTCTTATGGATAAGCGGATAAGCCTCTTCAAGGAACTTATGGAATTTCTCAAACTGAGAAAAATCAACTCTCTCTTTTTCGGGATAGCTTATAGTGGGGATTGAAATTGCTCTGGAAAGATTATCCATAGCTCTCTGAACATTTACATTTTCAACAGAAGCATCGCCGAAATCCTTCTTTTCAGGCACATACTTTGCCGCTCTGACAGCGTTTATGCCTGCGGCAATACCTGCTGCGCCGAGAGCCGCTATTGCGAACTTTTTTGCCATTGTTATCTTCCTCTCAATAAGATTTTTGTATTAATATTTTTTCTTTTCAGTATAAAACAATCAAAGGAAATTTACAACATTATATAAAGAACTTTTTCTGAAGCCATGCTTTCATGCGCTTGCTCTTTTCAAGAACAATAAAGAATATCATCAGCGATACACAGCATGCTGTCATAACAAGCGAAACAACAACCTGAAGCTTTTTCATGAAGAAAATGCTCATTGTTATTTCAGAAACAAAGGTCATGATGTTTATCGCTGCAAGCACTGCAACCGAAATGGCAGACTTGCTGCGCTTTTTCCTCATCCAGAATAAAAACACATTAACTATTCCCCAAAGGAAAATAACCATCGGAACAGCTATCGCATAAACCCAGCCCGAATCGTCTCCGCCTATTCTGAACATATAGAAATAACCCATCAGGGCAACTGCATCAATTGCAACAAGCACAGCAGGTATCGGCTTTTTCCAAAGAAGAGGAAACAAAAACCAGAGCCATGCAAGCGCAAATCCGCCCACAACATATTTTATAACGGGGTTATCAAAGAAAACCGCGTTGATAATAATTACAACAAGATTGGGGATGAGTATCATCAGAGAGAAAACAAAACACAGATAAAGGTTTTTCGTTGACTTGGGAATTGATAAATCCTCGGGATAAGCAAGCTTTTCCGTTGGCTCTGCCTTTTCTTTCGGATTTATAACGGGCGTATCGCAAAGAGGACAAGCCTTGCAAGCCTTTTCAAGCTCAACGCCGCAATTAACGCAATATGACATCAGATGTCACCTCCTGTTATCGCACTTCTGTTGCTTTCAATCTTAACGGGGATTCCGAATTTGACAAAGGTTCTGAAAATTTCACGCTGAACCCTTGTATCGTTATAGATATTTGTAACGCTAAAAGCAAGCGTTCCATTATAAGAAACCGCGCCGCATCTTGCCGCATTGACCATTCCGCGTCCAAGCGTTAACATAATTTTTTCAATGTAAGGCTCCATTTCCTCGGGTGCTTTTATAACTCCGATATTCGAAATCAGCGCGCTGGTTGATTTTTCGCCGACAAACTTATAAAGCACGTTTATACCGAAATCCTTAAGGAATGACGGTATCACACGCATAATCGGATTCTTTTCTATTCCCGCGTTACCGTTCATCATTGCCTGAAGAGTTTTTTCATTGTTGATATATCTGAGGTAAAGCGAAAGCTGTTTCAGTATTTCGGGGAAGGTGTATTCGCCCATTTTGGGGTCAATCTGGAAAGAATAGCAAAGCATGAAGTTGCGTAAAGTTTCCGTGTTAAAAAAGTTTCTTACATTAACGGGTATCTGAACTCCGACATGCTTGTTGCGGTTGAACTTTTCTTCTTTCTGAAGATTATACATAACCCAGACAAGAACGCCTGCGATATATTCGGTTATTGTAACCCCATGCTCAGCCGCCTTTGCTTTAATTGCATCAACGGGCATATAGCCTGTTGTTACATTGACAACATGCTTAGGGAGCCTGCTGTCTTTTGCCTGATAAGCGAATTTTTCAATTCTCTTTGCCTTTGCTTTTGATTCGACAAATTTGAGATAGGCATCCTCTTTTTCACTCTCACGAGGTTTTTCATCAACATCAAGCACGGCACCGCCGCACGGGATATCCTTGCCCGTCATACGCAGATAGACGGCAAGCAAGGTCATGAAAAAGCGCGAAGCACCAAAGCCGTCGGTAATAACATGGTAAAACTCAACAGCAATTCTGTTTTCATAATAGAATACCCTTATCAAATAGCCCTTGTTTTCTTTCCACTTGACTCTCAGACACGGATTTGCCGAATCAGGCATGACCGGCGGCGCACCGTTGGGATTTTTTTCAAGATAGTGCCAGAAAAATCCGTTTCTCATTCTGACATCAAATGAAGGAAAGCGGGGCATGGTTTTTTTCAGAGCCCGCTCAAGCAGTTCGGGATCAACCTTTTCCTTGAGGGTTACAGTCAGTCTGTAAACATTTGAATAGGATGAGGTGTTCTGCCCCGGAAAAACCTTTGCTGCATTGTCAAGCTTAAACCATGTTTTTGGGATTGGCTTTGATTTATTCTTCATCATATCTCCGTTTTAAAAGAAACTCAGTTGCGTTGATTTCGGCAGAGCATCAAGCGCTCCGCCCTCTTCAAGCGCAGTTATGATTGATTTTGAAACACCTGAACGAAGCTGGAAATCCTCAATTGAAAGGAATTCTCCGCCGCCGTCGTTTTTGGCATCTTCGAGGCTCTGTGCCGCGCTGCCGCCGCAGCCTGCGATAGCAGAAAACGGAAGCCTTATCTTTCCGTCTTCAACAACATAGCGGTTAGCTGTTGATTTATAAATATCAATAGGCAGAAGCTCAACACCTCTTGCCATCATTTCGTTGATAACCTGAAGAGAGGTGAAAGTGCCTTCTTCCTTTGCCGTTGCTGTTTTGAGAGCCATTTTCTTTTTAAGCTCTTCCATTTTTGCCATAACTGCTTTTCTGCCTGCAAGAACCGTTACCGTATCAATATCTTCGCCGCGGACCGTCATATAGGTTGCGTAATATTCTACCGGTTTATACAGCTTATACCAGGCAAGGCGCATTGCCGCGCTGACATAAGCAGCAGCATGAGCCTTGGGGAACATATACTTGATTTTCATGCATGAATCAATATACCACTGAGGCACACCGTTATCAATCATCGCCTGCTTATGCTCATCGGTGAGCAAAGAGGTTGCTTTGCCCTTTCTGACAATTTCCATGATTTTGAATGCCATACCCTTTTCAACGCCCTTGTTGATAAGGTAAACCATGATATTGTCACGCGTACCGATAACCTCCGAAATTGTGCAGGTTCCGTTTTTGATAAGCTCCTGAGCATTGCCTATCCAAACATCAGTGCCGTGAGAAAGTCCCGATATCTGAAGCATATCAGAAAAATTCTTGGGCTGCGCTTCAATAAGCATCTGACGGACAAAAGGCGTTCCGAGCTCGGGCAGGGAAAGGGTTCCCGTTTCGCAGTCGATATCCTCGGGAGTAAGACCCAGAGGCTCGGGAGAGGTCAGAAGCTCATAAAGCTTCGGATCGCATATATCAATTTTCATAACATTCGTGCCCGTCATATCCTCAAGATGCTTATAGAGCGTGGGAACATCGTGACCGAGGTTATCAAGCTTGAGAATTGTATCGTGAAGCGAATGGAAATCGAAATGCGTTGTTCTGTGAATGGATTCAGCGTCATCAGCAGGATGCTGAATGGGAGTGAAGTCCTCCGCATCCATATCGGCAGGAACAACAACCATGCCGCCGGGATGCTGACCCGTTGTTCTCTTGACACCGACGCAGCCCTGAACAAGTCTTTCCTGCTCGGCTGCAGAGAGATTGAGCCCCTTATCCTCCATCCATTTTTTTACAAAGCCGAACGCTGTTTTATCAGCAAGCGTACCAATTGTTCCCGCTTTGAAAACATGGCTCTTGCCGAAAAGCTCTTCGGTATATCTGTGGGCATAGAACTGATATTCACCCGAGAAGTTAAGGTCGATATCGGGCTGCTTATCGCCGTAGAAACCGAGGAAGGTTTCGAACGGAATATCGTGACCGTCGCGGTGCATATCCTCTCCGCAAACGGGACAAGCCTTGGGCGGCATATCGTAGCCGGAGCCATATTCGCCTTTGAAAAAGAATTCAATATGCTTGCATTTTTCACAGATATAATGAGGCACCAAGGGATTAACCTCGGAAATACCTGCCGCAAATGCAACAAACGATGAGCCAACCGAACCTCTCGAGCCGACATAATAGCCGTTATCCATCGAGTTCCAGACAAGCTTCTGCGCAATGATATAAAGAACCGCAAATCCGTTTTTGATAATGGATTCAAGCTCCTTATCAAGTCTTTCTTTAATATAATCGGGAAGCGGATTGCCGTAGTATTCCTGCATTCTGTCATAGCAGATGCGGCGAAGCTCTTCATCGGAGCCCTCGATTTTAGGCGGATATGTTCCGTCGGGAATCGGCTTTATTTCCTCGCACATATCGGCAATCTTATTCGGATTTTCAACAACAACCTCGTATGCCGTATCCTCGCCGAGATAGGCAAATTCGTTGAGCATATCATCGGTTGTTCTCAGATAAAGCGGCGCTTGCTCCGAGGCATCGGAGAAGCCCTGACCCGCCATAAGAATCTCTCTGAAAATCTTATCGCTTTCTTCAAGAAAATGAACGTCTCCCGTTGCAACTACGGGCTTGCCCATTTCATCGGCAAGGCGGATTATCTGACGGTTGATTTCGCAAAGATCATCAACGGAATCAACAAGACCGTTTCTGAGCATGAACTCATTGTTTCCGTTAGGCTGAATTTCAAGATAATCGCATATTTCTGCCATTTCACGAAGTCTTTCCTTCGGCTTGCCTGAATAAATCGCCTGATAAAGCTGTCCCGCTTCGCAGGCGCTTCCGACAATAAGCCCCTCTCTGTGAGCAAGCAATTCGCTCTTTGGGACTCTCGGATGACGGTAGAAATATTCAAGATTGGATTTGGTTATGAGCTGATAAAGATGCTTAAGACCGACCTTATTCTTGGCAAGAAGAATCATATGATGAGTCGGCAATCTTCTGGGATCGGGCTTGATTTTATCGTTGATTTCGCTGACCTTTTCAACACCCTTTTCTTTTATAAGCTCCATGAGCTTGCCGAAGATTCCCGCAAGCGCACCTGCGTCCTCGTCGGCTCTGTGATGATCGAATTTAGGAAGCTTGAAATAGCTTGTGAGGCTGTCAAGCTTGAAGTTTTTTGCACCGGTTACAAGACCCTGTGCAAGAATAAGCGTGTCAATGTGAGTATAGTTATATTCGATACCGTTTCTTTCGCATGCGGCTTTGAGAATGTCCGTATCAAAGGTTGCATTATGGGCAACAAGCACGCCGTCACCGCAGAATTCAAAGAACTTTCTGACAGCTTCGCCCTCTTTCGGCGCGTTTGCCACCATGCGGTCATCAATGCCCGTCAGAGTAATGATTTTATGCGGAATATCTCTTTCAGGATTTACAAATGTCTGAAACCTTGCTTTTTCGGCGCCGTCAACGATTTTAACCGCACCGATTTCCGTCAGACGGTCACTGCCTGTTCTGAGTCCCGTTGTTTCCGTATCAAAAATGATAAATGTTCCGCTCAGAGGCATGTCCGAGTTGCCCGTTACAGCCTTGACAGAGTCGTCAACATAATACGCCTCCATGCCATAGATAACCTTTATGCCGTTCTTTTTGGCAGCCGCAGCCGCCTCGGGGAATGCCTGAACAATTCCGTGGTCCGTAACCGCAACAGCCTTGTGTCCCCATTTTGCCGCTCTGCCGATAAGCGCGCTTGCGCTTGAAAGTCCGTCCATAGCTGACATATTGGTATGCATGTGAAGCTCAACGCGCTTGTTTTCTGCAGTATCAAGCAGGGGCATTTCCTCAATGAGAACGATTGAATGGGCCTTGATAACCTCGCCGCCCGAATATTTATCAACTTCAATATGTCCTCTTATAAGCAGAGCAATTCCGTTTGTTATGTATTTTATAAGCTGTTCGCAGTTGACAGCCTGCTCGAATATTTTAACCGTGAAAGAATTTGTTTTATCAGTTATATTGAATTTGATTATCTTGAATTTTCCGTCCTTGGTGTCACGGATTTCAAGACCGAAGGTTTTACCCCAGACGGTAACATTGCCGTCATCCATATGAATATCGTTCAGCGGCACAGGCTTTGATTTGATATGACTGCCGTAAATAACCTTTGCATTGGTGAGCGAAATGGGAAGATCGTCATATTCCTTTCTGGGCTTTTTCGGTTCTTTTGTTTCAGGCTTGGGTATTTCGATTTTAACGCTTTCAGCCTGCATTTTTTTATATTCGGGCGAATCAATGCTGATATTCGCCTGACCGATAATTTTAACCTTGACATTTGCTTCAAAGCATTCGCGGATATACTTCTCAAGAAAATCGGGCGCACCTGCTTCCTCAAGGATGCCTGCTCCGTCATACAGCTCAATTTTAACCTCTCCGTCGGATACGCTGACCTTTGCATTTTCAAGAAATCCGTTTGCCGCGGCGATATTTTCTTTAAGCACACGCAAAAACAGCGGCGCACATTCATCGCTCAGTGAGTTTGAAGGATATGTTCCTTTAATTGTAACCTTATTTATGCCAAGAACGTTTTTAAGCTCGTTTCTTGCCATAAGGATATATTTATCATCAAAATAACGGTCAAATTTTGCCGTTATGAAAAGCTGCATTGTTTCATCGTCAAAAGTAATATGAGTAACCTCACCGCCCGAAAAAACCTCGCGCAGCCCTGCATTTATATATTCACCTATAAATTCTAAAATTCCTTTGCCTTGCATTATTTTTCTCCGTATACTACTCCGTCAGATAAAAGTAACCGCTTTCAGGGCGGCTACTTTTTATCAGTTATTAATTATAAACTTTCGATTTCAGCCATGAGTCTGTCAACGGCTTCATTCTCGGGCACCTTGCAGATTGTGACTCCCTTTTTGAAAATAAGGGCACATCCGTCGCCGCCGGCAATGCCGATATCAGCTTCTCTTGCTTCGCCCGGACCGTTTACCGCACAGCCCATAACCGCAACCTTGATATGTTTTTTGCAGCCTCTGAGACGTTCTTCAACCTCATTGGCAAGTCCGATAAGGTCGATTTTCGTTCTGCCGCATGTGGGGCACGCAACAATATCGGGGCAGTCTGTCTTAAGACCTATTGACTGCAGAATATCGTTTGCCGCCTTGACTTCCTTGACGGGATCATCCGTCATGGAAACTCTGATTGTATCACCGATTCCCTTAAGAAGCAGAGAACCGATGCCGATTGATGACTTAATAAGCGCCATGTTATGCGTTCCTGCCTCGGTAACACCGAGATGCAGGGGGTAATCACACTTCTGAGCCATAAGCTCATATGCCTCAACCATTGTCGGAACGTTTGAGGATTTGATTGAAATAACCGTATCGCCGAAATCGCATCTTTCAAGAAGTTCAACATGCTTCAGCGCACTTTTAACCAACGCTTCGGCGCAGGGTGAGCCGTATTCGGCAAGAAGCTCTTTTTCAAGAGAGCCTGCGTTAACTCCGATTCTTATAGGCACTCCCCTGTTTGCGCACGCATCGGCAACAGCCTTGACCCTGTCAAAGCTGCCGATATTTCCGGGGTTTATTCTGATTTTGTCAACGCCCGCATCAACGCTTGCAAGCGCAAGTCTGTAATCAAAATGAATATCCGCAACAACAGGCACACTGAGGTTTTCTTTAAGCTTTTCAATCAGCTTCACTGCCGCCATATCAGGCACGGCAGCGCGGATAATTTCGCAGCCTGCTTTTTCAAGCTCAACTGCCTGCTTAACACTGCCCTCAATATCGGATGCGGGACGGTTGAGCATCGACTGAACCGCAATTTTTTCGCCGCCTCCGATGAAGATATCGCCGATTTTAACTTTTCTGCTGTTACGGATTGCCATTGAAATTCACCTATCCTTTGATAAGTTTCATAATATCGCTGAAGGAAATAACAACCATCAGCAGCAAAAGAAGTCCGAGTCCGATTGCATGAATCCAACCCTCGTATTTTCTCGGAACGGGCTTTCTGAATATCATCTCTATAAAGAGGAAGAAAAGTCTGCCGCCGTCAAGAGCAGGAAGCGGAAGAAGATTGAAAATGCCGATATTGATGGCGATGAGCGCAAGCATCATATAAAGCGAAGAATAATCCGTCTGTGCAACGGCATTCTGCGCCGTATCGGCAATAATAGAAACTGTTCCTATCGGTCCGCTCAGATCGCTGAGTCCGTACTGCCCCGTTACAAGGTCAAAAAGACTGACCCAGACAATCCGTGCAATGGAAACCGATTCGAGAACGGCGTTTTTAGCAACGCCGAGAACCGTCGGCTTGACTCCGACTATAACAAAATCATAAACAATCGTAAGCGTTCCGTTGTTATCATAGGTATCAAACTTAACGCCGTTAACATTTACCTTTTCGCCGTTTCTTTCAACAACAAAATCAAAAACGCCGTCTTTGTCTCTCGCCATGAGAAAGCTCAGATCATATTCACTAAAAACGGTTTTGCCGTTGATTTTCTTTATTACATCCTTTTCCTGCAGTCCCTGAGTGGCAGTAACCGCATCTTCATGGAAGAAATTAATCTGAGGTGTTCCGATTAAATCGCCGCTTGTTGCAAGCATAACCGCAACAACAATAACACCCATTATGAGGTTGACAACACCGCCTGCCGCAATGATGATAAAGCGTTTCCACGCCTTGATGTTGCAGAAGGCTCTTTCATTTTCGCTGTCCTCATCCTCGCCCTCCATGCTGACATAGCCGCCTATCGGAAAGAGGCGCAGGGAATACTGCGTTTCGCCTTTTTTCTTTTTAAAGAAAGCAGGACCCATACCGATTGAAAATTCGTTGACCTGCACATTGAAGAGCTTAGCAAAAATAAAGTGGCCAAGCTCATGAAACATTATAATAAAACCGAAGAAAAGAACAGCAAGAAGAATCGGCCATACTTTTCCCCATACCGCCGCTGCGGTCACGAGTGGAATTGCATTCATACGAACAACCTTTCTGTCTGCGCGCGGATAAGCCCGTCGGTTTCAAAAACATCGGCAAGGCTGTAATTATCGTTTTGCGGTGCGGTTTCGAGAGCATGCGAAACTGCACGGGCAATATCAAGAAATCTGATTTTACCCTCCCTGAAAAGCTCATTTGCTTTTTCATTGGCGGCATTGACCGCGGCAGGAAATAATCCGCCCTTTTCAAAAGCGCTTCTGCATAAGTTTATGCAGGCAAAGGTTTCATAATCAGGTTTTTCAAAAGTCAGCGTGCCGAATTCGGTTAAATCCAGCTGTCTGACGGGGCTTTCAAATCTGTCGGGATAAGTGAGCGCATATTGAATCGGAATTCTCATATCAGGAACACCAAGCTGCGCAATAACAGAATTATCGGAATATTCAACCAATGAGTGGACAATGCTCTGACGGTGAACAACGATATCAATATCCTTGGCAGGCATACCAAAAAGCCATGCCGCTTCGATAAGCTCGAGACCCTTGTTCATCATTGTAGCAGAGTCGATGGTTATTTTTGCACCCATGCTCCAATTCGGGTGATTGAGAGCCTGCGCAACGGTAACATTTTCAAGTTCTTCCTTCTTTTTGCCGAAGAAAGGTCCGCCCGAAGCTGTAAGAATCAGGCGTTTTATCTGTTTTTTGTCCGCACAGCCCTGAAGAGACTGGAAAATAGCCGAATGCTCACTGTCAACAGGAAGAATGCTTACTCCCTTTTCTTTTGCAAGAGACATAACAAACTTTCCGCCTGCAACAAGAGTTTCCTTGTTGGCAAGAGCAATATCGCTGCCCGCCTCAATGGCGGCAACGGTAGGTGCAAGGCCGGCAATTCCGACAATGCTGTTGAGCACGCATTGAGCACCGACAGACGCGCATTCCTTTACACCCTCGGCACCCGAAAGCACCTTTGTTGAAGTATCCGCAACCTTTATCCTCAATTCCTCAGCCGCTTTTTCATCCGCAACAGCCGCAACCGAAGGTGAAAATTCTCTTATCTGATTTTCAAGAATGTCAATGCGGCTGCCTGCGGTCAGAGCCTCAATTTTTAAATTATGAAGCCTTGCGACCTCAAGCGCCTGAACACCGATTGAACCTGTTGAGCCTAAAACGGCAAGGGATTTAATCATAATATCAAGTCCTTATGCTGCAATTGAAATAATTATTGAAAGTAAAATATAAAGAGCGGGCATGGTGAAAAGGAAGCTGTCGATTCTGTCAAGCACTCCGCCGTGACCGGGGAAGAGATTGCCGAAATCCTTTTCGCCGAAATTTCTTTTGATAACCGAAGCCGAAAGGTCTCCGCACATGCCTATAACGCAGAGGAGGGCTACGGCAGGAATTACCATCCAGAATTTTATTGTTCCGTTTGTGAAAAAGAATATTTCGCAAATGATATATGCAATAACAGAGCTGATTGTTGTTCCGACAACGCCGCCGATAGCGCCCTCAACGGACTTCTTCGGGCTGATTTTCGGAGAAAGCTTGCGTTTTCCGAGCTTGCTGCCGACGAAATAAGCGAAGGTGTCGCAAAGCCAGGCGGCAAACATTGTGCAGAGCAGCATAAACACTATCTGCGAACGCTGAAAAAGCTCGGGATGAGCAGAACAAATCTCATCAACCTTATAAATAGTCATAATTGAGCTTGGAATTGCCAGCGAGCCGAAAAGCGCAAGCGTAACATGCTCAAACCTCGTCTGATCATACCATTTAAGCATAACAAGAAGCATTGCGATAACATAAACCGCAATCAGAACGCCGGTTGAAACCGGGATAATGCTTCCCAGATCGAACGCAATATAGAAGGGCACAAAAGCCGAAACCGCGCAGGAAGCCCCCGTAAGCACCTTGTTTTCGCACTTTGAAACTCTCATAATCTCATATGCCGCTATGGCTGAGAAAATTGCAGCAACAACGCTCAGATATTTGGTAAATCCGAGACCTATGATTACGAGAAGGGTGATGGCGAACAAGCCTGCCAGAACACCGGTAATTATTCTTTGTTTCATATTTTTTCACACTCGATTTCTTTAATATGCCTTGAACGAATTTGAATCAGACTCCGCCGAAGCGTCTGTTCCTTTTGCAAAACTCTATAATAGCATTATCAAGGTCATCCTCTGTAAAATCAGGCCAGAGAATATCCGAAAACCAGAATTCCGAATATGCCGCCTGCCAGATAAGAAAATTTGAAAGACGATATTCTCCGCTCGGTCTGATGATCAGATCGGGGTCGGGCAAGCCCGCCGTAAAGAGATTATCCTCTATATTTTTCAAGTCTATATCTTCCGCTTTAAGCTCGCCTGCTTCAACCTGAGCCGCAATCTTTTTAACGGAATGAAGAATTTCATTTCTGCCGCCGTAATTAACGGCGATATTTACAATAGTTCTTTTATCCGCTGATCCCTCCTCAAGAGTATTGATCAGCGCAATAATATCCTCGGGCAACCCCTCGCGGTCACCGACATATCGTATGCGAAGTCCCTTGGATTCGTTTTCATCCTCCCTGTCATGAGCCTCATTCAGGTAATCCCTGAAAAGATTCATGATTGCTTCAACCTCTTTAACGGGACGCTTCCAGTTTTCGGTTGAAAATGCATAAAACGTCATGCATTCAATGCCAAGCTCTGCGCCGTAATCGCAGATTCGTCTGAAGGTGTTTGCGCCTGCCTTATGGCCCTCGCTTCTTTCAAGACCTCTCTGCTTTGCCCACCTGCCGTTTCCGTCCATAATAATTCCTATATGACGGGGCAGAGTTATTTTTTCACGCATTTCTTTTGTCATATCAAGCACCATGTGTGCAGCAGAGGCATTGCACCCCTGCTGCGCTTTCCTGAAAATCAGATTTCCATAATATCCTTTTCTTTTGCTTCAGCTGCCTTATCAATTTCCTTGATATACTTATCTGTATAATCCTGAAGCTTCTTTTCTGCTACCTTGAGGTCATCCTCTGTGATTTCAGATGCCTTTTCCATCTTCTTGACCTTATCAATGCAGTCGCGTCTGATAGTTCTGACAGCAATTCTTGAATCTTCAGCCATCTTCTTAACATCCTTGCAAAGATCGCGGCGGCGTTCCTCAGTAAGCTGGGGGAATACAAGACGGATAATTCTGCCGTCATTCTGAGGATTGATGCCGATATCGGATGCCATAATTGCTTTTTCGATGGGATGAAGAGTTGATGTATCCCAAGGCTGAATTGTGAGAATTCTTGCCTCTGCTACGGAAACGGCTGCCATCTGATTGATGGGAGTGGGTGTTCCGTAATAATCGACCTTGATTTTGTCAAGAACAGATGCGTTTGCTCTGCCTGCTCTGATTGCTGCATACTCTGCATTGAGAACGCTGACGGTCTTTCCCATTTTTTCTTCTGCTGTTTTGAATACGGTTTGCATAGGTTTAGCCCTCCTTAACTATTGTGCCGATGTTTTCGCCGAGAATTGCCCTGACTATGTTTTCGGGATCTTCAAGGTTGAACACGAGAATAGATATATTATTGTCACGGCAGAGAGAAGCTGCCGTTGAATCCATAACCTTAAGATTCTTTTCAAGAACCTCGCTGTGAGTTACAACATCATATTTTACGGCGTCCGCAAACTTGTTGGGATCCTTATCAAATACGCCGTCAACATTTGTTGCCTTAAGAATAACTTCCGCCTTGATTTCTGCCGCTCTGAGAGCTGCGCAGGTATCGGTTGAGAAGAAGGGATTGCCCGTTCCGCAACCGAAGATAACAACCCTGCCCTTTTCCAGATGACGGACAGCCTTGTTTCTTATATAGGTTTCAGCAATCTGAGGCATCTGAATAGCGCTCTGAACCCTTACTTCAACACCGAGCTGCTCGAGAGTATCGGCAAGAGCAAGGGAGTTCATAACAGTTGCAAGCATACCGATGTGGTCAGCACGGGTTCTTTCCATGCTGCCGCCTGAACGGCCTCTCCAGAAATTACCGCCGCCTACAACAAGACCGATTTCAACGCCGAGATCGGAAACCTTTTTTACTGCTGAGCAGATGGTATTGATTGTATCGAAATCAAAACCGTGTCCCTGACTGCCCGAAAGCACCTCGCCGCTGAGTTTGAGAAGAATGCGTTTATAAACAGGTTTCATAAAAACACCGCCTTAAAAATTATTAGCCGCACTTTATAAACAGACTTATCTCAGTTTATAATTGTACATTGTATATTTTACTTTATTTGTTGCCAAGTGTAAAGCATTATTTTGTTAATTTTATGTTTTTTTGTTTATTATTGCGTTTGGCTGATGTTTTTATTAATCCTGTAGAGTCTTAATTCATCAAAACTCTTGCTAACTTTATTATTATATTGTATAATAAAATGATTTATTTTTACAGGAGCGATTAATTTGAAAAATCTTATTCTCAGAAACACTCCCGAAATAGCAGACTCCTTTGAACTGCGTGAAACAGAACCCATTGACGGCAAAAACAACTTCGAGGTCTTTTGTGAAAACGGCAAAATCGTTATCTGCGGCGATTGCAAAATCAGCCAGGCAATGGGTTATTATGAATATCTTAAAACATACTGCGGCGTTAATCTTTCTCACTGCGGCAACAGAGAAATCAACGTTTCTTCCGCTCCCCTTTTCGAAGGCAAGCTTGAAAAGGTTATTCCGCAGAAAAGAAGAGCTTATCTCAATTATTGCACAATCGGCTATTCCTTCGCTTTCTGGAAATGGGATAAGTGGGAAAAAGAAATTGACTTCATGGCAATGAACGGCATCAACATGCCCCTGACCGTTGTCGGCACAGAGGCTGTATGGTATTATACTCTTCGCGATTTCACATACAGCGAAACGGGCGCAATGCAGTATATTTCAGGCCCCGGCTTCTGGCCTTGGCAGCTGATGACAAATATCGCGGGCTATTTCAGTCTCACTGATGTTAAATATATCGAAAGCCGCCTTGAACTCGGCAAGAAGATTATTGACCGAGAGGTTGAACTCGGCATGACTCCCATTCAGCAGGGATATACAGGCTCTGTTCCTCAGAGCGTGACAAAGCTTTTCAAGAAAGTAAGGCTCCGCCTTATTCCCTCATGGTGCAATTTCCCGTTTACATATCAGCTTGACCCCACCGATCCGCTTTTCAAAAAATTCGGTATGGCACTTCTTGAGAAACAGCGTCAGCTTTTCGGCGCACATCATTATTATGCCTGCGACCCGTTTCATGAAAATGAACCTTCGGTTAAAACAAAAGACTATCTTTTCAAGGTCGGATACGCCATTGACTCCATGTACCGCGAATTCGACAAGGATTCGGTATGGGTTATGCAGAGCTGGTCTCTGCGCGAACAGATTGTAAAGGCTGTTCCCAAGGAAAGACTTCTCATTCTTGATATTGACGGAACAAAGCACAGTCAGACTGACGAATTCTGGGGCTACAATTATGTGCTTGGAACTTTACAGAATTTCGGCGACAGAAATACTCTTCACGGCAGCATCAAGGCGATTGCTGACAACAGATATCTTACCGAAGGCAGCGAAAACTGCGTTGGTACAGGACTTTTCATGGAAGGTATTTTCCAGAATCCGCTTTATTTCGACCTCGCATTTCAGATGCTTACCGAGGATAAGGCTGTCAACCTTGAGGATTGGCTGAGAAATTATGCTTACCGCCGCTACGGAAGCAGAGAAAAATGCCTTGTTGATGCAATGCTTCTTCTCAGCGAAAGCTGTTACAGCGAAAACTGCACCGGCAGAGAAACGGGCTCTGTTATCTGCGCAAGACCTGCAACAGAGCTTCGCCACACCGCACCCAACGATTTCAGAGAGCTTCGTTACGACAACAGAACTCTTGTCAGAGCAACCGAGCTTCTTCTCAGCGCACAGAACGCTTCAAAAGACGGCTATGTTTTTGATGCTTGCGACCTTGTGCGTCAGGTTATCAGCAACCATGCAGCCACTCTTTATGACAAAGCAATGTATGGCTATAAGAATAAGGATGTTAAAATCTTTGAACGCTCATCAAACGGCTTCCTTAAACTGTGCGAAGAGCTTGATGACCTGCTTCAGACAAGACCCGAGCTGACTCTCTACGAGCACCTCAAAGAAGCCGGTGACCTCGCTTTAACGGAAAAGGATAAAGAAAACTTTGAGCTTAACCTTCTCACCCAGATAACCGTATGGGGACCGTTCTCAAACAGCGTTAACTATGACTACGCGTGGAAGGAATGGGGCGGACTCATAAAGACATACTATGCAAAACGCTGGCAGAGCTTCTTCGAGCGCCTCGCATATGAGTTCCCGAAGAGAAGACTTTTCTCAACAACAACAAAAAAACAGCACTGCGAAAGAAACATTTATAACGGCAACGAATTCTATAAACGATATGCCGAGTTTGAAAAGAAATGGCTTTCAACAGCAAACCCCGAGCCGCCCGTTGAGGCAGACACCGTTGATGAAGCGCGCAAGCTTTTCAATAAATACAGGAACGCAATGCTTGAACAGTAATAAAAAACAGCAGGGACTATCCCTGCTGTTTTTGCTTAACATGACTGCATATAAAGTACGCCGAACGAAATAAACATTTCCGTCGCTTTACATTCAGATCTGTTGATTATCTGTAAAAGATGACAGGGGTGTTTTATTCGAGTGACCGCGTACAAAAAGTACGCCGAACGAAATAAATATTTCCGTCGCTTTACATTCAGGTCTGTTGATTGTCTGTAAAAGATGACGGGGGTGTTTTATTCGAGTGACCGCGTACAAAAAGTACGCCGAACGAGAAAAAACATTTCCGTCGCTTTTACAGACAATCAAAAAGCCCCCGACCGAAGTCGGGGGCCCTTTTTTAGAATATCATCAGAACTCTACCTGTCCTGTTACCTGATTGATTTCACCAAGGCTGAGAATATGCTGGTTGAGGAATGCCTTATCCTGACCGTCTACTGAACCGTAGAGAGGAGCAAGGTCTGCTGCCTTAACCTTATATGCACAATACTCATCAATGCCTTCGATTGACCAACCTGTAAGACCGAGAACTTCTTCTGAAATGATGGAAAGGTCGATGCCGTTTGCGTAGGAGTCACCGTTGATATCGCCGAAAACGATAATTCTGAAGCTTTCAACAAGCTCGCCTGTTACGTTATCATAAACATCAATGATTGAACCTGTGCCGTAATAGTCGCTGTTATCGTTAATCTTTGTGATTACGAGCTTACCGTCGCCCTGAACATCGATAAACTCATCAAGAAGATACTGCTTGGGAAGGATTTCCTCAAGACCGTATACATACCAGGTGCTGTCAGCTGTGTAATCATCAACTGTGAGACCTGCTCTGTCGATTACGGTTGTGCATGTGTCATTCTTGGGGATGAGCATAACCTTGACTCTGTCATATTTTGCATAGATATCAAGATTTTCTGCAGGAACGGTTGCGCCTGCTTCAACAGCTTTGCCGTCAGCATCTACCCAACCGGCAAATACATAGTGATCCTCATGACCCTGAATTACGGGATCAGCGGGGAATACGATTGTATCGCCGAAGAGGTAATCTGTCTTCTGGTCATAAACATATGTTGCCTGACCTTCGGGAACTGCGGGGCCCTTTTCTGAGGGCAGGTAGTTATAGAATGTTACTGTTATAACTGCCTTTTCCCAAACAGCGATGAATGTCTTACCCTTATCATCCATCTTGCCGAGATTTGTTACTACGTTAGTGCCGTCTGTTGACCAGCCCTTGAATACATAGCCGTCCTTCTCGGGTTCATCTGCGGGAGCAGTGATTGTTTCACCGTAAGGAACATCATCAGTTGCAACCGAGGAACCGTCATCAAACTTACCGTCGCCTGCATTGAATGTTGCTGTATAAGCGTTCTTTGTGAACTGAGCAACAACCGTTACATCTTCAGCGGGCATGATAGCGGGGATCTCGGGGTTCCAACCTGTGAATGTCCAGCCCTTCTTAACGGGATCATCTCTGTCAGCGATTTCCTGACCGAAGTAATAAACCTCATCAGTTACAACGCCGTCGATATCCACATAAAGGGAAGTCGGATCGTAGCCATGTCGTTCTGTGAGCCAAGGAGTTG
>JAZPXO010000071.1:0-38191 GCA_045543735.1 Acutalibacteraceae bacterium
TTGGCTCACAGAACGACATGGCTACGATCCGACTTCATATGCCGCAGGGGGTGCCTTGAAGCGGTAAACCTTTTTTACCTCTGAAAGAACGCCTCTTTTGCCTCTGACATCGTCGGCAATCTGCTGAGCGGCAGCGGCATCAAAGAATCTTGCCTGATTATGAGAGTCTTTATAAAGAGCGGTATAACCGCCGAAATCTGCTTTGACCGTAAAATAATCCTTTGCACGGAAACGGAGAATTTCTTCCTCGCGTCTGACAATCATTGCAAGGGTAGGAGTCTGAACTCTTCCTGCGGAAAGCTGGGCGTTATGTTTACAGGTGAGTGCGCGGCTGACATTGAGACCGACAAGCCAGTCTGCTTCCGCTCTGCACTGAGCGCTTTTATAGAGATTATCATATTGCGATGCAGGCTTGAGCGATGCAAATCCCTCGCGGATTGCCTTGTCTGTCTGCGAGGAAATCCACAGACGCATCATAGGCTTTTTGCAGCCAGCTTTTCTGATAATCCAACGCGCAACAAGCTCGCCCTCGCGGCCTGCGTCGGTAGCAATAACAACCTTGTCAACCTCGTTGCTTCCGAGCAGAGTGCTGACAGCCCTGAACTGCTTCGACGTCTGTCCGATAACAACAAGCTTCATGTTGTTCGGAAGCATGGGAAGGTCTTCCATGCGCCATGTTTTATATTTTGTGTCATAGGTTTCGGGGTCGGCGAGGGTAACGAGATGTCCGAGAGCCCATGTGACGATATATTTATCACCGATAATGCAGCCGTTGCCGTTTCTTTTGCAGCCCAGAACGCGCGCAATATCCTTGGCAACAGACGGTTTTTCAGTTAAGACAAGTGTTTTAGACAAAAACGGTCAACTCCGTTCGTTTACATTATATTCCAATTTATATGATATCAAAAGAGGAATAAAACAAATTTCTGAATTAGAAAAATAATAAATTTAATATATTATTATATTTTTGTTCTTTTTTCAGAAAGGAGCTTGCCGATTTCACCTATAACGAGAGGCAACGATGAGAGCGCTATAACGGTTAACCACTGAGGCGCATTGAGCGCAACGGTACCGAAAAGCTCGGACAGGCGCGGAATGCAGATAACACCTGCCTGAAGAATTACGCACAGAGCAACAGAGAGATTCATGGTTCTGTTTGAAAACAGCCCTGCGCTGAAAACCGAGCCTGAAGAACGGGTGTTGACGGCATGCGCGATTTCGCAGAAGCTGAGAGTACAGAAAGCCATTGTTCCGCCGACACCGCCGAAAATAAAGTTGCCGATTGAATGGGCAAGAAGTGTCAGCGCACCGACAAACGCTCCTTCAAGCGTGATATCAAGCCAGAGTCCGTCGGAAAAGAACCCTTTTGATGAAGGTACGGGACTGCGCAGCATAATATTTTTTTCTGTTTTTTCTGTTCCGAGGGCAATTGCAGGCAGGGAATCGGTTACAAGATTAACCCAAAGGAGCTGTATCGGCAGCAGGGGATTTGAAAAGCCGAGAACCGATGCCGCAAAAACCGCGATAATCTCGCCTATGTTTGTACCGAGAAGAAAATGAACCGCTTTCTTGATGTTATCATATATGCCTCTGCCTTGCTCAACGGCTTTGACTATTGTTGCAAAATTATCGTCAGTCAGCACCATGTCGGCGGCATTTTTGGCAACATCCGTTCCGCTTTTTCCCATTGCGCAGCCGATATCCGCCGCTTTGAGAGCGGGAGCGTCGTTCACACCGTCGCCCGTCATGGCAACTGTTTCGCCTCTTGCGCGGAATGCCTTGACAATTCTGACCTTATGCTCGGGTGTAACTCTTGCAAAAACTCTGCAGTTTTCAGCCTTTTTTATCAGCTCGGAGTCGCTGAGTAAATCAAGCTCCGCACCTGAGATGGCGGTGGTGGTTTTGTCTGCAATTCCGAGAGCTTCAGCGATGGCGCATGCGGTTGTGATGTGGTCTCCCGTAATCATAACGGGGGTTATGCCTGCTTTTTTGCATACCGAAACAGCTTTCGCCGCTTCGGGTCGCGGAGGGTCGGTCATGCCGATAAGTCCTGCGAAAACAAGGTTTTCTTCGTTCGAATCGTTTCTGCTTGCGGCAGGTCTGTAGGCAACGGCGATAACCCTCAGCGCATTTTTTGCCATTTCTTCGTTGTAACGGGAGATATCCTGCTTTCTGTTGGAGGTAAGAGGCAGCTCGCCGCCCGTTGACAGGAATTTACTGCATCTGGGCAACACCACATCGGGCGCACCTTTCACAAGAAGCATATCGTGTACGCCAACCGAGCAGACAACGGACATGCGTTTTCTTTCTCCTGAAAACGGCGTTTCGAAATGGCGCACATATTCATCCGAAGCAAATCTGATTCCTGCGGAGTTTGCCGCGGCAAGGATGGCGGTTTCGGTAGGGTCTCCCGAAAATTCAACGGTTTTTCCTTTTCTGATTTCTTTGGCATTGCAGCAAAGTGAAGCGTAGAGAAGCATTTTTTCAGCGTGAACGCTGTCTGGCTTTATTTCTCCCGAAAAAGAATACAGCTTCGTAACGGTCATTTTGTTCTGGGTCAGAGTTCCTGTTTTGTCGGAACAGATAACGGTTGCCGCGCCGAGAGTTTCAACTGCAGGCAGAAATCTGATTATCGCGTTGCTTTTGGCAAGTCTTTGAACTCCCATTGAAAGAACAACCGTCACAACGGCAGGAAGTCCTTCGGGAATTGCCGCAACCGCGAGACTGACGGAGAGCATGAAGGAGGGAAGTATACCGCTTTGCCTGATAATGCCGAGAACGAAAACGGCGGCGCATATGCCGACGGCTCCGATTCCGAGAGCTTTGCCTACTTTTGCAAGCTTCAGCTGCAGAGGTGTCTGAGGGGCTTCCTCCTGATCGAGCAGGTTCGCTATTTTACCGACTCTTGTGTTCATTCCCGTTTCCGTGACTATCGCCATGCAGTTGCCTGCCATAACCGTTGTTGATGAAAAGACCGTATTTTTTCTGTCGGCAAGCGAACAGCTTTCAGACAGAACGGCAGAGGCATCCTTTGCGCTGGGAACGGATTCACCCGTCAGCGAGCTTTCCTGAACGCGGAGCGAGTTTGCTGAAATGAGTCTGCCGTCAGCAGGCACCATATCTCCGCTTTCAAGGCAGATAATATCGCCTGCAACGAGAGACGAAGCAGGTATTTTCTTTGTTTTGCCGTCTCTTATCACGCACGCAGTCGGCGCAGACATTTTTTTGAGAGCTTCAATAGCCTTTTCCGCTTTTTGTTCCTGAATAACACCGATAACGGCGTTGAGGATAACGATTATCAGAATAACAACGGGCTCCACGAAATCGCCCTTGCCTTCAAGGATTCCCGTTGCGAATGAAACAATGCAGGCAATAAAGAGAATTATTACACAGAAATCTTTGAACTGAGCGAAAAATCTTTTAATCAACGACGGCTTTTCACGGCTCTGAAGTTCATTTGCACCGTTTTTTTCGAGTCTTTTTTCAGCTTCTTTTTCCGACAGACCTTTTTTGATATCTGATTTTAGTGCTTCCGCTGTTTTCTCAGCAGAAAAAGAATGCCAATTCATTTAATCCGCTCCCTGCGACAAACCTGACGGCTTTTATTTTTTACAAATATATTCACAGAGATACAAAAAAATCACCCGAAGAGGCAGAGCTCTTCAGGTGATGATGTTTTTATTATTCGGCGTTTCTGATTTTTTCGAGGCAGGCTTTGCAGATAAACTTGCTCTCAAATTCAATAAGGTCGGTTTCGGCTTTGCAGAAAATGCAGTCCTCAACTGCTTTTTTAAGGACTATCTGTTTACCGTCTGAAAACATCTCAACCTTGCTGCCTTTTTCAACCATACCGAGTTCTTTTCTGAGCTGCATGGGAATAACAACTCTTCCGACGCTGTCAATTTCGCGTATAAAACCTGCAAACAACTTATTTTCCTCCCACAAATTTTATTGAACGATTTGACAAACTATATCATATTTACCTTCTTT
Organism: Acutalibacteraceae bacterium; assembly: GCA_045543735.1. Classification (GTDB taxonomy): domain Bacteria; phylum Bacillota; class Clostridia; order Oscillospirales; family Acutalibacteraceae; genus CAG-177. The sequence goes on from JAZPXO010000071.1 coordinate 3,991, forward strand.
TGTCAACAAAATCCGCATGAAAAATGACAGTTATTTACAATTACCGCCATTTATTTTATCGCGAACGGTTATCGGTAAAAGAAAAAATCCCTGCCGAAGCAGGGATTGTAAATTATTTATTCAGATCTATTTTGCCGTAGAGCGATGCGCCTGCGGAATCTGAGCGGGGAGGTCTTGAGGGAGCGGGAGACTCATTCTTGTTATATGAGGGCTTGCCGCCTCTGTATCCGCCTCTGTTGCCGCCCTTGTTATAGCCGCCGCGTCCGCCCTTGTTGTAGCCGTTGCCGTGAGTGGGTTTAACGCCTTCTTCAAGGGTGATAACAACCTTGCGGTCGCTGTCGCTGCCGACTGAATGGGAGGTAACGCCTTCAATATCCTGAACGGTTGTGTGGATAATTCTGCGCTCATAAGGATTCATGGGCTCAAGAACAACATTTCTGCCGTACTTTCTGACCTTTGCCGCATTCTTGCGAGCAAGTGAGCGAAGAGTATTTTCTCTCTTTTCGCGGTAGTTGCCTACGTTGATGGAAACTCTTCTGTAATCATCTGTGCCTCTGTTGATAACAAGGCGGGTGAGATACTGAATAGCATCGAGGGTTTCGCCTCTTCTGCCGATAACCGAGCCGTAATCGTCGCCGCAGTTGATGGAGATGCGGACATCTTCATCGTCAGCTTCAACGCTGATTTCGGCATCGTTGACACCGAGGCTTTTAAGAATTGTTAAAACGTAGTCCTTTGCCTTTGCGAAAGGATCGTCTTCGATTTCAAAATAAGCCTTAACCTTTGCGAGAGAGCCGCCGAAAAGACCGAACAGCTTTGCCTTCTCTCTTTCAAGAACTTCATATTTAATATCTGCATCCTCGGGAGCTCCAAGAGCTTTGAGGGCAGCCTCTTTTGCTTCTTCAACAGATGAGCCTGTGCCGATAGCTTCTTTAATCAAAAATTTCACCACCAAAATTAATCATCTTTTTTAGCTGCAATCAGCTTTTGATTTTCTTCTTTGGAGCGGCGTTCGATTGTTTCGTCAACCATAAGTTTTGCAAGAGTTTTTTTCGGGCTGTAGAAATAGCCGATAATAACCGTTGTTAAGAATCCGAACAGACCGGATGCAATCCAATAAACGCCGATGCCGATAGGATAGTTGATAACAAAGTAAAGTGACATAAGGGGCATGCCGAACAGCATGCAGCCCATAGCAGGGTTGTTGCCGGCAGTGGGGTTCTGCTGCTTCTGCTTGATCATTGAGTAAACGCTTGAGAGCATTGAAGTAAGGAATGAAAGAACGGGGACAAGCCATACCCACTTTGTTACGCCGGGATCGCTGGGCTTAACACCCATAGAGATGCCGAAGATTTCAAAGTTTGTGTTCTGGATAGCATTGAAGGTGCTCATGCTGATCTTGCCCTGATCAACCAAAAATGAAAGCTCTTTGATATGTTCCATAACAAGAAGCTCAAGCTGGATACCGGTGTTCTTTGCATTTGCAACAACCGGAAGAGCTTTTACGGCTTCTGTCAGAGCAGTAACTTCAGCTTTGGGAATGTGAAGGAAGTTGCTCAGCGGATAATAAATCGCGCCGATAAGACCGAAAAGAATAACAAACTGAAGAATCATGGGGGTGCAGCCTGCGCTCATGGGGTTATAGCCTTCGCGCTGATAGAGGGCTGTTGTTTCCTCCTGAATCTTTCTTTGGTCTCCAGCGTATTTAGTCTGAATTTTGCGGATTTTTGATTGTATGCGCTGAGTTTTAGCCATTCCTTTCTGCTGACTGATTGTTGAAGGAATAGTCAGAAGTCTTGTTATAAGAGTAAGAAGAATGATTGAAACTGCATAGCTGCCCAAACCTATTGTCTGATAGATAAGGTCAAGCAAATATCCGAAAGGTATGCCGAGCACTTGATACATTATTTTTCGTCCTCCGAATGTGAGTGTTTCTTGGGCGGCACAAGATCAACGCCGCCGGGGAATAGGGGGTTGCATCTCAGAATTCTCCAAGCTGCAAGGAGACTCCCCTTGAGGGCTCCGTGAACTTCAATAGCTTCGATAGCGTATTGGGAGCAGGTCGGATAATACCTGCATGTCGGCGGGAACAGAGGCGAGATACGCCTGCGGTAAAAGCGGATAAGAAGTAGTAGAAGTTTTTTCATCAAGAATCAGCTCCCGTCGATGCGTTCCTGATTATTCCGAGTTCCGTCAGATGCGAGAGCATAACGGGGGTAAGATCGGTGCTTTTAACCTTTTTTGTTTTGAACCTTGCAACAAACACGATATCCCAGTTTCCCGTGCATTGAGGAGAGACCGAGGAGAATGCCGCCCTGATAATACGGCGGCATCTGTTTCTCTCGACTGCGCTGCCGAGCTTTTTGGCGGCTGTGATGCCGATTCGGCAGCCGAGACCTCTGTTCTTGACAGCATAGGTCACCAAGGCGGGGGATGCTTTGACCTTTCCCCTGCCGTAAGCACGGTTAAACTCGGTATTCTGTTTTAAGGTTACCGGGTAGGACATTGCTGAACATCCCTCTCAGAAATTAATAAGAGAGCTGCTTTCTGCCCTTTGCTCTGCGGCGGGCGAGAACCTTGCGGCCGTTTCTGTCAGCCATTCTCTTGCGGAAGCCGTGTTCCATCTTGCGATGACGCTTCTTGGGCTGGTAAGTTCTTTTCATTTTTCTAACCTCCGTTTCACTTTTGGATTCTTTCGGCATCTGCGCGGAGCAGAGAACCGATTATCGGGCATAACTAAACAAGGGTAAAATACCCCTCGGAATACACATTATATAACAGCTTGGACCAGAATGTCAACATTTTTTTCAATTAAGTTAAATTTCGTATCTTTTTGCTTGAAAAAAACGAAGTGTTGTGATAAACTCTATTATGTATCATTATCAGTAAAATGCAATAGTATCGTTTTAAAGAGGTTGCACGGTTCCGATTGCATTACCGTAATAGATAATAACAGTATAAAGAGGAAGGTTGTTAATTAATGGAATCCGTTAAGGATATGTGGCAATTGGTGTGTGAACACCTGAAAAAAAGCGTCGGAGAAGTTATTTATGAGATATGGTTCAAGCCCCTTGATATTCTCAGCTTTGACGGCACTAAGGTTGAAATTGCGGCAAGCAGTTTCATGAAAAAAATCATTGAGCAGCAGTTTTATTCGGAGCTGAAGGATGCTTTTAAGGCGGTTATGGGCTTTGAAATTGAGGTTGTTCTCATTGACCCCGAAGAAGCTGCGGCAAAAGCACAGAAGCAGAATGAAGAAAAAACCAACGGTTCGGTTATCAGCATAGAGCAGAACACATTCGAAACCTTTGTTGTAGGCTCATCAAACAGATTTGCTCATGCAGCGGCTCAGGCTGTTGCAGCGGCTCCAGGCGTTGCCTATAACCCGCTTTTCATCTACGGCAACTCGGGTCTGGGCAAAACCCATCTTCTCAAAGCTATCAGCACAGAAATTCTTGCAAAGAATCCCGATGCAGATATCATCTTCACAAGAGGTGAGGAGTTCGTTAACCTTATCGTCGGCGGAATCAACAAGAATAAAATGAACGAAATCCACGAAAAATACAGGAACTGCGATGTTCTTCTCGTTGACGATATTCAGTTCATTGCAGGCAAGACATCAACTCAGGAAGAATTTTTCCATACATTCAATGCGCTTACTCAGGCAGGCAAGCAGATAGTTCTTACATCGGACAGCTCGCCCAAGGATATCGAGGTTCTCGATGACCGTCTGAAGAACCGTTTCGAGTGGGGACTTATTGCGGATATCCAGCCGCCCGATGTTGAAACCAGAATGGCTATCATCCAGCGCAAAGCCAACACGCTCGGCCTTGATCTTCCCGATGATGTTGTTCAGTTTGTTGCGGATAAAATCAAATCAAACATCCGTCAGCTTGAAGGCGCCGTCAAAAAGATCAATGCTCTTGTCAATATTGAAGGCGCGGCAATAAACCTTGCCATGGCACAGAATGCAATCAAGGATATCATGAATGACAGCAGACCCGTTGAGGTTATTGTCAACAAGATTATCAGCGAAACGGCAAGAACCTTCGGCGTACCGCAGGTTGATATCATCTCAAAGAAAAAGGATGCAAAAACCGCAAAGGCGAGACAGGTTGCGATTTATATTGTCAGAAACACAACCGAGCTTACCCAGAAGCAGATAAGCGAATATTTCGGCAACAGAGACAGAACAACCATTCTCTATTCCGCCGAGCTTGTTGCGCAGGAAATCCAGAAGGATTCCTCGCTCAAGAAAACAATCGACAACATAATCAAAAACACCAAAGAGCAGTAATTTCCGAATACATTTTATATATAGAGGTACACAATGGGCTTTTTTGAAAAAATTAACCGCGGTCTGAAAAAGACGAGAGACAGCATGTCGGGCGCAATCAACGCTGCGCTTTACGGCAAAAATGAAGTTGACGATGAGTTTTACGAGGACCTCGAAGAAATTCTTGTCATGGCGGATGTCGGAGTCAATACGGCAACGGAAATCGTTGAAAGACTCAAGGATTCCGTTTTCAAAAAGAATCTCCACAGAATTAAGGATGTAAAGAAAGAAATCAAGAATATTGTTGCGGAGCTTCTCAGCGGCGGCGAAGAAATTGACATGATAACCGTTCCCTCGGTTATCCTTGTCATCGGCGTCAACGGTGTAGGCAAAACGACCTCTATAGGCAAGATGGCTGCGATGTTCAAGGATGAGGGCAAAAAAGTTATTCTCGGCGCGGCTGATACATTCAGAGCTGCCGCCATAGACCAGCTTGAAATCTGGGCAGACCGCGCAGGCGTTGATATCGTAAAGCATAAGGAAGGCGCAGACCCTGCCGCCGTTGTTTTCGATACAATCAGCGCAGGTAAGGCAAGAAATGCAGATATCATCATCTGCGACACCGCAGGCAGACTTCATAACAAAAAGAACCTCATGGAAGAACTTGCCAAGATTTACAGAGTTATTGACCGTCAGCTTCCCTATGCTGACAGAGAAATACTCCTTGTTCTCGATGCAACAACAGGTCAGAATGCCGTCAATCAGGCAAAAGAATTCAAGGATGTTGCCGAAATAACGGGCATTATCCTCACAAAGCTTGACGGTACGGCAAAGGGCGGCGTTGTTCTTTCAATCAAGAACGACCTCAAGGTGCCCGTAAAGTTTATCGGTGTCGGCGAAGGCATCGACGATTTGAGACCCTTCGAGCCTGCTGCTTTTGCAGAGGGTTTGTTTGAAGAAGAAAAAGACGAGGAATAATAAAACTATGGATTATATCATCGCAACCCACAATATGAAAAAAAGAGATGAACTCCAGCGCATTCTTGCACCTCTGGGCATAAGAGTTCTTCTTGCGGAGGAAGCGGGAGTTGTGCTTTCCGATGTTGAGGAAACAGGCACAACCTTTGAGGAAAACGCTTTTCTCAAGGCGGAAAGCGGCTGCAGAGAGAGCGGTATGCCCTGCATCGCTGACGATTCGGGCATAGCTGTTGATTATCTCAACGGAGCTCCCGGAGTTTATTCGGCAAGGTATGCCGGTGAGCCCTGCGACGACGATGCTAACAACGCAAAGATTTTCAGAGAGCTTGACGGTGTACCCGATTCCGAAAGAGGCGCGGCTTATGTAAGCGTCGTATGCTGCGTTTATCCCGACGGCAGAAAGCTTACGGCAAGAGGCGAATGCAGAGGCTATATCGGCCACAGCCTTATAGGTGACGGCGGATTCGGATATGACCCGATGTTCTATCCTGTTGAATATAACGGTGAGAAAACAATGGCTCAGCTTACCGCAGAAGAAAAGGATGCCATCAGCCACAGAGGCAAGGCAGTCCGCGAAATCGCAAAACAGATTGGAGAGATAAAGGAATGACAGGCAAAGAAAGAGCAGGCTTCAGGGCTCAGGCGAATTCCCTTGAACCCCTTTTCCAGATAGGAAAGGGCGGCATTTCGGATGCTCTCATCGCTCAGGTTTCCGATGCACTGCGCAAAAGGGAACTTATAAAAATCAAGGTTCTTCTTGAAAGTGCCCCCGAAACTCCCAGAGAGTTTGCCGATAAGCTTGCAGCCGCAACCGGCAGCGAGGTTATTCAGGTTATCGGCGGAAGCATTGTTTTCTACAAAGAAAATCCCGACCTCGGCAAGGAAACAAAGAAGAAGCCCGCAAAAAAAGGTAAGCCCCTTTCGAGAGTGAAGGCAAAGAGAGCCGCTGCGGCAAAGAAAGAGGCTGCCGAGAAAAAACAGAAAAAAGATTTTTATGCAAAAAAGAGAACTTACGGCAGCCGATAACGGTTATTGAGGATAAAAGCGGAATTGTTTTTATCCGATAATAAGTATTTGATTGTCAATTTTGCACAAAATAAAAAAATCTGATTTTCTGTGCAACAATTATTTCATATTGACACACTAATTTAATGTATGTTATAATCGCCTCCGAGTGTGGCGATGCAGAGGTACACTTATGGAAAAAGACAGCGGCATCAGAATCGTTGCCCAGAATAAAAAAGCATATCACGATTATTTTGTCCTTGAAAAGCTGGAGGCAGGTCTTGAGCTTTTCGGCACGGAGGTCAAATCCATCCGTCAGGGCAAAATCAATCTTAAGGATTCATGGTGCTTTGTAAAAGATGGCGAAATGTTTGTCAACGGCATGCATATCAGCCCCTATGAGCAGGGAAACATCTTCAACCGCGATCCCTTGAGAACAAAACGTCTGCTGCTTCACAAACGCGAAATCAGAAGATTTCATGCTCAGGTCAAGCAGGAGGGCCTTGCAATAGTTCCTCTGAGCGTTTATTTCAAAAAGGGCAGAGCAAAGGTTGAAATCGGGCTCTGCAAAGGTAAAAAGCTCTATGACAAGCGCGAGGTTGCTGCCAAGAAAGATGCCCAGCGCAATATTGACAGAGCGATGTCAATTCGGAATTCATAATGCGGAATTCGGAATTGATTCAGGTAAATGCAGATGAAAAACGATAATATTATTGTTGATAAAAGCAAATCCTTTGCTTTGAGAATAATAAGGCTATATCAATATCTGACTGAAAATTTCCGTATATTGCCTGTTGCAAATCAGGTTTTAAAAAGCGGAACAAGCATCGGGGCAAATGTAAGAGAGGCAATAAGAGCGCAAAGCAAGCCGGATTTTTATTCTAAAATGAATATATCCTTGAAAGAGTGCAGCGAGACCGAATATTGGCTTGAGCTTTTGCATGAAAGCGGATATATTACCAACGAAGAGTTCGGCAGTATGCAAAAGGATTGCGAAGAGCTTATAAAGATACTTGTATCTATAACAAAAACACAGAATAATTCGTAATTCCGAATTTCGCATTCCGAATTCTGAATTAATATATGGGGATGAAAGGATTTCGACGGGGAATCCGAGCCCGGATAAGCGAGTAGCGGTGCGGGACCGCTATAAAATCCGCAATTTTCAAAATTAAACGACAACAATAAAGTTGCTCTCGCCGCTTAACTAAGCAGCCGTCTCTGTGCGGAGGACTGCGGCCGCATAAGAGGCGTCGATCAGCAGTGAACGTGAACGGGTAACGGCGGATAGCCCGTCATGAATAATCTGTCTACCGAACGCATGAGCCTGCCCACCGGCGCTTGCGGGAGGGAATACTAAAAGACGGGATACACTCGTAGAAAGTCCCTGCAGAGATTTTTCGGACGCGGTTTCGATTACCGCCATCTCCACCAGTCAAACCTTGCGGAAAGCAAGGTTTGACAAAAAACAAGTGAGAGAAAAGTCGCGTTTCGGCGAATAAAAAGGGGATATTCCGAATAAAGTCCGAAAAAGAGAAACGGTATTCCGATGAAGGAGGAAGAAAATGGAGAAAAAAAGCTCAAACGCTATCGTAATCGCGGTCAGCGTTCTTGCAGTCAGCCTTGTTGCTGTTGTGTGTGCGCTTATTCTTAAAGCGAACAGCTCAGGCCTTATTAAAACAGAAGATACTCAGACACAAAGCAACATTTTCAACGAGGTTACAGAGAGAACGGAAGAGGCTATCACTGATTTCCTGATTCCTTCAACTCAGCCCGAAACAACAACTGAACTTGTTTCTGCAACAAATCCTGTTACAGAGCCGCCTTCAAAGGCTCCCGTTGTTGTTGATAAAGAAGAGGGCGTAACCATCCCTCAGCTCAATGAGGACAACATGTCGCATGGTTCGGCGATTACTCCGCCTCCGTCAAACACAAGCGGTTCGCTTCCCAAGGATATGTCCTTTGCCGGACTCAACAGCCTCGGCTATAAGGTTTACGGCACGAAGGAGTACATATATAACGACGATACAGACCCTGCATGCGTTCAGGCAAACTTCGGCTATAACCGTCTTTATGACTGGGGCGCCCAGCTTATCGACTTCAGCATCGATACCGCAAGAATGCACTTCAATTACGGCGACAAGGATTACATGGTTCAGATCTGGAAAGGTCAGTATATTTCCGGTGAGATGGGAACTGTCGGCGGTGAGGTTGGCCTTTATACAAGACCCAAGGGCTCTGTAAGCGCAATCGGTCATTACAACTGCGCGGAATACGAAGACTGGCTCAACATGGAAATGACAATCCTTTGGGATGAAGCAGGAAACGGCAATTATATTCCCCAGCTTACCAGAGCCTATTCGCTCCACTGGTGGCCCACAGGCTTCGTTTTCGGTCAGCTTGCAGACAAGAAGGACTCGGATCCTCTCAGAGTTCTTTGCAGAATTACTTTCAAGGATGAAGAAATGTCGCAGGCATTTGCAGACGCACTTTCACAGAAAGGATTTACAAGCGTTTCAAAGTTTGATCCTACTGTTAAAGATACATATAAAATCCACGGCGAAGATGTAATTTTCATCTGGCAGGATGTCAGATAACGCAAAATAACGGACTTTAGAAAGGAAAAGAGGTAAAGGCGATGAATAAATCGACACAGAAGATTATCATTATCGCAGTCAGCGCAATAATTGTTATTGTTGCTGCAACAGCTGCAGCTCTTATTCTTCCCGGCTTCATGAACAAGGAAGAAGTGACTCAGCCCACAACAAACTATGAACGTCCCACAGCAACAGATGCTCAGTATCCCACCTACAATTTTGAGGCTCCTTCGGTTGATACTTCTCTTCCCTCGGTAGCAGAGACAGTTCTCAACGCAACTCAGGATGCGGTTAACCCCGATAACAAGCCCTCATCCAACAAGCCTGTTCCGTCAAGCAAGCCCAATGCAAACAACAACAATAACAATGACAATGCAGGCGGCGGCAACGGTGCAAACCCCAACTATAAAGATACCGAATCAGGTCTTAACGTAAAGGATCTGATCGATGAGGACGGCAATCAGGTTCTTGGCTACAGATACAGCAACGAAGGCGACGGCTATTATTATACCGACGATAAGGACTGCTGGCAGAAGAGTGCAGGATATAACGAAGTTTATGACCAGATGGCTCCTCTGACCGCTATGTTCATCGACCAGGTTCGTATCCGTTTCAACTATGGCGGCAAGGACTGGATGATCCAGCTTTGGAAAGGTCAGTACGGCTGGCTTCTTGTCGGTGCCGAAATCGGCCTCTACACAGCTGAAGAAGGCGTAAACAGCGGCGCTGTTACAGACATCAACCACTATAACTGCGCAGATAAGTCCGACTGGCTCTATATGTCAATGGACTGCTACTGGGCAGAAGGCAATAACGGTCACTATAAGAAGGTCTTCTCAAGACCCTATGATAAGTATTGGTGGCCCACAGGCTTCGTTAAAGGCCAGCTCACAAAGTACACATGGCCCAGAACTGAGCTTAAGATGAAGGGCAGAATCACCTTCAAGGATACCGAAATGGCAAACCTCTTTGTTGAGGAACTCAGAAAAACAGGCTTCGTAAGAGCTTCAGGCAACGCATCAAACCAGCTTGTTGATGACTCTTACTATCAGAGCGGTGCAGATGTATGGTTCCTTTGGTCAACCGTATATCACGACTGCTTCAAATAAGCCGAAGATAACATAACTTATAGTCCGTGTTCCGTAGTTCTGTTAATAATTTATACATTTATAACTGTATAACAGTTCATTTTTAGATGAAAAGTTATTGACAGAACGGCGGTAATGTGGTAATATAAGATAACAATTGTTGCTCTTGCAATAAAAAATGAAAGGAATGGTTCGAAATGAAAAAGATTCTTGCAATTGCTCTTGCTCTTGTAATGGCTCTCTCCTGTAGCGCTATGGCTTTCGCTGACGGCGAAACAACAACTGCTGCTGCTGAGACAACAACAGAAGCTGCTGGCGACACAAACATCGACATCGATGTTAACGTTCCCGAAGCAACTGTTCTTCACGAGAATGCAAAGTGCGGTCTCTGCGGTTCAACACTCGCAGAAGGCGAACTCCTTGCTGACCATGTTTGCCCCACAGAAGCTGCAACAGAAAAAGACTACATTGACCTTACCGTTAAGGAAGTTCTCAACGCTATCGTTGAGCTTGCTAAGGCTGGTATGACTCAGTGGGCTGATGTTGAAACTGTTGTTATCAAGATTGTTGAGTTCCTTGACGGTCTTGTAAAGGGCACAACTTCAGGTAAGGTTGACGGCCTTGTTGCTGAGCTTGAAGGTCTCTTTGAAGGCGTTGAGCTTCCCGGTATCCAGGATCTCATCAATGCTCTCAAGGAAAAGATCCTCAGCTGGTACACACCTGATGCATTCGTTACAGAGCCCGCAGAAACACCTGAAACAGGTTCTGCTCCCGTAGGCATCGCTGTTTTCGCTGCTGTTTCAGTAGCTGCTGCAGCTGCTTTCGTTTGCACAAAGAAGAACTAATTTAAGTTTTAGCTTTGCTAACGCTTATTTGATTAAATTAGCGCAAGAATTTAATTGAATAGTTCGGCGGAGTATCCACCAAGGATGCTCCGCTTTTTTCATCAACACCATTTCTTTTCGGATTATTTTTTTGTTTTAAAAAACAGATAAAACATCGGTATTATAATATATTTGTCAGGATATTATATTTAAGGGGGATTTTTAGATGCGAAAGAAAAAGCTTTTGCTGACCGTAATTTCGCTCATTCTTTGCTCCGTTTTTGTTTTTGCCTCATGCTCAACGGATAAGAATATTGATGAAAACAGCACAGCATCCAATGAAACAAGCGAGTATATCGGTGTTGGCGGAAATGACGGTCATACCGTACCTGAAAAAACAACGCAGCCCAAGCCGTCAACGGAGAAGCTGATTGCTCTTACCTATGATGACGGTCCCAATCCGTCAACAACAAACAGAATTCTCAACGCACTTGAAAAGAATAATTCTGTTGCAACCTTTTTCATCGTTGGTAACAGAATCGACAGCGGTGCAGATTCAATCCGCCGCGCAGTCGGAATGGGATGCGAAATCGCTAACCATACCTACAGCCATAAGTATCTTAATGAAATCAGCGCTTCGGAACGAAGCACCCAGATAAATAAAGTTAACGAAAAAATCAAAAGCGAATTCGGCGTTGAAGTCGAGCTTCTCCGTGCGCCCGGCGGAAAATATAAGGGTGTCACCGATAAGGTTGGCATGCCCTTGATTCAGTGGTCGATTGATACAAACGACTGGCGTCACAAGGATGTTTCGGGCAAGCCGAGAAGTCAGGAACAGCGTCAGAAGGAAATGAATGATATCATTAACCATGTTATGTCGAATGTTAAAAGCGGCGATATAATTCTGATGCATGATATTTACGAATTCACAGCAGACCTCAGCGAAATCCTTATTCCCAAGCTTGTGAACGAGGGCTATAAGCTGGTTACCGTCAGCGAAATGTATGAGGCTTACTGTCAACCCCTTGAGGAGGGTGAGGTTTATTTCAGCTGCGAAATGAAACCCGTTGTTCAGCTTGAAGAACCCATTCCCGCAGGTGATTATGTGGTGACAACAAAGAGCGGCGGCGGACTTAATCTCCGTTCCGATGCTTCAACAGGCAGCGATATTCTTATTGAAATTCCCTGCAATACGGTTGTTACGGTTACCGAGTCCGTTGAAGGTTGGGCTAAGGTAAGCTACAACGGACATGTCGGATGGGTAAGCACAGCTTATCTCAAAGCGAATACGGTCAGTTAACAAAAAGTTAACATAAAGTTTCCAATAAATGTTAACTTTTGTGTTATATGGTGTTATAATATAATTCAGAAAAAATTTACGGATATTCATTATCTGTTAACAGGTGGTACCTTTGAACGAAAAGCGAAAGAAATCGGATGGATATGAGGATATCTCCAGCAGCAGCAATCCGAAAAAAGCCAGAAAAAAAAGTAAAGCAAAGGAAACATTAATTGCGGTTTTATGCTTCATTCTCTGCATTGTTCTTGTTGTTTCAGGTGCTGTTACTTTTCTTATCAGAACCAAGTTCAATAAGTTGAATTACAGCGACGGTCTTGGCGGCAACCCCAATGCAACCTTCTACTATGAGGAAGAAAATCTGAATTTTCAGCAGATAAGTGACATTGAAAACGCTGATTCCGTTAAGGATCTGATAAAAAGCTGGGCAACAAACGGCGGAGATCAGCTTTACAGCAAGAATGTTATCAATGTTCTGCTTATCGGCGAGGATGATGAAGACGGCTCTCACCGCTCGGATTCAACAATGCTCGTAACCGTCAACAAGAAAACAAAAAAAATAATACTGACTTCATTCCTCAGAGACTCATACACCTATATGAACATCGAGGGTCAGGACAGATATGATAAGACCAACCATTCCTATTCATGGGGCGGCGCGGCGAAGCTGATGGAGGTTCTTTCGGATAACTATAAAATCCGCATTGACCATTTTGTTTCCATTAACTACCGTTCGTTTATAAACGCTGTTAATGAACTCGGCGGTGTAAATGTTATGGTTACCGATGCGGAAGCCAATTTCATGAACCGCACAACGAAAATGAAGGGCTTTGAAAGCGGTCCGAGCGTCAATCTTGACGGCGAGCATGCTCTTGTATTTGCCAGAATCAGAAAGCTTGACGGCGAGCCTGAACGAACAGAGCGCCAGAGAAGGCTTATAACAGCGCTGATTTCAAGCGTAAAGGAATCATCGCTTTCCGACCTCAACGATGCTATTGATAAATTCCTCCCGTATGTAACAACAAACTATACGGAGAGCGAAATATTGTCGCTCGGCTCAAAGGCGATAACCGAGGGCTGGCTGAAATTCGATATAGTCAGTCAGGTTGCGCCGTCTGAAGAAACAAGAATGGGCTTCACGGGATACAGAACCTATACGGGCAATCTTGATGTATGGATTGTTGACTATGTCAAAGCGGCAAGAGAGCTTCAGCTTGCACTTTACGATCAGACAAATATAGTTATTGATGAGGAGACCCATGTTTCGGCAATAGATCTTGCTCTCGGAACAAGGAAGGCATATGAGGACTCGGACGAAGAAGAGTCAACAAGAAACATTCTCAGCTTTATCCCCGAAGTTACTATTCCGCAGATTGAGATTCCGTCTTATAATATCGGAGGATTCCTCACACCCGGCTATCGGGATGAAACCGAGGAAAACACTGAAAACGAATATTACGACGATGACCCGACGGAAGAAAACAGCGGGTTTTATGAAGAAGAAACAACAAGATATTATTATTGAAAAAAGCCGATGCATCAAGCATCGGCTTTTGCTTTATAAATGATTAAAAGGGCTGCCCGAAGGCAACCCTTTATCAGCATAAATTTTAATTCGGATTATGCTTCTTCCTGCTTCTTTGCAAAGCATTCGCTGCAGTAAACAGGTCTGTCCTCACGCGGCTTAAAGGGAACCTTTGCAACTCCACCGCAGGAATCGCAGGTTGCTTCAAACCACTCACGCTCGCCACGAGTTGCATTCTTGCGTGCATCTCTGCAAGCCTTGCAACGCTGGGGCTCGTTTACAAAGCCTTTTTCGGCATAGAATTCCTGTTCGCCGGCTGTGAAAACGAATTCGTTGCCGCATTCCTTACAGATGAGAGTTTTGTCTTCGTACATGATTTTAACCTCGCTTGAAAAAGTATTTTTTCGCCCTGGACGGAATCGCACCGTCACCTTTGATTAACAACGCTCTGCTTTAAGCTACGGGGGCATATTGAAACTTCCTGAGAAGATTTCAGATTTTTGAACGGATTTTTTTTCGGATTCTCTGCAATGCATTATCAACAGCTTTTTCGCTGCAATTAAGCAGAACAGCTGTTTCGGCATAGCTTTTATCGAGAAGCCGAAGCTCGATAACCTGTCTTTCAAATTCGGAAAGACTCGAGGCGATTATCTTTTTGAGGTATTCCGAACCGTCGTTTCCGGCGATGATAACCGCGGGGTCGCCGCTTTCAAGAAGGAGCTTGTCTGTTTCTTCTTCGATGGAAACAGCGTTTGTGAGAGCTGCGTTCTTAAGATTCAGGTTAACCCTGACCGCTGAAAGAATGCGGTTATTTATGCAGGTTTCGGCATATGATTTAAAAGGAACGCCTTTTTCAATCTGAAAGGTTTTGACGGCATCGAGAAAACCGAGCATGCCTTCCTGAACAAGGTCATCGGATGAAAGGCGGGGGCTGCCGTGTTTAACAGCCTTTGCTCTGGCGATGGGCATGATTTTTGAAATCAGCAGCGCCATGGATTCGTCATCGCCGTCAGCGGCGAGGCGGGCAAGCTCTTCATCAGATAAACTTTTTATGTTTTCGGGCATTATAAGACCTCTCAAAATCCTCTTACGGAATATAATAAGCCAAAATTTGAATTTTGTCAACAACTTTTTATGTAACATTAGAAAATATTTTTGTGAATAGTGAACAAAATATATCAAAAAGCTATATTTTGTGGTTTATTTGACAAAAATCATCATTTTTCACATACAGAAAATAAGAGGGGGTGACAGAAATAACTTTTCAAAAAGGGTGGCAGATAGCGTTTCTTCTCGCGGCAGATATTATGTGGCTTTTTATACTGAGCCGAAAATGAACCCCCGCAATGCACGCATTACGGGGGCTGATGTTTTATTGCGGATTATTTTGTGACTTTTCTTGCTTCGATTTCAGCAACCATTTCCTTCTGCTTCTTTTCGGTAATTGTATAGAAGAACATGGGAATTGCGCAGCCGAACATGCTGATTACGCCTGAAAGAACAAGCATGTTCCAAAGGGTGTTTGCGCCTTCAGCGGAGATAAAGCCTGTTTCGGAATTGATGCCTGCGGCAGCAAAGGAGATAACGCCGATGAATGCGCCGACAGCCATACCGATTTTATTGATAAGAGTCTGCATTGCAAAGCAGATGCCTTCGCCTCTTTCGCCTGTTTTCCATTCAAGATAGTCAACAGTGTCGCCGATCATAGCGTATGTAATGATGTTGTTAACGCCCTGAGGAATGCCGAGAAGGACAAGACCGATAGCTGCAACGATGAGCTTCCAGGGTGCGTCATAGCCAACGAAATACATAACAGCCATTACAACGCCGCCGAAGAGGTGAACAACGATATAAGACCATTTCTTTGTGAACTTCTTTGACATCCAGGGAACGAGAACCGAAGCAACAAGTCCGCCGGGAACAACCAGAAGAGTGATAAGGCTGTATAAGCCTTCATTCTGAAGAACATATTTTGCGAAATAAAGACCGCCTGTGTAAGAATAAACCATTCTTGCACCGCCGAGAATACCTGAAAGAACGATGAGAAGAAGCTCTTTGTTCTTGAAGAGGAGCTTGAGGTTATGGCCGAATGAGGGAGGATTATCATCAGCAGTGAAGCGCTCCTTGGTGTTCTTGAAGCCGTAGAAGAACATGGGGATAGCGGCAACAACAAGAACAACTGCGCAGATGAAATATATCATCTTGAGTGTGTCAGCGTTATTGAGCTCCATGCCTGCTTTGACTGTGCCTACAAAGCTCTGTGCTGCTTCTTCGGCAGTGATGCCCTGATTGATAGCCATCTTTGCGATTGCATCAGCCTTATCTGTGAGAATGAGACCGATGTCATCAGCTGTATACTTAAACTTTGCGGTGATTCCGTTTGTGATGATGGGAACGAAAATGGTAACGATACCTGCGCCTACGGTGCAGAACATACGGGCAACGGTAAGGATGTTGCCTCTGACAACGGTGTCGTTGGTAAGGCAGGTTGAGAGTCCCCAGTAAGGAACATCAGCAATTGTATAAACAACGCTCCAGATAACATAGATGATTGCGATGATGATGAATGAAGATGTTGCTTTTGCCTGGAAAACGGGCAGGAAGCATGCAATCGTCATGATAGCGATGGGAATTGCCATCCATTTAAGGTAAGGACGGCATTTGCCCCATTTTGTTCTTGTTTTGTCAACGATTGAACCCATGATGGGGTCATTGAAAGCGTCAAAAATGCGGGTGCCGAGCATAAGATATGCAACAGCCATGGAGCCTGTAACGGTGCCGACGGTAACGCCTTCAGCGCCGAAGAGAAGAGCGTCAGTGAGGAAGATTGTCAGATACGAACCGATGATGGTGCAGATAAAGTTCTGACCGAAGCCCGCGATGCTGTAAGCAAGAGCTTCCTTGGGCTGAACGCCTTTGCCCGGAGTTGTTCCGAACAGCTTGTGGAAAAATGCTGAGTTCATTTTGTCTTTCCTTTCTGAAATTGATTTAATTATAATTAATTATATAATTACCGATTTATAAAAGTCCAGAGTCTTGAATGACCTGCGCGTTTGCGACAGAAGAAATCTTTCGCAGACCTGCATGAGTCTTTTTTCGTCGTCTGCAGGCAAGGAGAAAGAATAGATTCTTTCAATGGGGCTTGAACAGATATGGCGCATGGCGGCAAGAACCGTTGGGTTGATTTTGTCTGCTCCCGAGCCTGCGTTTTTGCAGCATATGCAGCCTTCTGAAATGTTGAAAAAGACTTCGCCCGAAGGCACTTCACCGCAATGAGGGCAGCATGTGAGGTCGGGCATGAATCCCGAAAGCGAGAGCAGCTTGAGTTCAGTTACGGCTTTGAGAAAATCGCAGCTTCTGCGCTTTGTTTCGAGAAGGTGCAGGGAGTTCAGAATAACTCTGAGTATATCCTTTGCAGGCTCCATTTCGGGAACAAGCTCTGCAGAAAGTGCACAGAAATACTGCGCAAGTGCAAGCTTTTCAATATCCTCCCGAAGCCCGAAAAAAACTTCTTTGGCAACGGCGTCGTCAATTATGTAGCTGTCTCTGCTGCGGTAGATTGAGAAATCGCCGTAACAGAGAGACTGGGTTGCGCCGTGCATTTTGCTGTTTATTTTTTTAGCTCTGTTTGCAAAGGCTCTGATAACGCCGTATTCGGCGGTCAGAAGAGTCACGAGGCGGTCACTTTCGCCTGTGTCCGTTACCCTCAGCACAAGAGCGTCTGTATTCATTCTCATTTATTTCAGCCTCCGAAGGGACTGCGGCGGCAATATTGCGGAATTCAAGATAATCCTCTATTGCGCCCGATTTTGAAAATTTACGCCATGCCTGATTTTTATCCATCAAATCACTCTCCCGATTATAAGTTAACCCGCAAAGCAGGTTTTATATATGGGAGAAAACGGAATTTAATCGAGACCGAAATTATGGATAAGACCTTCTCTGTTGCGCCAGCCTTCCTTGACCTTTACCCAACACTGAAGATTGATTTTACACTGGAAAAAGTTCTCCATATCGGCTCTTGCTCTTGAAGAGATTTTCTTGAGCATCTCGCCTTTTTTACCGATGATGATGCCTTTGTGGGAGTCTCTCTCGCAGTATATGGTTGCTTCAACATCCATTATATCGCCTGCAGGTCTTTCGCGCATTTTTTCAATGCTGACAGCGATTCCGTGGGGAACCTCTTTATCAAGAAGCAGAAGCATTTTTTCTCTGATGATTTCGCCTGCAAGAACTCTTTCGGGTTGGTCGGTGAGAGTGTCATCGGGGAAAAAGTGAACCGAATCATACGAAAGCTTTTTGAGCTCTTCGATAAGAACATCAATGTTTTCCTCTTTGAGTGCGCTTACGGGGATTACCGCTTCAAATTCATAAATTGATGAAAAAGCGAGAATCTTTTCCATGATTTTTTCTTTTTGCTTTACGGTATCGATTTTATTAATTGCAAGAACAACGGGCGCTTTTTCAGCCTTGAGACGCTTGAGAAGCTCAAGCTCGGCTTCGCGGATTTCACCCTCGGGCTCTGTTACGAAAAGGCAGGCGTCAACACCTGCGATACCGTCGCCCACGGCTTTTATCATTTTTTCGCCGAGCTTTGTTTTGGGGCGGTGGTAACCCGGAGTATCGGTGAAAACAAGCTGAGTTTCGCCAAGGGTCAGAACACCCATAATTTTTGTTCTTGTTGTCTGGGGCTTCTGGGTAACGATTGCTACCTTCTGCCCGAGCATTTTGTTAAGAAGCGAGGATTTGCCGACGTTGGGACAACCGACGATGGCAACAAAAGCGGTTTTAGTCATTTTAAGCTCCTTATTTTTTCTTTTTAATAAATCCGAGAATACCCGACGGTCCTGCAAAAACAAAAACGAAGCTGAGAGCAACCGTTGCAGCAAGCAGGATAAATTCGGGTATGTTATTTTTATAATATTCAAGCATTGCCGAGAATGCATCGGGCTGATAAAGAATGATAAGCCCTACGGCAACCGCTCCGATTGCGGCAACAAGCACCGCGCCTGCCGCGGCGTCTTTTGCGATTTTTGCAAACGGAAGAATTTTTTCGCCTGCCGCAAGGTCAACCGCTTTTTCGATTCCCGTGTTGACAAGCTCGAGCGAAATTACAAGCGCGCTGACAGCGGCAAGGATTGCAAACTGTGTTTTTGAAACATCAAAAAAATCATGAACGGTCAGAAAGCCGAACATATACACAAGGAAGCAAAGGTGAACGCGCAGGTTGCGTTCTTTGCCGATGCAGTAAGCGATTCCTCTGAATGCATAGCCGAAGCTTTTAATAAAACTTTTCATATGTTCTCATCATCCATATAGTAGCTGGAATTTCTTTTCAGACCCATCTGAGTCAGAACGGTCTCTTCTTTTTCTCTCATGCGAACGCTTTCAATTCCGCCGTTGACATGGTCATAGCCGAGAAGATGGAGCATCGAATGAACCGTCAGAAATCCGATTTCGCGCTGAAGAGAATGACCGTATCTGTCTGCCTGGTCAACGGCGTGGGGGATAGATATAACGATATCGCCAAGGAGCTTTGCGCCTGTGTCGATGTTGGTATCGTAAAATCCGTTTTCGCCGAGAGGGAACGAAAGAACGTCTGTTGCGCGGTCAATGTTTCGGAACTCCCTGTTGAGTCTGTGGATTTCGTTATCGTCAACAAAAGTCACGCTTATTTCTGCGGGGTCGGTAAAATTTTCCTGAACAAGAACGGCTGTGCAGCAGCGGCGAACAAGCATTCGCACACCTGTCGGAATTCTGAATTCGTTCTGTTCGTTTGAGATTATAACTTTAACCTTGCTCATTTTCTGCTGCGTTCCTCCTCCTGCTTTTCGTAAGCCTTGATAATATCCTGAACAAGTCTGTGGCGTACTACATCCTTTTCATTGAACCTGACCGTTCCGATATCCTCAATGTTTTTGAGGATGCGAACCGCTTCCTTGAGACCCGAGCGCTTTCCGTCAGGCAGGTCTATCTGTGTAATATCGCCAGTAACAACCATTTTCGAGTTGAAGCCGAGTCGGGTCAGGAACATCTTCATCTGTTCGGGCGTGGTATTCTGCGCTTCGTCAAGGATAATGAAGCTGTCGTCAAGGGTTCTGCCTCGCATATATGCAAGAGGTGCAACCTCGATATCGCCTCTCTCCTGATGCTTCTGAAAATTTTCTGCGCCGAGCATATCAAACAGCGCATCATAAAGCGGACGCAGGTAGGGGTCAACCTTCTGCTGAAGGTCGCCGGGCAGGAAGCCGAGCTTTTCGCCCGCTTCAACGGCAGGTCGGGTGAGGACTATGCGGTTGATTTCCTTTGCTCTGAAAGCAGTGACCGCCATCGCAACGGCAAGATAGGTTTTACCTGTACCTGCAGGGCCGATGCCGAAGGTTACCGTATTTTTGCGGATGGTTTCAATATATTTTTTCTGGCCGAGGGTCTTGGGCTTGACGGGCTTGCCTTTTGAGGTGATGCATACGCAGTCTGCCGCCATTTTGTCGAGCTTATCCTCGTTGCCGTCATTGACCAAAGAGAGAACATAGCGAACATTCTGATCGCTGAGTGATTCGCCCTTGTTTATGAGAGTCAGCAGACCGTTGATGGCGCGCACGCCTTTCTGAACATTTTCGGCATCTCCCGTCACCTTGAGCTCGGAGCCGCGGCTGATAACGCCGACTGAAAATTCTTTTTCAATCAGCTTGATGTTTTCGTCAAAGGAGCCGAAAAGGCTGACCGCCTGCTCCATTCTGTCAACATTGATTATCTGTTCAAACACTGTTTTCTCTCCTATAGGGCATAATAATCTATTATTACCATTAGTATAACACAATAAAAACTGAAAGACACTAAAAATATTAATAAATTAAGTATATTATTTATATATTATTAATTGACTTTTTTTAAAAATAATAATATCATTGTATCTGTATAAGTGTATATAAGGAGAAAAAATATGTTTGAAGATATTCTGTATTTATCAAGATATATTCTGCCTGCGTTGGCGCTGATTATATTTTTTCAGTGTATTGTTGCCCTTCTCAGACGCAGACCGCCTTCACTCGGAAGCGCAAAGCTGATACATAACACACCGCAAAGAGAGGTGTATCAGCTCGTCACGCGTGAAACCTCAATCGGAAGAAACAAGAAATGCGATATCGTTCTGACGGACCCTACGGTTTCAAGGCTTCATGCCGTTGTGGTTTGCGCCAAAGACGGATGGTATGTTGCGGATGTCAAATCTCAGGCAGGTGTGCTTCTTAACGGCAAACAGATTGAGAAAAAGGCGTTCATCAAAACGGGTGACAGGATTACTCTCGGTGCGGATACCCTCACATTCGAAAATCTGCAGGAATAACAGGTTGGTATAAATGGAAAACAAAGCAAAAATTCTGAATTTGGATAACGGTCTGAGAATCGTTACCGAAAAAACGGACAGGGTCAAAACATGCTCGATGGGCGTGTGGATAGCAAGCGGTTCGGCGTTTGAAACACCCGAAACAGCGGGCACATCGCATTTTATTGAGCATATGCTTTTCAGAGGCTCTCAAAAGCGTTCGTCTCTTGATATTGCCGTTGAAATGGATGAAATCGGCGGTATTATCAATGCCTATACAGCAAAGGAAATGACCTGCGTATATGCGCACACTCTTTCCGAGCATATGCCCAAAGCTCTTGATATCATCTGCGATATGATAAAGAATCCGAAGCTTTCGCCCGAGGATGTTGAGCTTGAAAAAAGCGTTATCTGCGAGGAGCTTGCCATGTATGAGGACAGCCCTGAGGACTTGTGCGCCGATTACTATTACGAAAAGGCGTGGGAGGGCAGCATGCTCGGCAGCAATATTCTCGGTACAGGCGAAACCATAACGGCGATGACAGCACAGAAGCTTGCGGCGCACCTTGAAAAATTCTATGTGCCCGAAAGAATGGTTGTCAGCCTTGCGGGTAACTTCGACGAAGCAGAGGCAGTCAGAATATGTAAGGAATACTTCGGCACGATGAAAAACACATCGTTTCCGATAAGTGCCGTTAAGGCGGAATATAATCCGTGCATTGCAACGGTTAAAAAGGATTTCATGCAGAATCAGATTATTCTCGGATTTCCTGCTCTTGATCTCAATGATGAACGCCGCCATGCCGCATCGCTGATGTCATCAATTCTCGGCTCGGCTTCTTCATCGAGACTGTTTCAGCGTATCCGCGAGGAGCTCGGTCTTGTTTATTCCGTCGATTGTGCGAGCGCATCCCATATGGCGTCAGGCATTTTCATGGTATGCATGGGTCTGAGCGAAAAATCCGAGAAAAAAGCGGTTAAGGAAGCGCTGAAAATTATTTCCGAATTTCCCGGAACCGTTACGGAAAAAGAGCTTGCACGAGCAAAGGAGCAGACCGTTGCAAGCCTTGTTATGAGCCTTGAAAGCGTTTCTTCGGTTGCTTCGAGAAACGGAAGGGGAGTTCTTCTCAAAGGAAAAGTCACTCCCGAAGAAGAAATAACCGCCGCTGTCAGAGCCGTAACTCTTGATGAACTCAAAAAAGTATCCGCCGAAATCCTTGATATCGGCAGAATTTCATTCTGCTCCGTCGGCAAGGTCAAGGCTGAATCCGAATATATGAAACTTTTAAGGAAGTAATGAAAATGATCAATAAAAAAGAAATCAACCGTATCGTCGTTAAAGTCGGCACTTCAACCCTCACATACGATACGGGAAAAATAAATATCCGCCGCATGTCTGCGCTTGCAAGAGTGCTGAGCGATCTGAAAAATTCGGGCAGAGAGGTTGCGCTCGTAACCTCGGGAGCAATCGGCGTAGGTGTCGGCAAGCTCGGTCTTAAAGAAAGACCGCAGGACACTCCCGGCAGACAGGCTGCGGCAACCGTCGGTCAGTGCGAGCTGATGTTCCTTTACGATAAATTTTTCGGAGAATTCGGAAATATCACGGGTCAGCTTCTCGTAACAAAGGATGACTTCGAGAATGAGGAGAGACACAAGAATCTCCACAACTCGTTCATGAAGCTTTTTGAATACGGTGCAATTCCCATTGTCAACGAAAATGACAGCGTTGCCGTTGAAGAAATCGTTTTCGGCGATAACGACAGTCTTTCGGCTCATGTTGCAAAAATCGTTGACGCCGACCTGCTTATCATTCTGACGGATATCGACGGTCTTTTCAGCGCAAATCCCAGAGAGGATGAAAACGCTGTGCTTATCCATTCGGTGGATAAGATTGATGATGAAATTCTTGCTCTTGCAGGCGGAACGGGAACAAGCAGAGGCACGGGCGGCATGATAACAAAGCTTCATGCGGCTCAGATTGCAACCGCTGCAGGCATTGACACCGTTGTTATGAACGGCTCTGACCCCGAGGAGCTTTATAAGCTTCTTGACGGCAGACAGATCGGAACGCTTTTCAAAGCGCAGAGGTGATTGAAAATGAGTATTTTAACAGATATAGGCGCACGCTCAAAGCAGGCGCAGAAAATTCTTGCAAAGGCAGGTTCAGCCGCAATTGACAAGGCTCTCAATGCGGTTGCAGACGCTCTTGAAAGAGAATCGGCATTTATCATTGCCGAAAACGGAAAAGACATTGCGGCAGGTGAATCAAACGGTCTTTCGAAGGCTCTTATTGACCGCCTGAGCCTTAACGAATCAAGAATAAGCGGCATGGCGCAGGGTCTGCGTCAGGTTGCCGCGAGCGAAAGCCCCGTGGGCAAGGTGCTTTGGGGTGAGGTCAGACCCAACGGGTTGAAAATCGAAAAGGTTGCCGTTCCCATCGGTGTTATCGCCGTTATTTTTGAGGCAAGACCCAATGTTACGGCTGATGCCGCAGCTATCTGCCTCAAGGCAGGCAACTCCGTTATCCTCAAAGGCGGCAAGGAAGCGATAAATTCCAACAAGGCGATTGCTGATGTTATGCGTAAAGCTGTTGCCGAGACAGGTCTGCCCGAGGACTGCATTATTCTTGTTGAAAATATTTCCAGAGAAGCTGCAACCGAGCTTATGAAACTCAACGGCTATGTTGACCTGCTTATACCCAGAGGCGGCGCAGGACTTATCCGCTCCGTTGTTGAAAACGCAACCGTTCCCGTTATTGAAACGGGTGTGGGTAACTGCCATGTTTATGTTGATGCGGATGCCGATATTGATATGGCGGCTGAAATCGTTGCCAACGCAAAGGCTTCAAGAGTTTCGGTCTGCAACGCTTGCGAGAGCCTGCTTGTCCATGCCGATATCGCAGAGGTTTCTTTGCTTTCAATCGGCGAAAAGCTCAGGGAATGCGGCGTTGAAATCAGAGGCGATGAGGCTGTCTGCGAAATTCTTCCCTATGCCGTTCCCGCAACCGACGAGGATTGGGCAAAGGAATATCTTGATTATAAAATAAGCGTTAAAACCGTTAAGGATATCGACGAGGCGATTGAACACATCTCCCGCTTCGGAACGGGACACAGCGAGGCAATTGTTACAAACAATTATCTCATGGCTGAAAAATTCAAAAATGAAGTTGATGCGGCGGCGGTATATGTCAATGCATCAACCAGATTTACAGACGGCGGAGAATTCGGCTTTGGTGCGGAAATCGGAATTTCAACGCAGAAGCTTCATGCGAGAGGTCCGCTCGGAGTTGCCCATATGGTCAGCGAAAAATATGTTATCAGCGGCGGCGGACAGATAAGATAAAAACAATCGGAGGAATCGGAATGAAAGATAACAACAAAAAAGGCGGCAGAAACAAGCTGGCTTTTCCCATAGGTATAATCGTTTTGATTCTTGCCGTTGTGGGGGCTGTTTCAACCGTCAGATTTGCGGCTGATTCAATAAAGAAAATGACGGATGACAGCGCAGACAAGCTGAAGTATGAGCAGATGCTTGAGCCCGTTGTTATGTTTGACCCCGATCCGTTTGACGATCTGAATCAGGCGGATGTTTCCCAGCTTCTCAACAGTGCGGTGTGGGCATTGCTCATGAGCGATGAGGGAACGGAAAAATATCCTTATTCAGAGGGCGAAGTATTCGGAATCATCGTTCCGCAGGAGGATATCGAAAAGCATTTCGTGAACCTTTTCGGAACGGAAATCGACATTGCTTCAATGCATTCGTCAATTGATATGAGTGCGTATGACATAACCTATGATGCGGCGCTCAAAAGCTATATTCTTCCCATCACGGGTGTTGAATCGGCTTATACTCCCAAGGTTTATGAAATAGATGAAAAGGGCAGCTCGGTTATTCTTTCTGTCGGTTATATCGGCAGCAAGACCTGGGCGCAGGCGGCTGATGAGGGCTATGAAGCTCCCGAGCCCGATAAATATATGAAAATCACTCTCAGAGAGAGAAGCGGCGGCTTGTATATCGCTTCCATTCAGGCCGTTGACGGCCAGGAGGTTATCGGAAGCATGCCCGAAACAAGACCGCCCGAGGTTGAAACCGTTTCCGAAACTCTTCCTTTGCCGACGCAGGCTGAAATTCAGACATCGGCGGTTGCCGTAACGGATGAAAACGGAGAAGAGGTCACCGACGAAAGCGGCGTTGCCGTAACGGAAATTGTGACGATTATCCCCGAAATAACAACGGGCGAGGCGGTATCGGGAGAGGAATCAACAACCGAAGCTGTAACCGAAGAAACCACAACCGAAGAGGAATAGTTTGTTATTGTGCGCAATTTCTTGATGATGCCCGATTCGGATGTTATTATCTACGGAGGATGAAAATGAAAGCAGCAATCTCGATTTTGTTGTGTTTGGTAATCATATGTTTAAGTTCCTGCGGGAATACGGCGGATATTGATGAAACGAAACCTCAATCCGGTCTTGAGGCAGTAACGGTTGAAATAAAGACCAGCTCCGATGATCCTTATTCATATATTATCAAAGAAAAATATGATCAAACTATAGAATACTACACCAAGTTTCCGCAGGCTGAGTTTAAAAGTGAAAACTACTATTTTATCTATGATATCGACGGTAACGGAACAGAAGAGCTGTTGCTTGGCATACCGTATATTGTCGGTGGTGGCCAAAATGTTGAACGGCCATACGAAATAGAAGTTATGGTTAACGAAATTTATACAATATGCGACGGTAAACCGGTCAAACAAGAAATTATGTCGTGGTGGATGGTTGAGTCTGTTTTGGAGCGTTCAATTCTTGACAACGGATTAATAAAATATGTTTCGGGACCTCAAAATCGTCCGAGTTATCTTTATGTGAAAATTATTAATGGTCAAACGGTACTTCTTCATAATCTGAAAAATCAAGGAGCGGGTCATTATTACGGATATCTCGATCCTGAAACTGTATCAGAATTTAAGAGTGATAAAACTGGATTTGACCGAGAGTATGAGCTTTTTCTTAAAGCGGAGGAAAAAGAAATCACTCACGAGGAATTTGACCGTCTGCGTGCCGAAATCGAGGGCGATGCAAAGCCTGTTGAAATCGAGTGGAAGAATATAGACCAATACGGAAGATAATTTGAAACGGCTGTGCAAAAATACTACTTATAATACGCAATACTAACCGAAGAGGAATAAACAATGGATTTTTTTGATAAACACGCGAAGTCGCTTGAATTTGATAAAGTCCTCGAAAAGCTTGCTCAGTTCACAAGCTGTGAGGATGCAAAATACAATGCGCTTCATCTTAAACCCGAAACGAATCTTGAGCTTGCAAGAGCGCTCCAGAGCCAGACTTCGGATGCGCATATGCTGCTTGCCCGTTTCGGCGGTCCGTCCTTCGGCGGGCTGAAGAATGTAAATAACGCTCTCAGCAGAGCCAACGCAGGCAGCGTTCTGAACACAAAAGAGCTGCTTGATATCGGTGGCGTACTGAGGGTTATCCGTATGCTTTCCCAATGGAGAGCTTCGAATGCAGGTGTGCAGAGTGTTCTTGATCCTCTGTTCAATGCGCTCGTGCCTAACAGATTTCTTGAATCGGCAATTTTCAATGCAATTATTTCGGAGGATGAAATCTCCGATAACGCTTCTCCGACTCTTGCCGAAATCAGAAGAAAAATCAGAGTTCAGGAGTCCAAGGTAAGGGAACAGCTTGAAAAATTTACCCGTTCCCAGTCCCATTCAAAATATCTTCAGGAAAACATCATAACCCAGAGAAACGGCAGATATGTTGTTCCTGTCAAGAATGAATACCGCAGTGAGGTGGCAGGTCTTGTTCATGATACCTCATCAAGCGGTGCAACGGTTTTCATTGAACCTCTTGCCGTTGTTGAGGCTAACAACGAAATCCGCGTGCTTCAGTCAAAAGAAAGAGAAGAAATTGAGCGTATTCTCTATGAGCTTTCCGCATCTGCAGGCGATTTCGCACAAAGCATCAAGAATAGCTATGAATGCGCGCTTGAGCTTAACCTCATCTTTGCCAAAGCTCAGTATGCCTACAGCATCAAGGGCTGTCCGCCCATTCTCAACGATAAGGGCATAATAAGTCTCCGCCAGGCAAGGCATCCGCTCATTGACCCGAAAAAGGTTGTGCCTGTTGACATAACTCTCGGCAAGGATTTCGATACCCTTGTCATTACAGGTCCCAACACGGGCGGTAAGACCGTTTCGATAAAAACAATCGGTTTACTTTCGATGATGGCAATGTGCGGTCTGATGATACCTGCAGGCGACAGAAGCGAGATTTCTGTTTTCACAGAGATACTTTCCGATATAGGCGATGAGCAGTCGATTGAACAGTCGCTCTCAACCTTCTCCGCACATATGACGAATATAATAAGTATTCTGAATAAGGCAGGCGAGGGCAGCCTTGTTCTTATCGACGAGCTTGGCGCGGGAACAGATCCCGTTGAGGGTGCCGCGCTTGCAATGGCGGTGCTTGAAGCTCTTCATGAAAAAGGCGCTAAAATCGCCGCAACAACCCATTATGCAGAGCTTAAAGCTTATGCACTTGAAACTCCGAGGGTTGAAAACGGCTGCTGCGAGTTCGATGTTGCTACTCTCAGACCGACCTACCGTTTGCTTATAGGTGTACCCGGCAAATCGAATGCGCTCGCAATCAGCGACAGGCTCGGTCTTGATAAATCCGTTATTGACAGAGCGCAGGAGCTTGTTTCGGTTGAAAACAAGGAGTTTGAAACGGTTGTTGACCGCCTTGAAGAAACAAGGCTCAAAATGGAAAGCGAGTTTGAAAGAGCAAGGGCTCTTACCGAAAAGGCAGAAAAAGAAAAAGCTGAGGCGGAAAAGCTCAGGGAAGAGGTTTCGAAGCTTCGTGAGCAGGAGATGGAAAAGGCGCGATCTCAGGCTCTGCGTGTTGTTGAGTCTGCGAAGAGAGAGGCTTATGCCCTTTTGCAGGAGCTTGAAAAGCTTAAGAAGGAGCAGCAGAAGACCAAGGATGCCGCTGAGCTTGCAAGGCGGGCAAAGGCAATGGTCAGAAAAGGCGTTGATGCCATTGATTCAGCCGCAGACCCCGTTATCGGAATTGACGATGACGATGAAAACTATGTTCTTCCCAGAGCTCTGGCGGCAGGCGATACGGTAATTATACGCGATATCGGTAAAACAGCGAAGGTGCTTTCTCCTGCCGATAAAAACGGAAATGTTGAGGTGCAGGCAGGCTCAATCAAAACCAGAGTCAAGCTTTCAAATCTGCGTCTTTGCGAAAACGCTCCCAAAAAGAAAGAGCTTAAGTCTACCCCGAGATTTCAGGGAGAAAGCCGCTTGAATATGGCGGCATCAACAAGGCTTGACCTGAGAGGAATGACGGTTGATGAATGCCTGATCGAGCTTGACAGATTTATTGATCAGGGGCTTCGCACGGGGCTAAACGAATTCACCGTTGTTCACGGCAAGGGAACAGGTGCACTCAGAAGCGCCGTAACAAGATATCTTAAGGCTTCGCCTTTTGTTAAATCGAGCCGTCTCGGCGTTTACGGCGAGGGCGAGGACGGCGTGACGATTGTAACGCTGAAATAACGCTTTTTCGGTAAAAAATTTACTCTGAAAAGAACGTGATTATACAAACTGTAAAGTAATTACCCTTTACGGAAACGGAACACCGAAAGCGTGTAAAAAAGTTTTCCACACATGAAATGTGAAAAAGTGGATATATCTTGTGCCGAACGCTTGTTTTTTCCACAACAGATTGAAATTCCACTTTTTTTATGTCAAAAAGGTGAGAAAAGTGTGGAAAACCGACCATTAAAACAGCAAAATTTATACTTGACAATTGAAGTTTATTTTAGTATAATACTGACCTGTAAAGCGAAGATACTTTACAGGTCGGCTGTTTTTTCTGACCTTTCGGGAGCGGAATTAACAACCGCCTTGATTTTTGCTCTTTTTTGGGTAAATACCGCTGTTTTTCAGCATAAATTCAGAGAAAGGAGGGTTGTCAGAATTGGCAAAGAATTATGAAATGGCTGTGCTTATTGATTTCTATGGCGAAATGCTCACGGCAAAGCAGCGTGATTTTTTGGAATATTATTATAATGATGACCTCTCTCTTTCTGAGATAGCTGAAAATGAGGGCATCACCCGTCAGGGCGTAAGAGATGCAATTAAAAGGGCTGAAACTCAGCTTCAGGATATGGAAACCCGCCTCGGTATGGCAAAACGCTATGAAGAAATCAGATCAGGTCTGAACGAGATTATCGAGGTATCAAACCAGATTGCTGAATATAATCTGCGCCACAGCCTTTCAAAAGAAATCAACGATTTCAGCGTTCGCATCAAAGCTGCGGCAATGACAATGCTTGAAAGCTGATGCAAATTTTTGATATACATATTATTAATGATAAGAGGTGAAAGTTTTGGCATTTGAAGGTCTTTCAGAGAGACTCGAATCTGCATTCCGAAATCTCAGAAGCAAGGGCAGTCTTACCGAATCCGATGTCCGCAGCGCAATGCGTGAGGTGCGCATGGCTCTGCTTGAGGCCGACGTTAACTATAAGGTTGCCAAGGACTTCACCAACACGGTAACGGAAAAAGCTATCGGCGAAAAGGTTATGGAAAGCCTTACCCCCTCGCAGATGGTTATCAAAATAGTCCGCGAAGAGCTTGTTGCTCTCATGGGCGGAACAAACAGCCGCCTTGCCTATGCAAACCATCCGCCAACAATTGTTCTCATGTGCGGCTTGCAGGGTTCAGGTAAAACAACTCATTGCGCAAAGCTTGCCTTAAAGCTTAAAAAAGAAAACCACAGACCGCTCCTTGTTGCCTGCGATATTTACAGACCCGCGGCTATCAAGCAGCTTCAGGTTGTCGGTGAGCAGGTTGATGTTCCCGTTTTTGAAATGGGTCAGACCGATCCCGTCAGAATCGCAAGAGAAGCAGTTAACTATGCTAAGGACCACGGCAACGACTATGTTATTCTCGATACGGCAGGCCGTCTGCATATTGACGAAGAGCTTATGAACGAGCTTAAATCCGTCAAGGCAGAGGTTAAACCGCACGAAATACTCCTTGTTGTTGATGCGATGACAGGTCAGGATGCTGTTAACGTTGCAACCTCGTTTGACGGTGCGCTGGGTATTGACGGTCTTATTCTCACCAAGATGGACGGTGACACCCGCGGCGGTGCGGCGCTTTCAGCAAGAGCCGTAACGGGCAAGCCTATTAAATTTGTCGGTATGGGCGAAAAGCTCGAAAATCTCGATGCCTTCCACCCCGACAGAATGGCTTCCAGAATTCTCGGCATGGGCGATGTTCTTTCGCTTATCGAGAAAGCTGAAATGGCAATCGACGAAAAGAAAGCTGAGGAGCTTGAAAAGAAGCTTCTTCAGAATAAATTCGACCTTAATGATCTGCTCGATCAGTTCGATCAGATACGCAAGATGGGTTCTCTTCAGGATACCCTTGCTCTTATCCCCGGCATCGGAAACAAAGCAAAGGATATTGAAATTGATGAGCGCAAGTTCGACAGAATGAAAGCAATCATCCTTTCGATGACTGAAAAAGAACGCCGCAACCCCGACATCATCAATCCCTCCCGCAAAAAGAGAATTGCTCTCGGCTGCGGTCAGAGCATTGAAGAGGTCAACAGACTGCTCAGCCAGTTCAGACAGATGCAGAAGATGTTCAAGCAGATGGGCGGCAAAAGAGGCGGTAAGCGCAGAAGAAAACAGCGTTTCCAGTTGCCTAAGGGCTTTGACCCGTCACAGTTCGGAATGTAACAAGTCCGTTAATCGGGACTTTACATTATAAATAATTATATTTTATATATTTTGGAGGAAATCAAAATGGCAGTAAAAATCAGACTTCGCCGTATGGGCGCAAAGAAAGCTCCTTTCTATCGTATCGTTGTTGCGGATTCAAGATATCCCCGTGACGGCAGATTCATCGAAGAAATCGGCACCTACAATCCCACAACAACTCCCTCAGAAGTAAAGGTTGACGCTGAAAAGGCAAAGCAGTGGATCGCTAACGGCGCACAGCCCACAGATACCGTTAAGGCTCTTCTCAAAAAAGAAGGCGTTCTTTAATAGCGGTTTTTGCGAGGTAACTTATGAAGGATTTACTTGTCAGCATTGCTCAGGGTCTTGTTGAAGAACCCGAGGCAGTAACCGTTACCGTAGATGAGCCCGCAGAGGACGGAAGCGTTGTTTATCACCTTCACGTAAGCGAAAACGATATGGGCAGAGTTATAGGTAAACAGGGCAGGATTGCAAAGGCTATCCGCACAGTTATGCGTGCAGCCGCAACCCGTCAGGACGCAAGGGTAACAGTCGAAATTGATTAAGGAATTTCTTGAAATCGGCGAGATAGTCGGCACTCACGGAGTCCGCGGCGAAGTACGCGTTAATCCCTGGTGCGACTCTCCCGATTATATGGCTAAATTCAAAACCTTATATTTTGACAGCAATGAAGGCTGTGCGGTGCAGATCAAGTCTGCGAGACCGCACGGCAACATTGTTTTACTCAGAATCAATGGGGTTGAAACCGTTGAGGCTGCCCAGAAGCTTCGCGGAAAGGTGCTTTATATGAAGCGCAGCGATGCAAGGCTTCCGAAAAATAAGTTCTTTATTGCAGAGCTTATCGGCTGCAAGGTTTTTGATGCGGATAATTCCGAAATCTGCTACGGCGAGCTTACAGACGTCAGTCAGACGGGTGCAAACGATGTCTGGCACATAACAAAAAACGGCAGGGAATATCTTATTCCCGCCATTCCCGATGTTGTTGTTGAAACCGATGTTGCTGCCGACAGAGTGACAATCAGACCGCTGAAAGGTATATTTGACGATGAGGATTGATATTTTAACCCTTTTCCCTGAAATGTGCATGAGCGTTCTGAATGAAAGCATAATCGGCAGGGCGAGAGAAAACGGCTGCGTTGAAATCAATTGCCGCAATATCAGGGACTATACTCTTGATAAGCACAACCGCGTTGACGATGCGCCTTACGGCGGTGGTACGGGTATGATAATGCAGACTCAGCCCATTTATGACTGCTTCAAGGCTCTTTGCGATGATATAGGCGCAAGACCGCACCTTATCTATATGTCTCCGCAGGGCAAAACGCTGACTCAGGAAAGAGTCAAGGAGCTTGCAAAGCTTGAGAATGTTGCCATTCTTTGCGGACACTATGAGGGCATTGACCAGCGTGTTATCGACGAAATCGTTGATGAAGAAATTTCAGTCGGCGATTATGTTTTAACGGGCGGTGAACTGCCTGCGCTGATTGTTGCAGACAGCATTTCGAGAATGCTTCCCGGCGTGCTTGCAAACGAGGATGCATTTACTCTTGAAAGCCATTATTCGGGGCTGCTGGAGCATCCGCAGTATACAAGACCGTTTGAGTGGCATGGCGAAAAGGTACCCGAGGTGCTTATTTCGGGGCATCATGCCAACATTCAGAAATGGCAGAGAGAGCAGAGCCTCAAACGCACTTTTGAGCGCAGACCCGATATGCTTGAAAAAGCAGAACTCACAAAAAAAGATAAAGAATATCTGGATAAATTAAAAAACTCCGAGGAATGACGCCTCGGAGTTTTTTGCATGTTGAGTTAACGGCAATTCCGCATTACGCATTCATAATTCCGAATTTAAAAAGCAGTTTTGCCAATCAGCAAAACTGCTTTTTTTCAGCGTACAATGCCGCCTTTCATTTTATTAAGTTCGCGGTAGCTGATGAGGTGAACATCGTTCTTCTTGAGGAATTCGTGGGTGTAGGGGTCTTTCATGAGCTGATATTCCCAAACTCTGTCCTGCCATCTGCCTGTGATGCTCTTAAGCTCATCGGTTTCAATTGAGGGGTGAACAAAGGTTTCTGTAACGCCGTCAGGAATGTCTGCCCAGATTTTGAGAATTGTTTCTCTGTAGGTTTCATAGCTCTGACGCATATCGTCATTCCAGTCGGGGAAGAGAAGGTAATCAGGAATAACAACATTATATTTCTTTCCCCAGTGCTTGGAGAGATATGTTACTGCGCTGTAAAGGAAATAAGGTGTGCCGTTGGGGCAGATGCGCTTATCGTGCTTTGTGTAAAGACGGTATGCATAGCCATATTCGCCGCAGATGCGCAGAGTCAGCTTTGCAAGACCGAGTCTGCCTGTGTAATGACCGTAGAGCGAGCCCATGTGGTTGTCAACATGTGAGGGCTTCATGCCCATGCTGTGAGCAAGGTCAATCTGTGCCTTGATTTCTGCCTCAAGGTCGGCATATGAAGCGTTCTTTTCAACCTGATCGCTTTCATGCCACATGAAGCCTTCCTCATCAAGGAGGGTTTTGCCGTTTGTGAGGGGCTTCCAGCGGTATTCGCCCCATTCGCTTGTCATTGTGAGGTGAATACCTACGGGATATTCGGGATGGTCGATTGAAAATTTAACTGCTTCTTCTGCTGCGGGGCAGGGCATCATAACGGTTGCGGATTTAAGAAATCCGCCTTCAAAAAGCTCTGCAACAGCTGCGTTTGCAGCTTTACACATTCCGTAGTCGTCTGCATTAACAATAAGATACTTTGCCATTTTAATTTCTCCTTCTTATGCTTTAACTGCAAGGTCAATGAGGTCTATTGAGCCGACGGGGCAAACGCTGTGGCATTTGCCGCAGCCTGTGCATTTGTCATAGTCAACCTTTGCGCAGAAGCGGTCAATGCTGATTGCTTCAAACTCGCAAGCCTTAACGCACTTCATGCAGCCGATGCAGCCTGCGGAACATTCCTTGCGTGTGTTTGCGCCTTTATCGTGGTTTTTGCAAAGAACAGCCGCCTTGATTTCCTCAAGAGGCATCATTTCAATAAGACCGTTGGGGCATGTTTTAACGCACATTTTGCAGGCTCTGCAGATATGAGGATTTATTCTTGCAACGCCGTCGCAGATGCTGATTGCTTCATAAGGGCAGACTTCAGCGCAGTCGCCATAGCCGAGGCAGCCGTAGATGCATTCCTTGGGTCCGCCAAAAATCTGGGCAGCCATTCTGCAGCTTTGAACGCCCTGATATTCAAGCTTTGTTGCGGCATTGACATTGTGTCCCTGACAGAGAACAACCGCAGCAGAGGGCTTGACATTGCCTGCGGCGAGACCAGTAATCTCTCCGATAGCCTTGGAAACATCGTTTCCGCCGGGGGCGCAGAGAGCGGTATCGGTTGTTTCGCCTTTTGAGAGTGCAGCGGCATAGCCGTCGCAGCCCGAGAAACCGCATGCGCCGCAGTTTGCGCCGGGGAGACATTCTCTGAT
>JAZPXO010000072.1:0-5738 GCA_045543735.1 Acutalibacteraceae bacterium
ACTTGGGACAGAAAAGAACACTTTGAATTTTATTCTGATATTGCAACACCCCATTATTGCGTTGCATTCAATATTGATATAACAAACCTTCTTGGGTTTACAAGAGAGAACAAAATATCTTTCTATTACTCGCTTATATATCTTTGTACACAGTCGATTAATGAAATTGATGAGTTTTTACTTGAAACTGAGGATAACAAGGTTTATAAGATTGACCGCCGTGTACCTTGCTTTACGGATTTGAAAAAAGGTGCAACAAGCTTTCATATGGTGTCACTTCCTTGTGATGGTAATATTATAGAATTTGCAACTAACGCCCGTAAGGAAAGTGAAAACAATCCTTTGTCAGTACATTCTCTTGGTGGCTTGAGAGAGTCGCAGATTGTATTTTCCTGTATTCCTTGGGCGGATATTACAATGTGCTCAAACGAGCGTGATTACACCGACCCGAAGCTCAAAGACGATACCGCACCCATTCTCGTTTGGGGAAAATACACCGAGCAAAACGGTAAATATATCATCAATATGACACTTGATGTGAACCATCGCTTTATTGACGGATATTTTGTCGGTCAGTTCGTTCAGAAGCTTGAAGAAAAAATTGCAGAGCTTAAGTGAGAGAGACAAACTTGAATTTGGCGGAGAACAATATATGGAATTTGACGAGGTGAGTATACAACATGAAGATTCATAATGAACAGTATAAAATTGATGAAAGCAGTATTTTGAACTACTATGAGGTTGGAACCGCAAAAAACAAATTACTACTGCTTCATGCCCAGGGGACAAACTCCTGTAGCTTCGATAATGTTGTTACAAAACTTGCAAAGTACTACCATGTGTACATGGTAGATTATTACGGACACGGAAAGAGTTCCCGCAATCCGGAAAAATACAATCTGGTCAGTATCGGCAACGACATCATAGACTTTATTGAAAATGTGATTTGTGATTCTGTTGCCGTGTTGGGTCATTCGTCAGGTGGACTGATTGCAGCATACATTGCAGCACAATCTCCCAGATGCACCAAACTAATATTGGAAGACCCTCCGTTCTTCTCAAGCTGGGGCGAAAGAAGATATAATACATACAATTACAAGGATTTATCCTCTGTCTGTCATGATTTCCTTTTACAGGATGTGGAAAAGGATTTCGTCTATTACTATTTCAAGAATCAGTATTGCTGGAATTTCTTTCCCGATGAATCCAGAGAAACTGTCAGAGAAAAACTGAGTGGTTTTGCATTGAAATACCGAACCAAACATCCCGATAAAAATCTGAAAGTTCTGTTTTGGCCT
This sequence comes from Acutalibacteraceae bacterium, assembly GCA_045543735.1. Classification (GTDB taxonomy): domain Bacteria; phylum Bacillota; class Clostridia; order Oscillospirales; family Acutalibacteraceae; genus CAG-177. The sequence continues at coordinate 1,299 of JAZPXO010000072.1, forward strand.
AAAAAGTTTTTAGAAGGCTTTAATGGTCTGCAATATTATGACCCTCATTTTGGAGAAGCCTTTTATAACGATTCGTTCAATGACACTGTTGATTACAATGACCTTCTTTCTAAAATCAAATGCAAAACTCTGTTTATGAAAGCAAAGACAACGATTGGTGAAAATGGTTTGTTGCAAGGCGCATTGTCTGATGAAGATTTGCAGAGAGTCAATGCCTTGATTGAAAATATGAAAATCAAGCAATTTGATTGTGGACACGGTATTCATACAGAAAAGGCAAACCAGTTTGTGAAAGCAATAATTTCAATTTGACCAATTCCAATTTGTAGATATATAAACAAGACCGAATCACCTTTGGTTATCAAGGGGTTCGGTCTTGTTATCATTTATTGATTTTTAACTTATCTCAATTTTAAAGCAGACGGGTAAATCATTTTTAATTTCACCATTGATATTTATTTTAAGCGAATTTTCATCTCTTGTGAAATTGATTTTCTCATCGCTACCCAGCAATTCAATACTTTCAATTAAATAGTCGTGCGGGTTGTGTTTTTTAAGAGTTTTAACTTCAATATTTTTTGACGGGCGCATCTGAAATACATAAAGATATCCGTTTTTGTATGTGAATCTGAAATCCTTGTCAGTGAATTGTTGCTCATCGCCATCGGAGAAATAACCGACGGCTGTATTTATTTCACCTTCACCGAACTGTTTCCAAAAAGTTGTACCATAAATACCTTCGCCATTGGTTTTAAGCCATTCGCCCAAATCAAGCAAAACTTTAGTTTCTTCTTCTGTAATTGTGCCGTCGGGCTTTGGACCGATGTTTATGAGCAGGTTTCCGTTTTTTGAAACTATATCAACAAGGTCACAGATAACTTGACGGGAACTTTTGAATTTGTTGTCCGTTGTATAACCCCAGGAGCATTTACCTATTGCAGTATCTGTCTGCCAATAAGTTGGTGAAATTCCTGTTAACGCACCTCTTTCAACATCAAATGTTGCCACATTTGGTGGGAAAGCCTCGTGCTTATAGTTAATGGTTACTTCCTTGCCCCATTCTTCTGCTCGGTTGTAGTAATATGCCGCAAGCTTTTTGAGATAGGGTTTGAAAGAATGATTATGAATCCACCAATCAAAATAGAGAACTGCAGGTTTGTATTTATCAATAAGCTCACAAGTGCGAACAAGCCAGTCCTCCAGCCATTCCTTACTTGCTCCGAGAGAATATGTATCAGCGGTGTATTTGTGTAAATCACCTGAATGAAACTCTTTGCAGTAAACGGCAGGACCATAAAAATCACTATAATTTTCATCATTTACATCGCTGTCAAAAGTTCTGCCCATATTCATAAAGAAATAGTGCTCGGCTCTGTGAGTTGATGCGCAAACAGTAAGTCCTTGCTTTTCACATTCGGCTTTTAATTCGCCAACAACATCACGGCAGGGTCCCATTTCTTTTGAGTTCCAACGGTTGAATTCTGTATCATACATTGCAAAGCCGTCGTGATGCTCTGCAACAGGCATAACATATTTGATACCCGCTTTTTTGAAAAGTGAAATCCATTTTTCTGCATCAAATTTTTCTGCCTTGAACATTGGAATAAAATCTTTATAACCAAAATCCTTTTGATCGCCATAGGTTTTTCTGTGGTATTCAAAATCTCCGCAGTTTGGGTCATACATACCTCTTGAATACCATTCACAGCCGTGTGCAGGTACGCTGTAAATGCCCCAATGAATGAAAATGCCAATCTTATCGTGCATGAACCAAGCGGGAACCTTATGGTGAGAAAGGGAAGCCCAGTCTGCTTTGTATTTACCATTTTCGTTAACATTATCAATGAGTTTTAAATATTCCTGAGTTGTCATTTCTGCACCTCTGATTCTATTTTAGCATAAAATCAGTATAACATAGGCACAGTTAAATAACAAGAAGGTTGTGTTGAAGAAGTTTTTTATTTATCGTGTTGAAGACGTTTTTTATTTATGTTATCATATAAATCTATAATATACAATTAGTGGATTACGAGGGTAGATTTGCTGTTGGAAATTCAAAAGAAATGGGATATTACTGTTATTGATTTATGGAACGATGAAGAAATCAATAATATCACCGACGAGCAAAAAGCAATATATCTTATTGACCATATCCATCCCACAAAAGCAGGCTACAAAGAGTGGTGGCTTCCAGCATTTCAGGAAACGCTGTATGAAGTGATTGATAACTAAAATTTAAATAAAAACAGCAACTCCCACTTACTGAAATGTAGGTGGGAGTTGGTATATTTTATCTGTATTGTAAATAGTCAATAAACCGTTTTACTGCAAGAGAAGCAGTTTTCTTATCTCGCAGTGCGAGTCCTATGTTTCGATACGCGGGAACATCAAGTTCTTTTGCTATAATTCTATATGGAACACGCTTTAAAATTAACTCAGGAAGAATCGCTATGCCAAGTCCGCTTTCTACCATAGACATTACAGCGTAATCGTCCCAAGTAGTAAATTTTACATTTGGTGTTAAATTGTTACGCTCAAATATTTCCGAAATTTCTGCTTTTGCACCTTTCTCAAGAAGCATAAAAGGTTCATTGCAAAGAGCAGTTACAGGGAACTTATTGCAATCTTTCAATGAATGATTTTCAGGGATTATTGCCATAAGCTTGTCTTTTTGGAGAAATATTGTTTCAAATTCAGGGTGGGTGGGCAATCTTAAAAATCCACAATCAACTCTACCTGTATGTATCCATTCCTCAATTTCGGTGTAATCACCCAACAGAAGTTCATAGTCAATGTTCGGATAATCTTTTTGAAATTCCTTGATAATATTTGGAAGCCAATGGGTAGCTACACTCGAAAATGTACCGATGCGAATTAGTCCTGACTGCAGACCGTTTAATTCATCGACCTGCATTTTCAGTTTATCAAAATCGGTACAAAGATTCTGTGCATACGGCAATAACTTTACTCCATCACTTGTAGGCTTTACACCATTCTTACTTCTTTCAAGCAGTGTTACGCCCCATTCTTTTTCAAGGTCAGCAATCATTCTACTGATTCCTGATTGTGTGTAGTTTAGTATTTCTGCAGCCTTTGTAAAACTGCCGTATTCTACAGTTTTAACAAACGAAAGATATTTTTGTAAATTCATATCCATATGCTCACCATTACAAAATGTGATTTTTGATATAACAAATATTCGCTTTTGTTATATTATGATTTATGATACAATATTTCTAACCTGAAATCAAGGAGTATAATATGGATAGAAAAGCATTTTTTAAATATATATCTGCATTACTGTTGTTCGGTTTAAATGGCATAGTAGCAAGCCATATTCCTCTGAACAGTTATGAAATTGTATTTTTACGAACACTAATCGGTAGTATCCTTTTAATTATCCTCTTCTTAATTGGCAAGGATAAATTTCATATAAAAGAATATAAGAAAGACACAGTTTTTATTGCCTTGTCAGGTATTGCAATGGGAACAAGTTGGATGTTCCTATATGAAGCATATCAGCAGATAGGTGTAAGCTTATCGTCGTTACTTTATTATTGTGGTCCTGTTATTGTGATGATATTATCACCGATTATCTTTAGTGAAAAACTGACTACCCCTAAATTATTAGGCTTTACAACGGTGCTTGTTGGTATTTTTCTTGTAAACGGTAATGCAGTTGGCAAGAGCAACCCTTGGGGTCTGTTCTGCGGTGCAATGTCAGCTGTAATGTATTTCTTTATGGTAACATTTAACAAGCAATCCCAAAATATAAGTGGAATGGAAAACTCCGTAATACAACTTGTGGTTAGTTTCTTGACCGTGGCTATATTCACGGGTTTTAAGCAAGGAATTATTATCAATGCACCTGCAAACGCTTGGGTTTGGATTTTGATACTTGGTATTATAAACACAGGAATTGGTTGTTATCTCTATTTTTCACCACTCGCAAAACTACCTGTGCAAACAGTAGCAGTGTGCGGTTATTTAGAACCGTTGTCAGCGGTTGTTTTTGCTTCTCTCTTGCTTGGCGAAAAAATGACTGTAGTTCAGATTGTTGGTGCAGTTTGTATCATCGGCGGTGCAATGATAGGAGAATTGATAAAACCTAAAAGAGCATAATATTCCAATTTGTCAAACTAAAATATAAAGAGCCGACTTGTGTAGTCAAATTTTATATGCTCTGATCTGCTTTCAGCCGTTTTTCTTTTATTGCTTTAGCTGTTGATTGGTGATATAATCAACTCGACAAATAAGGATTTGCAGAGGTGCTTTATGAGAAAAGAAATTGATATAAATACTTGGGACAGAAAAGAACACTTTGAATTTTATTCTGATATTGCAACACCCCATTATTGCGTTGCATTCAATATTGATATAACAAACCTTCTTGGGTTTACAAGAGAGAACAAAATATCTTTCTATTACTCGCTTATATAT
>JAZPXO010000073.1:0-142045 GCA_045543735.1 Acutalibacteraceae bacterium
GCCTTTTCGGGCGTTGCTCCGATAACAGGAACAACTCCGTCGGGGATAACACCCGTAATTTCAAGCACCTTGAAATCGCGGTAGACTATTGCGTATATACCCTCCGACTTTTCAACAGCATAAGCCTTATCGGTTGACTCAAGAGTTATAACAAGCGTATTCGGCAGTCTTCTTGCAAGCTGAACATTATTTGTATAAGGCAGAGTCTTTTCAATATTTATCTTAGCCTCATCAAGGTCAGCAAAAAAGATGCTCTTGCCCTGCTGAATTCCGCTTGCGGCAACAATTTCTTCTTTTGAATAAAGAGTTTCGCCCTCAATCGCAAAGTCTTTTATTCTGAAAATGCCGAAAAGCAAAACAGGGCTCAGAACAAGGCACGCAATAAGCACAAACGCAGTTATAACGATTGCCTTTCTGAACCTTCTTTTTCTCTTTAATTTTTTAACTCTTTCCTGACGCTCCTCGGGAGTGAGTCTGTCAGCGTTGTTATATTCCTGATTTTCCATTTATTCTCCTGCCCGCTGCACTCTTTTAATGTCTGCACCAAGATTGGCAAACACGCTCTCAAAAGCCTCGCAGCCTCTGTCAATATGATATATGTTTTCGATAACCGTTTGATTCTGCGCCCCCATTGCCGCAACGGCAAGCGCGCTTCCCCCGCGCAGATCGCAGGCTGAAACCTTTGCGCCGTGAAGAGTTTCAACCCCTTCAACAACCGCAACGCAACAATCCTCAACCCGTATATCTGCACCCATTTTTATAAGCTCAGGCACATGCCTGAATCTGTTTTCAAAAATTTTCTCGCTGATAACGCTTGTTCCGTCAGCTTTTGCCGCAACCGCCATAAAGAGCGCCTGCGAATCTGTCGGGAAACCCGGATAAGGCATCGTGCGCAAGCGCTTCACTCTGCGCGGTCTGCCGAAAGCCTCAACCGTCATTTCCCTGCCGATAAAATCAATTTTACATCCTGCCGATTCAAAAACGGGAATAACAGGTGTAAGATGATCTCTCTCAACATTTCTGACGCTTATTCTGCCGCCCGCACATGCAACTCCGGCAATAAATGTTGAAGCCACTATTCTGTCAGGAATAACAGCATGCTCTGCCGCACCGAGTCTGCCTGCGGATATCCTCATCACGCTTTGTCCTGCGCCCGTAATATTCATTCCGCATTTGTTCAGAAACCCTGCCAGATCAACAATTTCAGGTTCCCTCGCGGCATTGGTTATTACCGTTTCGCCTCTTGCCCCCATTGATGCAAGCATGATGTTTTCCGTTGCGCCGACACTCGGAAAATTAAGAGTAATCTGTCTGCCCGAAAGACCTTCGGGGCATTCGCACCTGAGAACTCCTCCCGCTTCCGAAATACGGGTTCCCATGCGTCTTAATGCGGCAAGATGAAGGTCAATCGGCCTCAGACCGATTTCACAACCGCCCGGTGCACTGACCGAAGCTTTACCGAACCTTGCAAGCAATGCACCGAGAAAAATTATTGACGAACGCATTTCACGCATAAGGCTGTCGGGAATATCGCTTCTGAACGCATTTGCCGAATCAACAATAACAGTATGCCCTTGTCTTTCTGTCTTACAGCCGATGTGACGAAGAATTTTTATTGCCGCATCAACATCTGAAAGCCTGGGGCAATTATGTAAAACGCTCACTGAACCCGTTGCCGCCGCAGCCGCGAGAATCGGCAAAATGCTGTTTTTTGAGCCCTGAAGCTCAACGCTGCCGTCAAGCCTGTTTCCGCCGTTTATAATAAAATTTTCCATGTTTCACGCTCCCGAAATAAAACGAGCAAATATTAACTCTGATTTATATTATTCCGTAAAGCGTTTTTGCGTGAATAGAAGCGTTTATTTTATGATTTCGCAAAGAGTTTCATAGATGCGTGCAGTTGCATCAATAAGAGCCATATCCTTTGCGTTTTTGCCTATCTGAGAAAGCCTTGCTCTGTCCGAAAGAAGAGCGTTGACTCTTTCCGTAAGGCTGTCGGGCGTGAGGTCTTTTTCTTCAAGAATTTCCGCAGCGCCGTTATTGACAAGAGCCATTGCGTTATGATACTGATGATTTTCCGTAACATAAGGTGACGGAATAAGTATCGAAGGCTTTCCGAGAGCCTGAAGCTCGCTGAGTGTGCTTGCACCCGAACGGCATATCACAAGATCCGCCGCAGGAAGACACTTGGGAATATCAATATATTCCGTAACCCTGACATGGGGATTTGCCTTTAAATCAAGACCCTCAGCCTCAAGCTTTTCAGAGAACCATGAGCCGTTTTTGCCCGTTGCATGAAGAAAAACGCAATCGTTATCCTTATATTTATTCAGGATCAGTCCGAGAACGGCATCGTTAACGGGCTTTGCGCCGAGAGAGCCGCCCATTGAAAGAATGAGAGGCTTATCATCGGGAATACCCAGCTCTGCTCTGGCAAAATCTCTGTCGCCCTTAAGCATATCGCCTCTTATGGGCAAGCCGGTTACAATGCAGGGATTTTTCGGATTCATATACTGCTCCGCCTTATCGACGGTAAGCATAACTCTGTCAACCTTGCCTGCAAGCGCTTTATTCGTTACTCCGGGGAAAGCATTCTGCTCATGAACAGCTGTGGGAACTCCCATTTTTGCAGCCATTCTGAGAACGGGTCCGCTGACATATCCTCCGAAGCCGATAACAAGGTCAGGCTTGAAATCCCTGATTATTTTCTTTGCCTGAGACGATGACTTGAGAAGCTTCGAAACGGTTCCGATGTTATGCTTTATCGCCTCGGGAGAAAAGCTTCTCCAAAAGCCGCTGATTTCGATTGTACGCAGTTCATAGCCTGCCTCGGGAACAAGCTTTGCTTCCATTTTATCCGCCGTTCCCACAAAAACTATCTGTGCCGAGGGATGCTTTTCTTTTATATAGCCTGCCGTACCGAGAGCGGGATTGATGTGTCCTCCCGTTCCGCCTGCGGCAATAAGAATTCTTTTGTTATCCATCATTTTTCTTTCTTCCTTTCCCCGTTTCTCGAAACAGCAAGCACCATGCCCATCTCAACAAGAAGCATAACGAGCGAGGTTCCGCCGTAGCTGAAAAACGGAAGGCTGATTCCCGTATTGGGTACCGTTGAGGTTACAACAGCAATATTCAGCGCCGCCTGAAGACCGACCTGAAAGCTGATTCCCATTGCAAGAAGTGCGCCGAACTTGCTCTTTGCGCGAAGACCGATAATGAAACCCCTGGCAACAAGAAGAACAAACAGAACGATGATAATGAGCGCTCCGATAAATCCAAGTTCTTCGCAGACAACCGCAAAAACAAAGTCGTTCTGAGGCTCGGGAAGATACATATGCTTCTGCTTGGAATTGCCGAAGCCGAGACCGAAAAATCCGCCCGATCCGATTGCGTAAAGCGATTGCAGGCTCTGCCAGCCCGAACCTCTTGCTTCCTCGGTTGTAAGCTCCTGCCCCAAAAGGAGCTTGAGCCAGATTCTGATTCTCTCAAACGCATAGCCCTCGAGAATTTTATCCGCCGCAAAGAAGAAGATCACCGCGCCGATAGCAACAACAACCGCCGCAACGGCAAACCACTGCCATTTTATGCCGCCGAAGAAAAGCATCGCGGCTCCGATTCCGAAAATAAGAAGCGTACCTGAAACATGGTTTTCCATATAAACAAGCGCGCAGACGAAAACAATAATCAGACCGTAGGGAAAAATCATCCACGCTTTCTGTTCAACAAGCTTATGGTATTTCTCCATGCTGAAAGCCAGATACATAATCAGCGCAAGCTTTGCAATTTCCGACGGCTGAAAGGTTATCGTTGTTCCGGGAATTGCTATCCATCGCTTGAATTCCTCCTTGCCGTCAACCTCATAAGGATTGATCAGAGCATATGCAAGCAAAAGAATCGCTACAACCATAACAAAGCCCGAAGCATCTCTGAAAATATCGGTGTTTATGAACGAGACCGCTATCATCAGTATTACGCCGATAACAGCAAAAACAAGCTGTCTTTTTATATAATAATAGGGGTCATAAGATGCGGTTTTATCGTACCACGCATAAATATAGCTTGCCGAAAACATCATAACAAGACCTATTGAGAGAACAGCTATGACGAGCGCAAGAAATGTTATATCAAACGGAGATGTTGAAAAACAGTCTCTGAGTCTTTTTCTGCGCGCAAAAATATCTTTTAATGTATAGAAAATCGCAAAATGTTGTTTCAACAAAATTTTTAACAAAATCCTCTCTTCTCCTCTCTTGGAATTTAATTATACATACCCTCCGAAATACATTATCGCAACGGCTGCCGCACCGCCGAGAATATTGACAATGCCGAAAACCGAAACAATTTTCTTTTCGCTCCAGCCGCACATTTCAAAATGATGATGGATGGGAGCCATTTTAAAAATCCGCTTTCCGCCGCTTACTCTGTAGTATACAATCTGAATAACATCGGACAGACCTTCAATAACAAAAACGATTCCTGCGGGCAGAAGAATCAGCGGACAGTTGATGGCATATGCAAGAGCAACAACCGTTCCTCCGAGAAACATTGAGCCCGTATCACCCATAAATACCTTTGCAGGATTCTTGTTCCACAAAAAGAATCCGAGGCACGCACCCGCAAGTGCGCTTGCCGCCATTGAAAACCCGAAAAGTCCTTTCAGCGCGGCAATAACACCGAGAGTAACAGCCGTTGTGAGCGTAACTCCCGAGCAAAGACCGTCTATACCGTCGGTAAAATTGACCGCATTGATTGCGGCATAGATGATGACAATACCGAAAATCCAATAAAAAATTCCCATATGAACCGTTCCGACAAACGGAATGAACATATAAGGCGCGCCGCCCATACTCATGCTCATGCTTGTCATATAGCCCAAAGCAACGAGAAGCTGGGCAACGGTTTTCTGGCGGATTGTCAGACCGAGATTTCTGTGCATGGCAACCTTGATGTAGTCATCGGTAAAGCCGATAAGCCCGAAGCAAAGCGCCATAATAAGTCCGCTCCAGAGCTTGGTATACTGCTCGGAAGCAATCATGCTCCCCGATGCAACAATATCACCGCCCATAAGCTTATCCGTAATAACGGTAACAATAAGCGCCGCGCTAATGCCCAGAATAAACATCAGACCGCCCATTGTCGGTGTGCCCTGCTTTGTTTTATGCCATTTCGGACCGATATCAAGAATCGTCTGACCGAATTTGAGTTTTCTGAGCCAAGGAACAAGCGCAAAACCGCTGATACCCGTTACAAGAAGACCTGTAAGACCTGCCATTATAATGGCGGCAGATGTTTTCATCTGATAAATCAATCCCTTCAGATATTTGCCTGATTATTCAAGAGCTGAATATACCGAATAAATAACATCCTCCAGCTTCATGCCTCTGCTCGCTTTGAAGAGAACTGCGTCTCCCTCTTCAAGCATTGCACTGAGCTCTTTTGAAAGCTCCTGCTTATCCGAAAAGCTTTTCACCGTTGCAACCTTCCCTGCCGCCGCTCTTGCGGTTTCGAGAGACTGTTCGCCATAGGTGAAAAGAACATCAATTTTATTTTCCGCCGCTTTTATTCCGACTGACGCATGTGCCTCTACGCTGTAAGAACCGAGTTCAAGCATATCGCCGATAACGGCAATTTTTCTTTTCGCATTCATTCCGCCGAGAACAGCAAGAGCTGCCGCCTGCGAATCAGGGCTTGCGTTATAGCAATCCTCGATAAAGGTTATGCCGTTTTTTCTGACAATTCTCTGGCGCATGCCTGCAGGCACATAGCCTTTGAGGGCTTCAAAAGCTTCATTTTCGGAAATACCGAAAAAGTTTCCCGCCGCAGCCGCCGCAAGGGCATTATAGATATTGTGTTTACCCGGGAACGGAAGCTCAACCGCCGCCTTTCCGTTCGGAAAGCGCGCTTCAAAAGCAATTTCCGATTCACCGACAGAAATATTTTCCGCTGCAAAAACACAGGCGTTGTTCTCAATACCGTAATATGTCACGGGATGCTCACCTGCGTTGACAGTTACGAGCATATCGTCATCGCCGTTGAGAATAACGGGTGCATCCGCTTTCATCCCCTGAAGAATTTCGAGTTTCGCTTTGAGAATACCCTCTCTTGAACCGAGCTTCTCAATATGCGAAACGCCGATATTGCTTATAACGGCAACATCGGGTCTGACAGCCGCCGTCATTTTCGCAATTTCTTCAAAGCCGCTCATACCCATTTCGATAACCGCCGCCTCATGCGTTTCGTCAAGCCTGAAAAGAGTGAGCGGTACACCAATTTCGTTATTGAGATTGCCCTCATTTTTAAGAGTATTATATTTCACGCTCATTACCGCGTGAACCATTTCTTTAGTCGTTGTTTTTCCGACACTTCCCGTAATTCCGATAACGGGAATATCGAAAAGTCTTCTGTAATATCCCGCAAGATCAAGCAGCGCCTGCCTTGTGCTTCCGACAAGAATCTGTCTGTCACCGAGACCGCAGTCTCTTTCGCAGATAACAACCTTTGCCCCGAGCTCAAGCGCCTTTGCGGCAAACTCGTGCCCGTCAAAATTTTCGCCCTTGATAGCTATAAACAAGCATCCCTGCTCGATTTTTCTTGTATCAGTGCAGATACAGCCGAAGCTGCCCTCAAGCCTTGATTCGCTTCCGACAGCCGACGCCGCCTCTATGAATGTCAACTGTTTCATCAGTTACCCTCCGCAAGAATCTCTGCGACAACTTCTCTTTCATCGAAATGAATTTTTCCGCTTGCAAGAATCTGATATGTCTCCTGACCCTTGCCTGCAAGAACAACAATATCGCCCTCGCGAGCCGTTGAAAGCGCCTTTGCAATTGCCTTTTTGCGGTCAGGTTCAACAATAACCTTTGATGAATGCTTTTTGACCCCGTCGAGGATATCCGAAATTATCGCATCGGGATCTTCGCTTCTGGGGTTATCCGAGGTTATAATCGCAATATCCGAAAGCTTAGCCGCAATATCGCCCATAATCGGACGCTTTGTTCTGTCTCTGTCTCCGCCGCAGCCGAAAACGGTTATAACCCTGCCCTCGGTTATTTCTCTGACGCAGCCGAGAACATTCTCGAGTCCGTCAGGTGTATGAGCATAGTCGATAAGAACGGTATAAGGCTTATCCGCAGGAACAACCTCCATTCTGCCGGGAACACCGAGACAGCTTTCAAGGCCGTCAAGAACAGCCTTGAAATCCATGCCCATTTCAACAAGGCAGACAGCCGCACCCATTGAGTTATAAACCGAGAATTTTCCGGGAACAGTGAACTTTACTCTGCCGATGTTTGAATTGCTGACAAGCTCATACTTGACGCCTGACGAAGCAATTCTGATATTTTTTGCAGAATAATCGCAATCATTGTTGTTGACAGAAAAAGTTACTTTTCTGCCCTGCGTTCCGCTGAGCATATATTCAGCCGCCTCATCGTCGATATTCACAACGGAAAGCGATGAATTTTCAAACAGCATATGCTTTGCTGCCATATAGTTTTCAAATGAACCGTGATAATCAAGGTGGTCCTGCGTAAGATTTGTGAAAATCGATGCTTCAAAATGAACGCCCTCAACCCTCCTCTGGTCAAGTGCCTGAGAAGAAACCTCCATTGTGCAGAATTCACATCCGCAATCAACCATTTCTTTGAAAAGCGAGAAAAGGTCGTAGCAATCGGGCGTTGTCAGAACTGCAGGATATTCTTTATCGCCGACAATATTCTTGACTGTTCCGATAAGTCCCGTTTTATAGCCCATCGAATCAAGAACCGATTTGATGATAAAGCAGGATGTTGTTTTTCCGTTGGTACCCGTAACACCGATAATACGAAGTTTTCTCTCGGGATGACCGAAAAATGCCGCGCTTAATCTTGCATAAGCCGCCCTTGTATTCTCAACAAGAATCTGCTCTTTCAGACCAAGATCCTTCTGAACAACAACAGCAGCCGCTCCGTTTGCAAGAGCTTCTTCCGCTTTGGTATGGCCGTCAAAATGCTTACCTTCAATGCAGACAAAAATACATCCGTCCGCAACTTTTTTGGAATTATCCGTTATAAAATTTATCTCTCTGTCCGCCGCAAGACAAACGGCGCCCAGATCCTGAATCAATGCAGAAAGCTTCATTCTCTTGTCCTCCTAATGGTCTATCCGGCGTAATCGCTTACTCCCGTTTCAGACTTGAAGTAAACCGTAACGGTTGTGCCGTATTCAACCGTCTGACCTTCTTCAATGCTCTGAGAATACGATATCAATTCGCCCTCATTAAGAGCATTGCCTGAAATTTTAACATTCAATCCTGCCGCCAGCGCATATTTGTTGACCGCCGACAAGGTCATCAGTGTCAGGTTCGGAACCTCAACTGTCAGCCTTTCGGCATCCTTCTCGGTATAAAGAACAACAACACCGCCCTGCGGAATCGAATGATTATATGACGGCATCTGGCTCACAACCTGATCACCGTTACCGACAACCTTAACCTCAAATCCCTTATCTTTCAGGAAAGCAACCGCATCATCGGTTGTTTTTCCTACAAGCCCGGGAGTAAGTGTGTCGAGCTTTTCGAGTTCCTTGTCGCTGTACTGTCTTTCAACGCCCATGTATTCAAGTGTTTTTTCAACAACCTGAGCAGCAACGGGAGTACAGATCTGACCGCCGTTAATCTGTCCCTCGGGCTCGTCAACAAGAATAAGAACTGCTATTTCGGGATCGTTTGCGGGAGCAAAGCATCCGAACGAAGCAACATATTCGCCGTCGCTTCCGAGTTTCTGCGATGTGCCCGTTTTACCGGCTACCCTGTAGCCTGAAACATAAGCGTTTTTACCTGTACCGCTTGTTACAACGGCTTCCATCATATCGGCAACCTCTGTCGCCGTTTCTTCAGAGATAACCTGACGCCTGATCTGAGGCTGGGTTTCACTGATAACATTTCCGTTTTCGTCAAGCTGACGCGCAACAACATAGGGCGTCATAAGATATCCGCCGTTTGCAACCGCACTGATCGCAGTTACCATCTGAATGGGCGTTACCTGGAAAGACTGACCGAACGATGAGCTGGAAAGCTCAACAAGTCCCATGTTTTCAAGCGAGTGATAGTTAACGCCTGCAACGGGAGTAGGTTCGGCAGGAAGGTCAATTCCCGTTTTCTCGGTGAAACCGAATGCCTCAAAATATTCAAAAAACTTTTCCTGACCGAGAGCCTGACCTATTGTTATGAACAGAGGGTTGCAGGAATTCATGAGTCCGTGTTTAAGATCCTGCGTACCGTGTCCGTCGCGGTCATGGCATTTGATTATTCGGTCAGCAACCTGAATTCTGCCTGTACATGTGTATGAAAAGTTTTCGCTGAGCACATTTTCCTCGATAGCGGCAGCAGCGGTTACGATTTTAAAAACAGAACCGGGCTCGTAGCTGTCGCTGACTATGAAGTTTCTCCATTTCGAATAGAGAAGATTGTTTCTCGCTGTCGATCTTTCGCTCTCATCGGGATATGCCTCAACAAGAGCCTTTTCCTCTTCCTCGGTCAGCGCCTGCGGAGAGTTGAGGTCGAAATTGCCCATATTCGCCATAGCCAGTATTGCGCCTGTTTCAACATCCATAACCACGCCGTATGCGCCGACGCCCTTTGAATCGATATAAACCTGTTCAAGGCTGTCTTCAAGATATCTCTGAATAACTTCGTCAATCGTCAGAACCAGACTTGTTCCCTGAACGGGATCGTAAATCGTTTCGTATTCCTGCTTCATGACATCGCTCTTACCGTTCTGAGCGCTTATGATTCTGCCGGGAGTGCCCGTTAAAAGCGTATCGTATTTGAGTTCAACGCCGAGTCTGCCGATATCGTCGGTACCTGTAAATCCGATAACATTTGCGGCAAGCGATCCGTAAGGATAATATCTCTTTACGTCGGGATCAATGCCGACAGCAGCACTGTAATAGATTTTCTTTTCGTTCTGAACAAGCTCACCTTTATCGTTCTCCGTTGTTACGAAGTATGAATAATACTGTGAAAGGAACTCGGCAACCCTTTCTTTCTCCTCAAACTCTACCTGCCTTTTGAGAATAAGATAAGCATATTTACTTTTGTTTGCCTTTTCCTTGATGTCGTCAAAATCAACGCCTATAATTGCAGAAAGCTTACGGCAAAGATCATTTTTAAAATCCTCATTTTCAAACTCCGCAATTTCATTGGGCTTGATATAAATTTTCCAGACCGATGCGCTTTTGGCAAGAACGGTTCCGTTCGCATCGTATATTATTCCTCTTGCGGCTGAAATTTCCGTATCGTGAAGCTGATTTTTCTCAGCCTGCTGTTTATACTGTTCGCTGTCAAAAAGCTGAATTCTCGCAAGGTTAACAACCGTTGAACCGAAAACAAGCCCGACCAGAAGCACAAAAACAATGAAAGCTCTGATGAACAGCTTTCTTCTCGGTGACATTTTTACCACAACTTTTCTCCCCTTTTTATTTTATATAATAAAAAAATAAATCGCCGCCTCAAAAAAGCGCATAAAAAATACGAATCCGTAGCCGATCAGCCACGAAAAATTTTTTATTCCGCCGTTATTGAGACAGCCCTGACTATTGTCATCTATATGCCCGTTATGTAATTGCATATGCCAATTAAAGCAGACAAAAATCAGCTGTTCTTGTCTGCTTTAATCTCAACATCTGAAAGTTCGCCATCAGCCATAACTACTTTGTCGCCATCCCTGTTTTCAAAATAGTGAATCTGATAACGCTCCAGTTTTTGCATACCCAAAACCGAAACTGCGTATTCCTCAACCTTTTCTCTGGAAACAGATGAGTTGAGCTGCATGACAAGCCTCGTGTTTTCGCTTTCGGCGTCTTTGATCTGATCTGCAAGCTTTACCGCATCTCTCTCAAGAACCGTCAGACTGATTCTCGAAAAAAGAATTGCACCGAACAATGTGATAATGGTAACAGCAATCGCAAACACCTTGAGAGTTCGCATAGCCGATGCAACCGACTCTCTTCTTAACTGAACTGCTGTT
Source organism: Acutalibacteraceae bacterium (assembly GCA_045543735.1). Lineage (GTDB taxonomy): Bacteria > Bacillota > Clostridia > Oscillospirales > Acutalibacteraceae > CAG-177. The sequence continues at coordinate 11,007 of JAZPXO010000073.1, forward strand.
TTCTTCGGACGAACAGTCTGCTGCTTTCTTTGCGGCTGAGAAGGATATTCATCTTCTGCAGGCTTGAAAGCGGGCATATTATACAGCGAAAGATCATGTGCTTCGCTGCGGTTAAAATCAGCCATACCGTCTCTCCTTTCACAAAAAAACTAATAAGAAGGTCAGATTTTCCGACCCGTAAAAATCAGAGCTTTACCGCCGTGCGCAGCCTTGCGCTGCGACTTCTCGGATTCTCTTCGATTTCCGCCTTGCTCGGTCCGACAGCCTTGAGCACCTTGGCTCTCGGCTTATTGCCACAAACGCAAACCGGAAAATTTCTCGGGCATGTGCATCCTTTTGCAAGCGGTGCAAATGCCTGCTTGATTATTCTGTCCTCAAGCGAATGGAATGTTATTATGCTTACCCTGCCACCTTCTTTAAGGCAGTCAAACATGCTTTGGGCAGCCTCCCCAAGGCCGTCAAGCTCTCCGTTAACATATATTCTTATTGCCTGAAAAGTTCTTCTTGCGGGATGCCCGTCTCTTTTTGCCGCCGCAGGCATTGCAGATTTGATTATTTCGGAAAGTTCAAGCGTTGTTTCAATCGGGGCAATTTCTCTTGCCCTGACGATAGCTCTCGAAATCGAGGGAGCAAACTTTTCTTCGCCGTAATCAAAAATTATTCTTTGAAGTTCACTCTGGCTGAGAGTGTTTACCGCCTGCTTTGCGCTCATGCCTTCAAGACTCATGCGCATATCAAGCGGCGCATCGTTATGAAACGAAAAACCTCTTGACGGTTCATCGAGCTGATGAGAACTGACTCCAAGGTCAGCAAGAATACCGTCTGCAGCATCTATTCCAAGCTTATCAAGAATGTTTCTTATGTTAAAAAAATTATCATGAACCAATGTGACGCATTCAAAGCCGCCCAATCGTTCTTTCAGCGTTTCAATCGCTTCGGGGTCTCTGTCTATTGCAATAAGCCTGCCATCCGTGAGGTGTTTTGCAATCGCAGCGGAATGACCTCCGCCGCCCGAAGTGCAGTCAACATAAATACCGTCGGGCTTTATATCAAGCGAATCAATTGCTTCATTGAAAAGAACCGGCACATGATGAAAACCGACGCTGTTTTTTTCGCTCATCGCTTTCCACCCTTTGCACTGTAGCTGATGCCGGCAAGGCTGACATCCTCAGCCGCATTCCATTCATCCCATACATCAGGTGCCCAGAGCTCAACTCTGTTCATCGTTCCTACAGCAATAACCTCATTTTCAAGCATCGCGTGAGCCTTGAAATCTTCCTTGAGAGTTATTCTGCCCTGCTTATCAACCGTTACCTTATCGCTCATCGAGGCAAGCTTACGCTGAACAGCAGCCTGCTTTCTGCCTTCGAAAGCTTCGGTAACACCGTCGCTGAAATTTATCCATTCTTCTTCAGAGAAAAGAACAAGACAAGGTTCATCCTGAATTGACTTGAGAACGATGAAGCTTTCACCGAGGTCTTTTCTGAACATTGTGGGAATAGCTATTCTGTTACCCTGGTCAAATTTTCTTATCTCGTGACCTGCAAAGCTTGCTGACAGAACAACCACCCCTTTCTCAAAAATCGGCCCCATAAGCCCCCATTAGCCACCATTAGTACCCTTATTATATATTACTCTTTTGAGAAAAACAAGGGGTTTTCATAATTTTTTTGCCCCGTTTATCAACTTTTTTATCCACATTATTGATTTTTTATATAATTATCGCATTATTTTGCATTCCGCATAACAAAACCGCCGTTGCAAAACAAGGTCTGCAAAAGCGGTCAGAAATACTTATGAAGTCAGAATCAGCATGTCTTCAGGACTTATTTCAGGCTGCAAAGCGCAGTTTATTGCAAGCGCAGTCAGTTTGGCTGCCCGCTCAATCATCATATCCACCTCACGGGGCGTTACCATCATTTTCTCCGCATCGCGAAAAGAAGCGTTTTCGTTTCCACCCGAATAATCAGAAACAAGCGTTGCCGCATCAACAACCGTCGGCACACCAATTGCCGTAACGGGAACTCCAAGCGTTTTCATGCTTATTTCTTTGCGCGCATTCCCCACCCCTGAGCCGGGCACAATTCCCGTTGAACACATCTGAACGGTATTACCGAGCCTTGAAACGCTTCTTGCCGCAAGAGCATCAATTGTTATAACCGCATCGGGTTTAACTGAATCGACAATTCCTCTGAGCAATTCGCCTGCCTCGAGACCCGTATCGCCCGTAACTCCCGTTGAAACCGCACTGACGCACCGAAGTCCCGAAAGGCCCGTTTCCCTCTGTATATCCGCCGTTATATGACGGGTTGAAAAAATCATTGATGCACACTTCGGGCCGAGAGCATCGGGGGTTATCTTCATATTGCCGAGCCCCGCAACAAGAACGCTGCCTTTCTCCGGTAGGAATCTTCTGATTTCGGTCACGAGCGCATCAAGACTGTCATCAATAAACTGAGCCTGCTTCGCAAAGGGCGCAACCTCTACGGTAACATACACTCCTTTCGGTTTTCCAACTGTTTTTTCTCCGTTTTCATTGGTTACGGTTATTCTGCTAACCCTCGCTTTTTTAGCTTCAAACGTTTCCACCTCAATGCCGTCAGTATCTTTTTTGTCCAAAATTTCGCATCTTTCAAGCGCCAAATCTGTTCTGAAATCCATTTTTTGAATTACCCCTTGATTTTTTATCGGATTTTTTGTATTATTAATTGAAAATATTTAATTATTTTTCAAAAATTCCTTGCATTTATAGAAAAAATGTGATATCATAGTCACCTGTATGAAGAAGGAGGTGTCGTAATGCCTAATATTAAATCAGCAAAAAAGAGAGTTATCGTTAACAAGACAAGAGCTGCAAGAAACAAGTCCCGCAACACCGCTCTTAAGACAGCTATCAAAAAGGCTCATGCAGCCGTTGAAGCTAACGCTCCCGAAAAGGAAGCAATCGTAAGAGAAGCTATCAAGAAGGTTGACCAGGCTGCTGCCAAGGGTCTTCTCCACAAGAACAATGCTGCTCACAAGAAGTCAGCTCTCGCTCAGCTCATTAAATAATTTGAGCTAAATTAATTTAGCAAATCAACCGCAGTTATAAGATAGCTGCGGTTTTGCTTTTTTAACTATATATTGATTTTTTATTAACATCACAATCAAGCTGTTGACATTCGCTGGATTATAATGTATAATTATAACGATAAATTTTTACGGAGGTTATAATAATGAAGAAAGCTCTCAAAGTTATCGGCATTATCATTGCAGTTGCAGGTGTAATCGCAGGCATTTATTTTGCTGTTAAGAAGTATCTCGAAAAGAAAAATCAGGTTGCTGACAGCGAAGAAAACTACGTTTCATGCTCATGCTGCGAAGCAGACGCTGCAGTTCAGCCTCAATAATCTTAAACCGCATTTTCTTTTATCCCCTGCCGTCAGGCGGGGGATTTTTTTTAGCTCGAAAATGTTTTAAGAATTTCTTAATTCCATTCGCTGATTATTGACAAAAGAATATATTTAGGTATCATTAAATATAGATTATTTTTCTTTCGGTCTTGTTACAAGAGAGGCAACTATTCCGCAGATAATCGCAGCGGTAACTCCGCCCGATGCTGCGGTAAAAGCTCCCGTCAGGATTCCTCTTGCCCCTTGTTCCGAAATCGCTTCTTTAATTCCTCGCGCAAGAGCGTATCCGAATCCCGTAAGCGGTACGGTTGCTCCCGCACCTGCCCATTCGGCAAGCGGACCGTAAACACCGAGCGCCCCGAGGATAACTCCCGACACGACGAAAGAAACAAGAATTCTGGCAGGTGTCATCTTTGTGTTGTCAATCAGGATCTGACCCACCAGACAAATCAGTCCTCCAACCAAAAAAGCTTTAAGCAAATCTGTCAATATTCCCATCTGCGAACCTTCTTCGTTTTTTATTTTTATTATTCCGCACAAAATAATTCATATTCCGAGGAAAATGAAAAATAACTATTGACAAACAGCGGATTAATTAATAATATTTATACTGTGGTTTCCGGGGGAGAAACGAAATTTATTAAAAGGAGTAAAAAACATGGTATTTGAAAAAATCAAGAAAATCATCAGCGAACAGCTCGAAGTTGATCAGAACATCGTTACAGAAGGCGCTTCAATCACTGGCGACCTCGGCGCAGACAGCCTTGATCTCGTTGACCTTGCTATGTCAATCGAAGATGAGTTTGACATCGAACTCTCCGACGATGCACTTGAAAAGATCAAAACAGTCAGCGACCTTGTTGCTTATATCGAAGACAGAATCTGAAATACAGATTAATGCACCGCTTCAAGCGGTGCTTTTATTTTTTTTGACACAGACATGCCGAAGTGATATAATAATCACAGATAAGGAGGTAATATCCCATGATTATAAAGAACGCAACGGTTTACGGACATGACTTTGAACCCATTAAAACCGACATAACAATTGACGGAGAAATTATTTCCGATCTTTCTCTATCAGATAAAGACGGCGAGGATTTTTCGGATTGCGTTGTTTTACCCGGTTTTATTGATATACATATTCACGGCTGCAATATGTCTGACGCAACAGACGGAAAGAGCGATTCCGTTGCCGAGATGAGTAAGTGGCTTGCTAAAAACGGCATAACATCATTCTGCCCGACAACCATGACACTTCCGGAAAAATTTCTTGAAAAATGCTTTGAATATACCGCGGCAACAATCGGCAAAGAAGAAGGAGCATACGTTCACGGAATCAACATGGAGGGCCCGTTTATTTCTCACGCAAAAAAGGGTGCGCAGGCAGGCGAACACATCGTCAGACCCGATTACAGCATGCTTGTCAGACTTAACAGAATCTGCCCTGTCAGACTTGTTGATATAGCACCCGAAGCCGAAGGTGCATATGACTTCATTGAAAAAGCAAAAGATATCTGCACGGTTTCGCTTGCACATACCGCAGCCGACTATAAAATCGGAAAAGCTGCAATTGAAAAAGGAGCGCGTCACGCAACACATCTTTATAACGCGATGACATGTCTTTCGTCAAGAGAACCCGGAATGGTCGGTGCAGTTCTTGACAGCGACAATGTTATGGCTGAACTGATTTGTGACGGAATTCATATCAGCCCTGCAACCCTCAGAATAACATTCAAAGCTCTCGGCGAAGACCGAAGCATTGTTATCAGCGATTCTCTGATGGCGGCAGGAATGCCCGACGGAGAATATATGCTCGGCGGGCAGAAGGTTTATAAGCGTACGGATGCAAGACTGGCTGACGGAACACTTGCAGGAAGCGTTACAAATCTTTTTGAAGAATTTCATAACTTAATCAGCTATAATATACCGCTGAAACAAGTGATTAAATCTGTTACAATTAACCCCGCCAAAGCTATCGGAGTTGAAAAAATCACAGGAAGCATTGAGGTTGGAAAGAATGCGGATTTACTCATCACAAGCGAAGATTTTAAAGAAATAAAAGCTGTATTTATTAAGGGAAAAAGAGTAGTTTAACAACAATTTGAAAGTTATCCTGCAACACAAAAAAGCACCTTGAAAAAAGGTGCTTTTTTATACATGAATATATGCGTAAGGGTTAAAAACTTTACAAATCGGGCTTGTAAAGTGATTAACTTGCATGTGTGGAAAACTCAGTGGAAAATGTGGATAACTCTGGCGTTTTATTCTGTAACAGAATTATTATTGTAAAGTTATCCACTTTACGCGGTTTTATTTTTCATTTTTCGACGAATAATATACTGTATATACAGTATTACATGTGAAAAACTTTTGCAGGATTGGTTTATTTTTCCTTCATTTAACAGAAAATAAATTAAAGAACAAATCACATTATTTCAAAGCAAAAAAGCATGTAATTTACAAGAATACCGCTCTATATATTAATGAAAATAATTAAAAAAATATCCCCCGCTGCATTTCTGCAACGGGGGAATTTTAATTAGTTATTAGCTATACAGTGATTATCTGTTGTTAAGCAGCTACTACTTCATTCTTATTCTGAAGAATCTTATAATCTTCATCATCACTGTAGTTGTAGTGGTGTTCAATGCAGAGTGAGTCATTAGCATCAACTACACCGTCGTGGTTAGCATCACCTGCTTCGAACTTAATTGCGCCCATACCACCGGATGAAGGTTCTGCGCTGTTGTTTGTACCCTGGAGGATGAAGAGGTCAAGAGCTGTTCTGTCTGTACCGTCGATACGGGTATCGCCGTTGAGATCGCCGTAAAGAACTGCATAGAATCTGAACTTCTCAAGGTTACCGATAGTACCCTTGTAATAAGCGCCTGTACCTGTGCCCTTACCTGAGTCTTCAACTGTAACAGCGTTACCAATGCCTTCATCAATTCTCATGCCGATAACATCAACAAGATCAAGAGTAATACCCTGGCCTTCTACAAGACCGAATACATAACCCTGCGTACGGTTTGCACCGGTTGCTGATGTTGTTTCTGTGAATACGCTATCAACTGAGGGAAGAATCTTGGGAACTGAGTTATAAACAAGGTTATTGATTGCTGCAAGGAGAGCAGCTGCTGCTGCGTCAACATCCTGCTGTCTTTCGCAGTCGATTGTTGTATCTTCTCTTATAAGCTTAGCAGCTTCCCATTCAGCGATAAGGTTGTTATATGATTCTACTGAATAACCAAGTTCTTCGTCGAACTTGTTGGGATCTTCATAAACACCCTTAGCGAATGCGATATATTCGTCGAGCTGAGTCCAGTCAGCATCGCCTGTATATTCGACAAGCTTGTTATAAGCGGAAAGAAGCGCCTGGAGTGCAGCAGTAACCATTGACTGTGTGAGACCTGCGGACTGGATAGCACCGGTTGAAGCCTGGTTCAGGCAGTCTGCATAATTATATGCTCTGCAGAACTCGTCATAGGTTGTCTGTGTGTATGCCTTAGTGTAATAGTATGTGCCGTCGTCTTTGATACCTGTGACCTTCCAGTTAAGAAGGTTTGACTCTTTATTTCTGTAAGCATTGCTGATTTCAGGAAGAGTGAGCGCCCACTTAAGCATTGTTGTATCAATCTTATCGTTTGTTCTGAGCGAAGCAGCTGCTTCAGCACGGTCAGAAATATAGTCAATAGTGTTATAGAGAGTCTTTCTGTTAGCTGTCATTGTTGACATATATTCAACATATGACTTATACATCTGGTCATCATTTTCCTGAGCATAGGTGATTGTATCAGCGTCTGCATAGGAAAGATTGAGAGGAGGATTAGCGTCAACGCCGCAACCAAGAGCATAAGAACCGTCGATAAGTCTGAATACGGGTCTTGAAATCTCATATGTGCCGGCTGCTACATCATAAGTGAACTTATACTTAAGTTCATTACAAAGATTTGTGATAGAATCAAGCTGAGTCTGATTGAGACCTGCCCACTGGATTGAACCAGCATCATAAGCGCCGTTACCATCCATTGTGATATCGAAGCTTCTGCTATTGATAGCAAGTCTTACAACTTCTTCAGCCTGAGCCTCGGGAAGAACAATGTTCTTTGTTACATCTTCGCCAAGCTTGAGAGCCATATCAAGCTGCTCAAAGTTTGCTCTTGTGTATTCAAGAGGAACAAGAGTTGCATAATCGTCAATTGTCTGATCGAGGTAGGTATAGCCTGAATATGTTGTTCCGTCAGTTGTTGAATAGGGAAGCATTGCTGTGGGAACTGAAGGCATATCGTCTACGGGGAAGCCGGGATCTGTTACATTACCGTCGGAATCTGTTGTTGCAGCAACATAGTCTAAGTCAGATGTGCTTATAACAGCTCTGCCGTCGCCGTTTGTATCAAGAAGGTCTGCAGAATAAAGTCTGGTAAGGATAAAGTATCTCTGCCATTCATTATATGCTTCGCCAAGGCTATTTTCAGCAAATGAAGTATATGTGCCTATATATTGCTCAGCATCATCAAGAGCACCCTTGAGATTATGATATGCATAGGGTGTTGTTTTCCAGTCTTCAACAGCTACAAATCTGTAATCGCCATCATACTGGACCCAAGGTCTATCAATATTTCTGTAATCAAGATGTGAATACTTGAAGCCGCTGAATGTTGTATAATTTGTTACAATTGTGGGGTCATCGGGAGCAGCTTCAGACTGAGCAGTTTCAGTTGCGCTGATATAGAACTCGTTGGAGGTATAAACAGTATATTTGCAGACTTCATTTCCTTCTGCATCAAATTCGCCTGTTCCCTCAGCCTTGATATACTGCAAATCCTCATCAGTGATTGCAGCTTCAGCTTCAGCTTCAGTATCATAAGTGATGCCTCTTACTGCGTTAACATCTGTTCTGAAATGATCAACATACCACTGAAGCTCCCAGAGCTTGAAGGTTGTCATATCAGGTGCATCCTGAGTGTCAAGGTGGTAGTTACTGCCTGTGAGCCAGTCAGAATCGGAAACATTACCTGCTGCGTCGAACTCCTTATCATAGGGCTTGTTGTAAGTACCGCCCATGATGATGGGAAGAAGAGTTGTGAGAAGCTCTTCCTTATAAGTGTTCAGAAGGTCAAGAAGCTGACCAACAAGCGTGGGAAGAGAACCGCTTTCATCTCCTGAACCTCCAAGAAGGGCATCAAGAGATGTGATATCTGTATGGTTAACAAAGATATTGGCAACGCCGCTTGCGCTTGCACCTCTTCTGCTATCGCTGACAGGAAGAAGGAGGGGGGTACCGTTGAATACAAGACCGAGAACGCGGTCAATGATTCTGAGAATGATTGTAAGAACAGGCTGGTGAAGCTCTGCGCTCTCATCTTTATTAACTGAGAAGAGAGAAATGATGCCCTGAAGGTCGAAGTGAAGAAGGTTATTCAGGAGCCAGCCATTAAAGAGGTCAAATGAAGAATTGATTGTATCAGGAAGCCAGTCAGAGGGGATAAGAGTAAGGATTGTGTTATCAAGGAATGTGTAGATAGCATCCCAGTTGGGTCCGCCGTCTGCTTCCGCAACAACTGTTCTTGTTGCAAAGTCGCTGTAAACCGCATCAATAAGGTTATTGAATGCTGTACCCCAGATAGGACCGGTTTCGCTGCCGGAACCGTCTGTGAATGAGCCTGTTGCTGGATTATAGTTACCTATAAGCATGGGAAGGTATTCGTCAGCAGCCCAGCAAAGGAACTCTGTAACAAACTGCTCAAGGGATGTTCCGTCTTCAGTAAGTCTTTCAGCATCGTCGAATGTGAAGATAGCGTTGATATAGAACGCTGCAACAGATGCGCCGATCTGAAGAGCACCGGTGGGAACTTCAACGCCATTCTTAATTGTATAATAAGGAATGGGTTCAACTGAAACACCGTTGGAATCGGAGATGGGAGCAATACCGCCTGTCTGATGGTAAGCATCAAGTCTTGCAAAATAGTTACCTTCGGGAACTGTGGGAGCTGCAAGAGCTGCCATTGCATATGCAAGAACGGTGGGAATATCTGTTGTCCATTCAGGCCAGTAGCAGCCTTCGATCAAGCCGTTAAGGAGCATTTTGATAAGGCATGCATAAACCTGATTGGTTGTAATTGCATAGTTGGGTCTGATAAGGGAGATGTTTCTGTAGTCAGAAGCAGTTGAGTCCGTAGTATTAACAGGCTGGCTGTTTGAAAGATAATTATAAGCTGTGGGAGTTTCTGTTGCTTCATCCCATTCAACTGCGTAAACTATCTCGCCTGCTTCATAAGTAACATAAGTCTGGTCGATTGCGCCTTCGTCTTCTTCGTTACATGTTACATAGTAACCGGAGGAGTTTTCCTTATAGTAACGAACAACGTTAAGTTCATCTGCTGTATAAGCGATTTCTGATGCGCCTTCAAACATATCGCCGCCGATAAGGCCGGGAAGAAGGTTGATTGCAAGTCTGGCAAGGTCGCCGAGAAGTGACATGAAGTTGTCGGTAATTGCAATGCCGTAGAAATCAATCTTAATGAATGTGTCAAGACCGCCGCCTGTGAAGAACCAATCCATGAGAGCATTGATCTTTGCCATGGGAGTTGCGTTATCTGCATCAGTATATGTGGGAGCGGGAGCACCGTTCTGAACAGCAAGGGATTCAACAGCACCGAGAATGGTGTTGAACATCATATCCTGAAGAATTGCGGGATCGCCTTCGGGATACTGCTCTGTGATTTCAACGCCTACAAGATCAGCGATGAGATCGCCAAGCATGGGAGCAAGCATACCGTCAAGGAGAGCCTGGATAAGGTTGGAAACAAGCTGATAGAAGCTCATTGTCTTTGTTTCAAGAACGCCGTCGCCGTCTCTGTCAACCTGAATTGATGTTCCCTTGATGTCAGCGCCGCCGGGCTGATCGCCGAGTGCGGGCATAAGAGGTTCAGCGTCGGGGCCAACCATGGATGTCATGCCGCCGTTTTCAGCGCTTGTGCCTGTGATGAGCAGCCAGTTGATAACCTTCTGGAGACCGTCATCAATAGGTGTTGTTGTGTCAGTAGGAAGTTCTGATGCTTCGGAGTCAACAAGCAGCTGATAAACAGTAAGCTTAAGGAAACCGGGAAGGTCAAGGATCATTGAGGGAAGAGCGCTTTCAAGAACGCCCCAGTCAAATGTACCTGCAATAACCTTAACAAGCATTGTTCTCAGCTCAACCTGAATCCAGTTGATGAGCATGTAAAGAACGTCAAGGTCATTCGAACCGCCCTGATAGTTATTGCTTCTGTTACCTCTCTTAATCTCGGAGTTAAGAGTATTATGAGCACCGTCAAGACCGTCAGATTTAAGAAGGTCACCGAGAAGACCGAGACCGGAAGCAAGAGAACCTAACCAGGCGCCGTCAAGCTCTGCAAGAGCAAAGTCGAGAGTGTAGATCAGGTTATCAACCGAAGTAAGGTCGAGAGTCCAGTCAATGTCTCCGAGGTCAACACCTGCAATCTTGAAAATAGTTTCGCCAACGCCTGTCAGATCAAGCAGGTTGAGCTTCATGTTTTCTTCTGCAAGGAGTTCGTCAACCATATCAAGAAGCCAGCCTGCGCCCTGGTCGGGTGAGAAATAGAACTTCTGATTGGATGCAACCTTGGGGACTGTGTACCTATTGGCGGGGAGCAGCTTGGCATATGCGGGCAGGAAAGCTGCCGACATAATCATAAGCGCTGCCATGAGGACCGCAATAAGTCGTTTTGCTTTTTTCATGTTTTTGCACCTCCATAGTGATTGCGGATAAACCGCTGTAACCCTTTCAGAAAGGGAAAGGCATATAATATGCCATATCTTACGCTTTTTAATTTATAAAGAAGTTTTTGCAAACGCTCTACAGCTTTTTGAACTTTTAGTAAACATTTTATGAACAAATTATGAACAAGTCGGTTTTTTATTCATATTTAACAAACATTTTTTCATCAGTTGTTAATTTTGCACAAACAAAATCAGTTCTTGAATTTTGTCAAAAATTACCGCTCCGGATTTTTTCAGGCGCTCGGGATGTTCATGTCCGCTCGTGAGAAGCACGCAATCCGCGCCGATTTCAGATGCCATTTCCGCGTCATGCTCGAGGTCTCCGACCACGAGAACTCTGCCGTTTTGGGCACCGCTTTCTTCGAGATAACGGCGCGCTCTTTCTATCTTTGAATCAGCGTTGAAATCCGCTGCACCGAGCACCGCTTCAAACCTGTCATAAACACCGTATTTGCGTGCATTTTCACAAAGCTGAGCATTGTTGGATGACGATACTATTGCCTGACGGATTCCTGCCGCGGCAAAAATTTCAATCGCCATTTCTGCACCGTCGGTAAGCCCGCAATCTGATAAATGGCGCATATACCCTGCGTTATATTCCGCAAGAATTGAAGGGTAATCTTCTTTTTCAAGGTCAAAAACCTGCTCGTAAAAACGGATAATCGGCGTGCCGATGCACTCCTTATATCGGTTGATATCCATCGGCGCTTCTCCCCTCGCCTCAAGCATATCGTTAACGCTTGCAAGTGATGCACCGATATCGTCAAGCAGGGTTCCGTTCCAATCCCAGATAATGTGTGTATATTTCACGGCATAACCTTCCTGTTGTTTTTATTCTTGTTTTGTGATAGAATTTTTGCAGCAACAAATATTAATGTAATTATTTAAAATAATACAAACAGGTGATAAAATGAACACTTTTGAAAAGATTTACGAGGTTGTCAAATCCATTCCCAAAGGCAAGGTTGCAAGCTACGGTCTTGTTGCTCTTCTCGCAGGAAACCCCAGATGGTCAAGAGTTGTCGGCTATGCGCTCCATGTTAATCCTCAGCCGGGAATCATCCCCTGCCACAGAGTTGTCACCCGTAACGGTGAGCTTTCCAAAGCCTTTGCGTTCGGAGGAGAAAATATGCAACGAACCCTCCTCGAAGAGGAAGGCATTGAATTCCTGAACGACGGAAGGGTTGATATGCAACGCTTCCTCTGGAACGGAAATTGACGCAATATTAATGTTATTATAAAGATTATATTATGCAGGGGTAACGATACCGTCATCGGATATCCTTACGCTCTGCGGCTCAAAGCCCTCAATTTTATCAAGATATTCTCTGCGTTCCTCACCTGTGAGAAGATGGGTTTCACAACCTTTCTGAATAAGAGGAACAAATACGGATTCCACATTCATGTCCTTATCCACCCTCAAGGTCACAATGCAGGAATCGAGAGTATAGCTGCTGAACCAGAAATTGCCTACACTGTAAAAAATCGGCTTTCCGTTATAAAACTCCATGCCCTGAACGCAATGAGTATGCCCGCCGACAACCGCGTCGACCCCTGCATCAATATACTCCTTTGCCATTCTTTTCTGGGCAGTTTCAAGCTTCACGGAGTTTTCCGTTCCCCAGTGAACATACGCAATAAGAATATCGCACTGAGCGTCGGCTTCCCTTATGGCATCAAGGAAGTCGGCGCTTTCATATGTGCCCATAATTCCTGCGGAATCCTCGGTTGCAACGGGGGTGAAATAGACCTTTTCGGCTCTGCTTGCCGCAATAATACCTATTTTTATTCCATTAACAATAAAATACTGCGCCTGCTTTGCCTCATCAAGGTTTCTTCCTGCACCGACAACGGGCATTCCTGCCTGTTCGAGATAATCAAGCGTGTCATAAAAACCGATTTCACCGTAGTCATAAACATGGTTGTTCGCAAGCGAAACAATGTCCGCGCCGAGGTCCTTATGAATCTGAATTGAATCGGGAGACGCCTGAAATGTCCATGTTTTTCCCGAAAGAGGCTCGCCCCTCGTTCCAATTGAAAACTCGTTATTTATCAACAGAATATCGCTCGCGTTGAGGTAATCCACAACCTCTGAATCAATACAGTTGAGTACTCCTCCCATATTTTCGGCGTGAGCCATGGGAGAATAGTCTGGGTCATACAAAACATCGCCGACAAACGAAACATCAAAGGTATCTTTGCCGTTATAGCCGAAATCCCTGACATTTTCGGCAGAAATAACGCCGTTAACCATATCAAGATTGGCAAGATACGAATATCCCGTTGCGTGAAGCCATGATTTATCGGTAAAAATGCCCGATTCCGCATCAGAAACAAGCAATTTAACCTTATCTTCTCCTATGCCTTCAAGCATCTGTGGGGTAACACTTTTTCCGTAAGCGGCTGAAATTTTCTGCGCAGCAAGCTCAAAATCATATTTCGCGCCTATAGGCGAATAAACGGCAAGGTTGCCCATTCCTTCAACCCTGCAACCGCTCAGAAGCATTGACAGCATTACGATTATCAATAAAACGGCAATTTTTCTCTTCATCATCATTCCCCCGATTCAAGCTTAGCCTTAAGCTCTATAATTTCAAGCAATTCAAGGCTGACATTCTTCATATAATCGAGAATTTTTTCATCTCTGATCAGATAACGCGCCGCCATTCTGACCTGACGGACAAAGGATTTATCAATTTTCTTTGAGGAGCGAACAATCGGACACATTGTGGCACGCGGATCGCGGATAACCTTGATTTCAGTTTTCCCATTCTCCTCGTAAACAAGCGGAAAGAGAGGAAATATTCTGCAGGCAAGAGGTCTCTCTGCCCTGTCGCACTCTCCCGAGCATATTACCATGGGATAACCGTAGTTTCCTTCGGTTTCACAAACCTCAAAACCCTCTTTTTCGGAAAAAAGCTCCTCTTCATACGGGTAAAGCCACATACCTTTACAATCTCCCCTGCAGCAAAGGCCGTCGCAAAGTCTGCCGCAATTGTAGTATCCGAGGGGTGTTTCATGGTATAAACGATCATATGCTTCCCTGAGTTCGGGATTGGTCGGTTTTATCATAATTTTATATTTTCCTTTCTCAAATCCGTTGATATATAAGGGTTTTGTAATCATGTAAACTCGGGTTTACATTGCTGCAAAAGCGGCTTTTGGGTTTATATTCAGCTATTCCAAACCGCCTCTCTCTGAAAATTTGATTTGGTAGATAATTCCGTCGGATTTTCACCGTTTTCAACCACATGTAAAGTATATTAACTTTACATGTTTAAGCGGATTTCACAGCTGTTTTGCTGTCAAAAAGAACGGTGAACGAGTGATAAAACTGCACGCTCACCCTGCCCGAACAACAGTTTCAGCGCCGATATATCTATTCTAATATCAAACGGTAAAAATATCAAGATTTTATTGAAAATAACTTTATTTTCTCCATATATTGTGGTATACTTATTTATTATAAATTATTTTCATTAAATTTCTCTCAGAGGTGCTCCTATGAAAAGACAAAGCGGAATGCTGATGCATATTTCTTCCCTTTACGGAGATTATTCCATCGGCAATTTCGGAAAAAATGCGTTTGAATTCATTGATTTTCTTGTTGACTGCGGTTTCTCCGTATGGCAGGTTCTTCCCTTCACGGTAACCGACGAATACAATTCACCTTATAAATCCTTCTCCGCTTTCGGAGGCAACCCTTATTTTATTGATCCGGAAATCCTTTTTGAAAAAGGCTATATTTCTTCAGACGACCTCAATGATTGCCGCCAGAAAACGCCTTATTCTGCCGAATATAAACGACTTTCCGCCGAAAGAATGGATCTTCTTCGCAAAGCCTATAAAAATTGCAGTGATAACTCGGCTGCTGAAAAATTCATTTCAGAAAATCCCCGTCTTGAAGCCTTCTGCAAATTCATGACTCTGCGTGAACAAAACGGACTCAGGCGTTGGCAGGAATGGGAATCCGACGAAATAACCGATTGCGAAACGCTCGGCATGTGGAAATTCATTCAGTATGAATTTTTCACACAATGGGCAAAGATTAAAGAATACGCAAACTCCCGAGGCGTCAGCATTATCGGCGATATTCCGATTTATGTTTCAGATGACAGCTGCGATTTATGGGAAAACAAAAGCCTTTTTCAGATTGATGAAAAAGGTTATCCGACAAGAGTTGCGGGCGTTCCTCCCGATTATTTTGCCGAGGACGGACAGCTTTGGGGCAACCCTCTCTATGATTGGGATGAATTGAAAAAAGACGGCTACGGCTGGTGGAAAGAGCGCATAAACCATGCTTTGACTATGTTTGACGGCGTTAGAATTGACCATTTCAGGGCAATTGAATCGTATTGGTCGGTTGATTCAAAAGAAACAACTGCAAGAAACGGAATATGGGTCAAAGGCCCCGGAATTGATTTCGTCAACGCAATCAAAGAGGGCAACGAGGATAAGCTTATTATTGCTGAAGATCTCGGCGACATTACAAATGAGGTTCGTGAACTGGTTGAAAACAGCGGATTCCCCGGCATGAGAATCTTCCAGTTCGGCTTCCTTGACAGCGGCGACAGCCTGCACACTCCTCATAACTACATAAAAAATTCGATTGCCTATTCGGGTACACACGATAACAACACTCTTTTCGGATATCTCTGGGAAAGCAGCGACGAGGTCAGAAACAGAACGCTTGAATACTGCGGCTTCTGCGGCGGTGATTGGGGCAACGCTACTCCCCTGCTTCTCAGACAGATTTTTGCATGTGTCAGCGACCTTGCGATTATTCCCGTTCAGGATTTCCTGATGTACGGCTCCGATACAAGAATCAACACTCCCGGCGTTGCGGACGGCAACTGGAGCTACAGAGTTACCAAAGACCAGCTTATGAACGCTGACAAAGAGTTTTTCAAAAAAATGAACAGAATATATAAAAGATAAAGGTTTTACAATGAAAAAAGAATTTTTTAATTTCGACGAAAGAATAAAAGAAGCTTCAAAAAAAGCTCTTGCAAAAGCAAGCACCATGTTTGAAGAAATAGAAGAAATAACTGAATATAACCAGCAAAAAGTTCTCTCCGCTTTCATAAACAACAATGTGTGCGAGGCTGATTTTTCTGGTACAACGGGCTATGGCTACGGTGACAGAGGCAGAGAGAAGCTTGACAGAATCTATGCCGATGCTTTCGGCGCAGAGGATGCAATTGTCCGCCACACCTTCACATGCGGCACCCACACTCTCGCCGTTGCTCTTTTCGGCATTCTCCGCCCCGGCGATACAATGCTTTGCGTAACGGGAACTCCTTACGATACGATCCACAGCGTTATCGGTCTGAGCGGCGAGGGAATGGGTTCCCTCAAGGAATTCGGCGTTAATTATGCTCAGGTTGACCTCGGTAAAGACGGCAGACCCGACCTTGAAGCTATCAGAGAAGCCGTTAAAAGCAATCCGAAGATGGTTTATATTCAGCGCTCAAGAGGCTACAGTCTGCGTCCGAGTCTCTCGGTTGACGAAATCGGGGAAATCGTTGCCGTTGTTAAGGCGAATTCCGATGCGGTTGTTATGGTTGACAACTGCTACGGAGAATTCGTTGAGACAAGAGAGCCAACTGAAGTCGGCGCGGATATCATTGCAGGCTCGCTTATCAAAAATGCCGGCGGTGCTCTTGCAAGAACAGGCGGCTACATTGCAGGCAAAAAAGAGCTTGTTGAACTTTGCGCATACAGAGCAACAACTCCGGGTCTCGGCAAGGAAGTAGGCTGCTCGCTTGATGAAAACAGAAACATGTTCCTTGGTGTTTTCAATGCTCCCAATGTTGTTGGCAGCGCATTGAAAGCTGCAGTTTTTGCCGCCGCCATGTTTGAGGATTTCGGCTTTGAGGTCACCCCTGCAAGCAACGAAAGCCGCCACGATATTATTCAGGCCCTTTGCCTTGAAAACCCCGAAAGGCTTGTTGCATTCTGCCAGGGAATCCAGTCGGGCGCACCCGTTGACGCCTATGTTGTTCCCGAGCCGTGGGATATGCCCGGCTATGACAGCAAGGTTATAATGGCTGCAGGTGCATTTATAATGGGCTCTTCAATCGAGCTTTCAGCCGATGCTCCCCTGCGTGAGCCTTATGCCGTCTGGCTTCAGGGAGGAATCAATTTCAGCAGTGCAAAAACGGCAATCATGCTCGCCGCGCAAAAACTCCTTAAGGAAGGTCTCATCTGATGGAATATAAAGGAATAACAAGCGAAGCTCTTTTCATGATGGCGGATAACCGTTTCCGCAACTCAAAAGCATATTATGATGAGCATAAGGAAGAACTGAAGGCAAAAATGACCGTTCCGATGCGTCAGATTGCGGGAATCATCGGCGAGGAGCTCCTCTCTCTTGATCCGCTTATGAACACGGTTCCGACCAAAATGGTTTCAAGAATCCGCAGGGATACAAGATACACCAAGGATAAAAGCCTGTACAGAGAAAACATGTGGACCATGTTCATGCGCGATAAGCACCAATGGAGAGGTTACCCCTGCATGTGGTTTGAGGTTACTCCGACGGCTTATTCCTACGGCGTAGGCTTCTTCGGCGACGAGCCCGGGCTTATGGCGGAATTCAGAAAATTCCTGCGCGAAAACAGCGAGGAATTCATTCGGGCAGCAATAAGCTGCGAAAAATCGGGCGCACACCTGAGCGCAAGACATTATAAAAGACCTCAGCCCGACTGTCCGCTCGGACTTGAGGAATACTATAACTGCAAGGATTTTTATTTCATAAATTTCTCTGGCAATCTCAAAGACCTTGAAAGCAATAAAATAATTGAAATTCTCAGAGATGCCTATAAAGCCTATGCTCCGATGTACCGTTTTCTTCTCAAGGTATCGGACAGCTATTTTTCAAAGGAGGATTAATATGGATTATTCGCGTTTCAAAAGCGGAAGCGATATCAGAGGATATGCTCTCGGCGACGAATCGAATCCCCTCTTCATGAGTGACATCATGGTTATGCGCTGTGCATCAGCGTTTGCCGAATGGCTCAGAGCAAAAACAAACAAAGAAAAAATTTATGTTTCCGTCGGGCATGACAGCCGCCTTTCTGCAGAAAGAATTAAAAATGCTGTTATAAAAGCCCTATGTTCCTGCGGAGTCAGCGTTGCAGACTGCGGTCTGTGTTCAACGCCTGCCATGTTCATGACAACGGTTGAAATGGGCTGCGACGGTGCAATTCAGATCACCGCAAGCCATCATCCCAAGGACAGAAACGGACTCAAATTCTTTACCCGTGACGGCGGACTTGACGGCAGCGATATTTCGGATATCCTTAAAAAAGCGGGCGAAACGGAGAATCCCGTCGGTGTCGCCGAGGGCGAATGCGTTCCCTGCGATTTCATGAAGCGTTATTCCGAAATTCTCCGCGAAATGATAATAAACGGCGTTGACAGCAAAGCAGACCGCGAGCATCCGCTCAAAGGAATGAAGATCGTTGTTGATGCAGGCAACGGCGTCGGCGGATTTTACGCAACCGATGTTCTTGCGCCTCTTGGTGCGGATGTTTCGGGCAGTGTTTACCTTGAGCCCGACGGTAATTTTCCCAATCACGCTCCTAATCCCGAAAACGCAGAAGCCATGAACTGTGTTTCGGATGCCGCAAAAAAAGCAAATGCCGATTTCGGCGTTATCTTTGACACTGATGTTGACAGAGCTGCGTGCGTAGGCAAGGGCGGATTTGAAATAAACCGCAACCGCCTCGTTGCTCTTGCTTCAAAGGTTGCTCTCGACTCCTGCAAGGGCGGCACAATCGTTACGGACAGCGTAACATCCGACGGTCTGGCAGAATTTATAAAAACCAACGGCGGCGTTCATCTGCGCTTCAAAAGAGGCTACAGAAATGTTATCAACAAGCAGATTGAGCTTTGCGAAAAAGGAATTGCCTGCCCTCTTGCGATGGAAACATCGGGTCATGCGGCTTTTGCCGAAAACTATTTTCTTGATGACGGTGCATATCTGATAACAAAGCTTATCATTGAAGCTGCCGCTCTTGCCGAAAAAGGCATGAGCCTTGAAGACCTCATTGCAAATCTGCGTGAGCCTAAGGAAGAAAAAGAGCTTCGCTTCAAAATCCTTTGCGATAACTTCCGTCCCGAGGGCGAAAAAATTATTGCTCTTTTTGAAAAAGAAGCGGCTGCTCGTGCAGGCTGGAGCGCATGCGGAGATAATCATGAGGGCATCCGTATAAACGCCGACAAAGCAAACGGCAACGGATGGTTTCTGCTTCGTCTGAGCGTTCACGACCCGATAATAGTGCTCAACTCCGAAAGCGATGAACATGGCGGAACTCTCACAATGGCAAAAGAAATCCTGAAGGTAATTTCAACCGCTGAAAACATTGACCTGATTGATATTTCGGCGCTTGAAGCCTTCTGCGAATAAATATGAAAAAGAAAAGGAAGATAAAAATGATTGACAAAATTATTGCGGCATTTTTTGCGGTTGTAACCTTCATTCTCTCGTTTTTCTACACCCCCACTCCCGTTACACCTGTAAACCCCGAAACAGTTCCCGAGGCAAAGCTTGAACAGACCGTCACCGTTATGACATATAACATCTATATGGGCGGAACGGGCGAAAAGTCTCCTGAAAACAGAGCACCTCTCATTCTTCAGAATGTTGAGAAATATAACCCCGATTCTTTCGGAATGCAGGAGGTTACGGTTGAATGGTATGAAAGACTTAAAACCATGTTCCCCGATTACGGTTATGTCGGAGACGGCAGAAACAAGGACCTCAGCGGCGAAGCAAGCCCGATTTTCTATAAAAAAGATAAATATGAGCTTGTTGTTGGCGGAACATTCTGGCTTTCCAAAACTCCCGAAAAGCCCTCAAAGGGCTGGGACGCAATGTTCAACAGAGTTTGCACATATGCCGTTCTGAAGGATAAGGAAACGGGCTTTACATATGCTCATTTCAACGCTCATTTTGACCATCTCGGCGTTATCGCAAGGCAGGAATCCGTTGCGGTTGTAACAAAGAAAATCGCCGAAATTGCTCCCGATATGCCCGTTGTTTTTACAGGCGATCTTAATGAAAACATGGAAAGCGACATGTATTCATCGGTTATCGCAAGCGGCTTCAAGGATGCAAGAGTTCTCTCTGGTTCAGAGGATAATGACGGCACATTCCACGGCTATTCAGACCTTACCACAAAAGAACTTCCCATTGACTTTATCTTCGTTAACGATTTTGCAAAATCGGTTTCAAGCTATACTGTCGACAGAGAAATGCTTAACGGCATCTATCCCTCTGACCATCATCCCGTTATCTCAACCTTAACTCTGTTCAACTGAAAGGAGCAAAAACTATGTATTTTAAACTGATGCAGACAATCGTTGCATTTTTTACCGCAATCATCTCCATGATTGTACCTCAGACTCCCTCCGCAGGAACAACGCCTACCCTGCCTTTGACAAATGTCAACCCCAATCCCATTGCTGAGTCTGTTCAGACTCAGGACCTCACTATTATGACCTATAACCTCAAAATCAGCGGTGACGGAATCAGAGCTGTTGAAAAAAGAGTTTCTCATATTGCCGATACCGTAAAAGAAAAAGCTCCCGATTCTCTCGGCGTTCAGGAAGCGGATAAAAACTGGGTTGAAACGCTTGCCGCAGAGCTGCCCGAATACGCTCATGTTGAAAAATACAGGGATGACGGCATTTCCGAGGGTGAATCAAGCGCAATTTTCTATCTCAAGGACAAATATGATCTTGTTGAATCGGGACACTTCTGGCTTTCGGAAACCCCCGATGTTCCTTCGCTCGGCTGGGACGCGGCGTGCAACAGAATATGCACATATGCCGTTCTGAAAGACAAAGCTTCAGGTTTTACTTACGTTCATTTCAATGTTCATTTTGACCACGTCGGCGGTAAAGCTCAGGCTGAATCCGTTGCACTTATCACCAACAAAATTGCTGAAATCGCACCCGATCTTCCCGTTGTTCTGACAGGCGACTTCAATTTCTCCGAGGGCTCGGACAATTATAACAATCTTATCAAGTGCGGTCTTAAGGATACAAAATATCTCGCCGCAGAATATGATGACCACGCAACATATCACGGCTATCATGTTATAGTGCCCAGCACCAAACCCATTGACTATGTTATGGTTAACGGTTATGTGAAATCGGTTGAATCAAGCAAAATTGATTCGGGATTTGTTGATCATATCCTCGCTTCAGACCATTTACCTATCACCGTAAAACTCACACTCTTCAACGGAGGTGCAAAATAATGTTCAGAATCATGTCCTTTAACCTTCTCTGTTGGGGAAAAGACAGCAGATACTTTAAGAACAGAATTCCGCTTGTTTGTCAGGTTATCCGCGAGGCAAAGCCCTCCTCGTTCGGTGTTCAGGAAGCTCATATTGAATGGATGAATGCTCTCAGAGAAAACCTGCCCGAATACGATTTTGTCGGCGTAGGCAGAGAGGACGGCAAGGAGGACGGCGAATTTGCTGCTGTTTTCTATCTCAAAGATGAATTCACGGCAAGCGACAGCGGAAACTTCTGGATTTCAGAAACCCCCGATGTTCCTTCAAAGGGTTGGGATTCCGCCTGCACAAGAGTAGCAACCTATGTCAAGCTCACTCACAAGGAAAGCGGAAAGGAATATATCCATTTCAACACTCATCTTGACCATGTCGGCAGAATCGCTCAGATCAACGGTGCAAAGATGATTCAGGAAAAAGCCGCTTCTTTCGGCGGAGTTCCCGTTGTCTGCACAGGCGATTTCAATGTTCTGCAGGGCTCCGATTGCTACGAAACAATGATAAGCTCAAACATGGGCGACGCCAGAACAATGGCTCCTGATACAGATGACTGCTATACCTTCCATGGCTTCAAGCCTGATGAAATTCAGCATATCATCGACTTCGTTTTTGTTGACAAGGCAACCGTAAAGCCCCTGCGCTTCAAGGTTATCAACAAGCTTATCGACGGTGAATTCTATTCAGACCACAATGCCGTTTATGCGGATGTTGAGCTGATTTAACGCAAAAATGCCCCGTACCGCTCGGTACGGGGCTTAAATTTTTTATTTATACCTTTTCTCTGTATTTCTTTCTTGCGTATCTGAAAACAACATATGCAAGGCATATCGCAATGAAAATACCTATGTAAAGAACATAGCTCCATGCTTCGGGGGTCATTACCGTTCCGTTTGCATTGCCGAGTTCACCGTCGCCAAAGAAGAAATCATAGTTGCTTGAATCTGAATTCGGAATATGATTCTTGACATCATCCCAGAGAGAGCTCATAAGAGCAAGCGTTTCGGGAGAAAGATTAAGGAAAATCTGTGTTTTGAACTTTCCGTCTTCAGGATAAAGAACTTCATCCTCATAGTAGCTGTATTCGGGATTTGAATAAACCTCGGTGTGGGGGCTTGCATAGCAGATATATTCGGCATTTGCAAGAGCGATTTCGGGCTCAAGCATAAAATTAATAAAAAGCTCTGCAGCAAGCTTGTTCTGCGTACCCTTGAGAATGCACATTGAGTCAACAAAGAAATTGACTCCCTCTTCGGGATAAACCATCGCAAGGTCAGGATTGTTTTCCTGCATCGAAAGAAAATCGCCTGCATAATACGGAGCGAAAGCAGCTTCGCCTGCCTCCATCATATTGAAAACCTCGTCGCTGACATAGCTCGGTGAAACAATCTTCTGTTCCTTCAGAAGCTCTGCCGCAACTTTCCAGGCAGCCTCGGACTCCATATTATAATCCATGCCGAGAATGCTCTGCGCAATCGCAAAAGCATCTCTGGGGTTATTGAACATCAGAATGCTGCCCGAATAATTCTTATCCCAGAGAGCGCGCCAGCTTGTAGGAGCTTCGCTGACCATGGATGTGTTATAAATAAGACCGACCATACCGACTGTATAAGGCACGGAATACTGATCCTTGGGGTCATGACCGAGCATACGGTATTTTTCGGGAATATATTTATAATTCGGAATGTTGGAATAGTCAATTTTTTCAAGCATATCTTCGGCTATCATTCTCTCTATCATATAGTCCGAGGGAATAACGATATCGTATGTGACACCGCCGCTTTTAAGCTTTGAATACATCGTTTCGTTGTTATCGAATGTGTCGTAAACAACATCAATTCCGTATCTGTTTTCAAACTCACTGACAACATCAAAAGACCCGTCAGAGCCGTCTGAAATATATTCACCCCAGTTATAAACATAGAGGGTTGTGCCTCTGAGCGCTTCGATTTCATCGGCTTCAGCTGCGTATCCCGATACAACGGGAAGCATCGCCGCAACAAGCGCAAGAAGCAATGCGAAAAGTTTTTTCACACCTTACAACTCCTTTCTTAAAAAGGGTCAGCCTTTTTTCTTTGTTTTGTCTTCACTCTTCTGCTGCGCAATATTATAGATAATGAGGAGCACGAGAATGCTCACAAAAATCAGCGCCGAAAGAGCATACATATCCGGCTTGACTCGTTTCTTGGTCATCGAGAAAATAGCGATGGGAAGAGTCTGGAAGCCGGGACCGCTTGTGAAATAACTGATAATGAAATCGTCAAGCGAAAGAGTAAACGCCATAATCATGCCGGTTATAACGCCGGGCATGATAGAGGGCAGAACCACTTTGAAAAAAGCGGAAACGGGTTTGCATCCGAGATCCTGCGCAGCTTCGGCAAGGTTTTTATCCGTCTGACGGAGCTTTGGAAGAACATTCAGAATAACATACGGCAAATTGAATGTTACATGGGCAATCAGCATTGTACCAAATCCGAGCACCGCACCGTCGCTGACAAGCTTTCCGACGAAAACAAAAAGAAGCATCATCGAAATACCCGTTACAATTTCGGGGTTCATCATGGGAATGTTTGTAACAGCCATGATACCCGAGCGCACGGGACCTTTTTTCAGCTTGTCAATGCCGACTGCTGCCGCTGTTCCGAGAACGGTTGCAATAACGGAGGAGCAAACCGCCAGAATAACCGTATTATAAAGCGCTCTGAGGGTTGCTTCATCCTGAAAAAGAGCTTTATACCACTGCAGCGAAAAGCCAGAAAACATGCTCGTGCTTGAAGATGAATTGAATGAAAAAACAACAAGCACGATAATCGGAGCATAAAGAAAAAGAAAAACAAGAAGAGTATAGAGCTTTGATAATATTTTCATATAACCATGCCCTCCTCTTCCTCCGTAAAGTGGTTCATAACCGCCATACAGATGAGAATAAGCACCATCAGAACAAGCGAAATCGCCGCTCCGAGATTATAGTTATAGGACTGCTGAAACTGCCTTTCGATAACGTCGCCGATAAGGTCAAACGAACCGCCGCCGAGCTTCTGCGAAATATAAAACGTACTTACCGACGGAACAAAAACCATAGTTATGCCCGAAATAACGCCGGGCATACTCATCGGGATTATGCATCTTCTGACAACTGTCAGTCTGTTGCCGCCGAGATCTTGACACGCTTCAACCATCGAATAGTCAAGCTTTGCCATAACCGAATAAATGGGCATTATCATATACGGCAGGAAGTTATAAACCATGCCGAGGATAACTGCGCCGGGGGTGTTTATCATATGAACGGGATCAATGCCGAGCTTTGCAAGAAAGCTGTTGATGATGCCCGTATCCTGAAGAAGAGCCATCCATGAATATGTTCTGATAAGGAAACTCATCCACATCGGAAGCATGACAAGCATAACAAGAGTTCTCTGCACCTTATCGGTTTTCTGAGAAATGAAATATGCAAGCGGAAAAGCAATAACAAGGCAAATCAGCGTTGCAACAATGCCGAACCATATCGAACGCAGAAAGGTCGGAGCATATTTGCCGAGCTCTGCCATGTTGGCAAGCGTGAAGCTTCCGTCTGCGGTTGTGAAGGAATAATAAACAACAAATATCAGCGGCGCAACTATGAACAGCACTGCCCACACGATATAAGGCGCGGCAATGAGCTTTGAGCCGAGAGATGAACGGTTGCTCATTCCTCCTCCACCTCCTCGGGATCGGAAAGCTCGTCAAATTCTTCGCTGAACGAGCTGTAATCTCCGTAGATACCTGAATATTCGGATTTCTTCATTATATGAATTGCATCGGGTTCGATAAAAAGACCGATTTTGCTTCCCTCGGGATGATAGTCCGTAGTCTGAATCATCCATTTGAAGCCGCCGATATCAACAATTATTTCAAAATGAACACCCTTGAAGGTTACCGATGTAACTTCGCCTTTGAGCATTCCCTTTTCGGGAGCAACAACATCAACATCCTCGGGACGGACAACAACATCAATTGCCTCGTTCTTGGCAAAGCCCTTATCAAGGCATTCGAATCTTGCGCCTGAGAATTCAACAAGGCAGTCGTCAATCATAATTCCGTCAAGGATATTACTCTCGCCGATGAAATCTGCAACAAACGCATTCTTGGGTTCGTTATATATATCAAGAGGCGTTCCTATCTGCTGAATAACGCCGCTGTCCATAACAACAACGGTATCGCTCATTGAAAGTGCCTCTTCCTGATCATGGGTAACATAAACAAATGTTATGCCAAGTCTCTGCTGAATGTTTTTAAGCTCAACCTGCATATCCTTGCGAAGCTTTAAGTCAAGCGCACCGAGAGGCTCATCAAGAAGAAGAACTCTGGGCTTTACTGCGAGCGCTCTGGCAATAGCAACGCGCTGCTGCTGACCGCCTGAGAGCGAATTTATGTTGCGCTTATTGAAGCCCTTGAGGTTAACAAGAGCCAGCATCTCTTCAACGGTCTCCTTAATCTGCTTTTCGGGCATCTTTTTGATGCGCAGACCGAAGGCAACGTTTTCATAAACATTGAGGTGAGGAAAAAGAGCATAACGCTGAAAAATGGTGTTAACCTGTCTCTTGTGAGGCGGTACACCATTGATTTTTTTGCCCTCGAAAATAACCTCGCCTTCATCGGGTTCGATGAAGCCCGCGATTATGCGCAGAGTTGTTGTTTTTCCGCAGCCCGAAGGACCGAGAAAAGTTATAAACTCCTTATCGCGGATATAGAGGTTAAGGTCTTTAAGCACCTGATTATCTCCGAATTTAACGGAAATGTTTTTTAAATCGATAATAACATTTTCTTTCAATTATGCATCCCCTCTCTGCCCTTTCCGATCAAGCGGACAAAAACGGCTAATGATCATTCATTTATTGAAATAAAATAACCCGTACTTTACTATGTAAAAGTATAATATAAAATATAGAGCAAAAACATGCAAATGTCAACAATTTTTTTAACAAATCCGCGAAAATTCCGTTTCGGTTCGGATTTTTCAAATATTTTGCTCCGTTTTGCTCTTAAATGCTCTTTTTTACTCTGTTTTGCTCATTTTTTTGCTTCAAAAAAATTTTTTAGGTTTTATCCCGTTTTGTGGCCTTTTCAGGCTGATAACACCGCCATTTTCAGGCAATACTGTTACTGAAAAGAAAATTACGGGGTGATAAATTGCAATTCAACAAGGTTGAAATCTGCGGAATCAACACCGCAAAGCTGAAAGTTCTGAAAGAAAGCGAAAAAATGGAGCTGCTGAAAAAGGCGCGTGCAGGCAACAAAAAAGCCCGCGAGGATCTTATTATGGGTAACCTGAGACTCGTGCTGAGCGTTATTCAGCGTTTCTCAAACAGAGGAGAAAATCCCGATGACCTTTTTCAGGTTGGCTGCATCGGACTGATAAAAGCAATTGACAATTTCGATCTGAGCCTTGATGTGCGTTTCAGCACCTATGCCTGCCCCATGATAATCGGCGAGGTGCGCCGCCATCTGAGAGACAACAATCCCGTCAGAGTCAGCCGCTCCGTAAGAGATACGGCTTACCACGCCATGCAGGTGCGTGAAAAACTGATAAACAAGCTCGAAAGAGACCCTACCCCCGAAGAAATTGCAAAGGAGCTGGGCACAGACCGCGAAAGCGTTGTTATTGCTCTTGATGCAATCGTTGAACCTGTTTCACTCAACGAGCCCGTATATTCTGACGGCGGAGACACGATTTATATTATGGATCAGATCGGTTCTCCCGAAAGCGACGAAAGCTGGCTTGACGAAATTCTTCTCAGGCAGGCAATCAGCGAGCTTAATCCGAGGGAGAAAAAGATTCTGTGGCTTCGCTTCATGGCAGGCAAAACACAGATGGAGGTTGCAAGCGAAATCGGTATTTCGCAGGCGCAGGTTTCACGCCTTGAAAAAGGCGCAATAAAAAGAATCAAGGAAAACAACCGGGCGTAAAAAACGGGTACATGCGGCTTTGCATGTACCCGTTCGGATTTATTTTTCAATCACATATGTTGCATAAGCAAGCATTTCGCCTTTAAGGAAATCTATGGCAGTTAAAACAATTTCATCCTCATAAACTTCAACAAGCATACCCTCCGAAGAACGCATTGCATGCTCGCTTGTGTCAGCGATGTTTGCGGTTGTTCTTCTTGGAGATGAAACGCTTGAAAGGTGAACCATTGTTGCAAATTCGCCGTTATAATCGGCAATATTGAGCTGAGGATTCAGAGCCTGCATATCGTATGCCCAGTGGGAGTGTCCGTTGAAGAAAACAACATTTTCATATTCGTTCATAAGGCTCTCAAAACGAACCTCATCGGGGCAGCCCTCTGTAAAAGGAAGGTCATATGCATGACCTGCGTTGTTGACAAGGTTGCCTTCGCCCATTCTGGGGTCATCACCCTCAACAGGACTGTTGAGGAAGGTATGGAAGAAAAGATAAACGGTTTTATCCGCATATTTTTCAAGCTGCGCTTCAAGCCAGTCAAGCTGGTCATCCGTAAGAATGCGGCTTGTTGCTTCGTTATAATCCCACTGATACTGGCAAAGGAAAATGAACACATCGCCGTTTGCATCGTCAGGGATATAAACAAAATCAAGTCCGTTATCGGAAACGGTTTCAACACCGTCAGCCTTTTCTTCGCCGTAAACGCCTGCATTGATATATTTCTGCCAGTTATCAAGAGTGAACTTGTCGCTGACATCGTGGTTACCTGTGCAGGTATAAACAGGAAAATCATATTTGGAAGCAATTTCATTAAAGCTTCTGAAAGAATATTCCTCACCGTCTCTTGAAAGGTCGCCCGACATAGCTACAAGCGAAATATCAAAGCTTTCAAGGAAGTTGAGCGCGTTGGGGAAGGTGAGATGTGCATCGTCACCTGTGAGAGAGTTATTATATCTGTTGAAATGCAGGTCACTCAGCGCACCGAAGGCAAAAACTCTTTCGCCTCTGTCAGCTTTTTTGTTTTCGGGGATATCCGTACTGCCGACAAGAATAGCTCCCCTGTAAGCAAGAACGGTTTCCGCGCCCTCGGGAATGGCTGTAAATTCAATAATCTCTGTGCTGCCCTTGCCTTCAGATACCGTTACCTCGGCAAACTCGCTGTAAAAAGCCTCTTTGCCTTTAACCTCAACCGAAAGCTTCGAATCTTCGTCAGAACCCCAATAAAGGTCATAGTTTCCGTTTTTTGCCGTCACCGTTACGATGCCTGCCGCCGAGCCTGCAACATCATTTGCAAAAGCATAATCAATTTCAGCGCTGTCTGCAATAAACGGAAGGCTGAAGCCGAAGCCGTTGAAAGCAATAACTACAGGCATAACAAGAGTTAAGATTTTTACTAACATCTTCACTAACATTTTTATATCTCCTTTTAATTATTTTTACATCATGGCAACCGACATCGCCAGAAGAACCTGCGCAGGATAATATGTTGAAAGCTCTGCCGTTACAAGAACATTTTTACGCTTGACCGCAGTGAAATAAAGGATTCCGAGGCAGGTATCGCTGATAACAAAGCAAATTCCCGAAACAAGTGCGGCTATGTAAGCAGGTGATGCTCCTTTGATATAAATCATCGCCGCAGCCATGGAAACCTTCAGAAACAGAAGACCGTAATAAACCGACATTATCAGCCTCATTTTGAAATCGACCTTCATTTTGAGAATTCCTGCCATTAAAAAACAAAAAACTCCGCCTAAAGTGCCGATAAGAAGAGTTATCGGCTGAACGCCTATCTGGGTGACAAACGCACACAGACAGCATATATGTCCGAGCGAAAAGAACAGCAGACCGAGAACAATCAGCTTGGTTTTGAATCGGGGAGCGATTTCCTTGATTCCGAGAAGAACATCGCCGAAAAAGCCGAACATCAAAGCAAAGCTTACAAGACAAAAGTAATATGTTTCTTTGGGCGAAAAGCTATAACCGACTATTGCAACCGAAACAAATGCAAAGCTTGCAAGAAATTTAAAAAGCATGCCTTCAAATGATTTACCCTTTCTTCTGAGAGAAATACAGAAGATTGCAAAAATCGCCGTAAGCGCTGCAAGAACGTAACAAAGCGGTGACATATTCATTCCTCCTCACTCCGAATACTCGTTCCATTTGCCGTCATATTCAAATCCGATTTTTTTATAGAAATCAAGCAGGGAATCGTTTCTGCAGAAAAGATAAACCGATTTTCCGTCAAAGCTGTCCGCAAGGGCTTTCACTGCCTTTGAGGCATATCCCTTACCTCTTGCCTCGTTACGGGTTGCAACCGCTCCGAGCAAAACTGATTTTTCGCCGATAAACAGTGCGCTTGCACAGGCATTGAGCTGTGTATCCGCAACCGCGGCAAGCTTCGCAGCGCTCTTGTTGAGCTTTGAACAGTAGTCTGCAAGAAAAGCGCCGTAATCACCCATTTCAAAACCGCAATCACACAGCAGCTCATAGACAGCTTTTTTATCGTAATCCCATAAAACATCGCTGTCGGGTGCTGTCGGCACACCTCTGTATTTAACTATGTAAGAGGCTTTGGAAGCCTCAAAGCCGAGCCTTTGCATCGTTTCTTCCCTGCACGAAATCACAGAAAATCCAACAGTTCTGACGAATTCCGAAAGCTCCTCAAAACAAGCGTTATTTCCGCAGAAAACGCTCATGTTGCCGTCAATGCGGCAAACCGCCGCAACAGGCACGGCATCGATATACTGAACCCAGAAAAGAACAAAGCTGTGAGAAAAACCGTAGGTTCTTGCAAGAGCAGAAATCCTTGCCGCATAAGGGTCGGGCGGCAGAAAATTCAGCTCCGAAATATTTTCGCAGAGCTTCAGCATACAGCAAACTCCTCTGCCACAGCCTTAATAAGCTTCATGCTCTCCTGAGCATCGCTGTATCTGATAACGCAAGCGGGGGAATGAAGATATCTGCAGGGAACGGAAACCGTAAGCACCTTCACGCCTCCTCTGCTTTTATGAATTGCGCCTGCATCGTTGCCGCCCGCAACAAGGGTTTTCGGCTGGCACGATATACCCTTTTCAGCCGCAATTTCAAAAGCTCTGTCGAAAAGAGATTTGTCATACACAGTGCTTCTGTCCATGAACGATACTGCTCCGCCTTCGCCGCAGATGCAGACTCTCTTTTCATCCTTAACGCCCGAAATATCAGCCGCGGTTGTTGTTTCAACAACTATCGCATAATCGGGTGCAATATTGAATGCCGCAGTCTGTGCGCCTCTCGTTCCGATTTCTTCCTGAACGCTGAACGAGAACCACGCATCATACTCAAGCTCGCTTTTTATCATTTCAATCAGGATAGCACAGCCGACTCTGTCATCGAGAGCCTTTGCTTTTATGAATCCGTCGCCGAACTCAATAAAATCAGAGTTGAAGCAAACCGCATCGCCGTGAGACACCGCCTTTTGCGCTTCCTCTCTGTTTTCAGCTCCGATATCAATATAAAGCTCGTCTGCCGACGGAATAACATCCTCTTTATCCTTATCAACAAGGTGAACGGGTTTGATGCCTATTACGCCGTTAACACCGTTTTCACCAATTCTGACGCTTCTGCCTATAATGACCTTTGAGTTTATTCCGCCTACCTTGTCAAATTTTATAAAGCCATCGGAGGTTATGCCCGTTACAATCATTCCGACCTCATCCATATGAGCATCAAGCATAACCTTGTTTTTTGCAGGCTTTTTTCCTTTTTTGAAAACAAGGAGATTGCCGAGAGGATCAATACTGTATTCGGCACAGCCCTTTATTTTTTCAATTATATAATCTCTGACTGCATTTTCCCTGCCAGAGATTCCCGAAAGAGCGCAAAGCTCTTTAATCAGCTCACGCATTTTCTTTGCTCCTTTCGGTTATATATTCAGCCATCAGCCTTGCGGTGTTTTCGATATCCTCAAGGTCGCATACCTCGCATGCGGTATGCATGTTACGAAGAGGAACCGAAAGCAGAGCGGTTTTCACTCCCCTGCCCGAAACCTGAATTTCGTCGCAGTTAGTGCCTGTTTTGCCGCCCATAACCTCATGCTGATAAGGTATTTCCTCACGCTTTGCAATTGCTTCAAGCATACGGCTCATTTGGTAATCCAACGACGGAGCAAAGCCTATCATTGTACCCTTGCCGAGCGATGCATATTTTTCAGAGCTTACCGACGGAGCCGATGCGAAGCTGACATCAACGGCAATCGCTTCATCCGCCTGCGCGGAAAACGATGCCGCCTGAGCGCCGCTTCCGCCCGTTTCTTCCTGAACCGAAAACATTACGCTCAGATTACAGTCAACGCTTTTTTCTTCAAGGATTTCAAGGCATCTGAGAATTGCGGCAACACCTGCTCTGTCATCAATTGAGGGTGAACTGACCCTGTTGCCGAGAA
This sequence comes from Acutalibacteraceae bacterium, assembly GCA_045543735.1. GTDB lineage: Bacteria > Bacillota > Clostridia > Oscillospirales > Acutalibacteraceae > CAG-177. The sequence goes on from JAZPXO010000073.1 coordinate 42,849, forward strand.
GCTGAAGATAATTGCCGTTAAAAGTTACTCTGTCGCCAAGAGAAACAAGTTTTACGGCTTCATCTTTTTTCATTCCGATGTCTATCGCCATTTCATCGAACGCAAGAGCCTTGGATGCTTCATCGGGCTTTGCAAGATGAGGAGGCGTTGATGTTATAACGCCGTAAACTTTTTCTTTGCCGTGAACGGTAACCTCTGCCGCGGCAAGCACTCTTCTGTCAGCGCCGCCGCATTTTGCGAATTTCAGAAAGCCGTCTTCATCAACAGCCGTAACGATAAGACCTATCTGATCAAGATGCGCATCAAGCAGAATATGAGGACCTTTGCCCTCTTTCCTGCCCGTTACGCTTCCGAGAGCATCGGTGCTGACAGCCATATATCTGCCGAGCATTTCCGATGCAACCGACGCAGCTTCGTTTTCCGCACCTGAAACACCCTTTGCCGCACAAAGAGCCTCAAGAGTTGCCGAAAGCTGTGCGAATTTATCCATAAAAAATCACTTCCGATCAGTCAATAACCTTGACTCCGCCAACGGGACGGATGTTAAGAACATAGCAGGATTTTTCGCCGAAAACAGCGCATATTTCGGTTTTGAATTCGTCAAGTCTGTTTTCGGGAACAAAAGCCTGAATTGTGCCCGCAAAGCCGCCGCCGTGAACTCTCCATGCACCCGAGCCCTTAAGAATACGGTTGCATATGGCAAGCGCAACGCTCACGGGCTGGTCGGAAGGTGCCTTGCAGGTGTAAACATTTTGATTATACATATATGATGAATATCCGCTGTCAATTATAAGTGCCTTGAACGCTTCAAAATCACCGTTTCCGAGCGCAGCTGCCTGAAGGTCAACTCTCTGATTTTCTTCATAGAAATGCATTGCGCGCAGAACTGCTCTGTCACCTGCAGATTCACAGATAACAGGGATATTCTTTCTGAATTCCGCATAGTCCACATCGCGGAGAACGCTCTTGCCGAATTTTGCCGCAACAGCCTCCATTTCGCCTCTTACTGCAGCATATTCATCGGTAAGGTCTGCATGGTTTCCGCCCGTATCAACAATGCAGAGAGCATGGTTGCAGGATGCAAAATCAAAACCGACCTTATTGATAACGGGAACGGACGGATCCTTGAAATCAATCTGAACAAAGCCGCCAACGGAGCATGCCATCTGATCCATGAGACCGCAGGGCTTGCCGAAATATTCATTCTCTGCGAACTGGGCTATCTGAGCAATTTCAACTGCGCTGACCTTGCCGCCATTATAGAGATTGTTAAGAATTGTTCCGAGAAGAACCTCGAAAGCAGCCGAGGACGAAAGACCCGAACCCGAGAGAACATCGGATGCGGTTGCAGCATCAAAGCCGCCGATTTCATAGCCTCTGTTTCTGAAGCCTGCGCATACACCTCTGACAAGAGAAGCTGATCTGCCTCTTTCTTCAGGCATAACACTCATATCCGCAAGGTCCACAACATCCATTTTGTAGCCTTCGGACTTGACTCTGACAATGTTTTCGCTGTTTTTGCCTGCAACGGCAACCGCATCAAGGTTTACGCTTGCGGCAAGAACCTTGCCGTGGTTATGGTCGGTATGGTTGCCGCCGACCTCTGTTCTGCCGGGAGCGCTGAAAACGCCGACCTCTCTGCCTGAACCGAAAAGCTGTTCAAAGCTTTCCGCAATTCGGATATATCTTTCTTTCTGAGCGGAAACATCGTCTTTTTTATAGATTTTCTCAAAAATTCCGTCATATTCCGCTGTTGTAAGTTTTTGTTTCAGATCAGCTGTTTTTATCATTTTGAATCTTCCTTTCTTTTAGAAGCTTTATTTTTTATCTTGACTCTTGCTTTCCGGACTGTTTTTTCAACCGAACGCCACATTCCGTTGACGCAAATCAGTGAAATACCCGAAGCAAAAGCAAATATCATTATAGGAACAATGAACTCGGGAGAAAGCGGGTCATAAACATTCCGTCCGACAAATGTGAACGATATTATTCTCGGCAGATAGCCTATAACGGAAAGCAGAATGAAGCGTCCGTAGCCGAAATCCAGCGACCCGTATATACCCGAAATACTGTTAACGGGCATAAAAGGAAGCAGCCTTAAAATAACCAGTAATGATGAATTGCCGTTGCCGTCCTGTTCAATGAGCCTGCGGAGCCTTGCGTTTTTACGGATAAACTTCCATGCACTGCCTGCGCCGAAGCCCTTGCCTGCAACATACCGTATCGACAGCAGCACCGCAAAGCCCGCAATATTCACGGGAACGGAAAAATACATGGGCAGCACTGCACCCGTCAGAAAACAAACCGTTGCCGTGGGATATATAGGAATAAAACTCTTTACGGCAAAAAGCAGAATTATCGCAAAAGCAAAAAGCCATTTATCGTCAAGCATCGAAATCCGATGCTCAAGTTCGGCAAGCTCATGCTGCACAACCGCATACCAATGCCACAGATGATCATAGCGGAGCGAAAACAGAAGAACACCTGCCGCTATTCCGATTGCCGTAAGAATAAGTCCGCCGAAAAGCAGATATTTTTGAGGTTTAGGTTTGTTTTTCAATTTTTCACCTCAATTCACCCTTGAACTTAATTACATTATATTTTATAATATAAATATTCTTCGGTCAACATTTATTTGAAAATAATTGACAATTTATATAATGATTTTTTCGGAGGCTGATGATAAAATGAAAATCACTATTCTTGACGGTTTCGCAGAAAACCCCGGCGACCTTTCATGGGACTGGCTCGGAGAATACGGCGAATTCACCGTTTATGACCGCACCCCGGCAGACAAAATTGCAGAAAGAGTTGAAGGCTGCGATGTTATTATCACCAACAAAACTCCTCTTCGAAGAGAGCTTCTCAAAACTCTCGGAAATCTTAAATATATCGGACTTTTAAGTACGGGCTACAACATTGTTGACTGGGATTACTGCAAGGAAGCAGAAATTCCCGTTTGTAACATTCCGTCTTACAGCACCGATGCCGTTGCCCAGCTTACCTTTGCGCTGATTCTTGAACACACAAACGCCGTTGCTGTCCACAGCAAATCCGTTCATGACGGGGAGTGGGCTGCATGCGCCGATTTCTGTTATCAGAAAACCCCTCTGACAGAGCTTTCGGGCAAAACGCTCGGAATCATCGGTTTCGGAAGCATTGGCAAGGCTGTTGCAAAAATTGCACTCGCTTTCGGCATGAAGGTTATCGCAAATACCAATCACCCCGCACCGTTTGAAGGAGTTGAATTCGCGGATAAAAACCTGCTCCTTGAAAAGAGCGATTTTGTTTCCCTGCATTGTCCTCTCACCGACAAAACAGAAGGAATGGTAAACTCGGAATTCCTTAAGAAAATGAAGCCATCGGCAATGCTCATCAACACCTCAAGAGGTCAGGTTGTCAACGAATCCGACCTTGCAGAGGCTCTGAAAAGCGGCGTAATTGCCGCCGCAGGTCTTGATGTTCTTTCGTCCGAGCCGCCGAAAGCCGATAATCCCCTCTTCGGACTCGACAATTGTTATATCACTCCGCATATTGCATGGGCAGGCTATGAAACCCGGCTCAGGCTCATGGAAATCTGCAAAAAGAACATGTCCGCTTTCGCAAACGGGAACCCGATAAATGTTGTATATTAAATTGAAAAAGCAGGTGTGTCATGCACCTGCTTTTTTATTCAGCCGCTGATTCCGAACGATGTTCCGTCATTTGTGAAAACAACATTAACACTCTGGAGGTTTTCGTTGAAAACTATTGATATATAAAGGTTTCTTTCCGTATTAATTCCGTCATAAATCAGTGTTGAGCAGCCGTCAAGCCTGTAATTGAAGGTTTCACCCTCAAAGCCTGCCGTTTTCAGCTTCTTGATATAGCTTTCAAACTCAGCTCTTGTCACTCCGATAAGAGCCTCTTCATACGCATACAGTATCTCCCATTTTTCATGGAAGCTTCCGTCAAAATCATGCTTGATATTGCTTCTTCCGTTTCCCGGAACTTCATAATATTTTCCTCTGGTTAAAGACTGCCACTCAAACGCAGGGAAAAGCTTTACAAGTTCGGGATAAAAAGATTCGCCGCATTCGGTGATATGGAGCGTCAAGGCAAAGCTGCCGTCAATTTCATCCTGCGAACCGACAACGCTGATTATATGCTTTCCGTTCTGCCATCCGCCGTGCCAGCCTCTGCCGTAATATTCATAAACACCGTCTTCCGATTCAACAAACTTGATTCCGCCCTTGTAGCCTGCGGCAATCAGGTCTGAAGAAAACTTCATTATGCTGTGCTTCGGAGCGGAAAACTTAACCTCAATCCAATCGGAACGGTAGCCCGCTTTCGATTCTGATTTGCTGTATTTTATCATCGAAATGTTCGATGTTCCTTCGGGAATTGAGGGGAAACCGTCGGGAAGCTCATCCGCTGTTATTGCAGATTTTTCTGTTACCGCCCCGCTTGCGTCAGGCTCGGTCTCAAACCAATCTGCCTTTGTCTCTCTGGCAATACCGGTATAATCGTCAACATTAACATAGCTGACATAATCGTTTTTCGGTTTTTCATTATCACAAGCACATAAAAAAAGAAGTAACGCGCTGATAAACAATGCGATAAATTTTTTCATAGTCTGACCTCCAATTTAATTAATAATATCACAGTCAGACTGTTTTTTCAACCCACTCTTGCCCTGCGACAATCTTTTTGATATAATTAACTCCGCAGATCACTTGAAGGAGGAGAAAAATGCCACGGGAAATAAACTATACCGTAACAGAAGAATATGACGGCAAAAAGGTTGTTCATTTTCTCAGGGGATATTGCGGATTCTCTTCGCGACTTGTCAGAAGCATCAAGTTTTTACCCGACGGCATGAAGCTCAACGGCGTTAAAACAAGAACGGTTGACAGACTGAAAAGCGGAGATATCATTACCGTTTTTCTGCCCGACAGCGGAGATGCTCCTGCCCCCGCAGAAGCGGAAATCAGCATAATGTATGAGGATGACGATATTCTCGTTATCAACAAATCCCCGTTTATGGCTATGCATCCGACGCACAACCATCAGGGAGATACCCTTGCAAATGCCGTTGCCGCGCATCTTGCCGAAAAGGGAATCAGCAGCTCTTTCCGCTCCGTCGGCAGACTTGACAAAGGCACATCGGGAGTTGTTGTCTGCGCCCTGAATTCGCTTGCCGCATGCAAGCTTTCGGGTAATATCAAAAAAGAATACTGCGCACTTGTCAAAGGAAATCTTACGGGCAGCGGCAGCATAGATGTTCCGATTTACAGACCCGACCCGATGAAAACGCTCAGGGCATGTTCATACGAAAAAGGAACGGAATCCGCTCTCACACATTGGACTGCCGAAGCAAGCTTTGACGGGGCAACGATTGTTCGCTTAAACCTCGAAACAGGCAGAACTCATCAGATAAGGGTTCATATGGCTTATTCGGGACACCCCCTTGCAGGCGACGATATGTACGGCGATTTCATGACCGATATCGGTCATCAGCTTCTGCATTGCCGAAGCTGCAAACTCATCCACCCTGTTACGGGAGAAGAGATGATTTTCGAAGCTCCTTTGTGGGACGACTTTAGAAATGCCGTTGAAAAAGTGAGAAAAACAGAGGATAAACTGAATAATTACACAGAATAGTTCATAAAAATACATATTTAGCTTGATTTTTCTTTTATTAATGGTATAATTAAAGCACCCAAAATATAAACGGAGGTTAATTTTATGAAAAAGTTTATTAAGCTTATCGCACTTGTTATGGCAATCGTTTTTGCTGCAACAGCCTTCTCCGCTTGCGGCAAGGACACAAACGGTGACACAAACAAACCCTCTGACAATGCAGCCGATACTCCCGCAGTTAAGGTTATTGATCTTGAACTCACCGAAGAAAACTACGCTTTCGGCGTTGACAAGGATCAGCCCGAGCTTCTTGCGAAGGTAAATGCTTTCATCAAGGAAATCAAAGAAAACGGCAAATTCGATGCTATCTGCAACAACTATTTCGGCGACGGCACTCCCGTTGCAGTTAAGTCCGCAGCTCTTGACACTTCCAAGGATCAGCTTGTTGTTGCAACAAACGCTGCTTTCGAGCCCTTTGAGTACACTCCCAATGCAGGCGAGGATTATTACGGCATCGACATGGAAATCGCTGCTGCTCTTGCCGAATATCTCGGCCAGGAACTTGTTATCCAGCACATGGACTTTGACGCTGTCTGCCTTTCCGTCGGTCAGCATCAGTGCGACATCGCAATGGCAGGTCTGACAATCAAACCCGACAGAGAAGAATACGTTACGTTCTCCGATTCCTACTATGCTGCTTCTCAGAAGCTCATCGTCACAGGCGACAACACAGCTTTTGATGCCTGCAAGACAAAGGAAGATGTTGAAGCTATCCTCAATTCCTACACCGCTGACACAAAGATCGGCGTTCAGGGCGGCACAACAGGTCAGTTCTATGTTGAAGGCGACGAGGAATGGGAGTTTGACGGCTTTGCAGCAACTTGCGTTCCTTATAGAAACGGTTCTCTTGCAGTTCAGGATCTCATCAACGGCGGCGTTCAGGCGGTTATCATTGACTCCGCTCCCGCAACATGCATCACAGAAGCTATCAACGCTGTTAACTGATTGACAACAAAAAATGTTTCCGGCAGCCTCACCCTCGGGTGGGGTTGCTTTATGAAAAGGAAAAGACTTTATGAATTTTGACGCTAAAATAAATAAGTTCATTGATATTCTTATTAATCAGAACGGTTATGTCAAGGTTATCGAAGGACTTGAAAACACTCTTAAAATTGCGATTCTCGGTCTTGTTATCGGTATCGTTATCGGAACTCTGATTGCTACAATCAGAGTTATCCCAAAATATAAGGTTCTGCCCAGAATACTCAACAGCATCTGCTCTCTCTATGTTGCCTTCTTCAGAGGCACCCCGATGGTCGTTCAGCTTCTCGTTTTCTACTATGTTGCACTGCCGCTCATGGGTATCCGTCTGCCGTCAGTCACGGTTGCGATTGCGGTTTTCGGTCTTAACAGCGGTGCTTACATATCCGAAATCATGCGAAGCGGCATTCAGTCGGTTGATTACGGTCAGACGGAGGGCGGCCGCTCAGTCGGTCTGAGCTTCTCAACAACAATGCTTAAAATCGTTATTCCTCAGGCAATCAAGAATATTCTGCCCACGCTCGGTAACGAATTCATCGTTCTGATTAAAGAAACCTCAATCGTTTCATTCATCGGTGCAGCCGATCTCTATGTTGCATTCAACCATATCGGCTCCAACAGCTACGAGTTCATGGTGCCCTATATCACAATGGCACTTATTTATATTGTTCTTGTCTGCATTATTACCTTGCTTATTAAAATTATGGAAAGGAGCCTGAAGAAGAGTGATAGACGTAACTAACCTTCGCAAAAGCTTCGGCAAGGTTGATGTTCTCAAAGGCATTGATATCAAAATCAACAAAGGCGATGTTGTTGTTGTTATCGGTCCCTCGGGCTCGGGCAAATCAACCTTTCTGCGCTGTCTCAACTGCATGGAGGATCCCACGGGAGGCAGCATAATTTTCAATGGCGTTGACATCGCGGATCCCAAAGTCAACATCAACATTCACCGCCGCCGAATCGGCATGGTTTTTCAGCATTTTAATCTTTTTAATAACAAAACAGTTATTCAAAACATCATGCTTTCGCCCGTTCTCTGCGCTAAATCCGACAGAAGAAAAGCGGTAATAAAAAATCTTTTCTCAAAAGAAAAAACTCCCGTAAAATCCGTTAAGGAAATCAAAGAGAGCGAACGAGAAAACGCAATGCGCCTTCTGAAAAGAATCGGTCTCGAGGACAAAGCTGATGTCTATCCCTCAACCCTTTCGGGCGGTCAGAAGCAGAGAGTTGCGATTGTCCGTTCTCTTGCGATGAATCCCGATGTTATTCTTTTCGACGAACCCACATCCGCGCTCGATCCCGAAATGGTCGGTGAGGTTCTCGACGTTATGAAAGAACTTGCAAAAAGCGGCATGACAATGGTTATAGTAACCCATGAAATGGGCTTTGCAAAGGAAGTCGGTTCGAGAATCGTTTTCATGGATGAGGGTATAATCACCGAAGAAAACAATCCCACAGAATTCTTCGGCAATCCGCAGAATTCCAGACTCAAGGAATTCCTTTCAAAGGTTCTTATGTAAAAAAAACGGCAGGTAACAGAACGTTACCTGCCGTTTTTATTTGTTAAGTTTAAAGCTGTACCTCTTTGCCCGTTCTTGCCGATTCATACATCGCGCAGAGAATCTTTATCATATCAACGCCCTGCTGCGGCTCAAAAATCGGTTCCGCGCCTTCAAGAACATCAAGAAAATGGCTGATATTGACCTTATGGGCATGAGGTGTAGGCTTCGCCTTGATTTTCTTATCGATCTGCTTACCGTTTTCCTCGTAGTACATCTCCGCCTTACCGTCAACCCATGAGAGACCTGCTTTTTCACCTCTGAGTTCAACAAAACGGTATTCCTTTTTGATATTGGAAGCCCATGAAAATTCAATCTGAAGAACGGCTCCGTTTTCAAAGCGGATAAAGCCCATTCCGAGATCCTCAACATCAAAGGTTCCGTTTTCTGCCTTATCGCCGAATTTAGCTTCGGGAGAATCCATAACCTCGCAGTCGGCAAACTTGCAGAAGATATTACCGCTGACACTTACCGGTCTGGGGTTTCCCATAAGCCAGATTGCAAGGTCAATCATATGTACGCCAAGATCAATAAGTGGACCGCCGCCCGACTGAGCCTTTGTTGTGAACCAGCCGCCTTTTCCGGGAATACCCCTGCGGCGAACCCATCCGCAACGGCCTGCATAAATCTGACCGAAATCGCCGTTTTCAATGGCCTTTTTCGCCTCTGCGGATGTACCGATATAACGGTTATTTCTGATAACCATAAGCTTCCTGCCGTTTTTCTCAGCGGCATCCTTCATTCTGAGCGCTTCCTCAACGCTGACCGCATCGGGCTTTTCGCAAAGAACATGCTTACCTGCGTTGAGAGCATCAACGGCAATTATTGAGTGAAGATAATTGGGAGTGCAGATATCGACATAGTCAATGGTTTCGTCTTTGAGAAGCTCTTTATAATCCTGATAAACCGCAGCCGATGGGAATCGGGTTTTGCGTGCGGTTTCGGCTCTTTCAACGATGATATCACAAAGCGCTGCTACCTCAACCCTTTTTCCGAGCATCTCATATGCACTCATATGTGAGCCCTTTGAAATTCCGCCGCAGCCGATAATTCCGACTCTGATTTTCTTTTTCATTAAGATTCCTCCCTTAATTTTCGTATACAATCGTCGTTATGCTTTTAGGCGAAAAGCTCGAGTAAATCTGAGCATTACCCGAATAGATTTCCTCGCAGTTGAGGTCTTTATCCGTACGGTAAATCTTCATCGAATCATAATTCCCGAAGAATCTGACGGTCTGAAGATAATCCTCGTTGTTTATAACAACAATCACGGTCTGTTCATCATTCATGAACGCAATGGTTGAAATTCTGCTGTTATCTCCGAAGCTGTCCTTGACCTTGACTCTTGTCATGCCCGGCTTTATAAAAGCCGAGAAATGCTTGTATGCATAATATCTGTTATATTCTGTAAGCTCGCCGTCAATGATATCAAGCACTCCGTCGCCGTTAACGGCTGTCCAGCTCTGCCACGAAACGGCATTCATCCAGGTCAGATCCTGCATGATAACATTCGCCATATAAAGTCCGCTGTCGATGGTTTTCGGGTCAAGCCTCATCGGAAGCTCGCACCATTCGCTCATCTCGAATTTCTTATCGGGATACTGCTCTGCCATCTTGTTGCCGAAAGACGATTTTGCCCACCAGTTATTATCTATCCAATAGCTGTGTGCGCTTATTGAATCGCAATAACCGTTAAGAATTTCGCTTGCAAAAAACTTATCTATGTATTCATAGTATTCTTCGGTAAGCTGTCCGCTTTCAGGGCCGCTTAATTTATAGGTACAGCCTCTTTTCTGCATCTCGAGAGCAAACATTTCAAGAACCTCAACGGTTTCGTCGGCTGTATAGTGACAGCCCTCCTGACCGACCCACGCACCGCCCCAGCTCCACTGAGGCTCATTAATGGGCGATATTGCCGAAACAGGATATCCCTGCTCAACAAACCAATCGGCAATCGTCAGAACATAGTCAACAAACGCAGCATAGTTTTCTTTCGGAAGATTTGAGGTATAATCTTCAAGTCCGCCCGAAGCATGTCCGCTCTTTGTCATCGAAAAATGAGGGCTGTTGCAGAAAAGTATAACTTCCGTTGCGCCGTAATCAACAGCATAATCGAGCATTCTGCGCGCGTTGGCATCCCTTGTGAAATCATATTCATATTCGCCCGTTTCCTCGTTGAGAACATAGAAGCTTTCCGTTCTTCTTGAGGTATCCCATATTCTGCATTCGGGGTTATCATGCTCACCGCCGCCGATATTATAGCGGTAAATATCGAGACCGAGACCCGTTTCGTCATCATAGAGAAGACGGGCTATTTCCTTTGCGGTTTCTTCGTCATCAACATTCTGCGACCACCAGCACGAGCTTGTGCCAAAGCCCTCAAATGTTTGATACTTTTCATATTCTATAACGCCAAGGGTCTGGATATCCTCGTTTCGCGTATAAATGTTGAAAATCAATGTCTGAATCGCCGCAAGAATCAGGCAGATAATTCTTGTTATCAATGGGATCTCCCCTTTCTTTTTTTGATTTTAGCATAACAGATTTTTTGTGTCAACATTATGTAAATAATTATAATTATGCATTGACTTTTCGGCGCGGCAGTTTTAAATTATATATCAGAGGTGATTTATATGCTCACTGTCAGAAACCTTACAAAACGCTACGGTGACAAAACCGCCGTTGACAATCTCTCGCTCGAAATCAAAGCAGGCGAAATTTACGGTTTCATCGGTCACAACGGAGCGGGCAAAACAACAACCATCAAATCCTGCTGCGGAATCATCGGGTTTGACGAAGGAGATATTCTTATTGACGGAACATCAATCAGAGAAAATCCTCTTGAATGCAAAATGAAAATGGCATATATCCCCGACAATCCCGATTTATACGATTTTCTCAGCGGAATAAAATATCTGAACTTTGTTGCAGATGTTTACGGCGTTGATAAAAAAGAAAGAAACGAACTGATCAGAAAATACGCCGATATGTTTGAGCTTACGGAGTCTCTCGGCGAAACCGTTTCGTCATATTCTCACGGCATGAAGCAGAAGCTTGCAATCATCGCCGCGCTTATTCACAAGCCGAAGCTGATGATTCTTGATGAACCGTTTGTCGGTCTTGACCCGAAGGCTTCGCACACCCTTAAAGAGATTATGGCTGAAATATGCAGAAACGGCGGCGCCATCTTCTTTTCAACCCATGTTCTTGAGGTTGCTGAAAAGCTTTGCTCAAAGGTTGCCATTATCAAAAACGGCAGGCTTGTTGTCAGCGGCAACACCTCCGAGGTTATCGGCAACGCTTCTCTCGAGGATGTTTTCCTCGAACTGGAGGCGGAATAATGCTTAAAACATTATTAAAAATCAATCTGTACAGCCTTTTTCTTTCAACCTTTTCAGGTAAGGCTGATAAAGAAAAGAAACGCAAAAAAAGAAATCCGCTGGTGTATCTTCTCATAGGTGTTCTTGCCGTTTATATTGTCGGCGTGCTGGTTGCTTCGGTTTCGCTGATGTTTTCTTCCGTTGCGCAGGTTTTCGGAAGCACAGAGGGTCTTGAATGGTTCTATTTTGCGCTTGCGGGAATATTGGTTTTTCTCCTGACCTTTGTAGGCAGCATTTTCACAACGCAGAACCTTATTTTTAAAGCAAAAGACAACGAGCTGCTTCTGAGCATGCCCGTTCCGACACATTATATTCTTATCAGCAGGCTTTCGGTTCTTATTGTTCTTGACCTTTTCTATGCGGTTATGCTCGGCGCACCGCTTATCGGAGTTTATTTTTATCATCACGGCTTTTCGGCATCAATGCTGGCAATTTATGTTATCTGCATTTTACTGACGGTTATTTTTTCTTCGGCAGTAACCTCATTTTTCGGATGGCTGATTGCGCTTATCAGCACAAAGTTCAAAAAGAGCAATATTATAGAAACTGTTATAAGCGTTGCTTTTTTCGGAATATATATGGTTGTTGTCACGAACATGCAAACATATATTGAAAAGCTCATCACACACGGCGAAGAAATCGCCGCAGCCATCGAAAAGGCTCTGCCCGTTTTCTATTATTTCGGCATTGCCTGCGCATATAACAGGCTGTGGGCTGTTGCTGTTCTGGCAGCAGCTTCGGTTGTTCCTTTTGTTCTTGCGTGCATTCTTGTTTCAAAAAGCTTCATAAAAATCGCTACAACAAAAAAATCCGCAAACAAAAAGAAATATGTTGCAAAAGAGCTTTCGGTAAACTCTGCAAGAACGGCTCTTTTCAAAAAAGAACTGGCAAGATTTTTCTCTCTGCCGATATATATTCTGAACTCTGCAACGGGCTGTCTGATGCTTATTATTTTTTCGGCTTACATCGCATTCAGCGGCGATGGCGCCGAAATATTCGGAACGCTTGAATCTGTCAGCGGTATTCCTGATATTATACCGATTATTACAGCTGTTGTTGCAGGCTTCTGTTCATTCATGTGCAACACGGGTGCATCCGCAATTTCACTCGAGGGCAGCAGAATCAACATTCTGCGCTCAATGCCCGTCAAATCAGACGATTTCTTTTTCGCAAAATATGCGGTCAATTTCATTGTGGGCTTTGTTCCGCTGACGGTTTCGTTCATTCTTCTCGGAATAGGGCTGAAGCTTGAAATATCCGCTTTTGTTTCAAGCTACCTCTCTTCGGTAAGCTTTCTCGCAGTAACTTCTTTCATCAACCTGACATGCAACACACTTATGCCGAAATTCACATGGTCAGGCGAGGTTACGGTTATCAAGCAGGGCGGTGCAGTGCTTGTGGCTATGCTTGCAGGCATGGCGGCAACGGTGACGGTATATGCACCTGCATTCCTTGCAGTGAAATATATTTCCGCGCAGGCATATCTTCTCATTCAGTCTGCAGTATGCATTGCAATATGTCTCGCATTTATAAGATTCTTTAAAACTTCAGGCAAAAAACGATTTGAAAGGATGAGCGCATAATGATATTTGACAAAATCGAAAATCTCAAACTCTACTCGGCATTCAACTCACATTTCGACGACATGGTGAAATTCATGGAAGAAAACGATTTCACCGCACTCCCCTGCGGCAGTTACGATGTCGGCGGCGGAGTCAAGGTGAGCATCTCCGAATACGAGCCCTCGGGCAATGACAAATTTGAGGCTCACAGAGATTATCACGATGTTCAGTATGCAATAGAGGGATGCGAAACTATCGAGGTTATTCCCACAAGCGAAGCAAGGGAGTCAAGCGGCTACAAGCCCGATATTGAATTCTTCACTGCACAGAATTGCGAAAGCACCTGCGTTGCCCTTGAAGCAGGCACCTTCGTTTTTCTTGCTCCGCAGGATGCACACAAGCCCTGCGTTAAGCTCACAAGCGACAAAATCAAAAAAGCAGTGTTCAAAATTCCTGTTTAAAATAGCAGGTCAGGCTCTGCTTATAGTACGGAACAACATACAGCAGCGGAATTATCGCGGCGCACGAAAGAAGCCACGGCAGAAAGCCGAGCTTGAAGCGCAGCAGCTCCGCTGCTCTTTTTTCGCCGCTTTCCGCGCTGAGCCTTATTATATCTTTTATTCCAAGCAAGGGATAAGCCGCAAAAATGAACGGCGCGCGGGCATACTTCTGAACGGAAAATGAATAAAAAACAAAACCCGTTGCCGCAAGCACCGCCGCACCGATAAGAACGGCTATGCAAAAGCCGAGGCTGAGTGCGTTTCCTGTTGCGGCAAAAAACAGCAAAGCAATCATACTGAGCGGCAAAATCTCATATATCACAAGCTCCGTCAGCTTCAGAACAGACAAAAATGCCGTAAGTCCGATGCTTTTTAAATACTCGCGGATTTTTATTTTCGGTTTTTCTCCGCCGAACATAATCACTATCATCTGAGCCTGCATTCTGTGGTTTGTGCATGCCTTGACGGCAAAATAAACCGCCGATAAAGCAACGCCGATAAGAAGAGCAAAGCGTGCATCGCCGCCGCTCAGGAAAAATCGGATAACATATATTCCTGCCGCCGCAGCAAGGAATGAAAACATGACAGAGGGAAGCTTTCCCTTTCGGCTTTTCAAAAGAGACCTTGCTCTTTTTCTGATTGATTTATTCAAAATATCACCGTAAAAAACAAAAAATCGGGAGATGCGAAATCTCCCGATTATTTTTAGCAATATTATGTTTTTTATGCCGCCATAAATTTATCAAGCACGCCTGTTACCGCATCGAAAACGGGAGCGGCATATTTTGAATATTTATCATAGAACGAATCGCCTGCTTCATAGGAGGGCTTTTCCGCACCTTCTGCAAAGTTGCCCATTGCCTTGACTCTGAGGTTGGGCTTATCGTTTTCAAGGAACTGTGTATACTGCGGATTTGACCATACATCATAGTATTCATCCGAATACATGAACCAGTTATACATCTCCATTATGCCGTCATGGCAGTTTGAGTGAAGCATGCCTTTGATGAACCATGTATGTTCGGGCAGAATGCAGGTTGAAGCATCAATATCTCCCTCGGGAGAAACATGATTGTGTCCGCAATCGCAGTTTTTCTGCTGATATCCGTCGCCGAGAGTTTCGCCTCTGAGAGCAACTGTTGCACCTGCGGAAGCATATTTTGTGTCAACGGTTGCGTCGCTGTCATTATACATATTTTCAACAAGAGGAGTTCTCTGGATATCATAGCCCGCAACGATCATTACTCTTACGCCGTTTTCAACAGCATCATTGAGAATTTCATCAGCCTTGCACTGAATCTCATAATGATAATAGTCAGCCTTTGCGATAAGACCCGCCTGTGTTTTGGGATCGAGGTTGATTTTCTTGGCGCTTTCATAAGAAGCATCGGGAACAAAAGCCCAGAGACCGAGAAGAGTTCCGAAAACGGGGGTCAAAAGCTCATCGAAAACTCTGTCCTGAAGATTTGCGAGAAGCTTATCGGCAAAGCCGTAAACAAAATCAACGAGACCGCTGTAATAAAGCATATTGAAGAGAACATTCAGCGCCGCACTGCCGAAATCAAAGGGAGGATATCCGCCCTGAGCATATTCGAGAAGAGCCTTTGAATCAAGCGCAAGCTTTCTGTTCAGAAGGTCGCCTGCAACATCGGTTCCGAGAATCGGACAGCACTGGAAAATGCAGGCATCAATATCCTCATAGCCGTATTCATGGAAATAAGCCATTGTAACAACGCCGCCCATCGAGGAAGCTCTAAGGTTGACCTTATCATGACCTGTAAGCTTTTTGACATGCTGAACAAATTCATTGAACTGACCTGCAACCTCAACAGGATCGAGACGCCAGTCATAATTGAAATAATAGCTCTCGCCCTTTTTGTGCGAGGTTTCTGTGGGAAGCTCTATTTTAACATCAACATGAGGAAGCGAGTTGCCGTCACCGTCAAGACGCATATCACCCATTGCATTGTTAACGCTCTTGATAAGTGCATCGCCGAAGGTATCATAATCCTTTGTGGCAAT
Organism: Acutalibacteraceae bacterium; assembly: GCA_045543735.1. Lineage (GTDB taxonomy): Bacteria > Bacillota > Clostridia > Oscillospirales > Acutalibacteraceae > CAG-177. The sequence continues at coordinate 58,535 of JAZPXO010000073.1, forward strand.
CAGCCAGACAAGAGGAGGAAGAATACCTAAAACAATTTTGATAATCGCACTTGTATCAGGTCTGAAAAGCGTCTTTTCATTCTCGGTATCGGGGTATGCATAGATATCCGTGTTTCCGAGAGGACCGACATAAATTGTGGGGGTAACTCCGCAGGTGCAGCTGCCCTGCTCAGCGTAAACTGCAGGCATGCAAAGCGAGAAAAGCATTGCTGCCGCAAGAATAACGGCAATTGTTTTTTTCAAAATCAACAACCTCTTTTCGGTATTTTTGAATATTTTAGCACACTTTCCTCAATTTCACAATAGTAATCTTAATATTTACAATTTTGTTATTTTTATTGCAAATATTATATATTATATGATATAATGCAGAAAATTATATGAATGTTAAAATTAAGGGGTTTCAAAATGTCGGATATTACTTCAACCGAAAAAAATCAGTCGGGTATATCTCTGAACAAAAAAACCATTGTTCTTATCTGCGTTCTCCTTGCGGCAATTATGGCATTTGCAGGTGTTCTGACTCAGGTTATGCCACGCGGCGTTTATCAGTATGACGAGAGCGGAAACATCATCAACGGCACATATACCCCCGTTGACGAGAAAATGCCAATATGGAAAATCTTTCTTGCTCCCCTGCTTGTTTTCACAACAAGCAACGCCGTAACGGGGCTTGCCATCATTCTCTTCATAACGATAATTGGCGGAACATTTCTGATTCTCGACGAATGCGGAATCCTGAAATACATAATGGCGGTTATTATAAAGAAATTCAGCAACAAAAAATATCTTCTTCTGAATGTTATGATTTTCGCCTGCATGCTTTTAAGCTCAACGGCAGGAATTCTTGAAGAATCAGTCACCCTCGTTCCGATTGCAGTTGCGATTTCTCTGGCACTCGGCTGGGACTCCTTTGTGGGGCTTGGCATAAGCCTTATCTCCATTGCCTTCGGCTTTACCGCAGCAACCTTTAACCCCTTCAATGTTGTTACCGTTCAGAGGCTTGCAGGTCTTCCGATTTTTTCGGGACTCGGATTCAGAATCCTTGTTTTCGTTGTTGTTTATGCTGTTCTTGCAGGTTTTCTTACCTTATATGCAAAAAGAATTGAAAAGAATCCGCAAAAGTCTCTCTGCTACGAAACAGACATTGCTCTCAAAGAAAAATATAAGCTTGATGACAGCATGAGCATTCTCTCTGACCCCAAAACAAAGAAAGCGGCAAAAGCATTCATTTTCTGCCTTCTCGGAGTTCTTGCAGGCATCGTTATTGATTTCATAGCAGGAACAGAGGGCATGATTTCAATGCCTGCTATGGCGGTTCTTTTTGCGCTGGGCGGTTTGCTTGCAGGTCACTTTTCAGGTCTCGGCGGCAAAGATCTTGCCCGTTCCTTCGGAAACGGAATCAAAACCGTTGCTCCCATCATTCCGCTTATTCTTATCATACTTTCAATTACATATATTCTCGATCAGGGCAACATCATCCCCACCATTCTCAATTTTGTTTACGAAATCATCAAAAATGTTTCTCCCTACACAGCAATACTCATGCTCTTTGCGTTTATTGTTGTTCTTGAATTCTTCGTCGGAAGCGGTACGGCAAAAGCGTTCCTTATCATGCCTATCGTTCTTCCTCTGGCAAACATGGTCAATGTTTCGCACCAGAGCGTTGCTCTCGCTTTCTGCCTCGGCGACGGCTTCACAAATCTGCTTTATCCTACAAGCGGAATCATGATTATCGCTATCGGACTTGTCAACATTTCTTACGGAAAATGGCTTAAGTTTTCATGGAAGCTGTTTGCGCTTGAGGGCATTGCTTCCGTAGCGTTGATGCTTATGGCTGTTGCAATCAACTACACATAAGAGGTGATTTTATGAAGCTGAAATTCAATAACGGTAAATTTAAAATACTGCTTTTCGGTGATGTTCATGAATGCGAAGATTACAAAACCAGTCTGAATTTCAAGGATATGCGCAAGCTTATGAACGCCGCACTCGACGAATACAAGCCGGATCTTTGTGTTTTTCTGGGCGACAACTGTGAATGTGACTTATACAACGAAAGCCCCGAAGAATTCAGAAAAATGGTTATCGCCCTGTGCGAGCCGATTATAAACAGAAAAATCCCTTATGCTCTTATTCTCGGAAACCACGAGCATGACCACAACAACGAGGAAGGTGTTGTTGAAGTTTACAAGAGCCTTTGCGGTTGCATAACGGACAACGAAAACCCCGATATTTCGGGTAACGCAAACTGGAAGAATCTGATTTACTCTTCTGACGGCAAAACCCCGAAATTCTGCCTCTGGTTTATAGACTCAAACAATGTTTGCTGCAACAGAGACCTTTCGCATTATGACTATGTCCATTGCGACCAGATCAAATGGTTCGAGGAAGAAAGTGCAAAGCTCAGAGAACTCAACGGCGGAAAGCCGATGCCTTCATTTGTTTTTCAGCATATTCCCGTTCCTGAGGAATATGATCTCATGCGCAAGGCAAAAATCTGGGAAATCCCTTGGGCAACAAGAGGCTACGGCAGAAAAAGCAAGGATTTCTATGTGCTCAGAAAAGGAGCCGAGGGTTATCTCGGCGAAGGGCCCTGCTCTCCCGAGGTCAACAGCGGACAGTTTGCAAGCTGGAAAAAGGTCGGCGGTGTTCTCGGAGCATTCTTCGGTCATGACCACCTCAACGATTTCAGCGGCTATGTTGACGGAATCTTCCTCGCTCAGCATAAAACCGCGGGCTTCAGGGCATATACTGACGGCTGCAGAAGCTGTGTCAGACTTATTACTATCGACGAAAACGATACATCAACCTTCACTCAGGAGCTGAAGCACTTCAAGGAGTTCGGTCTTAAGAGTGAAAGCCTCGGTCCCATTTTCAGAACAATTTCTGACAGACAGAGCTTCTATCTTCACCTTTTCGGAAATATTGCCGCGGCAGCAGGCGGAATTGCCGCCGCAGGCATCGCGACAAAAATACTCTCTGACAAATTAAGGAGGACAAAAAATGAGCAACAGTAAAAAACTCGGCAGACCGCTTCTTATTAATCTCATACTTTTCGGATTCATGGGACAGGTTGCATGGGCTGTTGAAAACAATTTCTTCAACATGTATCTTTACAACCGCGTAGGCGGAAACCCCGACGATATTTCAAACATGGTTGCCGCAAGTGCAGCCACAGCAATGCTTTCATCCCTTTTTATGGGCAGCCTGAGCGATAAGCTCAACAAGAGAAAAATCTTTATATGCGCAGGATATATCTTATGGGGCATCACCGTTATGTCTTTTGCGTTTATTACACCTGAAATAGTTTCAAAATTCACAGGCACAACCGCTGTTGCCGCAATCCCCGCAACAGTTATGCTTGTTATTATCATGGACTGCATAATGACCTTCATGGGTTCAACAAGCAACGACGCCGCTTTCAATGCGTGGGTAACAGATGTCACAAACCCCTCAAACAGAACAAAAACCGAAACAATTCTTGCCGTTCTCCCCGTTGTTGCTCTGGTAGTTGTTACCGCGGCATTCGGTTCTCTTTCAGGCGTTTTCGGCTACGGTCCGTGCTTCATCGGTCTCGGTCTGCTTGTAACCGCCTGCGGAGTTATAGGTATCTTTACAATCAAGGATTCACGCAACGGTGTCAAAACAACCGCCAGCTTCGGAGAATGCCTCACCTACGGCTTCAGACCCTCTGTTATCAAGAACAACAAGAGCCTCTATCTTTCACTTCTCTGCATGGGCATTTTCTCAATTGCAAGCCAGGTTTTCTTCCCCTTCCTCTTCATCTATATTCAGCATTATATTGACATGGAAACTCTGAAAACAACCCCCGTTTATCTCATCGCGCTCTGCGTTGTTGCAATAATCGGCGTTATCATTCTTCTTGTCAAGCTCTTTGTTTCAATCGACAAGGTCGGCAAGGCAAAAATCGCCTTCCCCTGCTCTGCAATATTTGTTATCGGTCTGGCTCTCGTCTACTTTGCAGATAAAAACTTCTATTTCTTCGCAGTTACAATTCTTCTCGCACTCGCAGGCTACGGACTTCTTATGATTCTGCTTAACGCTGCTATCCGCGACTTCACCCCCGAAGATAAGGCAGGTCAGCTTCAGGGCATCAGAATGATATTCTCTGTTCTTCTGCCCATGATTATCGGCCCGAAGATTGCTTCATCAATAACAAACAAATTTGCTGTTGCAACATATCTCAACGATTATCAGATTCCCACAAATGTTCCTGCCCCTCATATCTATCTTGCATCTGCGGCTGTAGCAGTTCTTATCTTTATTCCTCTTGTTTTCCTTTATAAAGAACTCAGAAAAGCAGAAAAAAAGGCAGACAAATAATTTCTGAAGAAGGTATTTACAAGCTATGAACATTATAATTGTCGGTCAGGGCAAGCTCGGAACAACAATGACAAAACAGCTTGCCGCAGAAGGACACGATGTTGCAGTTATTGATATAAGGCGCGAAACCGTTGTTTCGGCTGTTGACGCGTATGATGTTTTGGGTATATGCGGCAACGGCGCAAGCCGTGAAATTCTTGAAGAAGCAGGCGCGGCAAAGGCAAAGCTCATCATTGCCGCAACAGCTTCCGATGAACTCAACATTCTCGCATGCCTTATTGCAAAAAGAATGGGAACGGAACACTCAATTGCGAGAGTGCGAAATCCCGACTACGCAAATCAGCATCAGTTCCTTCGATCAGAGCTCGGCATCAACATGATAGTTAACCCCGAGTTCGAAACCGCAAACGAAATTTCAAGAATTATCCGTTTCCCCTCGGCGGCAAATCTCGACTCCTTCGCAAGAGGCAAAATTGAAATTGCCAGCCTTCGCATTCATTCGGATAATCCGCTTTGCGATATACCCGTTTATGACCTTCGCAAAAAGACAAAAGCAAAGGTTCTTATCTGCGCCGTTCAGCGCGACGATGAGGTTTTCATCCCCTCGGGCGATTTCGTTATAAAGTGCGACGATGTAATTAACATCACAGGCACACGCACCGAACTCGTTTCGTTTATGAGACAGTGCGGCGTTTACAAGCACAAGGTTAAAAATGTTATGATAGTCGGCGGCGGCAGAATAGGCTACTACCTTGCGAAGCTCCTTTCTGATACGGGAAGAAACATCAAGCTCATTGAGCAGAACGAACAGAAATGCTTCGATCTCAGCGATTCGCTCCCCGATGTTACCGTTATTCACGGAGACGGCACGGATCAGGATATTCTTGACGAACAGCATCTCTCAAATCAGGATGCGCTCGTTGCTCTCACAGGCATTGACGAAGAAAACATCATCGTTTCGATGTATGCCGAATCCAAAGGTGTAAATAAGGTTATAACAAAGGTTAACCGCCATTCATATTCAATTCTCAACGATATCGGTCTTGAAACCGTTGTTTCTCCGCAGATTGTTGCGGGAACTCTTGTCACACGGTATGTCAGAGCGCTTCATAACTCTGCCGATAATTCTCAGATTCAGACCCTTCACAAGCTTGTTAACGGCAAGGTTGAAGCCGCGGAATTCATAGTCCCCGAAAACGCAGGATATATTGATATTCCTTTCAAAGACCTCAATCTGCTTCCGAATCTTCTCATCGGCTGCATCATGCGCAACGGAAAAATTATTTTCCCCGGCGGCAACGATGTCATGAAAGCGGGCGACAGCATAATCGTTGTTACCGCAAACAGAATTCTTGAAGATCTTCACGATATTTTCGTCTGATGGAGCGCGGATATGAATTATAAAATGATTTTTTACAACATCGGAAGAATTCTTCTTGTTGAAGCAATTCTTCTGGTTCTGCCCGCAACTGTTTCGGTTATTTATTCTGATGGTGTGCTTTCCTCTTATGCAATCACTATCGCCGCGCTGACGGTTGCAGGCATCTTAACAACCCGAAAAAAGCCGAAAAACAGAAGCATCTACGCCAAGGAAGGCTATGTTATTGTTGCCATGACATGGATCCTCATGTCGTTTTTCGGAGCGTTGCCTTTCACACTGAGCGGACACATTCCGAGCTTTGTCGATGCTTTTTTCGAAACAGTTTCAGGCTTCACAACAACAGGCTCAACTATCCTCAAAAATATTGAGGCACTTCCGAAAAGCCTTCTTTTCTGGAGAAGCTTCTCGCACTGGATAGGCGGCATGGGCATACTTGTTTTTGTTATTGCTGTTATGCCCAAAACGGAAAACTCCTCAATGCATGTTATGAGAGCCGAAGTTCCGGGCCCGACAGTCGGCAAGCTTGTTTCAAAGCTTGGTGCATCGGCAAGAATTCTTTACGGAATATACTGTGCAATGAGCGCCGTTATGGTTATTCTGCTCCTTGCAGGCGGCATGCCTGTTTTCGACAGCCTCGTTAACACCTTTGCAACTGCAGGCACAGGCGGCTTTGCCGTTCTCAACAAGAGCATCGAGGGCTATAACAGCCTCTATGCAGAAATGGTTATTGCAGTTTTCATGTTGCTTTTCGGCATAAACTTCAACCTTTATTATCTGTTCCTTATCCGCCGCTTCAAGCAGGCATTCAGAAGCGAAGAGGCGCGGTGGTATCTCGGCATTGTTGCCGCTTCCGTTCTCATTATTGCGCTTTCATTAATCACAAGCAAGCACACCGTCGGAGACTCCTTCCGCCATGCATTTTTCCAGGTTTCATCAATCATAACAACAACGGGCTTTTCCTCAACGGATTTCGGAACCTGGCCGACAATCGCTCAGTTTGTTCTTGTTTTTCTTATGGTTATCGGTGCCTGCGCAGGCTCAACGGGCGGCGGCATCAAGGTTTCCCGCCTTGTCATCCTCGTTAAAAGCGGCATGAGGGATATCAAAAAGGCCATCAACCCCAGAAGCATCGAAACGGTTAAGGTTGACAAGCAGACCGTAGAAGAACAGGTTGTTAAGGGCGTTTCGGTTTTCTTTGCAACTTATGTTATCGTTATAGCCGTTTCAGCTCTTATCGTTTCTCTTGACGGCAGAGACTTCACAACAACAATAACCGCTGTACTTGCCTGTATCGGAAATATCGGTCCCGGTCTTGGTGCAGTCGGTCCGGCAGGGAGCTTCGCAGACTTTTCTGTTCTGAGTAAAATTGTTCTTTCTTTCGATATGCTCGCAGGCAGGCTCGAGCTTATCCCCATGCTTATGATTTTCACCCCCTACGCATGGTCAAAAAAATATAATTAATAAAAGAGGCTTGTACGGACAAAATCTGCACAAGCCTCTTAACTTTTTTGTCGGATTTGACATTGTTTTTAGGTCTTTCAGGTGATATAATTTCTGTTGGATTTTTATATTTCAGGTGGTATTTATGGCAAAGAAAATTAAAGACGGTGAATTTTACAAAGTTTTTTTCACCATGACAATGACGCTCGCATTCCAGAACCTGATCGTTTACGGTGTTAACCTTGCCGACTCCGTTATGATGGGCGCATACAACGAAACAGCTTTGAGCGGCGTAGGAATCTGCAACAACATTCAGTTCTTTCTCATGATGGCTGTTACGGGATGCTGCAACGGAATGACGGTTATCGCCTCACAATACTGGGGAAAGAACGATAAAAGCTCCATCAAAAAGATTTCTGCTGTGTGCGTATGGATAAGCCTTGTTTTTGCGCTCGCAATAACTGCCTTCTGTGCATTTGCTCCCGAAATCACAGTCCGCCTTTTTACCGACAAGGAAGCTGTTATTGCACAGGCAGTTGAGTATCTTGATATAATTAAATATACCTATATAATATACAGCCTTACAACTGTTCTGCTTGCAATCCTCAGAAGCGTTGAGACGGTAAAAATAGGTTTTTATGTTTCGCTTTCCTCTTTTGCAATCAATATTTTTCTCAACTATATTCTTATCTATGGCAAGCTCGGAATGCCCGAAATGGGTGTTCGAGGCGCCGCACTTGCAACGCTGATTTCAAGAGCAATTGAGCTGGCGGTTGTTGTTATCTTTACTTTTGCAGCAGATAAAAAGCTTCGCTTCAGATTCAGCGAGCTTTTTATAACAGAGAAGCAGATGTTTGCCGATTTCTTCAGAACAGGCTCCCCTCTTATGCTCAGCAGCCTTTCATGGGGTATTGCCATGAGCGTTCAGGGCGCAATCATCGGCAGACTTGTTGAAAGCGCAATTGCCGCCAACAGCATTGCAACAACAATTTTTCAGATAGCAACCGTTATCACCTATGCTTCGGGCAATGTTGCCTGCGTTCTTATCGGAAAAACAATCGGCGAAAACGGTACTCTCGAGCTGATAAAACGCCGCAGCCGCAATCTTCAGCTTATTTTTGTTGGAATAGGAATTGTTTCAAGTGCAATACTTCTTATCTGTAAAGGTCTGATCATTGATTTTTATAACGCAACACCCGAAACCTATGAGCTGACAAACCAGTTTATCTGGGTGCTTGCTGTCACGATTATCGGAACATCCTATGAAGCACCTGCACTTTGCGGAATTGTTTCGGGCGGAGGCGAGACGGCGTTTGTTCTTAAAAACGATTTTATTTTCATGTGGCTTATCGTTCTGCCGCTTTCGGCACTGAGCGCATTTGTTTTCAAATTCCCTGTTGTTGTTACCTTTGCCTGCCTCAAGGCAGATCAGGTTCTCAAATGCATCGTTGCATATGTAAAGGTCAACCGATATAACTGGATAAAAACCGTCACAAGATAAAAAAACTCCCGAGTTCACACTCGGGAGTTAATTTTTTTAAATCAGCTCACGCTTCTGGGCTTTGTAACCTTCGGCGGAGGGCTGAGCTTTGCTTTTTTACTGTTGGGGTTACGCTCAATTACAGGCTCTTCACCGTCATTGACGCATGCCGCCGTAATGCAGACTCTTTCAACCGTCGGGTCAGACGGAACATCATACATAGTGGGCAGGAGAACCTTTTCTATTATTGAACGCAAACCTCTTGCGCCCGTTTTCTTTTCAAGAGTTTTTTCGGCAATCGCATCAAGTGCGCCCTCATCAAACTCAAGCTCAACGTCATCAAGATTAAACAGTTCTTTATACTGTTTGATAATCGCATTCTTCGGTGTTGTCAGAATCTGAATAAGCGAATCCTTATCAAGCTCTTCAAGAGTTGTGATAATCGGAAGTCTGCCGACAAGCTCGGGAATAATTCCGAATTTCACAATGTCCTGATGGATTGTTTTGGAAATAAGATTTTCCTGAGCAAGCTCTGATTTGCTTCTTACGGGTGCTTCAAAGCCAAGCGTTGAACCGCCCGTTCTCTTCTCGATAATCTTTTCGATTCCGTCAAATGCACCGCCGCAGATGAAAAGAATATTCGAGGTGTCAACCTGAATAAACTCCTGCTGAGGATGCTTTCTGCCGCCCTGCGGAGGAACATTGGCTACCGTACCTTCGATTATCTTAAGAAGTGCCTGCTGAACGCCTTCACCGCTTACATCACGCGTAATTGAAGGATTCTCGCTCTTTCGGGCAATTTTGTCGATTTCATCAACATAGATGATGCCTCTTTCGGCTCTTTCAACATCAAAATCCGCCGCCTGAATTATGCGCAGAAGAATGTTTTCAACATCCTCGCCTACATAACCCGCTTCGGTAAGCGTTGTTGCATCAGCGATTGCAAAAGGCACATCAAGAATTCTGGCAAGAGTCTGAGCAAGCATCGTTTTGCCGACGCCTGTGGGTCCGAGCATGAGAATGTTACTCTTCTGGATTTCAACATCGCCGCTGCCCTTGCTGCCTATTCTTTTATAATGATTATAAACCGCAACGCTCAGCGCAATTTTTGCTTCTTCCTGACCTACAACATATTCATCAAGCTTTTCCTTGATTTCATGAGGCTTGGGAAGAGAATCAACATCAAAATCCCTGTGCTTTGATGTTGAGGGCTCCGAATCAATGATTGAACAACAGAGGTCTACACACTCGTTGCAAATATAAACATTCGGACCTGCGATAAGCTTATCAACCTGATCCTGCGTTTTGCGGCAGAATGAACAGGTGACAAGCGGTTTGTTTCTGTCGTCGTCTCTGGGCATGATTATGCCTCCTTATCTGTGAGCAATAACCTTATCAACCAGACCGTATTCCATTGCTTCCTGAGCGGAAAGATAGTTGTCTCTCTCTGTATCTCTTGCGATTTCATCAATGGATTTGCCTGTATTTTCAGCAAGAATTCTGTTAAGCTTTTCTCTGGTCTTGAGAATATGGTCTGCAACAATTTTGATTTCAGTTGCCTGACCTCTTGCTCCGCCCAAAGGCTGATGAATCATAATCTCGCTGTTGGGCAGAGCATATCTCTTACCCTTTGCGCCCGATGAAAGCAAAAATGCACCCATCGAAGCTGCCATACCGATGCAGATTGTTGAAACATCGCATTTGATATACTGCATGGTATCATAGATTGCCATACCTGCGGTTACAGAGCCGCCGGGGCTGTTGATATAAAGGCTGATGTCTTTTTCGGCATCCTGACCTTCGAGATAAAGGAGCTGGGCAACGATTACGCTTGCCGTTGCATCGTTAACCTCATCGGAAAGAACAACGATTCTGTCATTAAGAAGGCGGGAAAAAATATCATAGGAACGCTCGCCTCGGTTTGTCTGTTCAATAACACAGGGAACAAGTGCCATTTAAAATTCAGTCCTTTCTCCGCAAATAATAGTTTTAAACTGTAGAATACTGAATAAACCGGCATTACGCCGGTTCATTCTGAGCTCATATTTCTGAATACTGATAACTAAAGTATGGTAAGATTTCTGCCTGATTATTCAGCAGCTTCTTCCTTTTTGGCAGCAGCCTTCTTGGTTGTCTTTTTTGCTGCGGGCTTCTTTTCAGCTTTTGCTTCTTCAGCGGGAGCTGCTTCGCCTTCTGCTGCTTCCTTTTTCTTTGTTGTTCTCTTTGCTGCGGGCTTCTTTGCCTTTGCGGAATCAATAACTACCTTGAAAGCTTCCTGCTTCTTGATTTCGGCTGCAACAGTCTCTTCGGGAACGATACCCTTGAGCTTTTCAACCTCGATCTGATACATTTCGCTCATCTTGGTGTATTCTTCGTTAATTGCTTCTTCTGAAGCTTCAAGACCTTCAAGCTCGATGATCTTTTCAACTGCAAGCTCGATCTTGACATCGGAAACTGCACGCTCTCTCATCTGGCTTTCAAACATAGCCTTATCCATACCCATATACATAAGGTATGTGTCAAGGTCGATACCCTGCTGAGCTACGCGCTGAGCAAAGGAATCAATGTTTTCCTGAGCCTTGTTGTCATACATGCATTCGGGAATTTCACCCTCAACATTTTCGCAAAGAGCTTCGATAACTGCATCTTCAAATGCTCTCTGAGCGCTTTCCTGCTTTCTCTTGAGCATATCTTCTTCGATGCCCTTCTTAAGCTCGTCAACAGTTTCGTATTCGCCCATATCCTTAGCGAATTCGTCATCAAGCTCGGGAAGCTCCTTAACCTTGATTTCATGAAGCTTGATCTTGAAAACAGCTTCCTTGCCTGCAAGCTCGGGGGCGTAATCCTCGGGGAACTTAACGTTAACATCAAATTCTTCGCCTACTGAATGGCCTGCAACCTGCTCTTCAAAGCCGGGGATGAATGAGCCCGAGCCGAGAGTGAGGCTGTATTTTTCAGCCTTGCCGCCTTCAAAAGCAACGCCGTCAACAAAGCCCTCGAAATCAATAACGGTGATGTCGCCATCCTTGGCAGCTCTGTCATCAACGTCAATCATTCTTGCGCCTCTGTCAAGCATGTGCTCGATTTCGTGGTCAATTTCTTCTTTTGTTACCTGGGAGTCAGCCTTTTCAGCTGTAAGACCCTTATAAGCCTTAAGAGTGATTTCGGGCTTAACGGTAACGTTAAAAGCAATAACAACGCCTTCTTCTTTGCTCATAGTTTTAACATCTACATCGCGGGGCTGGTCAACGGGAACGATGCCTGCCTCGTCATATGCAGCCTGAACAGCTGTGGGGAAAACGATTTCAAGAGCATCCTCGAAGAAAACCTCTTTGCCGTAAAGCTTCTCAATCATCATGAGAGGAGCCTTGCCCTTACGGAAGCCGGGAATAACGATTGACTTTCTCTGCTTCATGTAAGCCTGCTGAACGGCAGCTCTGAAATCCTCAGCCGCAATAGCGAGTTCAACCGCATAGGTGTTCGTTTCGGTTTTGTTTGCTGATACTAAACTCATTTTGAATTCCTCCATTTGACTTTCTAACCCTTAAATTATAACAAAAGATTTCCAAAATTTCTATATATATTTGTATTTTCTTATGTTTGTTTAATTTTTTCAAATATTTTCCTTAACTTTTGGTTATATTGCTGTATTTTTTGTCACCAGAGCAGGACAAAAACCCAAAAAGTCGCTTGAAATAAGCTGAAAATGTATTCCATCACACTCCCCGTTGAATGCTGTTGCATGCGAATAGGAATGCAGATGACCGTAATAACATCTTTTAATGTTTTCTTCAAGAAGAACATTATAGATTTCATCGCATTTTCTGTCACGGCTGAGCGGCGGATAATGAAGAAAAACAACGGGTTCGAGTCCCATAGCCTTCGCCGCCCCGATAGACATTTTCAACCTGCCTGCTTCGCGGAGAACAACCTTTTTATCCGCATCGCTTTCGGCATCAAAAAACCAGCCTCTTGTTCCGCAAACCGCAATACCGTCAGATTCATAAGCATTGTTATGAAGAATATTGAGCGAGTCAAGAGAATATTTTTCAAAAAATTCGTCTGCTTTCTTTTTTGTTGCCCACCAATAATCGTGATTGCCCTTAAGAATTATTTTTCTGCCCGGCAAAGAATCGAGAAAACGGAAATCCGCAAGTCCCTCTTCAAGATTCATGCACCACGAAATATCGCCGGCTATAACTACGGTATCTTCATCCCTCACGAGATGTCTCCAGTTGCTTTCAAGACGCTTCTCATAATCGCTCCAGCCGCCGAAAATGTTCATCGATTTTCCGGTGGATATTGAAAGATGAGTATCTCCTATCGCAAAAAGAGCCATAGTCATATCCTTTCCAAAAATAATTTCGTTCAAAGCGCAGATAATAATAACACGGATTTATCCGATTAATCTGAAAGGAGCTTTCACATGAACAAGGAAATCAACGAAATAACCTGTTTTGCCAAAAACTGCGTTTATCACAAGGGCACAACCTCCTGCACCGCAGGCACAATTGAGGTCGGCAATTCTTCCGCATGCAAATGCGGCGAAACCCAGTGTTCAACCTTCAAGCTGAACGATAACGCTGTGGGCAAGAGCTGCGGCTGCGCAGATTAAACTCCGAGCATATCGAAAACAACCTGCTCCATGCTGTCCTTTGAGCAGCAACCGTCAAATCTGACCGCCTTATCGCGGAGATTTGCAAGCTGCTCGGGGCAGCTTTTCTTTGTAACAGCTGCAAGCTTTTCAACCATTTCAAACTCATCGAGAGCTTCATTCTTACCGTCAACAGCTTCAAGAACAGCAGCGCTGAACTTGAACGGGCTTGCGGTTGAAGCGATAACAACGGGAGTTTCGTCACCTGATGCTGCTTTATAATCGTTATAAACCTTAACCGCAACGGCTGTATGAGTATCGCAAAGATAGTCCTTTGATTTGAATACATCGGCAATGGTCGCCTTTGTTTCTTCGTCATTGCAGCAGCCTGCCGCAAAATCAGCCTTGATAGCTTCAAGAGTTGCTGCGTCAACCTCGTATTTTCCGCTTTCTGAAAGAGCCTTCATCCATTTGCAGACATTTTCACTGCCGCTCATGGAATAAAGAAGTCTTTCAAGGTTGCTGGAAATAAGAATATCCATCGAGGGAGAAATGGTTGTGAAGAACTCACGGTTTTTATCGTAAACGCCTGTTGTCAGGAACTCCGTAAGAACAGAGTTGCTGTTTGAAGCGCAGATAAGCTTTTTAACGGGAAGACCCATTTGCTTTGCATAATATGCGGCAAGAATATTGCCGAAGTTACCCGTAGGTACACATACATTGATTGCATCACCTGCTTTGATATCGCCTGAAGCAACAAGGTCGCAGTAAGCCGAGAAATAATAAACAATCTGAGGAACAAGTCTGCCCCAGTTGATTGAGTTGGCTGACGAAAATGCCATACCGTTTGCGGCAAGCTTTTCTGCAATTGCCTTATCGGTGAATATCTTCTTAACGCCGCTCTGTGCATCGTCAAAGTTGCCTTCAATTGCACATACGGAAACATTTGCGCCCTCCTGAGTGCACATCTGAAGCTTCTGCATGGGGCTGACACCGTCGCTGGGATAGAAAACAAGAATTCTTGTGTTTTCAACATCCTTGAAGCCCTCAAGCGCAGCTTTGCCTGTATCGCCCGATGTTGCAACAAGGATAACTATTTCAGTACCCTTTGCAGCCTTGCCGCTTGCAACGGTAAGAAGTCTGGGGAGAATCTGAAGAGCCATATCCTTGAATGCGCAGGTAGGACCTTTGAAAAGCTCGAGAATATATGTTCCATCCTCAAGCTTGACGAGAGGAGCAACCTTTTCACTTGAAAAACCTGTTTCATATGCACCCTTGACGCAGGAATCAAGCTCAGCCTCTGTGAAATCGGTCAGGAACAGAGAAAGAATCGACTTTGCTCTGCCGATATAGTCAAGAGAAGCAAGCTTTTCAATTTCGGCAACCGAAACAGCAGGCAGATTTTCGGGAACAAAGAGACCGCCCTCGGAGGAAATTCCCTTTGTGATTGCCTGAGAAGCCGAAACTTTAACTTCAGTGTTTCTTGTGCTTACATAATTCATTAAAATCATCCTTCCGAAAAAACTCATGATATTATACCACAGATTTTTCTGTTTGTAAAATCTTTTTATAAATTTATATTATATATACTTATATCCAAACCTGACAAACGGTTTGCCTGCTTTGCTTAAAAATCAATTTGTCAGAATTTATTTCTTGCAATTTTGTAAAGTTAACAGCCTTTACATGCACATGTTTTTTTATCATATTTCCAAAAATTTGCCTTCATAAAAAAGAAACCATATTCTTTAAATCCTTTGATAAATAAGATTTTATGCACATTATTGGTCAAAGATTACCGACAGGCATTTATTCCGTCTGAAACCGAAATTACACCAAGCCATGTAAAGGCTGTCAGCTTTACACATTCGCAAAAAAATCATAGCATTCAGAATGCATTTTCTATATAGTTTATGTCAAAAAGCTGCATATTATCATCAAGAAAAACCTCGCAGACATCAAATCTGATTTCGCTTTTCATGCCTGAATAAGACAAAAAAGATTTTGCGGCAGCTTCAACCCTGCTTTGCTTATGAATATCAACCGCTTCCATCGGACTTATTGCCGTATTCCTGTTTCTCGTTTTGACTTCAACAATGCATACCGTGCCTTTCTTACTTGCAACAAGGTCAAGCTCACCGAAACGGCAGACATAGTTTGAGGTGAGTATTTTATAGCCGTTATCCCTGAGATAGCGCGCGGCAAAAATCTCGCCCCACACACCCGTTTTGTTTTTTATCATTATTTTGTACCTAAAAAGCTGCCGAGAAAACTCATTCTGTGATGCTCGGATATTCCGTGCTCAGTGAGCATTTCGTAATGGAGCTTTGTGCCGTAGCCCTTGTGCTTGGCAAACTGATACTGCGGCATTTTTTCATCAAGCTCAAGCATGAATCTGTCTCTGCTGACTTTGGCGAGAATTGATGCCGCGGCAATTGAAGGGCTGTTTGCATCGCCCTTGATTATTGTTTCGCCGTCAATCCCGAGAGGAGGCATTCTGTTTCCGTCGATAAGAGCGTAATCCGCAGGCACATCGAGACCTTCAACAGCTTTTTTCATGGCAAGATAGGTTGCCTGAAGAATATTAATTTCATCTATTGTTTTTTCGTCAACGCTTGCGATTGAATAGCTGATTGCCTTTTCTTTTATGATGTCAAAGAGCTTTTCTCTTTTCTTCTCGCTTATTTTTTTAGAGTCGTTTAGTCCTTCGATTTCACAGTTTTCGGGAAGAATCACAGCCGCTGCATAAACAGGTCCTGCCAAAGGACCTCTGCCTGCCTCATCAACACCGCAAACCGAAAGATAACCCTTTTCCTTTGCACCGATTTCATATGAAAAATCCATATTTTTTACCGTCCTTTTTAATCAAAAAGGCTGTACCGATAACGCGATACAGCCAGTCAGTTTTAAATAAGAAATTGTGCATCAATAACCTCCTCCAGAATATCATAGAGATATTCGAGAGAAAACGAGGATGTTTTTGAAAGAACACCGTGCTTTGATGCAAGCTCCTGAGTGTAGCTGTCGAGAGGATACACTCTTATATTCGAATAACCGTAGCCGAAATGTGTAACCGTACCTTCAAAAGAAACATTCTCAACGGTTGTCTCGCCTGTTGTATTGTTCTTGACGAGGTCAAAATTCAGCATACCGCCAAGCATTCTTGCGCCTCTGTTCTGCGCGGAAATGAAATTGCCGAGCGAATAGGCAACAAGAGTTTTGCTTCCGTCAGAATTACTGATGAACTCAACGGGCTGAATAACATGAGGATGCGTTCCTATAATAACATCTGCGCCCCATTCGCCGAGCTTTGCGGCAAGATCTTTCTGGAAATCGTTGGGCTCATGGGTATATTCAACACCCCAGTGAGCATTGACGATTACAAAATCCGAAATCGCATCCGCCGCCATAACACGCTGTTTCAGGCGTTCCTCATCAGCGGAAGTCATAAGGATAACATCTGTATCGGAAGGCAGGCTGAGGCCGTTTGTCTGCTCTGTAAAACCGACATAGGCAATTTTTATGCCGTTAACCTCACTAAGCGGTATTGTCTGATAATCCGCCTCGTTGAGATATGCGCCTGTTGTTATTGCATTCTTGCTCTTCCAGAAATTAATTGCAGAGATAAGTCCTTTTTCTCCGCAGTCAACCGAATGGTTGGTTGCAATATTGAAAACATCAAAACCGATATCGAGCATTTCTTCACCGAGCTCAACGGGAGAGTTGAACTGCGGATAGCTCGAAACATTATGCTCGGTTGAAATAATGGTTTCCTGATTGAGAATGGCAATATCCTTCAGCTCAATTATATCGGCAATATTCTGATACGCATATTCGAAATCATATCCACCGCTTGATCTTGCGGCTGCCTGCTCATAAATAAGGTCATGGATAAGATTATCGCCGACAGCAACGCAGGTTGCTCTCGAAAGAAGCTGTTCAGGCTCTGTTGTTCCGTTTTCGGGAGCCCCGGTAACATAAGGATTGTTCGGCTGAACATTGTCTCCAAGGGCAAGACCGCTGTTCCGGCTTTTGTCAATAAAAAGCACCGAAACGGCAACAACATCAAGAAAAACTATGATTGCGAGAATTACCGAAAGCGCTTTCTTCATTTCACACCAACTCCGTTAATCAAGGGTAATTTTACCAAGCTTGCCGCTTCTGTATTCATCAAGAAGCATAACCGCCGCGCGCTCAGTATCGTATTCGCCCTTTCTGAGAAGCATTCCCCTCTTTTTCGCGATAAGCTCAAGCAACTCATAAGGCTCAAGCTCCTCAAAACCCTCAATTTTGTATCTTTCCGTCAGGCGGTCTGCATAGTTCTTCTGAAGAACAACAAGAAGTCTGACCGCTATTTCCTGAATATCAAGAATCTGATCCTTGACAGAGCCGATAAAAGCAAGCTTGAAACCAACCTCAGGATCCTCGAATTTGGGCCAGAGAACGCCGGGAGTATCAAGAAGCTCTATTCCCGAGCCGATGAAAAACCATCGGTTGCTTCGGGTAACACCGGGCTTGTCCGCAACCTCAGCGCGGTTTTTGCCTGCCATTCTGTTGATGAACGACGATTTACCCGTATTCGGGATGCCGACAACCATTATACGAAGATGCTTGCCCGCCATACCTCTGTCAACATTTGCCTGAATTTTTTCTTTAAGCACTTCTCTGACAGCAGGCTGGAACTTATCAAGCCCCTTACCCGTTCTGCAGTCAACGGGAAGCGCAGTTATTCCTTTTTCGGAAAGCTCTCTGATTTTTCGCGCCGTTGCGTTTTCATCAGCAAGGTCGCATTTGTTCAGAAGAACAATCCTCGGCTTTGAACCGATTATCTCATCAAGCTCTGGATTTCTGCTGCTCTCGGGAACTCTTGCATCAACAAGCTCGCAGACAGCATCAACCATCGCAAGATTTTCTTTTATCAGTCTTCTGGTTTTGGCCATATGGCCGGGAAACCATTGAACCGTCATACTTTCATTCATATTATAACACCAATTATTCTATAGCACCGAAGGGAGCTGTTTTGAAAACAGCCTTACCCATAATATATTCTTCTCTTATCATACCGACTCTGTCATCACGGCTGTCGGTTGAGTTGTTACGGTTATCTCCCATAACATAAACATATCCCTCGGGAACCGTAACGGGATTCCAATAGTCAAGCGTTCTGATAACAGGCTCGGCAATATAAGGCTCATCGAGCTTCACGCCGTCAACATATACATCGTACCAGCCGTTGCCGTTGCGCTCAAGACTTACCGTCTGTCCTTCGGTAGCGATTATTCTTTTGACAAGAACATCCTCGATGGCAGGCGACTTATTGGGCTGTGCGGTAACAACAATATCTCCGTTCTGAGGCTTTGTATATACAGACTGAAGAATTATCTGCTCCTCATTCTTGAGGGTAGGATACATGGAGTTTCCGCTGACCTGAATCGTTCTGAACAAGAGAGTGAAACAAATACCGACAGCAATTACTGCAGATGCAATAATGGAAACAACATCAAAAACGGTTGCGGTAAAAGATGATTTTTCTTTTTTTGTTTTCTTTTCTTCCATGCCTATTCTCCTTTGTTATCATTAATCCGCCAATCAAACGATGGAAAAATTCTGACCAGAGCTTTGCCGAGAACATACCGTTCATCTATAAGACCGATTGCGCTTGAACGGCTGTCAACAGAATCGTTGCGGTTATCTCCCATAACAAAAAGCTTGCCCTCATCAACGGTCAGAGGAAAAACCACATCATAATGAAGAGCCGTAGGCTCCGCTATATAAGGCTCATCCATGAGCTCGCCGTTGACAAAGACCTCATGGGTGTTGAAATCAATAAAAATTGTATCTCCGCCGACAGCAATTACCCTTTTGATAATCGGAACATTGCGCGCCCACGGCTGAGTTACAACGACGATATCGCCTCTTTCGAACTCGGTTTCCGCGCCGCTGACAGCAAGCCAGTCACCCGAATCAAGTGTCGGGTTCATCGAATCACCTTCAACCCCGACGACCCTGAACATAAGCGCAAACACAAGAAAGACGGCAATAACGGCACCCTTGAGCGAATCAAGGAAGTCATATGCGGTTTCAAGAAAGCGGCTTGCAGATCCGACATCGTCCTCATCGGGTTGAGAAAATTCAACCCAGAATTCCTCTATTCTTCTCAATCTGCCGCCTCCTTCCGCCATTCGGATACATCGTCGATTTTACCGAAAAATAACAATAAAGGTGTAACAACCGAAAATTGTTACACCCTCATGCTCATTATCTGATCTGTTCCTTAACCTTTGCAGCCTTACCAACTCTGTCTCTGAGGTAATAAAGCTTGCTTCTGCGAACGCGGCCGTGTCTTACGAGTTCAACCTTAGCAACGTTGGGGGAATGGAGAGGGAATACTCTCTCAACACCAACACCGTAGCTCAGACGGCGAACTGTGAAGGTTTCGGAAACGCCTGAACCTTTGCGGGCGATAACTGTACCTTCAAAAACCTGAATTCTTTCTTTGTCGCCTTCGCGAATCTTAACATGAACCTTGACGGTATCACCGATTTCGATGGCAGGTACTTCGGATTTCAGAGAATCCTGTGCGATCAACTTGAGTGCATCCATTGTTAAATTCCTCCGATTTTTTCCAGATGTTCGTAACTGCATACGCAGCAAGAGGACCATCCGCTTTAATGTTATTCAAGCATTAAACCCCGTCTTTGAGAGCCGAAGCCGCTAATGACGGCACAAATGCAGATAATATAATATCACAGCTTTCTCAATAATGCAAGTGTTTTTTTGCTTTTTATTATATTTTATATTTTATTCAAAAACAGAAAGATCTTCACGCATCAGTTTGGTTCTTATGACGGAAGTTTTCTCGGGTTCGGCGGCAAACTCGGCAAAAAGCGAGTTCATGAGAAGCTCCGCATTGAGGTTAACGGTGTTTCCCGCCGCAAGAACCGTTCTGATTTTCACCGAACATCCGTCGGAAACGCATTCAAATGAACGGATCATTTCGCAGAGGTTAACCGTTTTGATTCCCCTCTTGCTGCGCTTTTCCGCATTGAGAGTTCCGCCTTCGATAACAGACATTGTGCCTGCTGCAAAGCCTTCAGCTTCGCCCTCGCTGAGGAACTCCGCACCAATTTCATATTCCGCCGCCGCTATTTCATTCGGCTTGTTGACAGGTTCGCAGACATCCACTATTTCAATGCCCTCAGGCATAGCGGAATTGAGCCTGCTTCTGATTTCGTCAAACGGCATATCCTCTTCTATTCTGATATCAAGAGGCTCTCTGAGACCTGTCTGACCGAGAGGAAGAGGCATAAGAAATGTCATATACGGATGCGGATTGAAGCCCTCCGTATACCAGAGCGGAATTTCTGCTCTTCTGACGGCGCGCGTCATGCAGCGGTTCATATCGAGATGTGATATATAAATGGCAAGACCGCTCTTTTTAAACCAGAGTCTAACGGATTTCATCGCACACACCTCCGTTCAGCTTTGCGGCACCGCAGCCCGAGCATTTTTCGCGGCAGCAGGCAGTTGTTTCGCCTTTATGTGCCTTCTGATTTTCTCTGACAAGAAAGCTCTTCGTGACGCCGTAATCCATATGATCCCAGGGAAGAATTTCTTCATAGTCTCTTCTTCGCGCTGTATAGAAAAACGGATCAATGCCGCATTCTTCAAAGCTCTGCATCCACTTATCCCTGTCGAGATGCTCCTCCCAGCCGTCAAATCGGCATCCCTTGCGCCATGCTGTTTCGATAACATCGGCAAGGCGGCGGTCACCTCTCGAGAATACGCCTTCAAGGAAGCTCGTCCACGGAACATGCCTTGAAACGCTGACCTTTCTTGTTCTGACGCATGAAATAAGATAATTCTGCTTATCAATCAGAACCTCGGGTCTGTCCTGCGGCTCCCACTGGAAGGGAGTGAACGGTTTGGGAACAAGAGATGCAACGCTGATGTTTACGGCAACGCTCTTTCCCTTGGGCTTGTTTTCATTCTTATAATATTCGTCAACAACCGCCTGAGCCAGGTCGGCGATTCCCTGAATATCCTCTTCGGTTTCAGTCGGCAGACCTATCATAAAATAAAGCTTGACCGCTGTCCATCCGCCTGAAAACGCCTGTCTCGCTGTTGAAAGCATTTCGTTTTCGGTTATATTCTTGTTAATAACATCGCGCAGGCGCTGGGTTCCTGCTTCGGGAGCAAAGGTCAGACCGCTTCTGCGAACGGCATTGAGCTGTTCCATAAGCTCTTTCGGGAAATTATCTGCTCGCAGTGACGGCAGAGCAATATTGATTTTTTCCTCAACCGTCCAGGGAAGCATATTTCTGATAAGCTTTTCGAGACCCTTATAGTCGCTTGTGCTCAGCGAGCAGAGAGAAATCTCGTCATAGCCTGTATTTTTGCATATTGCGCGGCACTGCTTCTCAACCGTTTCGGGAGACTTTTCTCTTATAGGACGGTTAAGGAAGCCTGCCTGACAGAAACGGCAGCCGCGGATACAGCCTCTGAAAATTTCAACCGTTGTTCTGTCATGCACAACCTCAAGAAACGGCACAACAAAGCTCTCGGGAGAAAACATTGAATCAAGATCGGCCACATTGCGTTTTTCAACCTTTTCGGGAGCGCCGCAGGTAGGCTTTATTGATTTGACGGTACAGTCATCGTTATATTCAACCTCATAAAGCGAGGGAACATAAACGCCCTTTATCTGTGCCGCGGCGGAAAGAAACTCCTGCTTTGTTGCACCCTTTGCCTTATATTCTTTCAGCAGGTCAATAACCTCGTTTGTTACCTCCTCACCGTCGCCGGGAAGAGTTATATCAAAGAATTCCGCCATGGGCTCACTGTTGCAAACGCAGGTTCCGCCGGCAATAACAATGGGTGTCAGTTCTTTTCTGTCGCGGCTTCTTACGGGAATACCCGCAAGGTCAAGCATGTTAAGAACATTCGTATAACTCAGCTCATACTGCATGGTGAAGCCGAGAATATCAAACTCCGTCAAAGGATCTCCGCTTTCAAGAGCATAGAGAGGAATTTCGTTTTCTCTCATCACCTGCTCCATATCAACCCACGGAGCAAAAACTCTTTCGCACCACGCATCCTCCCTCGCGTTGACAAGGGAATAGAGAATTTTCATGCCGAGATGCGACATGCCGATTTCATATGTATCGGGGAAGCAGAATGCATAGCGGATATCGACCTTCGATTTATCCTTGACTATGCTGTTAAGCTCGCCGCCCGTATATCTGCCGGGTTTCTGAACCTTCGGCAAAAACTTTTCAATCTTTTTGGGATACATAAACTATCTCCTATTTCAATATCCCGAATATGATACCACATTTATTTTAAAAAATCTACAGTTTTACCGTGCCTTTTTCCTTTTTGTCCAAAAAGCTGACTGCCGCAAGATACACTGCCGCACCGCCGAGGGTTATGTTGCCGAATTCAAGAGCCGCCGCAAAGCCGAAAAGAGCCATCGGAACAAGAACCGCATATGTTGCCGCGTCGCAGATTTTGCCTGCCTTTTCCTCAGGCATCATTCTGCACAGAGCTTCAAAAAGAATGTTGCCGCCGTCAAGAGGTCTGCACGGCAGTAAATTGAAAATGCCGATAACAAGGCTTATGACGGCGGCTTTTCTGACGGATTCGTTTTCGCGGGACAGTGCAAAAAGGACTGCAGACAGCAAAAGATTTGCTGCAGGACCTGCCGCATATACGGGAATATCCGAACGCCGCGAGCTCATCGCGTTGCGTTCAAGCTTGATGCCGTAAAAAGAAAGCTCAACAAGGGCAGGCTTTTCACCGAAAGCAAGCATGCAGAGAATATGCGCCGCCTCATGAACAAAGCAGCAGAAAAGCGCAACGGCGCTCACACTGCTCTCGTCAAGAATAAGCATACATGTCACAGCAGCGGCGAAAGAGATGTTGATTTTCACATCTGTTTCGCCCCGTTTAATTTTCATCGGGATATAAAAGCATCTCGGGGTCAACCCTTATGCCGTCAATCCTGACTTCAAAATGAAGATGAGGTCCCGTTGACCATCCCGTTGAGCCAACAAGCCCGAGAGTTTCTCCGCTTCTGAGAACAGTTCCCTCGGGAGCGTATATTTCGCTGAGATGGCAGTAATATGTCTGAAAACCGTCAGAATGCTCAAGCAAAACATATTTTCCCCAAACATCGCTTTCTCCCGATGCAATTACTTTGCCGCCGAATGCCGCCGCAACGGGTGTTCCCTCGGGTGCGGCAAGGTCGATGCCCGTATGAAAACCGTAATTTCCCGAAACAGGGTTTGTTCTGTAGCCGAACGGCGAAGTCAGCCTTGCGTTTTCAACGGGAACTGTTACGGGCGCACTGACGGTATAGCGCGCAAAGCTCGTTCCCTTTGCCGCCTGTTCCGAAGCAATATCCTCGCCGCCGCCGATTATTTCTCCCGTTGCATCCGTTTCATCTGCCGTTATTTTCGCAGGCTCCTGAGACTCAAGAACAATTTTTGCCGTAACCTGCGTATCAGGCAAAGAAGATTCCTCCGAAACACCGACCGGAGCAAACGCCTGCTGAGCCGTATCTTTTATGTCAGAAAAAATCTGCGATATGCTCATATCGTCTGACATTATTCTGTTATAATCGTTTTTCATCTTTTCCGATGCAGTCGGGCTTACTTTCGAAACCAGCAGAACGCCTCCCGCAACAATAACGCAAAGAATGCATTGAAGCAGAACAAGACGGATAAAATAATCCGTTTTTGTTTTTTGCTTTTTTCCGTATTTTTCTTCAGGCAGTGCAAAGCGGCTGCGGTATTCCTCTCTTTCGGTTCTTCCGAACTCTCTGAAACCGTTATCCATGTTTTCCTCCGAAAAGCTTTTTAGTTGATTATATGATGTCAGCTTGTAAAAATATGCAAAAAGAGACACACCCTCATCGGATGTGTCTCACTGAAATTTATTTAAGTCCCAGACTGTTGTTGAGAAGAAGCGAGCTGTAAATAAACAGCACATCCGCATTTTCGAAATTAACCATGTTTCCGATAACCGACGGATGGATATAACGGATATCAACAACCGTTATCTTCGAATAGCTCTGAATAAGAAGCGGAACAAGACTGCTGCCGAAGGAATCCCTGAAAACAACAAGTTCTTTTCCGTTTGAGCTGAGATGATTCTCAACTGTCAGAAAAGCCTGATTGCCCGAAAGGAACATTTCATAGGAATCCTTGCCGTTTGCCTTCTCCATGTCATAGACCTCAACAGCTTCGGGCATGCCCGTTTCATAGCTCGTAACCTTGCAGTGTTCAATCGCAGGATTCGTGAGATAATTTATCGTGTCGGGCTTAACAGGTAAAGCCGCCTGACCGTAATAAGTGCCGTAAAACGGCTTTTCAAGCTCCTTAACGGTAAATTCATCGCTGAACGAAACACCTGTTTTATAGGCAATTGCTGCGGCAATATCAATTATTTTTTCCTGACGCCAATGGCTGTCTGTGAAATAATAATCATCAGCCGAAAGCATCGGAATGATATCAATATATTCCGCAAACGGTGCTTTTTCTCTGACAGATGATACGAGCGAAGCATAGTCAAGACTCAGATATCCGCCGTTTCCAGCAATAAACAGATTTTTATCGGGTACGACGGAGAGATAAACCTTTGCATTGGTATCCTTGATAAAGCTGTCATAAATAAAAGAAAATCTGCCCGTTGCATGGTTAATCATTTCTTCTTTTAAAGGATATTCGAGTTTGGAAATGTGATTTCCTTCAATAATAACATCGTTGTTATCCTTGTTCATAAAAATATAGCGCGAGCAAAACGCCTTGATGCTTCTGAAGGTATCTCTTACAGGAAACTGGTCAAGGGTAAAATCCTCAAACTCTTTCATAAATTCACCCGAAGCAAGCCTTTCAACCGTAACTTCAGGGAATTTTGCAAGCGCTCTTCGCTCGCTGTCCGAAAAATCATCCTGTTCCTTTGCAAGGTTCCAGACAAAGAAGCCGAGAAAGAGAGCCGCCATAAGAACAGTGAGAACAATATTTTTTGTTTTTTTATTCATAACGGCACCCCCTTAAAATCTGAAATAAAGAAACGGATTGAACGAACCGTCAACAAGATACGCTGTCATGACAAGCATCATTGCAACAAGAACAACGGGTTCGGCAATGTTGAATATCTTTTCGTGCTTTTCCGAGAAAGAAGAAAGGAGCTTTTTGGGCAGCGGAGTTGAACCGATTGCCGCAATAACAATAACCGGAGCATAGCTGCGAAGATAATAGAACAGCTCCGCAGAAACTGCAGGAACATCCCCCGCGCCGAACATCGCCGCAATATAACGCAGCGCTTCGCCCATATCAGCCGCATTGAAAATAACAAAGCTGATAATAACCAGAAGCATCACATATATGTGTCGGAGTACCTTTGACTTATCGAGATATTTTTTCAGCCAAAGCTTTTCAAGAACAAGAAGCACCGCAAAATAAAGTCCCCAGACAATAAAGTTCCATGCCGCACCGTGCCAGAAGCCTGTCAGAAGCCATACAACAAAAATGTTTCTGAACCATTTGATTTTCGAAACACGGTTGCCGCCGAGCGGAATATAAACATAATCTCTGAACCACGAGCCGAGCGACATATGCCATCTGCGCCAGAATTCCGTAACGCTTCCCGAGATATAGGGATAATCAAAGTTCTCAAGAAAATCAAATCCGAAAACCTTGCCCATGCCGATTGCCATATCGCTGTAGCCCGAGAAGTCAAAATAGATATGAAGCGTAAAGGCTATTGCGTAAAGCCAGTAAAAAACAACGGATTTGTCATCGGATGCTCTGAAAATATCGCAGAGCTCACCGAGAGAATTGGCAATAAGAATCTTTTTGCCGAGACCGAGAACGAATCTTCTTATTCCCTGCGCCGCCGAATCAAAACTGTGAGAACGGCTGACAAGCTGCTTATCAATATCAGAATATCTGACGATGGGACCTGCAATAAGCTGAGGGAACATCGTTATATACGCCGCAAGAGAAACCGGATTTTTCTGCGCGGAAACATCCCCTCTGTAAACGTCAACGGTATAGCTGAGTATCTGGAAGGTATAAAAGCTTATGCCGATGGGCAGAGCAATTCCTGTCAAAGGCACGGAAAGCCCTGAAACGGAATTGAATGAGGAAATAAAGAAATCCGTATATTTAAAGAATCCGAGCATCGCAATGCTTGTTCCGACAGAAAGAAAAACAAAAACCTTGCTCAGCGGCTTGCCTCTGAATTTTTCTATCAGCAAGCCGAAAATATAGCCGAGAACAATTGAAGCCACCATCAGAACAGCAAACTTCGGTCTGTCCCACGCATAAAAAACAAGACTGGTTATAAGCAGAACCGCATTTTTAAGCTGCTTTGGCGCTATAAAATAAAGAATAAGCACGCATGGCAGGAACCAGAAAAGAAAAGGTATGCTTGAAAACAGCAATTTCATTCAACCTTTCTGAATATTTTATAAAATAACGGACGCAGAAAGAAAACTGCGCCCGTCAGCGAAATTATTTGTTATTTGCGTCTGATTATGCAAGGCTCATGGGGCACATGAGGAAGAATACGGTGTTGCCAACATTTTCGCAAACCATTTCATCAGCGGATGTGCAGATGTTCCATCTGAGATTTGCCTCTGTTTCAAGAGTTGTTTTGAAAGCTTCAACATCAGCGCCGTCTGCAAGCTTGAAAATATAGCCTACAAAAGGAATTGTGCCGATGCCGGGTGCGAAGGTATAAGCTTCTTCAAATCCCTTGATTTCGTTGTCGAAGCCTGTGAGAAAGCCTTCTTCAACAGGCATAACCATGGGCATGAACTGAATTGATTCGTGAGCGATAACCTTGTTTGCAAGCTCTTCAGCTGTTGCTGCGGGGTTACCTGCAAGCTCATCATAGAAAACATTGAGAAGTGTCTGAGCTTCGCTTGTACCGTCTGAAACTTCTCCACCGTCAACTACGGGAGCATCAACTGCGGGCATTTCGGGGCCTTCGCCGGGAGCTGCAGGCTGATTCATATCATCAGCAGGAGCATCTGTTACGGGAGTGGTGGTTGTTTCTGCTTCGGGAGCTTCATTGCCGCCGCAAGCAGCAAATGAAAGAAGCATAGCTACTGAAAGAATAATCGCAAAAAGTTTTTTCATGGTTTTTTCTCCTTTATTTTCTGCGGTTTGACCGCATAATTTACAGTTTTATTTTCTTGTGACCGACCAGCAAACACCGTTATGCTCAAGAACAAGAACACAGGTTTTTCTGCCGTAATCAACAGTCATTTCGCTTTTTTCGAGTCCGTTGCTTCTCCATACGAGATCAACATCCTCATCCGCCGAGAATTCTGTCATCTCTTTGCTTTCACCGACAACATCAAAGCTGCCGCTGCTGACCGTTATGTGCGCACCGCCGTCAAGCTCAAGAGTAAGCTTCACCTCTGCATCGGAAACCGCTCTGGCATTCGGTGAAACATCAGCCCTTGCGATTTCAACGCTTGCGTTTCTTTCCACCGCCGAGCCGTCAATACTCACTTCAATTCCGTCACCCGAGAAAACGGTAAAAGCCGCAACCGCAACAAGAACAATGCACGCCGCCGCTGCAACAGCCCGCGAAAAAGCAGTTTTGAAAACAAAAACATTATTATTTTCATCTGCGGCAGAAGAAAAGATGCGTTCACGCAGTTCATCAGGGGCCTTAACAGCAGAATAAGCATCCTTCTGTTTTTTGTCAAACATCAGTTTTCTTCCTTTTCAATATATGATTTAAGAGCTTCTCTGCCGCGCGAAAGTCTCATCTTAACCCCCGAAATGCCGATTCTGAGCATCTGCGAAATTTCTTCAACCGAAAACCCTTCAAGATAATGAAGTGTAACGGCAATTCTGTATTTTTCGGGAATAGCGGCAAGCGCTCTTTTAAGCTGATTAACTCCGTCGTCCTCAGATGCCGCAAACGGAAGATTTACTGCTTCGTCAAGAGATGCATGCATGCGGATGCTTTTATGCCGCTGAATATCATGGCATCGGTTAACCGTAACACGAATGAACCAGGCTCTTTCGTGTTCCTGATCAGAAAAGCTAACGCGCGAATCATGAAATCTGAGAAAAACATCATGAACGGCATCCATGGCATCCTCGGAGTTTCCGAGTTGAGCAAGGGCGACTCTGAACAGCATATCAGAATACTTGTCATAAGCCACAGAGAGAAGCTCTCTCCTGTTTTCTGAAAGACTCAAATTCCGCCCTCCTGTCAATAAAACGATTAAGCCTTCAAAAAGGTCACAAACTTTTCAAAAAAATTTTTGTTTCTGCACCAGACCGTATCCTAAAGGATTATATCATACTATTCGGTATAATACAAACATTTTTATTAAACTATAAAATCTATTATTTACGATTAATTCATACATAAAAATCTTCAAAACAATCATAAAGCTGTTGACTTCCAAATAAAAGTGTGATATCATCTATTTATTCAATAAACAAATTTGTTTATTTATGCAATAAATACTTTGCGGTACAATTATTTCTCGTTCCTTTGTTTTTTTACGTAACAGGATTCCTGCAGAAAGGAGGTCACCTGATGTTTGCTCCGACAGCGTTTGGAGTTATGCTTAAAGAAACCCGTGAAAATGCAAAGCTTTCGCAGTTTGACCTTGCTGCAGGGCTTGGCAAAACCGCTCAATATATAAGTAATATTGAAAAAGGCAAAAACAACTCCCCGCCCGATGACGACGCTATTTTCAAACTGATTAATCTTCTCGGGCTCAAGGGCTGTGATGCAGACCGTTTCAGGTTTCTCGCTTATGCAGACCGCGGGATGCTTCCTCCCGAAATGTTCCGCTATGTTTTTGACTCCCCCGCTTTAATCAGTTTGCTCAACTATGCTGTCAGCAACAGCATTCCCATTAATTATTGGGATTCCGTACTCGACGGTGTCCTCAACAGCAGAAAGGTGGATAACAATGGCTAAAACTCCTGATTATATAAAATATGCCGCTTCAATTGTTCCTGATGAACGTCAGATTAAGTGGCAGGAAACCGAATTCTATTCCTTCATTCATTTCGGTATAAACACTTTTACCGATTCCGAATGGGGAAACGGCAATGAAGATCCCGAGCTTTTTTACCCCGAAAAGCTTGACTGCCGCCAATGGGCAAAGCTCTGCAAGCTTGCAGGTATGAAGGGGCTTATTTTAACAGCAAAGCACCATGACGGCTTCTGCCTCTGGCCGAGTGCTTACACCGACCATTGCGTTCGTTCAAGCAAATGGAAGGACGGCAAGGGCGATGTTGTGGCTGAATGCGCCGAGGCTTGCCGCGAATTCGGACTGAAATTCGGCATTTATGTTTCTCCCTGGGACAGACATGAGGAAACCTACGGCACGGGCGAGCCTTACAATAAATTTTTCAGAAACCAGCTTCGCGAGCTTCTGACCGCATACGGAGAGCTTTTCTGCGTTTGGTTTGACGGAGCCTGCGGCGAAGGAACAAACGGCAAAAAGCAGGATTACGATTGGGAAAGCTATTATAAGCTCATCCGCGAGCTTCAGCCGAATGCCACTATCAACATCAGCGGCCCTGATGTGCGTTGGTGCGGCAACGAAGCGGGTATATGCAGAAAGAGCGAATGGAGCGTTGTTCCGTACTATCACTCCAACGCGGAACGCATTGCCGCCGCAAGCCAGCAGAATGTTTCAAAACCTCCCAAAAAAATAAATCCCACTGCCCTCGATCTGGGCAGCAGGAAAGTTATCAAAAAATGCAGCAAACTTATCTGGTATCCCGCTGAGGTTGACACCTCAATAAGAAAAGGCTGGTTCTACCATAAAGATGACGATTATACCGTCAAGCCGCTTTCAAAGCTTATGGAAATTTATTATAACTCGGTTGGTGCAAATGCCAGCTTCCTTCTCAACATCCCCCCTACTCCCGAAGGAAAGATTCACGAAAAGGATGTTGAAACACTTCTTTCTATGGGCGCACAGCTTGAAATCGACTTCAACGAAAACCTCGCCGAAGGTTCAATCATAACCGACAACAGACATCTCGATGACGCTCATTGCGGACAAATGGCATTAAGCTATGACCCCGAGGAATACTGGCATTCGGGAGATGAGCCCGAAGGTGCAGAGCTTATCCTTGACCTCGGCGATGAATATGACATTGATAAAATTGTTCTCGGGGAGCATATCCGTACGGGACAGCAGATTGAAAACTTCTCGCTCTATGCTCAGGTTAACGGCAAATGGAAACGCCTTGCAAAAGAAACCGTCATCGGCTACAAGCGCATCTGCCGCTTCAAAGAAATAAGAGTCAGATATTTCAGACTCGTTATCGAAAAAGCCCGTTGCTTTGCAACAATTTCAAAATTTGAGGCATATTAATCCCAGGTCTTCCAGATTTCGGGGCAGTAGCCAACGGTAGCCTTTTTTCCGTTTCTGACAATGGGAGTTTTAAAAAGCTCTCCGTGTTCAAGAAGCTTTTCTTCAACAGCCTCTTTGCTTGCAAGATATTTGATGAAGTGCTTTTCATAGGCCTTTGATTTTTCATCAATAAGCGCTTCCATCGAACCGACAGCCGCTTTCACACTGATATACTCGCCCTTGCTGAAATTCTTCTGAGAAAGGTCGATAAACTGAAATTTTATTCCCCTTTCCTTGAAATAACGCTGTGCCTTTTTTGTGTCAAAGCATTTGTTGGTTCCGAAAATCTGTATATTCATAAATTAACCTCCATTACGGTGTAACAATATGGTAATCAAAATTCCTCCGCAAGTCAATACTGTTATTGAAATTCTGAATGCACTGGGACACAGCGCATATGTTGTCGGCGGTGCATGCAGGGATATCATCATGGGCAAGCCCGTACACGATTGGGATGTTGCCACAAACGCCCTGCCCGAAGAAACCGCCGCCGCATTCGCGGATTTCAGAGTTATCGAAACCGGCATGAAGCATGGAACCTTAACCGTTATTGTCGATTCAATGAGCATCGAAATAACAACATACCGCATTGAATCGGGTTATTCCGATAACAGACATCCCGACTCCGTTTCTTTCACAGCCAATATTGAAGATGACCTTTCTCGGCGCGATTTCACCGTCAATGCAATTGCATATTCGCCTTCTGACGGCGCGGTTGACCCATACGGCGGAAGGAACGATATTGAAAAGAAGCTCATAAAATGCGTCGGCAATCCCGATACCCGTTTCGGCGAGGATGCCCTCAGAATTCTGCGCGCGCTGAGGTTTTCATCTGTTCTCGGTTTTGAAATTGAAGACGAAACCAAAGAAAGCATTCACAGAAATTTCAGGCTTCTTGCAAACATATCCGCCGAAAGAATATTTACGGAAACCTGCAAAATGCTCTGCGGCAAGGATATAAAAAGAATTCTCACCGAATTCAGCGATGTTATTTTCTTTATATTTCCCGAGCTTGCACCGATGAAAGGCTGCACTCAGAACCACGAAAGACACATTTACGATGTTTGGGAACACACTGTTTCTGCCGTCGACGCAGTAAAGCCCGAGGCGCATCTGCGTTTTGCAATGTTGCTGCATGACAGCGGAAAGCCGCATGTTAAATCAACCGACGGAAACGGAACCGATCATTTCTATAATCACGCAAAAAAGAGCCGCAAAATCACAGAATCCGTTCTGCTTCGGATGAAATGCTCAAACAGATTCCGTAATCTGGTCTGCAATCTTACGGAGCATCACGATTTTCTGCCTGACAGAATAAGCAGAAAAACCTACAAAAAATATATGGCGGCGCTGGGAAACGAAACGGTCAGAGACCTGTTCTTTGTCAGAGAGGCTGACATAAAAGCTCAGAGCCCCGTTTTTCTTGCCGAAGGGCTGGAAGCAAACAGGCTCGGACTTCAGGTTCTTTCCGAAATCGAAAGCGAGAATGCATGCTTCAGAATTACAGACCTGAAAATAAACGGAAAAGAGCTTGCAGCGGCAGGGATTCCCGCTTCACCCGAAATGGGAAGAATTCTCGAACAGCTTCTTGACGAGGTAATGAGCGACAAGCTTGAAAACGAAAAAGAAACTCTTCTGATAAGAGCTGAAGAACTATATAAAAAGAGGAACGCAAACTGAAAGGAGAAATTATGGAGATTGTAAAAATAGAGAATGCGCAGGAATTTGATGCGTTTGTACGCTCACACCCCAAGGGACATATGATGCAGACCTCTGCATGGGGAAAGGTTAAAAAGGAATGGGAATGGGTAGGATTTATAAAGAGAGATAACAACGGCGAAATAAAGGGCGTTTGCGGCGTTCTTCTGCGCAGCATCCCTATGGTTCCGTATAAAATGATGTATGCACCCAGAGGCCCTGTCTGCGACCTCGCTGACAAAGAAACCGTCAGGGAGCTTCTTCTTGCCGCAAAAGAATACGGCGTTAAGAACAAAGCGGTCACCCTCAAAATCGACACAGATACCCTTGCCTCAAACGAGGAATATATAAATCTTCTCAAGGATATCGGATTCACATTCAAAGACCATAACTCGGGCTTTGACACCGTTCAGGCAAGATATATTCTCCGCCTTGATGTCAAGGGCAAAACCGAAGAAGAAGTTATGGCATCCTTCCATCCCAAAACGCGCTACAACACCCGCCTTTCCGCAAGAAAAGGTGTTACGGTTGAAATCAAGGGTGCAGAGGCATGCGAAGAATTCCACGACCTTATGCTTATCACAGGCGAGAGAGACAACTTTGCAACACGCGACGCATCTTACTTTAAACGCATCATGGATGCTTTCGGCGACGATGCAAGAATTTACTTTGCAAAATACGAAGGCAAAACAATTGCAGGTGCGCTCGATGTTCATTGCGGCGACAAGGTGTGGTATGTTTACGGCGCAAGCTCCAATGAATACAGAAATGTTATGCCCAACTATCTTGTTCAGTGGGAAATGATAAAATGGGCTATCGAGGAAAACTGCTCATGCTACGATTTCAGAGGCGGCTATCCCGACGAAGAGAATCCGCTTCACGGAATTTTTAAATTCAAAATCGGCTTCACAAACTCATATATGGAACTCATGGGAGAAGCTGACCTGATTATCAACAAGCTCGGCTTTGCCGCTGTCAATGCCGCTCAGAAAGCCGCAAAGGCAACAAGAGGCATCCGCGCAAAAATCATAAACAGAAAATAAGAATACCACTCAGGCAAAGTTGCTTTGCCTGCTCAAATCCTCCATATTGACAAACACCTCTGTCTTTGACCGGACAGAGGTGTTTGTCTTTATATATTCAATGCTTTTTTAAGATTAAGACCGAGTATTTTCTCCTTGCATTCTTCGGTCAGATCGAGGCTTTTTATTCTTTCGATATCCGCCCTGATAACATCCGTTTTGTTATACGGGAAATCAAGACCGAAAATGCTTCTGTCCTCTCCCGTCTGATGTATAACTCTTTCGAGGTCCTCATCAGTCAGTGCCCATACGCTGTCCTTCCCTTTATGTGTACCGACACTTGTCCAGCCTGCGAAAACGCAGTTTCCGTTTCTGGAGTTATTGCACATAACTGCAAGAGCCTCTCTGTAAAAATGATATCCTCCGATATGCTCCATACTGAACTTCAGCTTAGGGAAATTCCACGCAACCTCATCAAAAAGAATAACTCTGTTATCCCTGAGTCTGTGCCAGTGCATTCCCGAATGGAACGAAATAAAGAGTCCAAGCTCCTCAGCCCTCGCATAAACCTCGAACGCTTCGGGGCCGTCAATAACAAACTCCTGATAGGGCGGATGCATCTTTATGCCCTTGAAGCCGAGAGCGGCAAGCTTATCAACCTGCTCTCTGAAATTTCCTTTTTCAAAATCAATATTTCCGAAGCCGATGAGCCTGCCGTTCCCTTTTATTTCTTCGGCAAGCCATTCATTCGGGTCGCCGTCAAAGCCCGCCTCCCTGAATCTGTCATGAAACGGCGGATAGCATACAGCCATATCAATTCCGCATTCGTCCATAAGCTCAATAAGCTTTTCAACGGTGCCTTCGGGTCTGATTTCTTCAGGGAATACATGAGCGTGGTTTGCAAATATCATTTTATCGCCTCCGCTTCAATAATAATCCATTCTGCTGATTTTGTAAATATTTCAGTTAAATCCCGTATTTGAATGTAATTTTCACTCACACTGTAAGCAATAATATTTTACAGTATTCTATCAAAAAAGCAGTAAATTTCAGCATACAGTCTTTGCAGAGAATATACGGCTTTCTGAAAAAAGTTCTCCGCATCGTCCTTGACAATCATTCTGCCCGTATCTTTTACGGGAATGAATGTTGCGGTTTCAAAAACGCCGTCTTTTGATAAGTTCGGCGAATGAATTGCCATTAAAAGCTGACCGTCTTTTTCAAACAGCATAGGATGGCCGCCCTCAAGCTCATGGAACATATCTTTTTTGTAAAGCGCAACGGGATAATGATCCCATTCTCCGTCAGGCTTGCCGTTATCCGAATAAGCAACTCCGACAGCGTATCCGCTTTTGACGCCCGTTGACCAGAGCATCAGAAGCCTGCCTTCCGAGGTTTTATAGATGAAGGGTCCGTCGGTTATGCTGCCCGATGCCCAATCCGCCTCTTTAGCCTTAAAAAGCACCTTTGCTTCGCCGACAGTTTCTTTCAGATCTTTACTCAGACGAACAACCGCCATTCCGCCGATTTCATCGGGTTCGCTTGTCCACTCGTTGACATAAAACATCCACGGATCTCCGTTTTCATCGACATAAAGCGTGCCGTCAATGCAATCGCGGTGCTTCGGGGTTATGTGTCCATCGCTGTGAAGCGCAAAAGGTCCGTCGGGATTATCGGAAACAAAAATTGCCGTTCCCCTTTTCTGAGTTATGCCCGAGCGATAGGTTGCAAAAAGATAAAACCTGCCCTCATATTCGTGGCATTCGGGTGCCCAGTAATCTCCGACACCGTCAAAGCCGTCGTACGCGGTGAAAATCTGTTTGGGAGCAGACCAGTTTTCCAGATCTTCGCTCACGCAGCAGCCGTAGCCGTTGTTGCCGAGACAAGTACCGTAAATATAATATTTTTCGCCATGCTCAATAACGAATGGATCTCTTATTTGCCCATCCTTTGTTTTGAAAGGATATTGCTCCGTTTCGGCAAAAACCGAAAAAGGAAAAACGCCGAGCAGCAGAACCGCCGAGAGAATAATGGCTGTTATTTTTTTCATTTTCATCCCTCCGTTTTTTTATTATACATTATTATAAAATATATTGTCAATTTTTCTCTGTACTTTTTCTGATTTTCATGATATAATAAATTGTTATTTTTTTGAAAACCAGAATGTCAGGAGAGGAAAATATGAAAAAAATCATTTCAATTCTGTTATCCGCAGCAATTCTTTTTTCTGCCGTTGCCATAGGCTTCACCGTCTCAGCCGCAGAAGAAGAACTGAAAATCGCAATCGCCTCTGACCTTCATTATAATGTTCCCCGCGAACAGCTTGAAGGCGATATCGACGACGAAATCTATTGGTATGCCAACAGAAGAGCCGCCATGGAGGACGAAAGCGGATTTATTATCGACGAAATGCTCAGACAGTGCGCAGAGGACGATAACTGCGAATATCTTCTTATTTCGGGCGACCTTGCCGATAACGGCAGAGCAATCCGCCAGGAGCATCTTGACGTTGCCGCAAAGCTCAAGGCATTTGAAGAAGAAAGCGGCAAGCCTGTTTTTGTAATCCCCGGCAACCATGATTTCGGCGCAGGCGAAAACGACACACAGATTGACGATTTCATTGAAATCTATGCCGATTTCGGTTACGACAAGGCAATTGAAACAATCGAAGGCACAGGCTCTTACACTGCTGACCTCGGAGAAAAATACCGTCTCATCGCTTTTGACAGCAATGACCCCCACAAATCAACCGCTGACGGCGTTACAAAAGACGAGGTGGAGTGGGTTTGCGCTCAGGCTGACAAGGCTTATGCCGACGGCAGATATCCCATCCTCATGATGCACCATAATCTTCTTGACCACATGCCTCTCCAAAGCATTTTCAGCAAGAATTTCATTATCGGAAACCATCTTTCCGTTGCCGATAAATTTGCAAACCACGGCATCAAGGTTGTTTTCTCGGGTCATGAGCATTGCAGCGATGTTTCATCATATATAAGCTCAAAGGGCAACAAGATTTATGATTTTGCCACAACTTCGCTTTCCATGTATCCTCTTCAGTACAGAATGATGACTCTGACCGAAGATAAGATCACATACGAAGCAAAAACAGTTGACAAGATTGATACAGACGCGCTTACAGCGACTGTAAACGGATATACGCAGGAACATATTGACCTGATGAACGCAGGCCTCAATGATTACGCAAAGGGCTTTCTCAAAAAAGGCGTTGAGTACAGACTCTGGCTCGGCATGACTCCCGAAAAGCTTGGCATTGATGAAGATGCATTCTATGCTGACCTTGTTTTCACAGCTGTCAACGGACTGACAAGCATTCTTGAAATGCCTCTTTACGGCGAAGGCAGCGTTCAGGAGCTTGCAAAGGAATATAACATTGAAATTCCTGACAGCGACTATGAAACAGGCTGGGACCTCGCAACAGACCTTGTTGCCGCCCACTATGCAGGAGAAGAAGCTTTTGATTTCTACGGAACAGAAGTAGCTATCCTTCTTCGCACCGTTGCTCTGATTCTTCTTGATGACCTTTCAACCGTTAATGACGAAATTTTCCTCGGTGCAGCAAACGCCATTCTCTCAAACATCGGAATTGACTCGGTTGCAAAAGACCTCACAAAGCTCGGCACAAAGGTTTTCGGACCTGTTACCGCAGGCGAATATTTCCTTCTCGCAGTTGCCTCACCCATTCTTTATGAGTTCGCTTATGACAGCGACGGAGTGAATGACAACAACGGCGAGTTTGAGGGCTACGGCGCAGAAACTCCCGTTCTCCCCAACATTGCCGCCAAGGTAACAAACATCGTTGAAAAAATCATGCTCTATTTCAGCATGTTCATCAATGTTGTTTCAAAGATTTTCGCATAAACAAATAATCAAGCCTCTGCACCTGATTGAGTGCAGAGGCTTATTTTTTATTCAAAATTGCAGATGATGCTGTCTCCGTCAGCAGTAAGCGAAACCGATTTTATCGGCGCATCGCTGCTGTCAACGATTTTTGAGGTTATAACATCCTCAACATTTCTGCGTATAACATTGCGCAAATCTCTTGCGCCTCTTGTTCCGTCAACGGAAAGACGGGCAATCGTTTCAACTGCGGCATCATCCCATGTAAAGGTTATCCCCTTGTCGGCAATGGGATCAACAAGCTCTCCGAGCATAAGGCGGGCAATGTTTTCATAGTCAGTCTGCGTAAGGTCATTGAAAACAACAACCTCATCAACTCTGCCGATAAACTCGGGGCGCAGGAATTCCGAAAGAGCTTTAAGCGCTCTTTCTTTTGAAGCCTCGTTCTTTGTTTTTGCAAAACCGAGAGCGCCGTTTCCTCTGTTGCTGCCTGCGTTCGATGTCATGATGATAACCGTATTCTCAAAGCTGACATTTCTGCCCTGAGCATCGGTTATTTTTCCTTCGTCAAGAATCTGGAGAAGAATGTTCATAACATCGGGATGCGCCTTTTCGATTTCATCAAAAAGAACAACGGAATAAGGCTTGCGGCGAACCTTTTCGGTAAGCTGACCAGCCTCATCATATCCGACGTATCCGGGAGGAGAACCTATTATTCTGGAAACGGAATGCTTCTCCATGAACTCGCTCATATCAAGACGGATAAGGGTTTCGGGGGTATCAAAAAGCTCTTTTGCAAGAAGCTTGACAAGCTCGGTTTTGCCAACGCCCGTCGGACCGACAAAAATAAACGATGCGGGGCGTCTTCTCGGGCTTATCTGAACTCTGCCTCTGCGCACTGCTGCACCCACAAGCTTAATCGCTTCATCCTGACCGATAAGCTTAGCTCTGAGGTTGTTTTCAAGATTTGAAAGACGGCGAAGGTCGCTTTCGATAACCTTGCTTGCAGGAATACCTGTCCAGAGCTGAATAACCTTTGCAAGATCCTCTTCGGTAACATGGCAGTCGGAGGCAAGCTCTTCAAGCTTTTTGACCTCTTCACGAACCTGAATCAGCTCTGCCTTTACCTTTGCAATTTCTTCGTAGTCCGCTTCTTTCTCGCCGTCGGTTTCCATAAGCTCGGCTTCGTGAGCCTCAAGGTCGGCGAGCTTCGAAAGCGCAGTCTCGTAATCGCTTATCGCCTTATTGCGGAGATTTGCACAGGTGCACGCCTCGTCAAGAAGGTCAATCGCCTTGTCGGGCAGGAATCTGTCATTGATATATCTTTCGGAAAGAACAACCGCTTTTTCTATAAGAGTGTCGCTGACCTTTACTCTGTGGAAATCCTCATAGTAATCCTTGACGCCTTTAAGCATTTCGCAGGTCTGGTCAATCGAAGGCTCTTCAACCCTGATAGGCTGGAGACGGCGCTCAAGAGCAGCATCCTTTTCGATATATTTTCTGTATTCGCTGAAGGTTGTTGCACCGATAATCTGAATCTCGCCTCTTGAAAGAGAAGGCTTGAGAATATTTGCGGCGTTCATCGAGCCTTCCGCATCGCCCGTTCCGACAAGAGAATGAACCTCGTCAATGAAAAGGATGATGTTGCCTTCACTCTTGACCTCATCAACAAGACCCTTGATTCTGCTTTCAAACTGACCTCTGAACTGCGTTCCTGCAACAAGAGCAGTGAGGTCAAGAAGATGAATCTCCTTGTCCTTGAGCTTTGCAGGAACATTTCCCTCTGCTATTCTCAGAGCAAGACCCTCCGCAATCGCGGTTTTACCGACACCCGGCTCACCGATAAGGCAGGGGTTGTTCTTTGTTCTTCTGCAAAGAATCTGAACAGCTCTGTAGATTTCATTTTCTCTTCCGATTATGCGGTCAATTTTTCCCGCTTTTGCCTTGGCGGTAAGGTCGGAGCAGTAAAGACCGAGAAACTTGCGTTTCTTTTCGCTCTTTTCGTCCTTATCCTTTCTGCCACCCCATTTTTTCTTTTTCTCCGCTGTCTTTTCAGCCGAACCCTCAGAGGATGTTCTGTCCTCACCGTCGTCTGATGCGCCGAAATTCTGAAGATTCTGAAGGAAAGGCATTGTTCCTGCACCGCCGGGCTCGAAGCTTCCGTCCTCGCCGAACATGGCGTCGAACTGCTCGCTTACATCGTCAATCTCATCCTCCGAAATGCCCATGCTCTGCATTATCTGCTTGACGGGGCCGATGTTCATTTCCATGGCGCACTTGATGCAAAGACCTTCCTGAGTTGTTTTTTCGCCCTCAACCTTTGTAACAAAAAACATGGCAGGGCGTTTTTTACATTTTGCACATAAAACCTGTTTCATTTAAAAAATCCTTTAAAATATATTACTTAAGATATTATTTGCCTGCTTTTCTTTCTTTAATCTGTCTTACAACATCGGGAATATAGCTGCAGAAAGCAACAATTGTAAGAAGAACGCTGAGGCATACAAGAGCAATCATCAGCCAGTTGGGAAGAACAAAAGCCTTGAAAAGACCGATATCAGGGCCGAAAGCGATTATAACAATCATAACCGCATAGAAAACAAAGGTTGCGATTTTACCGGGCATTTCCGCAGCGCTGGGTCTGAGACCGAAAGCGATCATTATAGCGCCGCCGACAACCATAACAGCCTCTTTAATAAGGAATACAAGGAAAACCCAACTGAAAGCCTTGATTGTTTCATCAGAGCTGCCTCTGAAGGTGAGATAGAGCACGATGGCTATGGTAATCTGAGTGAGCTTATCGGCAACAGGATCAAGCATCTTGCCGAGTGCGCTTATCTGATTGAATTTTCTTGCAATCTTTCCGTCAAAGAAATCGGTAAGACCCGAAATAAACAGAACAACAACCGCCCACACAATGTTTCCGTTATAATAAAGCACACCGAAAACGGGAATAAGAGCAATTCTGATAACCGAAAGCAGGTTGGGAATTGTGAGACAACCTGAGAATAATTCCTTGATGTTTGATTTCATTTTATTTGCCTCCTAAAATAAGCTGAATAACAGTTTCGCTGATTGTATTTGTAAGCGTTGCCTGAGAAACGGCATCCGCCAGCTCGTTACCTGACAGCAGACCCGCCGCAAAAACGGCAAGCACACTCAGAACCGCAATAACGGCAAGTCCCTTGACTGCGCCGAGAATTCCGCCGAGCAATTTGTTGATTCCGTTGATTATCGGAAGCTTGAACAGCGAACCGACAACCGAAACGAGAATTGAAAGAAGCGATGAGCAGATTATGTAAATAATAATAAACGCGATTGTTTCAAGAACGGGAAGAAGAAGCGCATCCAGAATTCTTTCTGTTATCTGAAGACTTGTCTGTTCCACGCTGTCCTTTACCGAAACATCCTCAAGAAGTCCGTCAAGCGAGACGCCGTATTTTTCAACAAACGAAACAAGCTCTTCGGGAAGAACCTCAGATATTCCGTTCTCCGTAACAATATCAATTTCTCCGCTGTCAGCACCGTTTTCTTCAAAAACGCC
Organism: Acutalibacteraceae bacterium; assembly: GCA_045543735.1. Taxonomy (GTDB): domain Bacteria; phylum Bacillota; class Clostridia; order Oscillospirales; family Acutalibacteraceae; genus CAG-177. Next base: position 99,321 of record JAZPXO010000073.1, read on the forward strand.
GCTGATTTGCTCTTCAATATATTCGGTAACCCCTTCTTTGGCAAACTCCTCATTTGCCCATGCGGCAACGGGAACCGAAAGAGTATGCGCTATACCGATACTGATGATAACAGCAATAACGGACAGCACCATTTTAATAAATCCTCGTCTGCGTCCTTCAAAAATGCAGGCCGCAAAAATCAGAATAAGAATTCCGTCAACAACAAGCGGTAAAAACTCCATTCATATACCTCCTTACGGCAATCAGTATTTGCACAAGGCTCCGTTTTCAACGGTAAAAATATCGTTCGAGCAGACCATAACCTGTTCAGCAGCACCCGATGTCTGCACGCGGTTCTTTTCAACGCCTTTAAGGTTATAAACAACAATCTCGTTGCTGACTGCAACCGCAAGCTTGCCCGAGCCTAGATCTATATCGGCAGGCTCACCGTGAACGGTGACAGAGCACTGTCTTGCGCCGTTCTTTTTGAATACGGTTATAACCGACTGCGAGCCGCCGAACTCCGAACAGCAAACGGCAACATTGCCTTTTTCATCAGCTTTTACGGCTGAAATGCTGTTTTCGGAATATGCAAGCTCATCGGCTTTCGTTCCCTCTTTATCCAGAACAACCGTTTTGTTATCGCCAACAGCAATAACTGTATCGGAAGATGTAAAGAATATTCTGAGGAAAAGCGTTCCGCTGAACTTCACATCGGAAACAGGCGAAGTTTCCTTGGTGTTGAATATAACAACCCGCGAATAAATCTCTGCGTTTTCAACGCCCGTTGCGGAAATCGCAACCTTTCTGCCGTCAGGCGAAAGAGAAATTGCGGTTATGCGCTCATTGGCGCACTGCCAGACAAATTCTTTTTCAAATCTGCTGTTATAGACAGTAAGCACATTCTGACCTTCTGCCGAATGAGCCGTTGCAAACCATCCGTTTTTCGCAAGAGCCGCCGTGACAACCGCACTTTCTTCTTCAATTGAACCAAGCTGCTCTGTTTTGCTCTGAAGAATAACCTTGTTTGAGCCGTTGCTGTAAACAAGAGCCCTGCCGTTAAAGGATATTGCTTTCGGCTCTGCATTTCCGAGCTGATATGAGAAAAGCTCACCTGCCTTGCTGTCAAGAACAAGGCTTTCATCATCGCTGATAATCAGCATCCGCTCGCCGATGGCTTCTGTTTTTTTGACATTTCTTCCTTCAAGGGAATAAGGGAAGCCTTCCCCCTTTGAAACAAGCGTCTTTATCTGCCTGAGCGAATCCGTAGCGTTCGACATTGCAACGTTGCCGATAAGCCTTGCGCTGAGAAACAGGGCAACAGCTACCGCAAAAACAACAATGGGAATTCTGAGAATCCGCAGAAGCTTTTTGAAATTAATCTTATTTTTTACTTTTCTTAAATCAATTATCTTCTTATCTTTCATACACCAATCCTCTCCGCTTTATCAATAATGTATCTTATTAAGGTAAAGACCTCTTGCGGGCGCTGTATAGCCTGCCGCAAAACGGTTCTTTGCCGCAATAATCTGTCCGATTGAATCCGCAGGGATTTTTCCTCTCGATATATCAATAAGAGTTCCCGTCATTATGCGGACCATGTTATAAAGGAATCCGTCTGCCTCAACCCTGAAAATGACCATATCGCCCTCACGCTCAACAGAGGCATTCATTACGGTGCGGACTGTATCCTCAACGCTGCTGCCTGCTGCACAGAACGATGCAAAATCATGAGTTCCGATAAAATCCGCCGCCTGCTTTGAGAGAAACCCTTCATCAAGGCGGTGCTTATAGTGAAGAGAATAGTCATAAAGAAACGGATTCTTGTTCGGGGAGTTCCATATTTTATAAATATATTCCTTTGATTTGCAGTCATATCTTGCATGAAAATCAAAGTCAACCTCTTTGCACCCGAGAGCCGCAATATCGCGCGGCAAAAGCGCATTCAGCGCGCCGACAAGCTTTTCGCAGGTTATAGGATTTTCGGTTCTGATGTTGCAGCAATACATATTGGCATGCACACCTGCATCGGTTCTCGAACAGCCTACAACATTATCCCTGCTTGAGCATATTCTCTCAAAAGCATCCTGCAGAGTCTGCTGAACCGTAACCGCGTTATCCTGAACCTGCCAGCCGTGATATCCGGTTCCGTCAAATGAAATTGTCAAAAGTAAATTACGCATAAAAAACCTTCTTATATTACAGCCTCAAAAAAGTGATTGAGAACGATAACGCCGACTGTTATTACAATGCATGCGACCATAGCCGCAAAATCAAGAGCCGAAAGCTTCATCTGCTTCATTCTTGTTCTGCCTTCGCCGCCGGTATAACAGCGGCAGGTCATTGCAAAAGCGAGCTCATATGCTCTTCTGAAAGCCGAAACCATCAGCGGAACAAAAATCGGAACCAACGCCTTTGCGCGTTGAACGATTCCGCCAGTTTCAAGGTCTGCGCCTCTCGCCTTCTGAGCGTTCATTATTCTGTCAATTTCCTCAATAAGAGTAGGTATGAATCTGAGCGCAAGAGTCATCATCATCGCAAGAGTATGCACCTTTATTTTGAAAACCTTCAGCGGAGAAAGCACCCTTTCAAGCGCATCGGTGAGCATTGTCGGGGTTGTTGTGTAGGTCAGAAGCGAGCTGATAAGAATAAGCGAAACAATTCTGACCATAGTGAAAATTGCCGTAAAAACACCTTTTTCGGTTATCTTTATAAATTTCCATTCAAACCATGTGTCGCCGCCCTGAGTGTAAAAAATATTGAGGACAGCGGTAAAGATGAGAATAATAACTATCGGCTTGAGACTCTTGAGAAGCATTTTCGCAGGCACTCTTGAAAGAATTGCCGCCGCAACCGCGGTCAGAGCAATAATACCGAGCGAAAAAAAGTTTCTGCAAAGAAAAATAACAACAATAACCGCAAAGGTAAGAATCAGCTTCATTCTGGGATCGACCTTATGAAGAAGAGATTTTCCGGGATAATACTGACCTATCGTTATATCTCTTATCATCCGGAACACCTCCCCGAAGCAAGCTTTCTGAGAATTTCCGCGCCCTGCTCAACGGTATAAACATTCGCAGGCACATCAAAGCCTTTTTTACGCAGTTTAAGAAAAATCTCTGTTATTTCGGGAACATTGAGTCCCATTGAGCGAAGCTCTGCCGCCCTTGAATAAACCTCATCAACGTTTCCCTGCATTGCAACGGTTGAATTGTTGATAACGATTACTCTGTCAGCCATGCAGGCAATATCCTCCATGCTGTGGGAAACAACAACAACGGTTGAGCCTGTCTGTTTTCTGTAATCCTTTATAAGCCCGATAAGATCTTTTCTGCCTCTCGGGTCAAGGCCTGCGGCAGGCTCATCGAAAATAAGGATTTCAGGTTCCATGGACATTACACCCGCGATGGCTACCCTTCTTTTTTCACCGCCCGAAAGGTCAAACGGTGACTGATTGAGATGCTCTTTTTTAACGCCTACGAACGACGCGGCTCTTAAAACTCTCTCTTTGATTTCTGCATCCGAAAGCTTCATATTTTTCGGTCCGAATGCGATATCTTTGTAAACGGTCTCTTCAAAAAGCTGATATTCGGGATACTGAAAGCAGAGACCGACCTTGAATCTTGTGTTGCGCAGAGTTTCTTTATCCTTATGGATATCAACTCCGTCAATAAGCACCTTGCCGCTGTCGGGCTTCAAAAGACCGTTAAAATGCGAAATAAGAGTGCTTTTACCCGAGCCTGTGTGTCCGATAATACCCACAAGCTCACCTTTATTAATTCTGAGGTTGACATCACTTATTGCGGCAACCTGCTGAGGTGTACCTTTGGAATAATAGTGAGTCAGCCCGACTGTTTCAATTGCGTAATTCATCGGGCACCTCCGAGCATTCCTGAAATTTCTTCAACGCATTCTTCAACATTGAGAACGCATTTGCCAAGACCGAGAACATCGCAAAGCTCCGTTGACTGCGGCACATCAAGTCCGTGGGAGCGAAGCTCCTCAACTTTCGAGAATATCTCACGGGGCTTGCCCTGCATAACGATTCTGCCGCTGTCCATAACAACAACTCTGTCCGCCTTGACGGCTTCATCCATGAAATGGGTTATGAGAACAACGGTTATACCCATTTCCTTATTCATTCTGTGAACGGTTTTCATGACCTCTTCTCTGCCAACGGGGTCAAGCATTGCTGTTGGCTCATCGAGCACGATGCACTCGGTCTGCATTGCAAGCACACCCGCAATTGCTACCCTCTGCTTCTGACCGCCCGAAAGCTTATGCGGCTCGCGGTGGCGATGGTCATACATATTGACGGCTTTGAGTGCTTCGTCAACCCTGCGACGGATTTCCTTTGGCTCGACACCTAAATTTTCAGGACCGAAGGCAACATCATCCTCAACAATCGTTGCAACAATCTGATTATCGGGATTCTGAAAAACCATGCCGACTATTCTTCTGACCTCATCAGCCTTTTCGTCATTATCCGCAACAATGCCTTTGACTCTGACCGTACCCGAAGTCGGCTCATAAATTGCATTGCAGAGCTTTGCAAGGGTGCTTTTGCCCGAGCCGTTATGACCGAGAACAGCCACAAACTCGCCCTTTTCAACGCTGAAATCAACATTCATCAGCGCAGGAGCGGAGTTTTTGTCATATTCAGCCTCTTCAGCATCGTAATACAACATTGTCACATTTTCAAATTCAATTAATTTTTCGCTCATTTAATCAACATACTCCAGATTGAATACAGTTTGATTTACGGCAGTCTTTTACCGCATACATTGCAGAATTCATAATCAGCTTCAACTCGCTGACCGCAATAAGGGCAAAAATTGCTTTCCGTTTGAATTCTGCCGTTATCTTCTCTTTTTTCTCCGAACATTTCATTCAGAGGGTCGGTTTCTTCGTTACCGTCTGTGATATCATACTCCGAATAACGGTTTTTGCCCGTTGCGTTTTTGAAATCATAAACCGTTCTTACAACGGCAATACCTGTAAAAATCAGCCCGAACGGAGCCATAAACCACGCACCGCCCGCAATCGCCATAACAGTCCAGAAAACTCCGAAGATCGCAACGGCGATTCCGATTATTCCGCCCATCATTGACGGACCTCTGCCGGGTTTTATGCTTTTCATTTTACTCCGTTCCCCTTCCATATCGCGCTTGCACCGCAGGGAAGAACTCTGCCGGGCTTTGACGAAACGAGAATTCCGATTTCATCGCTCGATACCGTACCGCCAAGCCTGCGCTGAACGGTTTCTCCGAGAATATATTCCATAACACTGGGTGAAAGACCCGTTGTATATGAGTTGATAAGCACCATCAGAGCATCGTCGGCAAGAACCTCCATGCACATTTCAACGAAGCCGTAAACCTCGTTTTCGAGCTTCCAGACCTCGCCGCCCGGACCCCTACCGTATGACGGAGGATCCATGATGATGATATCATATTTGTTTCCTCTTCTGATTTCGCGCTGAACGAACTTTATGCAGTCATCAACAAGCCAGCGCACGGGAGCATCCGCGACCTTGCTTGCCGCCGCGTTTTCTTTTGCCCAGAGGGTCATGCCCTTCGAAGCGTCAACATGAGTAACACTTGCGCCTGCATTGAGAGCAGCAACGGTTGCACCGCCCGTATAGGCAAAAAGATTCAGCACTCTTACAGGTCTGTCAGCATTCCTGATAATATCCGCCGTCATCTGCCAGTTGACTGCCTGCTCGGGAAAAAGTCCCGTATGCTTAAAGCCCATGGTTTTGATGTTGAACTTCAGCTCTTCAAAGCCTACCTGCCAGACATCGGGCATCTTTTTGCACACCTGCCAGCTTCCGCCGCCCGTGTTCGAACGGTTATAAATGGCATGAGGATTATACCAGAGCGGATTTTCCTTGGGTGTTTTCCAGATTACCTGCGGATCGGGACGGACAAGGATAATATCTCCCCATCTTTCAAGCCTTTCTCCGTCAGAGCAATCAATAAGCTCATAATCTTTCCAGTTTTCTGCGGCTCTCATATGACCGCTCCTTTCGTTTGTTAAACATCCATTCTCTGCTGGCCGGGCATCGGGATTCCCAGATGCGCATAGCCCGCGGGAGTTACCTGTCTGCCTCTGGGGGTACGGCTCAGAAAGCCGACCTGCATCAGATAGGGCTCATAAACATCTTCTATGGTAACGGCTTCTTCGCCGATTGCCGCCGCAATCGTTTCAAGCCCTACGGGACCGCCGTTATAATTCTTGATCATTGTTCTGAGAATCAGTCTGTCAATTGAATCAAGACCGAGCTCATCAATCTCCATTCTGTCAAGCGCAAGAGCTGATGCCTCTTTCGTTATCTTCCCCTCGCACATAACCTGCGCAAAGTCTCTCGAGCGCTTGAGAAGTCTGTTTGCAATTCTCGGAGTTCCTCTTGAACGGGATGCAATTTCAAGCGCACCCTTGGGATCAATATCAATACCGAGAATACCTGCACTTCTGTTGACTATTTCAGAAAGCTGCTCGGGAGTATAAAGCTCAAGGCGCAGAATAACACCGAAGCGGTCACGCAGCGGCGCGCTGAGCTGACCTGCCCTTGTTGTTGCACCGACAAGAGTGAACTTATGCAAATCAAGCCTGATCGACCTTGCGGAAGGACCCTTGCCGATGATGATATCGAGAACATTATCCTCCATTGCAGGATAAAGCACCTCTTCAACCGCTCTTGAAAGGCGGTGAATTTCGTCAATAAAAAGGACATCGCCTTCGTTGAGGTTTGTGAGAAGCGCGGCAAGGTCGCCCGGTTTTTCAATTGCAGGGCCGCTCGTTACTCTGAAGTTAACGCCCATCTCATTTGCAATTATGCCTGCAAGCGTTGTTTTACCGAGACCGGGAGGGCCGTAGAGAAGAACATGGTCAAGCGTGTCGCCTCTGCGTCGCGCAGCTTCAATATAAACGGAAAGGTTTTCTTTAACCTTTTCCTGACCGATATATTCGCCGATGGTTTTCGGTCTTAACGAAATTTCAATATCGTTATCCTCAGAGGATGAAAATTCGGGGGCAACGATTCTGTTTTCAAAATCAAAATCCACCGTAATTCCTCCTTATATTACAAATTCTTTGCAAGCTGTTTAAGAGCCTGCTTGATCATTTCTTCGGTTGAAAGATTACCGTCAAGCTTACCGACGGCTATACTTGCCTCGGAGCGGCTGTAGCCGAGCATAACAAGAGCGTTAACGGCATCCTCACCCGCATAGCTGACAGTTGCCTTCTGAGCAGCGGAAATATCGCCGAGAGCTGCCGAGGAACCTGCAAAGGAATCAAGCTTGCCTTTAAGCTCGAGAACAATTCTCTGCGCTATCTTTGCACCGACACCCTGCGCGGCAGTTATCGACTTTACATCTCCGCCCGCAACGCAGACAGCAAGTCTGTCTGGTGAAAGCTGAGAAAGAACAGCAAGACCTGCCTTGGGGCCGACACCCGAAACTCCGATAAGCATTTTGAAGCAGTCAAGCTCATTTTTATCGGCAAAGCCGAAAAGATCAAGCGCATCCTCGCGCACATTCAGATAAGTGTAAAGAGTCTGCTTTTCGCCGACGCCTGCGCTTTTCCTGATCGTGCTGAGTGTTGTGAAAAGTCTGAAAGCAACACCGTTGCAATCGAGCACTATGCTGTTTTCATCGGTGAAGACCACCGTTCCCGTTATGCTGTAAAACATAAATATGCTCCTTGAGTTTAGTGAATAGTTAAGGAAGGGCTCCGCCCTTGCCCGATTATATTTTATCTTCTGCCGAGCTGTCCGATGAGCGAGCCTGCGGAATGGCAGTGGCAGATAGCCATTGCAAGCGCATCGGCGGCATCGTCGGGCTTCGGAATTTTTTCAAGATTGAGCATGACGCGCGTCATCTCCTGCACCTGCTTTTTTTCCGCCCTGCCGTAACCGACAACACTCTGCTTTACCTGCAGGGGTGTATATTCGAAAATCGGAATTCTGTTTTTCTGCGCTGCAAGAACAAGCGCGCCCCTCGCCTGAGCAACATCAATCGCCGTTTTCTGGTTTGTGTTGAAAAACAGCTTTTCAATCGCCATGGCATCGGGTCTGAATCTCTGAATCAGCTCGTTCGCCTCATCAAAAATCTTTTCAATTCTTTCATTGAACGGCGTATGCGCTTCGGTTGTTATCGCGCCGTAGGTCAGAACTCTGAAATGATTGCTCTGATACTCAACAACGCCGCAGCCGACTATCGCATAGCCGGGGTCAATGCCTAAAACTATCATTTTTTGCCCGACTCTCTTTCACGGATAATCATTTTTGTGGGCGTTCCCTCAAGACCGAAGATCTCTCTTATCTGGTTATCAAGATAACGCTGATAGCTGTAATGGAAAAGCTCTGCATTATTGACAAAGCAGACGAATGTAGGCGGTCTTGTGGAAGCCTGAGTCATATAGTAAATCTTGAGACGCTTGCCCTTGTCTGTCGGGGGCTGCACCCTCGCGGTTGCATCAGCAAGAACATCATTGAGCTTACCCGTTGAAATACGCATTGCGTTCTGGGTATCAACAAACTTTATAAGCTCGAAAAGGCGGTCCAGCCTGATTTTTTCCTTTGCAGAAATGAAGATTATCGGCGCATATGACATGAACGCGAAATCCTTCATCAGCTTTTTGCGGTAGCTGTCCATTGTTTTGCCGTCTTTTTCAACCGCATCCCATTTATTGACTGCAATTATGCAGCCCTTGCCCATCTCGTGAGCAATGCCCGCAACCTTGGAATCCTGCTCGGTGAAGCCCTCCTGCGCGTCAATCATGATAACGCATACCTGAGCGCGTTCAACCGCCATTTTGGCTCTGATTACGGAATATTTTTCAATCTGGTCATAGACCTTGCTTTTTCTTCTGAGACCTGCGGTATCAATGAAAACAAACTTTCCGTGTTCGTTTTCAACGATTGAGTCCGTCGCATCGCGTGTTGTTCCCGCAATGTTCGAAACAATCATTCTGTCCTCGCCGAGAACAGCATTTACGAGAGAGGATTTGCCGACATTGGGTTTACCGATAACGGCAACCTTGATTGCATCCTCCTGCTCCTCCTCTTCCTCCTTGCCGGGAAGATATTTCAGAACCTCGTCAAGCAGGTCGCCCGTTCCGTGGCCGTGAACCGACGAAACGGCAATCGGATCACCGAGGCCGAGATTATAGAACTCATAGAAATCCGCAGGCAGTTCACCGACGGTATCGCACTTGTTTACACAAAGAATAACCGGCTTGCCGCTTTTCTGAAGCATTGCAGCAACCTCGCTGTCGGTTGCAACAACACCCGAGCGGATATCCGTTACAAGAACGATAACATCCGCGCTGTCAATGGCAAGCTGAGCCTGCCTTCTCATCTGCTTGAGAATTATATCATCCGAATACGGTTCAATACCGCCCGTGTCGATAAGCATAAAATGTCTGCCGAGCCATTCGCAATCGCCGTAAATTCTGTCTCTTGTGACACCGGGCGTGTCATCAACGATAGAGAGCCTTGCTCCTATCAGCTTATTGAAAAGAGTTGATTTGCCGACATTCGGTCTGCCGACAATCGCAACAACATTACTCATTATCTGAACCTCCTATCAATGCAAACAGCAATTCGTCTCCGCCGCTGCCGTTTGCGGTAACCTTAACACCGAGCTTTTTCGCAAGCTCGCAAACCGTCATATTATCAAGGAACATATCGCCCTCGCTGCGAAGGCAGTTCGGCGGAATCAGCAGTTCCTCACCCAAATCAACACCCTCAAGCGCATCAGCAATATCCCTGCCGCAGAGCAGACCCGAAACGGTTATCATTTCGCCGAGCAGCTTGTTTTCGGCTTCAACAACATTTATTTCAAGTCCTTTTATCTTGTTCTCCGCTTTTTCGGAAAGGCTCTTTATCAGCGGATACGCCGCCTTTCCCGTGACAGCAGTCACTCTGCGCTGTTTTTCTTTTATTTCACACTCTTCAAGAGCCTGCATGAATTCGGATTCAAGCAAAGCCCACATACCGACTCCGTTTTCAAGCTGCGGAAAGCCGTTATAATATTCCGCATCGGGAATCTTTCTGCCTGCTTTAATATAGAATTCGTCTGCGGCAAAAGCGATTATTTCGCCGTGTTTTTTCATAAACTCCTCATTGAATCGGTCAATGGTGTCTATAACCTCTCCCGCCGTTGCGGCAGTATACGGTTCAAGAGGATAAAGCCCGTCTCTGTGGTCGGAAAGTCCGACAGGCACCGCCGCAATACTCTGCACCTCGGGATATAATGCACCGAGCTTTTCAAGGCTGAATTCAAGCTCTTTTCCGTCGTTGATACCCGGGCAAAGCACAAGCTGAGTATTAAGAAGAATTCCGCCCTTCGCAAGCTTTTCGATGTAACGGAGAGATTCGCCTGCTTTCGGGTTGAGCATCATTTTCACCCTGAGGTCGGGATTCATCGTGTGCACCGAAATATTGACGGGGCTGATATGCATCTTTATAATGCGGTCAATATCCTCATCCTTCATGTTTGTGAGGGTTATATAGTTGCCGAAAAGGAACGAAAGCCTCGAATCATCATCCTTGAAATAAAGACTTTCCCTCAGCCCTTCCGGAAGCTGGTCAATAAAGCAGAAAATGCATTTGTTTTTGCAATGCTGCTGTTTATCCATAAGATAAGTTTCGAATTCAAGTCCGATATCTTCAAACTCATCCTTGATTACCGTTGCAACCCTGCATTTTCCGTCAGCTCCCTTCAGCACAAGACGGAGCTTATTATCGTTAAGATAAAAACGGTAGTCGAGAACATCGTTGACCGCATTGCCGTTAACTGAAATCAGACAGTCGCCTGCCGATATTTTCTTTTTCTCCGCAATGCTTCCGCACTGAACTGACTTGATTGTGACTGCCATGGTTTCACCTGCCAACACTACTCTATTTTATAATTACCAAGTATTATATCACACTTATGTAAAAAAAGATAGTTAAATATTTGTAAATAATATATTTATTTTAAAAGATAAAGTTATGTGTTTTGTCTATTGTAAATGCGTATCTGATGGGATATAATGTATAATGTGAATTTATGTTCGGATTTTACAGAATTATGAAAGAACAGGTTTGTTTATATGTTTGTTGATATTGCTAAAATAAAAATTAAGGCGGGCAACGGCGGAAACGGCGCCGTCAGCTTCCGTAGAGAAAAATATGTTGCCGCAGGCGGTCCTGACGGCGGCGACGGCGGCAGAGGCGGAAACATTGTTTTTCAGGTTGACGACAACCTCTCCACCCTTGCCGATTTCCGTTACAAAAGAAAATATGTTGCTCCCAACGGCGAAAACGGTTCGGGCGGCAGAAAGAGCGGCCGCAGAGGCGAAGACCTTATAATCAAGGTTCCTCGCGGAACAATTATAAAAGAGGCTGAAAGCGGCGCGGTTATGGCTGATATGAGCAGCGACGAGCCCTTCATTGCCGCAAAAGGCGGCAGAGGCGGCTGGGGCAACCCCCATTTCGCAACGCCCACAAGACAGGTTCCCCGCTTTGCAAAGGAAGGCACTCCCGGCGAGGAATGGGAGGTCAGTCTTGAACTCAAGCTTCTTGCGGATGTCGGTCTGCTCGGATTTCCCAATGTCGGCAAATCAACGCTTGTTTCGGTTGTAAGCCAGGCAAAGCCCATCATTGCCAACTATCATTTTACAACAATAACGCCCGTTCTCGGCGTTGTTTCAATGGGCGAAGGCAGTTCGTTCGTTATGGCGGATATCCCCGGTCTTATCGAGGGCGCCGGCGACGGAGTAGGTCTCGGTCACGAATTCCTGCGCCATGTTGACCGCTGCAGACTTCTTGTTCATATAGTTGATGCCGCAGGCAGCGAGGGCAGAGACCCGATTGAAGATTTTGAAATCATCAATAAGGAGCTTGAAAAATTCGATCCCGAGCTTGCAAAGAGACCCCAGATTGTTGCGGCAAACAAAATCGATCTTGCTTCCGATGAACAGCTTGAAGCCCTCCGCGAATATTTTGAAAGCAGAGGCTATGAATACCATACAATGTGCGCTCCGATAACCGAAGGCACAAACGAGCTTATCAGCGCAGTATGGAATAAGCTTCAGACTCTGCCTCCCATCAAAAGATATGAAAGCGAAAACATTCCTCTTGAAATGTTTGAAAAGCAGGATGACAAAGGCTTCACAATCAAGGTTATCGACGATGTTTATTTTGTTGAGGCAAAATGGCTTCTCAAAATTCTTCAGCGCACAGACCTTGACGACTATGAGTCTCTCCAGTATTTCCAGAGAATTCTTATCTCAAGCGGAATTATTGATGCACTCCGCGAAAAAGGCATAAACGAAGGCGATACTGTTTCGATTTATGACCTTGAATTTGATTTTGTTAACTGATTAGGGGGATACTTCTGGTTTCTTTACTCGATAAAAAGGCGGATGTTGCCTCGCTCAGTCCGCTGAATCTTGCATTTGTAGGCGATACGGTTTTCGACCTGCTTGTGCGCAGTGAGCTTGTGTGCGAAGCCAACCGACCCGTAAATGCTCTGCACAAAACCGCAAGCACAAAGGTCTGCGCAAAGGCTCAGGCAAAAGCCATGAACTCAATAATGTCAATGCTTGACGAGGATGAACTCGCCGTTTTCAAAAGAGGCAGAAATGCACATACGGGCGGCATACCGAAAAATCAGTCGAGCGCGGATTATCATTATGCAACAGGGCTTGAATGCCTTTTCGGATGGCTATATCTCAAAGGCAGAACAGAACGCATAAATGAACTTTTTAACGCAATTTCGGAAACGGAGGCGTTCGGCGATGAATAAGGCAAAAATAAAAAGCTTTTTCGAAAAGGATAACCTCCTTGAAACATTGAAAAACAACGGAATATGGATTGTCGGCTGCTCACTTTACGCAATAGCCGTAAACAGCTTTGTTGTTCCCAACGATATTGCTCAGAGCGGTGTAACGGGTCTCGCAGTTTTCTTCAATCACCTTTTTTCGGTCCCCGTCGGCATAACCAACTTTGTTCTCAATGTTCCGCTTCTTATCCTCATGTGGCTTTTTCTCGGAAAAAAGCTTGTAGCAAGAACGCTGTGGGTAACACTTCTTCTTTCGGTGGCGCTCGATGTTTTTGCTTTTATGCCCGACTATACGGGAGATAAAATTCTTGCATCCCTTTTCTGCGGTCTTCTTCAGGGCGCAGGACTCGGCATGATAATGATTACAGGCGCAACCAGCGGAGGTACAGATATTGTTGCAAGGCTTGTCCACAAAAGATTTCCGCATATCACCGTCGGCAGCGTTGTTCTCGCCTCGGATGCGGCAATCGTTGCGGCAAACATGATTCTTCTCGGAAGCATCAACAGCGGCCTTTATGCAATTATCATGATATTCGTAAGCACAAGGGTTATCGACTCCCTCATCTACGGCACAGGCAACGGCAAAATGCTTATGATTGTCACATCAAAGCCCGATGAAGTTTCGAAAGCAATCGTTTCATCGTCAAGACGCGGCGTTTCCGTTCTTCCTGCAAAGGGTGCTTATACGGGCGAAGATAAGGGCGTGCTGATATGCGTTGCCAGAAAATCTGAGATTTCGGGAATCATCAAGACCGTAAAAGCAACCGACAACAAAACATTCATCATTGTCAGCGAAGCCAATGAAATACTCGGCGAAGGCTTCAGACACACAATATAAATCAAAGGAAGTTTTAATATGAAAAAAATAATCTGCGTTATCCTTGCGATTTTCACGCTTTTCCTTGCCGCCTGCTCAGACAGCGGTAAGCTCAGCCACGGCACATATTATATGGAGGCAAACGGCGCAACCCACTGCAGAATTTATTACAGAAGCGAATCCTATTTTTCAATCCTCTACGGCAACACTGCCGAAAGAGGCACCTGCACCGTTGACGGCGGAAAGCTCACTCTGGATATCAGCGACAGCGATTGCTTCTATGTTTTCGATATCAAAGACAAAAAAATGATTTATAATGCGGAAAGCTCTTCGCCCTCCGAAGAATTTGTTGCAGACGGCTCCGTTACCGACGGCGCAGTTTTCTTCCTTGCTCTTGAAGCTGACAGGTAAATAGTCAAAGAATCTTGACAACAGATAACATGTTGTTATATAATATCAAGGTTAAATATTACATGCAGAAATGCATTTCAAAGAGAGGTTTTTTAAATGTCCGGCCATTCAAAATGGAGCACAATTAAGCGCAAAAAAGAAAAAACCGATAATCAGCGTGCCAAGGTTTTCACCAAAATCGGCAGAGAGATTGCGGTTGTTGTTCGTGAAGGCGGTCCCGACCCCGCTTCCAACTCAAAGCTCAAGGATGTTATTGCAAAAGCCAAGGCTAATAACGTTCCCAACGATAATATCGAAAGAATAATCAAGAAGGCTGCGGGCGAAGCAGGCGGCGCTGACTACGAAGAAATCGTTTACGAGGGCTACGGCCCCTCAGGCATCGCTGTTATCGTTGAAGCTCTCACCGATAACCGCAACAGAACTGCAGGCGATGTCCGCCACTATTTCGACAAATACGGCGGAAACATGGGTCAGAGCGGCTGCGTTTCTTTCATGTTCTCAAAGCAGGGTGTTCTTCTTGTTGAGTCCGAAGGCATCGACGAGGACAAGCTCATGGAAGATGCTCTTGAAGCAGGCGCAACCGATTTCATCACAGATGACGAGGGTGTTTACGAAATCAGAACAGAGCCCAACGATTGCGGCGCTGTCAGAGAAGACCTTGAAGCAAAGGGCTACGCTTTTGTTTCGGCAGAGGTTGAATATGTTCCCTCAACATATACCGCACTCACAAACCCCGACGATATCAAGAACATGGCTAAGATGCTTGAAATGTTTGAAGATAACGACGATGTTCAGGCTGTTTGGCACAACTGGGAAAACGCTGACGACGCAGAATAATCAAATAAAGGTAAGTTTAAAGCCCTCGGCAACTGCCGAGGGCTTATTTTTTAACCGAAAAATTCTTCTATAAATGACAGTACATTTTCCTGCCACTGAAATTCTTGCTGAATTTTAAACTCGTCTGGTCTGTATAAAGCAGCTTGAATAAACTTGCCTTGTTGCTGATACATTTCTTTCGAATTATATTTATATTGTTCTTCGGATTTTCCAAGCAGAGGAAAATTTACAACACTTCCAACAACATACATTCCTATTGTAAAATATTTACACGAAGTATCCGAATGGTCAATCAATACCATCGGCACTTTAGTACCGCCAAAAAGCCTACCGCTTTTCAACATTTCTTCGCGCATCCTGACCGGTATGTTATTTTCTGCAAAATATACGCAAATAAACTCTTTCAATGCGTTATAGAGCTCTGTTCCACTTGCATCTGTTACATTTATCGGGCAATGAGCCTCTCCACGGAAATCATTTGTACTGTATGTCATAAATAATCGCACTCCCCTTAACGTTCTTCAAATTCAGGACATGGTCTTGAGTTAGGGTTTACATTTTTGTCATAAACATCACAATAGCCTTCTTTATTGCAATGCTTGCAGTCCGAACAAGTTTCCATAAACAATCTCCTTTTTAGTCTTCAATTTTTCCGCTGCCATCACAAGCTTTACATTCAATTGTTCCCTTTCCCTGACAATAATAGCAGGTAGAACCATCATTGAATGTGCCTGTACCTCCGCAGCGTGGACAAGTTGCCTCACCTGTTCCGTTACAGTTCCTGCAATAATGTGACATAATAAAATCTCCTTTTATTTTAATGATTATTTTCGTAACTATAATACTATAATAATTATTAAAAGTCAACACTTTTTCGTATAGAATTTACGATAAAGAGGTGCAATTATGACGGTTTTAGAAAGAATTTATCAGCTTAGAATTGAACGGGGTTGGAGTGAGTACAGATTATCCGAAGAATCCGGCATTGCCCAAACCACAATATCTTCATGGTTCAGAAAAGATATTGTTCCAACTATCCCATCTCTGGAAAAAATCTGCAGCGCCTTCAACATTACCCTTTCTCAATTTTTTAATTGGAACAATGAACCAACTGTTTTAACTAAGAAACAGTATGATTTGCTGAATAATTGGAATCGGCTGACAAAAGAACAACAGGATATCATTCTTAACTTATTGCATTCTATGTAAAAGCGCGGCTATAAAAAATAGCCGTGTTTTTTGCTTTTATTTTATATAAATACTTGCAATAAATTCAAAAAGTGATAGAATTATTTTGAATAAACTTTTCGGAGGTATGTTATGGCTAAATTCTTATTCTCCGCTTTTGCAGATGAAGCTTCTGCCGATATTCTTGAGCAGATAGCTGCCTGCAAAGCAAACGGCATCGATTATATCGAGCTTCGCAATGTTAACGGCAAAAACATCTCAAACTTCACCGTTGAAGAGGCAAAGGAACTCAAAAAGCTCCTTGATGATAACGGAATCAAGGTTTCTTCAATCGGTTCGCATTACGGTAAAATCGAAATCACCGACGATTTCGAGCCTCATTTTGAAGCTTTCAAGCAGACCGTTGAAGTTGCAAAAGTTCTTGAAACAAAATATATCAGAATGTTCAGCTTCTTCTTCACAAAGGGACAGAAGATTGAAGATTACAAAGACGAAGTTTACAGACGACTTGATGCCATGGTCGATTATTCAAACGAACACGGCATCCTCTGCTGCCACGAAAACGAAAAGGGCATCTATGGCGATATTACCGAAAGATGCGTTGAGCTTGCAGAGCATTACGGCGACAGAATGGGTTGCATTTTTGACCCTTCAAACTACATTCAGTGCGGTTGCAACACTCTTGAGGGCTTTAAGCTTCTTAAAGATAAGGTTACCTATATGCACATCAAAGACTGTATCGCCGCCATTGACACAGTTGTTCCCGCAGGTGAGGGCGACGGTCACCTCGAAGAAATTCTCAGAATGCTCGATGAAAATGAGCAGGTTTATTTCCTTTCTGTTGAGCCTCATCTTCGAGTCTTTGAAGGGCTTGAAAACCTTGAACCCGACGATGCAACAGCAAACGCAATGAACAAAAAGTTCGTTTACCCCGATAACAAAACTTCTTTTGCCGCCGCATGCTCGGCAATTCACAACATTATCGAAAACAAGGTTCAGCCCGTCAGATTCGGCATCATCGGTGTCGGCAACATGGGTAACTCCCACATTAACATGCACAACAAGGGCGAGCATAAAGAGCTTCGCATAACAGCCATCGCAGACATCAACCCCGAGCGTCTTGCCGACGCTGCAAAGAAGCTTCCCGGCGTTAAGGCATATAACACCGCCGAAGAACTTATTGACAGCGGCGAGGTTGACGCGGTTCTCATCGCAACGCCTCACTATGACCACTCCCCCATCGCTCAGTATGCTTTCTCAAAGGGCATTCATGTTCTCACAGAAAAACCTGCAGGCGTTTACGCAAAGCAGGTCCGCGAGATGAATGAAGCAGCCGCAAAAACGGATCTCGTTTTCGGAATTATGTATAACCAGCGCACAAACTGCCTTTACAGAAAGATGCGTGAAATAGTTCAGAGCGGCAAGCTCGGTGAGATCAAGAGAACAAGCTGGATCATAACAGATTGGTACCGCACACAGGCATATTATAACTCAGGCGGATGGCGCGCAACCTGGGGCGGCGAAGGCGGCGGCGTGCTTCTCAACCAGTGTCCCCATAACCTTGACCTCTGGCAGTGGATCTGCGGTCTTCCCGTTAAGGTTCAGGCATTCTGCCACGAAGGCAAATGGCACGATATCGAGGTTGAAGACGACGTTACGATTTATGTTGAATACGAAAACGGCGCTACGGGCACATTCATAACAACAACAGGCGACTGCCCCGGTACAAACAGATTTGAAATCACTCTTGACGGCGGTAAGCTCGTTTGCGAAAACAACAAGCTTATGCTTTATAAGCTCGAAGGTCTTACCTCCGAACACTGCGCAAATGCCACGGAAGGCTTCGGCTGGATTGAAGGCAAATGGATCGAAGTTGAAACTGACGGAAGAAACAAACAGCATTCCGAGGTTACAAACAAATTTGCCGCCGCCGTACTCAGAGGCGAACCCCTTGTTGCAAAGGGCGAAGAAGGCATCAGAGGTCTTTCAATCTCCAATGCCGCTCATCTTTCATCCTGGCTCGGCAAGCCCGTTGAGCTTCCCGTTGACGAAGAAATCTATCTCGCAGAGCTCAACAAGAAAATTGCCGCAGGTAAGGCAGAAAAAGACAATGTCACCGAGACAGTACAGGGCGATATGTCCTCCACATTCTGATTTCATCCGCAAGAGGTGATATATATGAAAGTTGCCGTTATCGGATGCGGAAACATTTCGAAAATGCATTTTATTGCGCTCAACGATAATCCCGATACGGAAATCATCGCTGTTGCCGATATCAAACCCGAGCGCGCAGATGCAATGGCCGCCAAATACGGCGCAAAGGCTTATTACAGCTTTGATGAACTTCTTGAAAAAGCGAAACCCGATGCAGTTCACATCTGCACGCCGCATTATCTTCATACCGCAATGGCAGCAAAAGCTCTTGAAAGAGGCATAAATGTTCTGACCGAAAAGCCCTGCTCAACAACGCTCGAAGAGGTTAATGCACTTCGCAAAGCTCAGTCATCAAGCGGCAAGCAGGTCGGTATATGTTTTCAGAACAGATATAACAGCTGTGTTCAGTATGCAAAAAATATTATAGACTCATCCGCCATGGGAAAAGTCAGGTCAATCAGGGCTTTTGTTACGTGGTCAAGAGATAAAGCTTACTACTCTGATGATTGGCATGGCACTCTTGACATGGAATGCGGAGGAGTTCTCATCAATCAGGCAATTCATACCGTTGACCTTATTCAGTATTTCGGCGGAAAATGTAAAGCTCTCACAGCCCATACCGCAAACGATCACCTCAAGGGAATCATTGAGGTTGAAGATAATGCAAGCGTTCTCATGGAGCTTGAAAACGGCATAACCGCATTGCTTTACGCAACAACCGCCTATGCCGAAAACTCAGCTGTTCTTATCGAAATTCTTATGGATAAAGGCCGTCTGCGCCTTGAGGGAGAAAAGCTCTATGCTTTTGACGAAAAAGGCGAAATTGCAGAAATCAAATGTGGCTCCGAGGTTGTTTATCACGGAGAAAGCTATTGGGGCAGCGGACATTCGGCTCTTATAAATGATTTTTATGATTGCATCAAGAACGGTAATAATTTCGAAATTGACGCCTTTGAGGGTGGACATGCTGCAAAAATTGTTGCTGCCAGCTATAAATCCTCAAAAACAGGCGAAAAGGTTAATGTTGAACTTTAATTCCGAAAGGAGAAAAATGAAATGACTCATTCAAATCTTAAAGATAAAGTAATCGTTATAACAGGCGGAGGCGGTGTTCTTTGCAGTGCATTCGCCAAAGATCTTGCCGCTCAGGGCGCAAAGATCGCAGTTCTCGACCTTCGCGAAGAGGCTGCTCAGGTTGTTGTTGATGAAATCAACGCTGCAGGCGGCACAGCCCTCGCAGTAGGCTGTAATGTTCTTGAGGCAGAAAGCCTTGAAGCCGCAAAGGCAAAAATCAACGCTGAACTCGGCTCCTGCGACATTCTCATCAACGGCGCTGGCGGCAATTCACCCCTCGGCACAACAACAAAAGAAACTCTTGAGCTTTGCGATATCGCAGAAAAGGCAGAAGGCGTTAAAACCTTCTTTGACCTTGACGCAAAGGGAATCGAGTTCGTTTTCAACCTCAATTTCCTCGGCACTCTTCTCACAACCCAGTGCTTTGCAAAGGAAATGGTCGGCAAAAAAGGCGCAAGCATTCTCAATGTAAGCTCCATGAACTCCTACAGACCTCTCACCAAAATTCCCGCTTATTCCGCAGCAAAGGCGGCAATCTCAAACTTTACCCAGTGGATGGCAGTTCACTTTGCAGATGTCGGCATAAGAGTTAACGCAATTGCTCCCGGCTTCTTCTCAACAAACCAGAACAAAACCCTTCTTTATAATGAAGACGGTTCTCTGACAGCACGTTCAAACAAAATTATCAGCCACACTC
This sequence comes from Acutalibacteraceae bacterium, assembly GCA_045543735.1. Lineage (GTDB taxonomy): Bacteria > Bacillota > Clostridia > Oscillospirales > Acutalibacteraceae > CAG-177. Next base: position 119,312 of record JAZPXO010000073.1, read on the forward strand.
CCCTGCGCCGTTTCGGCACTCCCGAAGATCTTACCGGCGCACTCCTTTTCCTTTGTGACGATGAATATTCAAGCTTCGTTACGGGAATTATTCTTCCCGTTGACGGCGGATTCGCAGCATACTCAGGCGTATAAAAAGCAATTAACCCCTCTCACCGCTTGTGAGAGGGGTTTGATTTTTCGGATAAAAAAATAAAAGGCAGGGGTTATGCAACCTCTGCCGCTTTATTTTAGACTTATGCTTCCTTAACAACTACCTGCTTGCCGTTATAATAACCGCACTCGGGGCAAAGTCTGTGAGATCTCTTGAGTTCACCGCAGTTTGAGCACTTTTCAAGCTGGGGAGCAGACATCTTCCATACGTTTGAACGTCTCTTGTCTCTTCTTGTCTTGGAGACTCTTCTCTTGGGTACTGCCATCTCTTAAGCACCTCCTTAATTTTGTGCCTTTAATAAACCGTGAGGTTTTTTTAACTAATTATCAAGAAGCTGCTTAAGCGCCGCCAAACGCGGATCAACCTCTTTTTCGCAGCTGCATGAACCTGAATTTAAATCCTTGCCGCATCTGAAGCAAACGCCCAGACAATCCTCTTTGCAGAGAAACTTTGCGGGAAGGTTGAGAAAAACATCCTCTGTTACAATCTCATCGAGATCAAAACGAAGCTCATTGACAAGAAGAAGCTCATCGTTGGTTTCATCGTTGAGATGGGTTACAAGAGTGTGGTTAATCTCTGTCTGAACAGGAACGGTTATGGGTTTTGCGCAGCGGTCGCAGTTAAGCTCCAGCTCGAAATCGGCTGTTGCTTCAAGCTCAACTATGCCCGTTTTGTTGCCAACCCTGCCAACAACCTTGACGGGCTTTGCAAACGGTTTAAAGCCGCTGAGCTCCTGAGAGGATAAATCCATCTCATAACTGAACTCTCTGACCATTCCTTCGGTATTAAAAATAGGCTCTAAATCCAAAATCATAATTTTCACCTAAAATCACGCACAAAATATTATATATTTCTATTTGCGATTTGTCAACTATAATTTTGATTTAAATTCAGATTTTTTCGCAAAATGTAAAAATTCTCTCGGGAAGATCGCTTTCATCGCATGAAACTGTGAAAGTAATATCCTGCTCTGCAATCTTGCTGAGTTCAGAAACCTTCTCAAGGAAGTTGGCAAGAGCTTCGTAATCTTTGCCGCCGATTTTGAGAGTTGCATCAACAAGGATATCGGTTATGTCGTGGTCACCTGCAATAATACCGCTGATAAAGCCGTAGAAAGCATCATAGCCGCTTACCTTATAATGATCGGTCTCAACGAGTCTTGCGCGATAGTTGATGTTGTAAGTGAGAAGTCTTTCTTTCTCAATGCAAACAACATTGCCGTTTGACTTTTCAACTGCAGCGTTTACAAGGTCGATGAGTCTCTTTGTTTTGCCTGAGCCTTTGTTTCCGAGAATAAGATATACCATATTAGTATTCCTCCTGTATAATTAAATTTCAGTTAATTCTTTTTTCAAGCTCTTCCTTTGCAGCCTCATAGCCGGGCTTGCCGAGAAGAGCAAACATATTCTTCTTATAGCTTTCAACGCCGGGCTGATCGAACGGATTAACGCCGAGAATATAGCCCGAAAGGCCGCAAGCCTTTTCGAAGAAATATATCATAAAGCCGAGGTTATATTCATCCTGCTTATCAAGCTCGAGAACGATGTTGGGCACATCGCCGTCGGTATGAGCAAGAATCGTTCCCTCAAAAGCCTTACGGTTAACAAAATGAACGGATTTGCCTGCAACGAAGTTGAGACCGTCGCCGTTTGCTTCGTCGAAGCCGATTTCAACATTTGTTTTGGGTTCGTTAACCCAGATAACAGTCTCAAACAGACTTCTTTCACCCTGCTGAATGTACTGACCGAGAGAATGAAGGTCAGTCGAGAAAATAGCGGATGCGGGGAAAATACCCTTGTTTTCTTTGCCTTCGCTTTCGCCGAAAAGCTGCTTGAACCATTCGCACCACATTGTCATTGAAGGTTCATAAGCTGTAAGCATTTCAATTGATTTGCCGTTTCTGTAAAGCAAGTTTCTGAGCGCGGCATACTTATAGCAATCGTTTGAAAGAATATCGCTTGTTGAATATGCTTCTCTCGCATCTGCTGCACCCTTCATAAGAGCATCAATATCAATTCCTGCTACTGCGATGGGAAGAAGACCTACTGCGGTGAGAACCGAATATCTGCCGCCTACATCGTCGGGAACAACGAAGGTCTTATAACCCTCTGCATCGGCAAGCGCTTTCAATGCGCCCTTCGATTTATCGGTTGTAACATAAATTCTCTTTGCCGCCTCTTCCTTACCGTATTTATCTTCAAGAAGCTTTTTGAAAATTCTGAATGCGATTGATGTTTCGGTTGTTGTTCCTGATTTTGAAATAACGTTAACCGAAAAATCCTTGCCGTCTACGAGCTCGATAAGCTCGGCAACCGATGATGAGCTGATGGTATTGCCGCCGTAATATATATCGGGAGTATCCTTTTTAACAAGGTTATAGTTGTTCGATTTGACAAATTCAATAACCGCTCTTGCTCCGAGATATGAGCCGCCGATTCCGAGAACGATGAGAGCATCGGAATCCTTTTTGATTTTTTCGGCACATTCTTTTATCTGAGCAAATTCTTCCTTGTCATAGGTAACGGGAAGATCAACCCAGCCGAGGAAATCGCTTCCTGCGCCTGTGCCGTTATGAAGCATGCCGTGAGCCTTTTCAACTTCCTGCTTCATGGATAAGAGTTTTTCTTCGCAGGCAAACTTGCCTGCATAACTGAGATTGAGCTTTAAAGCCAAGTTTCATGCACCCCTGTGAACGCTTAAATATATTTAATATATTTTACCCTATAAAAGCGATGTTTGCAACACCTGAAAGCAATTTTTTTAAAAAACATCAATCTTTTTTGAGTTTTTGGTGTCAAAGCATTCACGGTATATGATTATAATATCATAAATCGCAATTAAATGCAAACGTATTTGAGCAATAATGAAAATTTTACCGTATCTTAAAAAATCCGTAACATCAACGTCTTTCTGTTAATATACTGAAAATAGCACTATATCAGGAGGTTATCAGATGGACAAAAGAGAAATGGAACTTCTTATGGACAGATATAAAAAGGAAATGATTGAGTTCAGCAAAAGAAACGGATACATAAACTCCGACCCCGACTATCAGCCCGATGAACGGGAGAAACAGCAGCTCGACGCAGATTTAAACAACAAGGGTTATGAACGGGACCGCAGCAATCCCCTGCCCGAAAACACAACACAAGCGGCTGCCTCAGCTGACAGCGCACCTGAAGCCGTACCTGCCCAGACAACGCCCGTTCAGCCCGAAGAAGCTCCGCAGACCTACGGAAGCGGAGCAACAAACACAGCCGAATACCTGCGCAATCTCTGCGTCTCACCCTCAAATGATGACCAAAGACGAAAATGCCGCGAAATCGTAAGCTACCTTTCCGCAAACCCCGAAACAGGCACGCTGAGAATAGAAACCTTTGCTTCAGACAGAGCCTTTGCCGTTCCGAGCGCAAGAGTTATGATTTTTCTGCCACTTGACAGCGGCAATATAACCCTCTATGACGGAATTACAGATATCAGCGGCTCAAGCGAAAGAATTGTTCTGCCTGCTCCGCCTCGTTCTCTTTCAACAAGCCCGAATTCAGGTAACGCCCTGCCGTATTCGGTTTATACCGTTTATATCGAGCATCCGTCTTATGTCAGAGCGTTATTCAACAATGTCCCCGTTTTTTCGGGCATTGAATCGGTTCAGCCTGTTCAGATGCTTGCAAAAGTTGAAGGTCTGAGCGAACCCGATCCGATTATTGTTAACGAATCCGGCTCAAGTACATTATAAGAAAGGAGGTCTGCTCATGGCAACACCGGTTATTCCCGATTATATCACCGTTCACCTCGGCGCGCCGAATTCCAACGCGCGGAATGTCAGAATTCCTTTCACCGAATATATTAAAAATGTTGCATCAAGCGAAATCTATCCCACCTGGCCAGAAAACGCTATAAGAGCCAACATCTATGCGCAGGTTTCGTTTGCGCTTAACAGAATTTTCAGCGAATACTACCGCAGCAGAGGCTATAACTTCGATATAACCAACTCAACTGCTTACGATCAGGCTTATGTTGACGGCAGAGATATATTTTCAAACATCAGCAGAATCGTTGACGAGCTTTTTAACGATTATGTCACAAAAGGAAATCAGATTCAGCCCTATTTCACCGAATACTGCGACGGAAGAACCGTCACCTGCCGCGGTCTGTCGCAATGGGGAACGGTCTCTCTGGCAAATCAGGGCAGAACGCCCTATCAGATTCTTCAGAATTATTACGGCAACGATATCAACATCGTCAGAAATGCACCCGTCAGAAACATCACAGAATCCTATCCCGGAACGCTCCTGCGTTTAGGCAGTCAGGGCGAGGATGTGAGAACTGTTCAGCGCCAGCTTAACAGAATCCGCAGAAACTACCCCGCAATCCCTGCCATTCCCGATACAAACGGCGTTTTTGATGCCGCAACCCGTTCTGCTGTCAGAGCGTTTCAGAACATTTTCGGACTTTCCGTTGACGGAATTGTGGGCAAATCAACATGGTACAAAATCAAGCAGATTTATAATGCCGTCAAAAAGATTTCCGACCTTTATTCCGAAGGCATAACCCTCAGCGAGGTTGACCGTATTTACTCAAAGCCTCTCCGACGCGGCGACAGAGGCAACGATGTCCGTTCAATTCAGTATTATCTTGCATTTCTCGGATTTTTCAACGACAGACTGCCCGAAATTTCGGTTGACGGTATTTTCGGTCCTGCAACGGAAAATGCCGTGCGTACCTTCCAGAGAGAATACGGTCTGACGGTTGACGGTATCGTTGGCAGGAACACATGGTACCGCCTGCAGGATGCCTATTTCAGCACCCTGAACTCTTTACCCGACGAATACCGGTCCTATTCCTCCTTGCTGTATCCCGGATACACAATAACAACCGGCGCAAGCGGAAATGTTGTTTCTCAGGTTCAGACTTTTCTGAGAAGAATTGCACAGAACAACCGCGCTGTTCCCCTTGTAACTGTTGACGGAATATACGGCGAACGAACCAAAGCCGCCGTTCAGGCTGTTCAGAGGCTCAGCAACCTTCCGCAAACAGGAGCGGTCGGGCCGCTCACATGGAACGCAATAGTTAACCTCTATAATGAATATCGCTGATTTCTGCGATAATAATAAATGGTGACAGAGCTTTTTCTGCCACCATTTTCTTTTTTGAGGTGATTTTTCTGAGGGACTACTTTTCAACTGATTTTATTCAGAATATAAGCATGCTCGACACCGAAATGCGCATGAGCGCAAGCTATGACCTTGTGGGCAGAGATATTCTCATCGGCGGAAAGAAACGCATCCGCCTTTATTTTGTTGACGGTTTCTGCAAGGATGAGCTGATGGAAAGAGTCATGGCTTATCTTATGAAAATTACCGAAAAAGAATATTCCGCTCAAAAAACAGCAAGAGCTTTTGCGGATGCATTTATTCCGTATGTTGAAACGGATGTTGCAGGAAAGCCTGCTGACTTTATAAAATATGTTCTTTCGGGCGGTATCGGTATGATTGCCGACGGTCTCAACGAAGGAATCATCGTTGACGCCAGAACTTACCCCGTAAGGTCAATGAGCGAACCCGAAAACGACAGAGTGCTCCGAGGTCCGCACGACGGTTTTGTGGAAACTCTTGTTTTCAACTCCGCGCTGATTCGCAGACGAATAAGAGATATTAACCTCACCATGGAGCTCCACACTGTCGGTCAGGAATCCAAAAGCGATGTTGTAATATGCTTCATGAACGGCAAGGTAAGTCAGAAAGCGCTCAATTCCCTGCGCAAAAAGTTGGATTCAATTAAAATCAATTCTCTGACGCTCGGTCAGCAAAGCCTTCTTGAATGTCTCGTTAAAAAGCAGCGATTCAATCCCTTTCCGAAAGTGCGCTATACCGAGAGACCCGATGCCGCGGCGGCATGCATACTCGAGGGAAGCATCATCCTGCTCACAGATAACTCACCTGCCGCAATGATAATTCCTTCGGGAATCTTTGACTTTCTTCAGGATACCAACGATTATTATATGTCGCCGCTTATCGGCTCTTATCTGCGGATAATCCGCATGTTCGTTTTTGCCCTGACACTGCTTCTCATCCCTGTCTGGTATCTTCTCATAGAAAATCCTGATTATATACCGCAATGGCTGGATTTCATAAAAATCGAGGAGCCAAACACTGTTCCGATTATTGCACAGCTTTTCATTGTTGAGATAGTGATTGACACAATCCGTCTTGCCTCAATCAACACTCCGCAGGCGCTCAGCGGCTCGTTCGGTATAATCGGCGCTCTCGTTCTCGGCGAATTTGCCGTTTCCGCAGGCTGGTTTGTGCCTGAGGTTGTGCTTTACATGGCGTTCGTTGCCATGACAAACTTCACTCAGCCGAGCTTCGAACTCGGTTATGCCTTCAAGCTTCTGAGAATGATGCTCCTTGCACTGATTGCTCTTTTCAATTTCTGGGGTTTCATCGCAGGGCTGATAATAATTGCGCTGGAAATCGCTTTCAACAAAACCGTAACGGGTCAGTGTTTTCTCTATCCCCTTATACCGTTCAACGGGAAAGCTCTGCTCAGCCTTATCTGCAGAATGCCCATCAACCGAAGCAAAAATTAAAAGCTGTTCCGCATATACGGAACAGCCCGTTTATATTGTTTTTCCTATGCAGAAATCGTCTTCAACCGAGATGATTTCTGCTTTTATTATTTCCTTACCGTTATCTGCACCGAGAATTCTGACGGGCGTATAGTTTGCCGTATAGCCTTGAACAAATCCGTTATGGAATTCTTCGGGCAGAACTTCAAGAACCTTGCCTACCTGAGAAAGAAGAAATGCGTTCCTTATTTTTTCTGTTTCCTCAATCATAATCGCCGCGCGCCTTGATTTTTCAGCATTTTCAACCTGATTTGCCATTCTTGCGGCAGGAGTCCCCTCTCTTCGTGAATAGGGAAAAACATGAACCTTTTCAAAGCCGACTTTTTTTACAAATGCAAGCGATTCCTCAAAATCCGCCTGTGTTTCGTCAGGAAAGCCTACCATAACATCTGTCGTCAGGGTTGCACTGTCAAAGGTTGAGCGCAGTTTCTGACAAAGCCCGAAATACTCTTCAGCAGTATAATGGCGGTTCATTTTTTTCAGAGTTTTATTGCAGCCGCTCTGCAGAGAAATATGAAACTGCGGACAGAATTCCGGAACATCCGACAGCCTTTTGATAACATCATCGGTAATATGGTCAGGCTCAAGAGACCCGAGCCTGACTCTCTTTATTCCGTTAACCGAAGCCGCCGTCTCAACCGCCTGCGCCAGACATGAGCCGATATCCGTTCCGTATGCCGAAAGATTTATGCCCACAAGAACAATCTCACAAAAGCCGTTTTTTTCGAGCGCTTCAATCTCATCTTTCAGAGTTTCAAGCGGCTTTGAGCGTACTCTGCCTCTTGCATAAGGAATAATGCAGTATGAACAGAATCGGTTACACCCATCCTCGATTTTAACATTTGCCCTTGTGCGTTCGCGAAAACAGCTTATGGTGTCGCCCCTGAAAACTTCGCCGCTCTTATGTTCATCAACGGCAACTATTCTTCCGCTTCCGTTGATATATTGCATAATGTAATCATATATCATATTATTGCTTTTATTGCCGATAACTATATCCGCACTGTCAAGCTCTGCGCTCACCTGCGGAAATGCCTGAGGCATGCATCCCGTCAGAACAACTATACTTTCGGGATGATTCTTCTTGAAGCGGCGCACCGTCTGACGGGTTTTGCGGTCACTTTCAGCAGTGACCGTACAAGAGTTTATTATATATACATCCGCTTCTTCATCGGCATCGCAGATAACAAAGCCGTTTTTTTCAAGCTTCTGCGCCATTGCCTGAGACTCATATTGGTTAACCTTGCAGCCCAAGGTAAAAAATGCTGCTTTCATAACTGCTCCTTTATTTTAAGGTTATTTTGATTATAACAGAAAAATCGGTGATAATCAACCTCCCTGCATGCATATATTGCCTTGAAGGGAGTCGGAATCATGAGAAAATTATTCAGCGCAATCGTTTGCATGGCGGTTTCCGCCGCGATTATTGTTTCGTCAACGCTTATCATTTCAGCTGAGGAAGCTTTACCCGTAGAAATAAAAGCGAAGGCCGCCGTACTTATGGATGTTTCAACAGGGAAAGTTCTCCTGAAATATAACGAAAATGAAAAGCTTTATCCGGCATCGGTTACAAAAATAATGCCTCTTTTGCTCGTTGTTGAAGCAATTGACGAAAAGAAAATATCGCTGACCGATACGGTTACGGTATCTGCAAATGCCGCATCTAAAGGCGGCTCGCAGATATGGCTTAAAGAGGGCGAGCAAATGACTGTTGATGATTTGCTCAAGGCAACGGCGGTTTACAGCGCAAACGACGCATGCACCGCTTTGGGTGAATATCTTGCAGGCAGCGACGAGGCTTTTGTTTCTCTTCTGAACGAAAGAGCATCTCAGCTTGGCATGGACAATACGCATTTTGAAAACTGCACAGGTCTTGACGATACTACCGAAAATCACCTGACTACCGCTCTCGATGTTGCAAAAATGAGCCGCGAGCTTTTGAAACATGAGATGATAATTAATTACACAACAATCTGGATGGATTCTCTCCGAAACGGCGAAACAGAGCTTGTCAACACCAATAAACTTGTCAGATTTTTTGAAGGAACAACAGGACTGAAAACGGGAACAACCGCAAAAGCTGGATGCTGCGTTTCAGCAAGCGCCAAAAGAAACGACACTCACCTTGTTGCCGTTGTTATGGGAAGCGAAAACAGTTCAGACAGATTTGAAACCGCAAAAGCTCTTCTCAACTGGGGCTTTTCTAACTACAGTACGGTTACCCCCGTTATTGATTCATCGCTGATTCCTTCCGTTAAGGTTATCAACGGAGTGAAAAATGAAATAATGCCAACTGTTCCGAAAGCAGAACCGATACTGATTCAGAAAGGAAAGGAAAGCGAAATTAAGCAGAACATTGATCTTGCGGTCGATGTTGAGGCTCCCGTAGAAAAGGGGCAAATTCTGGGCTCAGTTACATTCAGAATAGGCGAAGAAATACTCGGTCAATATAAGTTGACAGCGCCCGAAACCGTAAAGCCTCTCACCTTTACAATTATATTTTCAAGAGTTTTAAAAGCCATCACTTCCTAATAACTACAATACTTTTCCGAATTTATATCTAAAAACTGTTTGTTGTCATTTTGTAAAGCTTTTATACTTTACAAAACGGCAAAGCAAACCCGCGGCAGTCTTTGACTGCGGCGGTTATAAATTTAGTTATTCAAAGGACTTTATAAGGATTATTCCTCGTCTTCATCCTTCTTTTTCTTGGAAGCGATTACTGCGATTGCGCCTGCTGCTGAGATAGCTGCAAGAGCTGCGATACCGGAGAATGAACCTGTTGAGGGAATTTCAACATCTGCATCTGCATTCCATGTTGCCTCAAATACAAGGTCTTCCTTAGGCATCTTCTCGGGAACCTCGGGGTTCCAGCCTGCAAATTCGCTGCCGTCCTTTGTGGGATCAGCGGGAACGGGGATCTTTGTTCCTGCAAGAACCTTATAGGTCTTATAAACCTCACCGTCAACCTTATATGTTACAGTGAATGTGTTCTTTGCGATTTCTGAAGCGCCCCAGAGAACAAGCATACCGCCGATGATTGAACCGCCGATGAGTGCGCCTGTTCCAACGATACCTGCGATTGCGCCGCCGCCGATTACTGTTCCGCCGATAATTACTGAAACGAATGTCTTATCGATTTCCCACTGAGCTTCAAATGTCATATCTTCAGCAGGCATTGTTTCGGGTACTTCAGGTGCCCAGCCTACGAACTTATAACCGAATCTCTTGGGATCGGGAACTTCGGGAATTGCTTCGCCTTCGCTGAGAACATGGAGAGCATGAGTTTCGCCGTTAGCAATGAAATGAGCGGAGAACTTATCGCCGATTTCAACCCATGTTGCTACATATTCAAGATCCTTATCGGGCATTTCTGCCTCAACTGTGGGTGCCCAGCCTGCAAATACAAGCTCGGGATTTGTGGGATGAGTGGGATCTTCGGGTACTTCAACCTCTGAACCGAATGCAACATCCTTATATTCCTTATAGACCTGAGTCTTTTCGGCATCATAATAGAATGTTACGTTGTGCTTATGAGGTGTAAGAACAGCAATTGCTTCAAGATCTTCACTGCCCATTACTGTGGGAACATCCGAACCGTCCTTGAGCTTCCAGCCTTCAAAGTCGAAGCCTTCAACTGTGGGTGCTTCGGGAAGAACGATTGTTGCGCCTTCATAGTAGGAGTCAGCCTGATGAACCTTGCTGCCTACATAGAATGTGATTGTCTTCTGTTCCTTATCCTTCCACTGAGCAACAAGGTTCAGAGCAACATCGCTTGTTGCGGGAATTTCATCATAGATTGTGCCGGAAATTGTATCCTTCCAACCAAGGAGATCAGCATTTTCCTTTGTTACGGGAAGCTTGTTTGCTGTGTCGATTGCGTTACCCTTGGTTTCAATCTTATCGGTTGAACCGTCAGCAAACTTACCGCCGTTAGGATCAATTGTTACCTTGGCAATCCAGTTTGCCTTGATTGTTGTATCACCTGCAGGCATTGTTCCGTCGTCATTGAGACCTGACCAACCGCCAAATTCATAGCCGTCTCTTGTGGGTTCTTCAATTACGCCGTCAACCTTATCGCCTGTGTTGAACTTATGGTTCTTTGTAGTTGAACCGTCAGAATACTTACCGCCGTTTGCATCTGCAACAAGATCATCTCTTGTGTCAACAGCATCCTTTGTCCACTTACCGGTAATTGTTACAGCCTCTTCACCCATCTTGAAGGTTGAGTTGGGAGTAACGGGTGTTTCACCGATGAACCAGCCAACGAATGTGTAGCCTTCTGCTGAAGGAGCAGCTTCAACTGTTACTGTTTCATTATAGTTATATTTCTTTGCTTCGGGAGGAGTAATGCCTGTGGGAACTTCGCCTGCATATTCATACTTAACCTCTGCAGATTTGATCAGCCATGAAGCCTTGAGTTTAATATCGTCTGCGGGCATACGGAACTCTGCAATAAAGTTACCGTCCTTATCAGTTACAAGCTCGCCCTTTTCGTTCATCCAGCCCTGGAAGTCATAGCCTTCCTTGGTTGTTACGGGAACGCTTTCAACAAGTTCGCCTGTCTTTGCGCTTACATCAGCAACTGACTTACCGCCATCAGCATCAAATACGATTGTATTGCCGAGTGCTTCCCAGTCTGCCTTGTAATCAATGCCGCCAACGGGCTGCTTTGCAGGAATTGTTACATATCCTGTTACACCTGCTGTTGTCCAGCCGAGGAACTTATAGCCGTCTCTTGTGGGATCAGCTACGGGAGCAACTGTTGAAAGAACTGTATCAAACTCAACTTCGGAGTTGCTGAACTTTTCTGTTCCGTCGCTAAGAAGACCGCCGTTTGCATCAAGGCTTACGGAATACTTCTTAGCTTCCCAGATAGCTTCAACTGTTATGCTTGCACCGTTATCGCCAAGGTCTTTATCCATAACCTTGGGAAGCTCGGGTGACCAGCCCTTGAATTCATAACCGGGCTTTTCAGGAGCCTTGGGAGCTGTTACAGCGCCGCCAAATGTTACTTCCATTGGAGGAACTGCTGTACCGCCATTGGTATTAAAGTTGATTGTATACTTTTCAGCTTCCCACTGTGCCTTGAGAGTGAGGGGGCTGTTGGGCATTGTTGCGGGAAGAGCGGGACTCCAGTCTACGAATACATAGCCGTCTCTTTCGGGCTTAACTGCCTTGAGACCGCTGAGGTCAGCGTTTGCCTGATGGTTTGTAACATTTGTTGTTTCACCGTCAGCAAACTTACCGCCGTTTGCATTAAGAGTCAGTGCATAGGTCTGAGCAACGATGGGCTCCCAGATACCGATGATATGAGCATCACCTGCAGGCATAACAATGCTTGTTACCTTTTCATTGTTATAATACCAACCTGTGAATTTGTATTCAGCAGTATCGGAGGGTGCTGTTGCAAGAGTATGAGTTGTGCCTGCCTGAATGTTTTCTTCAGTTGCAGGAGCTTCTGCAATACCTGCTATATTATAGGTATAATATACATTATGATATGTGGGATTTTCTTCCCATGTTGCCTTGAGGAGAATATCTCCTGCAGGCATTGTGAAGTTTTCATCAAGAACCTTACCTGTTGCATCGGTTACCGCGTTGCCGTCCTTATCAACCCAACCCTTGAAGGTGTTGCCTTCCTTTGTGGGAACAGCAAGGGTTGTAACCTCGGAACCGAAAATAACGGGAGTTGATGCCATATAGTCGCCGCCGTTAACATCATAGTTGATGTTATAGGTGTTTGCTGTGAACTTACCGTAGAATGTTACGGGAGCAGCTGTCATCACATAAGTTGCGTCAGCCTTTGCGCCTGTTTCGCTGTTGATGAACCAGCCTTCAAAGCTGTAGCCATCGGGAACGGTTGCTGCACCGACTTCGAATGTGTCCTTAGCTGTCTTTGTTGTATCAGCAGGAATTGCGCCGCCTGCGGGAATACCTGTTGTTGCAACATATTTAACATCATAGTTGACAAGCTCTGCATCGTTTGAATAGGTGCCTTCTGCATCTTCAGCCTTTGTTCCTGCAGGAACATCCCAGCCTTCAAACTTATAACCGGGTTCGAGGTTATAAGCGGGAGGAACAACTTCTTCGCCGTGATCATATGTTACGGTTTCTTCGAAGATTGTTTCGCCGTTTTCGTCAACGATTGTGAATGTTACATCGTATGTCTTGATTTCCCATTCTGCAGTATAATCAACATCGCCTGCGAATGCAGGAATAGCATCTTCATAGATATAACCTGTTTCGCCGTCTTTCCAGCCCTTGAAATCATAGCCGTCCTTCTCGGGTTCAACGGGAAGGTCAACTGTTTCGCCATAAGTGCCGTTTACTGTGAACTGGTTGCCGCTGTAGCGATCGTCGCCTGCGGGAGCCTTGAACGAACCGCCGTTTGCATCAAATACTGCTGAATATGTTTCAAGCTTGAAGTAAGCAACAAGCTTGTTTTCGCCTTCAGCCGTTACTTCGAGAGAAAGAACATTGCTTGTATTTTCTGCATCGGGGATATTGGTATTTGTTGTATAAAGGTCTTCATACCAGATTGCTGTTACACCAGCAGGAACATCTGAACCCTTTTCAAGAATCTGAAGCTTTGTTCCGACCTCAGCCTTGTAATTCATTACGATGGGATCAAGATAGCTGCCGTCTGCAGGGTTAACTGCATAAACTGTGATTGTGTAATCAACGGGACCGATTGCTTCCCACTGAGCTGTAAATGTTACATCCTTAGCGGGCATTGTTGTTACTACGGGTGACCAACCAATGAACTTGTAGTTAGTCTTTGTGGGAGCTGCGGGAGCAGGAACTGTTGCGCCGTACTCTACAACGAATTTCTTGTTTTCTGTTGTATTGTCAGCGAACACACCGCCGTCGGGATCATAAATTGCATTGTAGGAAAGATTCTCATACTTAGCTGTAAGCTTTACGCTTTCAGCGGGGAATACTGTGGGAGTATCAATGATATTGCCTTTGCCGTCATCCCAACCTACAAACTTCATTCCTTCGGGAGGAGTAGGCTCTGCGATTGCAGGATCAATGGCTGCAAATGCCTTGCCGCCGATCTGATCTATTGCTGCGGGAGTACCGCCGTTTGTATCAAAAGAAATTGTTACATCATTTGTTGTGGGAACGGCTGTTACTGTCATAACACCGCCGTTTGCCATGAGTTCGCCCTTTTCGTTCTTAGCAGGAATTGTTGAGGGAGGAGTTACATCCCATGCAAAGCTGTAGCCTGCTGCTTCGGGAAGAACGGGAGCTGCAACTGCGCTTCCGAATTCGCCTGTAACTGTCTTGATTTCAGCACCTGTAAGACCGTTTACAAACTTAACGCTGTAAACATTCTTTGACCAGAGTGCCTTAACCTCTGTGTTTTTGCCGGGCATTGTTTCGGGAAGCTTTGTATCCCAACCTACGAAGGTGTAGCCTTCCTTGGTTGTTGCGTTTGCGCCGGGAAGCTTATCCTTTATGTCTGCGCCGTAAAGAGCTTTGATAGGTTCTATTGCTGTTCCGCCGTCAGTGTTGAAGGAAAGAACATATTCGCCTCTGGCGAAGATTGCGTTGAAAACAAGATCTTCAAGGTCAACAATCTGTCCTCTGGGATCGGGATCCCACATTACGAACTCAAAGCCTGTCTCGCCATCGGGATTTTCATCGGGAACGATTACATCGCTGCCGCTTGCAATCTTATACTCTTCATAAACTTTGCCGTCAACAAGGAATGTTACTTTATAAAGATTTGCATCTTCTGCAGCATTGAGAGTTACATCTTCTTCAAGAATGAAGGGAAACTCAACTGCAACACCGTTGTCATAGGTCCATGCATCTGACTTATAACCATCGGGGATGTAAGCTGTTGTAATCTCTGTACCGTATTCAAGAACAACCTCATCAAGGATATTGCCCTTGCTGTCTGCAAATTTTACAGTATAGTTGCCGACATTATATATAGCTTTGAAAGTAAGGTCCTCGGTTACTGTTGAGGGAGCGTTCTCATCCCAGCAGGAGAACTTATGTCCTGCCATAACGGGGATTTCATTGAACTCGTCGGGAGTATCGCCGTATTTATAAACGAAGCTCTTATAAGTTTCACCGTCTGCAAATTCGCCGCCGTTAGCGTCATAAACATAAGTATAAACGCTGTCGGTATACATGGGATACATATCAATGCTGTTGTTGGGCATTACGGAAGGAACTGCTACATTGGAAGTCTCACTGAGTGACCAACCGATGAAATCCTTGCCGGGAAGCTTGGGAACACCGCTCGGAACAGCTGAGAAAGCAGGAATCGTCTGACCGAAGTAGAGATCCATCTGATCCTTCTGTGCGCCGTTGTTATCTGAGAAATGATATGTTGCCGTATATTTATTTCTTGCAAAATATGCTCTGAGGATTGTTGAGTTGTTTGCATTGACTACTCCGCTGAGAACGTTGGCTGCCTCTGTATCAAGATGGAAGCCTTCGGGTGCGTCTGTTGATTTGATTTCAACAAGCTTGTCAGCCTTCTCTGTGAAGCGCTGTGAGATGGGCTTTGACGGATATGTTCCGTCAGGATTCATCTGGTAAATTTCATAAGTGTAATATGTGCTTACCTCTGATTCTTCCCATACAGCATAGAGGGTGATATCCTCATAATCATAGAAGAGGTTTGCGTAGTCAGTGTTTGTGAGAACCTCGCCGCCCTCTGTAAGCGACCAGCCCATGAACACTTTGCCCTGATCGTTGAGAGGAGTAACGGTTCCGTCAATCTTATCCTTACCGATAACACCGGAGCTTGTAACAGTTTCGTTGTTACCGCTGAAATATCCGCCTTCTTCTGAAACTGCATCATAAGTAACATTGCTATATACGCTCAGGTAACCGGGAGTTGTTGTTGCATAGATATCGTTTGAACCCATGGGTACGCCTTCGGGATAGTTTGTGCTGCCGAGAGGATACTCAGGAATGTCAACAAGACCGATTGCTCTTGATTCCACTGTGATCTTCTTCTGGTTTGCAAGCTCAAGAGGAGTTTTTGCAAAGCCCTTACGCTCGGGATCCTTTACATAGGAATCATCCTTAACGGTAAGTTCCAGTTCAAAAATCCAATCATTGGGATCGAGCGGCTTGGCACCGCTTCCGGAAAGAAGAACTGTTGTTGTCATAAGTCCGTTAGCGATTGTTTTGCCATCCTCTGCGTAGAAGAAGTTATAGGGAAGATAATATGATTCAGTAGTATTACCTTCGGCATCTGTCTTTACGCCGGGAGCATTAAGGAAGCTCTGATTGCCCTTAAGCTTGTTATAGTTATAGGGGTTCGATCTGTAACCGCCTGCGTCAATGCCCGAAAACTGAAGGCCCTGTGAATAGGAACTGTTTGTTGTAACAGTAAATGCGCCTGCTTCGGAGTAACCAACGCTGAAGAAGCGTGCATCAAACATAGTTGCTGCAGTTACTGATGAATAAACAGGGAAATCTGTTCCGACATAAAGTCTTGCTTTGACTTTTTCGCCGGGAGCAGCCTTTTCTGTTTCCTGCCATTCGTAAACATCATCTGTTGTTTCAGGTGTTTCTTCACCTTCTGTCTGGACCTCGCGGAAAAACTTAAACTGGAAAGTAATTCCGTTTGTTCCGTCATCAACACCGATGCTGCCGTCAGCATTCATCTGGGTTAAATACTTAATGCCGGCTGAGCCGTCATTAGCAGCATAGCCCATAACGGACATCGTGCTGAAGATCATTGCAAAGGCAAGAACCAAAGCCAATGATTTCTTAAAGAGTGTCATATGCATTTTCCTCCTTGAACACTTATGAAAGCTATTTTGCAGACACTTTCATATAATACAAGTCATTTTAACATATAGTTGAATAATTTTCAAGTCCTTTTTATATATTATTATAATAAATATATAGCAATTTTTTCAGACATTTTTTGTTTACTGTTGTAATTCTGACACATAATTTCGTCTTATTTCTTAATTAAAAATAAAACCGCAGAGCTGCAACTCTGCGGTTAAAATTTTATTATTCTGCGTCAATACCTTTTGCGGCTCTGATTTTCGCAAGCTCATACATCATTGTATCTCTTGTTTTGCCGTGAACATTGAAGAAGAGAAGTGTAACGCCTTTCATGAAACGTCCGATTGCGGGGGCAAGCGCGAAAACAGTCCAGATGCCTGCAAGCATTCCGGGATCAGTCTGAGGAACCTGAATTCCGTTTGCATCAATAAGGGGGATATAGTGAATTGCTGCAACAGCAACCGCACTTATCCATTTTGCCGCTGCTTCAGAAATAAGCTTGAAATAGCTCATTGCAGCTGTGATTGTAGCCTCGTTTCTGACACCCGATTTCCACTCAACATAGTCATAAAGGTCACCGTTGAGAGCAGTGCTGCAGTATCTCTGGATACTGTTGAGCGAGCCGCAGAAAGTAAGAGCAATAATTATCCAGATAAGATTGAGGATGAAATGATCCTCTCCGAAAGGCTTATAGCCGACAATCCACATAATGAAATAGCATGCGCCGCAGAACATGTAGCTTCCTGCTGCAAGATTTCTCAGACCGAATTTCTTTGTAAGCTTCGGTGCAAGAGGCAGAACAAAATAGCTCGGAAGTCCCGTGAAGAGACCCGCAATCGTTCCGTAGGTAAGTCTGCCCATGCAGTTAAGCCAGAAGAAATCTTCAACCATTGTGCCTGTGCTTTTGCCCACAGCAAAGAAGTTCTTGATAAGAATAACCCACATGGGGCGGCATGTTCCTATGGATTTGACGGTCTGAATCAGACCCATCTGTTTCATTTCCTGTCTGGTTGAAAGAGGCATTCTCTCTTTAAGCGAGAAGAAACCGTATGTTCTGAAAATTATTACACAGATAACAAAAATTATTGCGCCGCCGGTGTAAACACTGCGCGAACCGATGCCGAAAATCTGCGGCAAAAAGTCAACAACAATGCCCGAGAAAAGCGAGGGAATCCATACGCCTACAAGATCTGCATAAGCATCGGTTGCAATCAGCCTGTTTCTCTCTATCGGGTTCGGTGTTATGTTAAAAAGAATTATCTGGTAGCTTGTATCGTAGAACGATTTTGCAATGGAGCCGATGTAATTGAACACCAGAAACGATACAAAAAGGCTCGGCTGAGACATCGACGAGGGAAGCAGCCACGGTGAAAGCGATGCAAACACCCAGAAAGGAAGAGTCAGCATGATATACGGTCTTACTCTGCCCCAACGGGTTCTTGTTCTGTCTATGATAAGGCCTGAAACGGCGTTATCAACAGTATCTGCAATGAAGCTCACCATTTCGGCAAGTCCCCATGTTTTTGCGTTGATACCAAGGAACTGCGTTGCAAAGAAGAAAAGCTTTTTACTGAATGTGTTCCACATTGTGTCGCCCATTCCCGAAAGAATATATGCAACATAATGCTTAGGGCTGAGATAGTTTTTGTTTTGATTGTTGAACTGGCGGAGAACGGCATCACCGTTTTCAGCAGTCTGAACATTTTTTACTTCTTCAGTCAAAACATTCACCTTCCGTTTCAGATTTCCGAACGCAATCTGTGTGCGTCTCTATAGCATAATAAGCCATTATATAATTCATTTTAATATAAAAAGCAAAAAAAATCAAGCGAAATGCATAAAAATTGCAATTCGCCTGATTGATAATTCTCTTCGGATTATATTTTTACGGTTTCGCTCTTCAGAGGCTTCTTGCTGCGGGTTTTCCAGAAGCTGTTTGCATATATCTCAACATAGTATTCGCCGCTTTCGAGACCGTCAAAAGTTACGCTGAGCTTTTCGGGCATATTATAGAAATAATATTCGCTCCAGATTGTTGAGTTGCGCACAGTAACGCCGTTGCTGTCTTTCAGATAAACATTATAATCATCAACATATTCGTCTTCAACCTTCGCCTGAGCGAACTCAACTGTAAAGCTATCAGCCTTTACATCTTTGATTTCCGCTTTGTTTCCGTCTTCAAACCAGGGAGCCTTTTCGGTTCTGTAACGCGCATCAGTATAAAGATAGCTTTCAACATCCCATGCCGAATCTATCTTCCATGTAAACGGGAAGAAGTTATCGGATATAAGGTCGTAAGGATAAATTCTGACTCTGCCTTCAGCATCGGCTTCAACAATAAGCATCTGTGCGGCATTGTCATCGTTTGGCGGAATTGTGCCGTAAACCTTATCGAACTCATCGAGTTCAAAATAGCTGAGTGTACCTGTGCCGAGACATGTGAAATGTTTCTGATGGATTGAGCGGGGATCGTTTATGGGTGCATGAGAATGACCTGAGAAATCAATAATCTGAGGATAATTCATAAGAATTGCTGTCAGCTCATCCTCACCCCAGTTGGCGCTTCCGTAAACAGTTCCCATGATGTGGGGATGCTGGAAGAAGAAAATCGGGCGTTTCGGGTCATCTTTTGCCGCTTTTTTAAGCTCCTGTGCAACCCAATTCTGTTTTTTCTCATCAAAATGGCATCCGCCTGTGCAGGTTACGCTGATAAAATGGTAACCGTTGATAACCTTATGCGAGTCGGGCTCCTGAGCAAAAATTTCCGCAAACTTTTCAAGCGCCGCCTCCTCCCCTTCCGAGCCGAATTCATGGCTGGCAAGAGAAAGAGTATAGTCGGTTTCAGGCTTAAGATTCTTATCAAGAGTATCCTTAAAAGCAAGCATCTGAGCTCTTGTTCCGCTGTTTGCAAAATCGCCTACAACATAGAGAGCGTCAAGCTTGCTGTAGCTTTCTTTTTCGCTGAGAGCATTGGCTGTGCGTATAGCCTGCTGCATGCGGTCACGCTCAACGGTATGCTCATCCTTATAATGAACATCGCTTACAACCATAAATCTGAGCGTAGGTTTAAAGTTCTTATCAAATCCCATGTAAAGTCATTCTCCTTTACAGCTTATGTTTCAAAAAGAAACAGTCACTGACTTATTTTTAAAAAAGCGGTGTATTATCGTGATAATACACCGCTGATAAACCGAATATTAACCGTTACCCTGAACGCTCAGACTCAACCCATGGTTGAGAAAAGAGCAACGAGGCTTGCAACGATATCCTTAACGATCTGCTTGATGTTAACCTGACCGATCCAGCTTGCGAAGTTATCAAGGAATGTCTTCCACTTGATTGAACCGAGAAGCTCTTTGAAGGTCATATTATCTGTATCGGCACCGTCGTTTGCGAGTGCAACGGTATAGATGTTGGTGTTGAGAATGTCGCCTGCCTCAACCTTAACATAATATTTGCCTGCTTCAAGACCTGAAAGCTCAACTTCTGCAGCCTTTGCCTTTGTTGCTGTTACGGGACCAGAAACAACTTCGTTCTTGCTGTTGAGAACAGTTACCTTCCACTGAGCATCAGTTGTTACTGTTTTGGGATCAGCCTTTACAGTAACGGTATACTTTGTCTTTTCAGCAACTTCAACCGCATAATAGTCCACATCGTTCTTATCGAAAACGGAGCTGTAGACAAGTCCGCCTTCGGAAAGAGCTGTAGCGAATGCAACGGCATCGTTATATTCCGCTTCAGACTGAGAGTCTTCAACATAAACAGCATAGAGCTTGTAGCCGCCCTCTGTTCCTGTTACGGAAAGATAGAATTCGGAGTTGCCTGCAACACCGATGCTGGGGCTCTTAACAGTTGCATCTTCCTTTGCAATTTCAAACTTGCCGAACTTTTTCCATTCGGTAAGACCGTTGCTGCCTTCGGAATATGTTTCAAGCTCAACTGCATAGCTGCCCTTGAAAGCTGCATCGTTTTCAACGAATATATAGAGATATCCGGGCTTTTCGATATTGAACTTGTAATAGTCAACATCTGTTGCACCTGCAGGAATTGTGCCGATATACTTCTTAAGGCTTGTCTTTGATGAAAGCTCGATTTCAGTTGCCTTTTCGCGTGTATCGTTTGCTTCGTACTCGCTGAAAGCTTCCTCGTTAACAGCAACAGCAATCTTGTATTCAACTGTTGAATCGCAGACGGAACCCTTTGTCATCTTAACGAAATACTTGCCTGCAACTGCACCGAAAGCAGGTGAAGAAACAGCTGCCTCGTTTGCTGCAACAGCGAAAGAAGCGAGAGCCTTACCGTTTTCATCGGAAATTTCAGCTGTAAAATATGTACCGATAGCTTCAGCCTTTGCTTCATGCTCAACTGTTACGGTGATGAGACCGTCCTTGGCGGTTGTGAATGTGAAGTAGTCAACATCTTCAGAGCTGTTGATTTTGCCTGTTACTTTGTCACCGACAGCAAATGCATCTGCACCTGAAGCAACACCGTTTGTTGCGTCTGCCTCGGTTACGTCTGCAGCAAATGCAACGGAAACAAAGCTCATGCTCATAATGAGAGCCATTACTACGGCAAGAAATGATTTAACTTTTTTCATTTTTTGTCCTCCTGTTTTATGTCTTTTATAAATTTTAGGCGATTGATAATTGGATTTTATCACATTTTTTTCTGATTGTCAAATCAATATGGCAAGTAAATTATTAACATTCGGTAAATAATCTGTTTCTGCCGTAAAAAAAAGGCACAGCCGCCGCAAAAAACGGAGCTGTGCCATCGGTTTTGTTCTGTTAATTAATACATTCCGCCGCCCTGAGCTGCCATTGCCGCTGCCTGAGCCGCATCTGCTGCGGGATCGGGCTTATCGGTAACAAGGCTCTCTGTTGTGAGAACCATTGCAGCTACGGAAGCTGCGTTCTGAAGTGCTGAGCGGGTTACCTTTGCAGGATCAAGAATACCTGCTGTTGCCATATCGCAATAGTCGTCTGCTGCAAAGTTATAGCCGTAGCCTGCCTTGCCCGAGGAAAGGATAGCATTAACGATAACTGAGCCTTCAAGGCCTGCGTTTGCCGCAATCTGGCGTACGGGCTCCTCAAGAGCCTTGAGAACAATCTTGATACCGGTCTTTTCGTCAGCATCCTCTGTGCCGTTAAGAAGAGCCTTGACATCGTCTATTGTGTTGAGCAGAGCAACGCCGCCGCCTGCAACGCAGCCCTCTTCAACAGCAGCCTTGGTTGCTGCAAGAGCATCCTCGATGCGGAGCTTCTTTTCCTTCATTTCGGTTTCGGTTGCCGCGCCTACCTTGATAACAGCTACGCCGCCTGAAAGCTTTGCAAGTCTTTCCTGAAGCTTTTCTCTGTCGAAATCGGATGTTGTGTTTTCAATCTGAAGCTTTATCTGATTAACTCTTGATGCGATGCCGTCCTTTTCACCTGCACCGTCAACAATGATTGTGTTTTCCTTTGAAACCTTTACCTGACGGGCTCTGCCGAGCTGTGAAAGCTGGGTCTCCTTGAGCTCAAGACCGAGATCGGATGTGATAACCTCGCCGCCTGTAAGGATAGCGATATCCTGAAGCATTTCCTTTCTTCTGTCGCCAAAACCGGGAGCCTTGACGCAAACGCAGGTAAATACGCCTCTGAGCTTATTGACAAGGATGGTTGAAAGAGCTTCGCCCTCAACATCTTCAGCAATAACAACAAGCTTGCCGCCTGCGTGCATAATCTGCTCAAGAAGAGGAAGAAGGTCCTGAATGCTCGAAATTTTCTTATCAGTGATAAGGATAAGTGCATCGTCGATAACAGCTTCCATCTTGTCTGTGTCTGTTACCATATAGGGAGAAATATATCCTCTGTCAAACTGCATGCCCTCAACAACCTCTGCCTCGGTAACAGCAATCTTGGATTCCTCAACGGTGATAACGCCGTCTGCGGTAACCTTTTCCATAGCATCAGCGATGAACTTGCCGACTTCCTCATCACCTGAAGAAATTGTGCCGATTCTTGCGATATCCTGAGTGCTGGAAACAGGCTTGGCATTCTTCTTAAGGCATGCAACAGCTGTATCAACAGCCTTTGCCATACCCTTTCTGACTACCATGGGGTTTGCGCCCGCGGTAACATTCTTCATGCCTTCTCTGATAAGAGCCTAAGTCGGATCGTAGCCATGTCGTTCTGTGAGCC
>JAZPXO010000074.1:0-32843 GCA_045543735.1 Acutalibacteraceae bacterium
ACCTGATAATCACCAAGGAAATCAGCCGTTTTGCCCGTAACACTCTCGACAGCATTTATTACACCCGAAAGCTCAAGGAATACGGTATCGGTGTTATCTTTGCAAACGATAATCTTTTTACCCTTGACCCCGATGCAGAGCTTCGTTTAACGATTATGGCGTCAATCGCACAGGAAGAAAGCCGCAAGACTTCCGAACGTGTTAAATGGGGTCAGAAACGCAGAATGGAACAGGGTGTTGTTTTCGGCAAAAGTATGATTGGCTATGACGTGCGTGACGGTAAGCTTTACATAAATCCCGAAGGTGCGGAAATAGTCCGTAAGATTTTTCATAAGTACACAATCGAGTGCAAAGGCACCTGCACCATCGCAAGAGAGTTAAAAGAAGAAGGAATACCAACTTTCACCAACAAAAACTGGACTAACACAGTAATTCTCCGCACGCTTCGTAACGAAAAATACTGCGGTGATTTGGTGCAGAAGAAAACGCTCACACCTAATTACCTGACCCACGAAAAGGTTCTCAACCGAGGAGAAGAAGAGTTTGTTATTATCCGTGACCACCACGAACCGATTATCAGCCGTGAGCTTTTTGAGCTGACACAAAAGGAGCTTGAACGCCGTTCTCCGAGTGATGAGCAAAAGAAAAAGCTCGGCAACCGTTATTGTTTCTCGGGTAAAATCACCTGCGAGGAATGCGGTTCAAGCTTTGTGTTTCATAATAAAAAGTTGAGAAGCGGTAATTATTTCAAATACTGGCAATGCTATAACCGAAGGCAAAACGGAAAGACAAAGCATATTGATTCCGTGACAGGCAAAGAAGTCGGCTGCTCGATAGACCATATTGCTCACGATGACCTGAAAAACATTATGACAAGTGTCATTGAAATGATGACCGCCGATAAAAACAGATTTCTTTCGTTACTGAAAAAACAGCTTGAAGAGGTGCTTTTGCAAAGCGACAACAATGATTTTGAGCGTAAAAAAGAGCAGTTCGACAAGAAAACCGAACGCAGAAAAGCACTTGTGGATTTGTATCTCGATAAGTGTATAACAAGAGAAGAATTCAAAGAAATGTCCGTTCAGCTTGACAGTGAAATCGAAAGCCTTAAAACCGAGCTTCAGAGCTGTGTTGCCAACACACTTGACCGTGAGAAAAAGGATGAAATAATCGCCGAGTGCGTTGCGTATGCAAAAGCAATACTCACTTCGGGAGAGAACAATGATGAGTTCATAAAACAGATACTTGAGTCGATGACCGTATCAAAAGACAACATAATAACAGTAAAATTAAACCTGCTGCCGTTTAAATGGAAATTCGCATTATCTTCCGTTGTAACGGCGGCAGGTTCTTCTTTTTATCCGAAAGCTGAACAATATTCCGAAAATGTGACCGAGAATGAGGGCGAAAATGCTCGAAGAGACCATAGTACAACTGATGTACCTATGTCCGTTAAAAGTCCTTTTACCTCATCGAACGGCATTGCAAAGCGCTGACTGAGATATCTCAGCGATGCGCCGAGTTCGCCATCGGGACCGCCGTACTGCGAAATTATAATCTGTGCATATTTCGGATTTGGGTTCTTGATTTTAACGGGATACTGTAATTTCTTTTCATAAACAAACATCAGCAGTCACACTCCTCAATTTCCCAGGGCCAGGGACCTTTAAGCCATTCAACGCCCTGTGCTTTGGCAGCGGTCAGAGGACAGAACATGTCTTCAAATTCTGATCTGAGCTGTCTGGCTTTTGCGGCAGTTCTGTTGTGATTCTCAAGCATGGAAAGGTCCCACGGATGAGTGTCAAGATATAAATGCATATCCCACATTGCGAACTGATATGCGCTCAGCTTTTTGAGCATTGCTTCTCTTTTTGTCATTTGCAGCACTTCCCTGCAAAAGGCTTGTTGAGAACCTGGAAAAGTGTTCCGCATTCAAGCGCTTTCATTTCATCAAACATCGTTGTGTCCGTCTGCATCGGCACATACATCATTGCTACGGCAAAATTTGACGGAAGGGGAGAAACCGAGCGTGAAAACATCTCGGGCTTATGCATTTGCCTTCGATGATAAACCGAATAATCGGCCATTAGAATCATTCCTTTCAGTTTTGAGGACAGACCTCTAATTACAGTATATGTTGACAGAAGAAAAATGACATAAAAAAGCCTGCAACAATCTGTTGCAGGCGTATAATCATTCATCAAGCAGTTTTAGAACCTGAGGAAACATGCTTATGCTTCTGCGCAGGATTCCGTGCATATGAGCGATTGCGATTCCGTAATTGACAATCGGTATATCAGCATCTGTTGCTCTTTTGATTCTGCTTTTCATTTCTTTTTCATTGAGCATGCAGCCTCCGCAATGAACAATCAGCGAAAAAGCTTCGGGGTTTTCGGGGAATTCCGTTCCGCTTGTAAAGCTGAAATCGGGTTTTGCTCCCGAGAACTCTTCTATCCAATGTGGCATTTTGACGGTTCCGATATCGTTGCACTGTCTGTGATGAGTGCATCCCTCGGCAATAAGAATCTTATCTCCGTTTTTGATTTTTGAAAGCGTTGCCGCTCCTTTTACAAGCTCGGGAAGGTCTCCTTTATATCTTGCAAAAAGAATTGAGAAAGAGGTGAGGGGAATATCCTCGGGAACATCCTTTGATACTCTTCCGAATGCCTGTGAATCGGTGATGATGAGTTTCGGCTTTTTTGCGAGAGAATCAAGCGTTTGCGAAAGCTCTGTATCACGGCAGCAAATTGCCGTGCAGCCCGAATCAAGGATATCTCTGATTGTTTGTTGCTGAGGCAGAATAAGTCTGCCTTTAGGCGCAGATTCGTCTATCGGAATAACAAGAATAACCGTATCTCCGTTTTCAAGAAGATCTGCTACAATGCGTTTTTCGTTCTTGTTTTCTTTTGCAAGAGAAGCAATCTTTTCTTTTAATTCACTGATGTTAGACTTGTTTATTGCGCTGACGGAAACAGAGTTTTCTGATTGCTCTGCCAAATGCAAATCGGATTTGTTATAAGCGATGATATAGGGGATTTTTCTGAGCCTGAATTCTTCAATCAGAGAATTATCTTTATCGCTCAGACCTTTTTGAGAATCAACAACAAGAACGGCGATATCGGTTTGCGAAAGCGCCTGGTTCGCTTTTTTTATACGAAGCTCTCCAAGCTCGCCTTCATCGTCAATTCCGGGTGTGTCGATTATAACAACGGGACCGAGCGGCAAAAGCTCCATAGCCTTTTTGACGGGATCGGTTGTCGTACCTTTGACATCGGAAACAACGGCAAGTTCCTGCCCTGTAACAGCATTTACGAGGCTTGATTTGCCTGCGTTACGCATGCCGAAAAATCCTATATGAATTCTTTCCGCGGAAACGGTATCGTTAAGTCCCATGGAAAATCTCCTTTTATCAGAATCTGAAGTCTCTGCGGTTTGAGTTCTTTATATCAATGATATTCTGTTCCGCTATTCTGCGCACTTTTTCACCGGGAACCCTTGTGAGCTCCTTTACAATCATTTCGTAACCGATTTTCTTGGTTTCCTCCGAAGCGTAGTCAACAAGATATTCTGTAAGAGTCATGAGCGCGTTCGGATGGCAGCAGTTGAGGATCTGACCGCTCTTGCAAAGACTCATGAAACGGTCACCCGTTCTGCCTTCTCTGTAGCATGCTGTGCAGAATGAGGGGATATGACCGTTCTGCATAAGCCAGCGTACAACCTCGTCAAGGGTTCTCTGGTCGGAAACATCGAACTGCTCTGTATCGTGCGGACGCTCCTGCTCAGCATATCCGCCGACAGAAGTTCTTGAGCCGCCGCTGACCTGAGAAATACCGAGACGAAGAAGCTTACCGCGCACTTCTTCGGATTCTCTTGTTGAGATAATCATACCCGTATAAGGTACTGCAAGACGGATGCAGGCAGTGATTTTGGCAAAAGTGTCGTCTGAAATTGAATTGTCGAACGCATTGGGGTCGATGTCGTCGGCATGCTTGATTCTCGGAACGCTGATTGTATGCGGACCTACGCCGTGAACGGCTTCAAGATGTTCGGCATGCATGAGAAGTCCTGCGAACTCGTATTTATAAAGCTCCAGTCCGAAAAGAACGCCGAGACCTACATCATCAATGCCGCCCTCCATGGCTCTGTCCATAGCCTCGGTGTGATAAGCATAATCGTGCTTGGGGCCTGTGGGATGAAGCTCAAGGTAGCTTTCCTTATGGTATGTTTCCTGGAACAGAATATATGTTCCGATGCCTGCGTCTTTGAGCTTTCTGTAATTTTCAACCGTTGTTGCGGCAATATTTACATTAACGCGGCGGATTGCCCCGTTTTTATGATTGACGCTGTAAATTGTTTTGATGCATTCGAGGATATATTCGATAGGGTTGTTGACGGGGTCCTCGCCTGACTCGATGGCAAGGCGTTTATGACCCATATCCTGAAGTGCGATAACCTCTTTTCTGACCTCTTCCTGAGTGAGCTTCTTGCGGGGAATACGCTTGTTTTTAAGATGATAGGGGCAGTAAACACAGCCGTTTACGCAATAGTTGGAGAGGTAAAGGGGAGCGAAAATAACGATTCTGTTACCGTAAAATGCAAGCTTTATTTCCTCTGCGATTTTATAGATTTCTTCTATCTTTTCGGGAATATCGCATGCGAGAAGAACGGAGGCTTCTCTGTGAGTAAGCCCGTTGCATACACAGCCTGTTGCAGTCTTCTGGGGACGCGCCTTTTCAAGAATACTGTCAATAAGTTCCACATTGTTTTTGTTGGCTTCGGCATATTCAAGAGTTTCAAGAATTTCTTCATGATTGATGAATTCTTCTGCCTTGAGAGATTTGGGGTTGTAAACTGCCATATTAATTCCTTCTTTCGGATTGTTTGATTATTTTATAATATCGCCTCTGTCGGTTACAATTTCATAACCGATATTCAGCATTTTCTTTTTCAGGTTTTCGAGATTCTGCGCCGATTCGTCTCCGTCAGACAGCTTGTTGTTATAAAGCTCATATTTTTTTCGAACGGATTTCGGGGAGAGATTCGGCATGATAACATTTGCGCCTGCTCTGATTCCGTTTTCTCTTCCGTCGGAATTGACTGAACCGAGCGCCGTTGTTGCAGGTAAAAGGATATTCGGTTTAATCAGTCGGATTACCGAAAGCAGATAACATGTTAATTCTGCGCTTCCTGCGCCGAACTCGGCAAAGGGGGAATCCTTATGCGGAATAAAAGGTCCTATACCGCACATGTCGGGCGAAAAATCTTCGATAAATTTCAGATCCCGTGCGATATCGGAAACCGTCTGGAAAGGGGAGCCTACCATAAATCCGCATCCGACCTGAAAACCGATTTTCTTCAGATCGGAAAGACAACTCATTCTGTCTGAAAAACTCATTGAATCGGGATGGAGTTTGCGATAGTGTTTTTCGGTTGCGGTTTCATGGCGGAGCAGGTATCTGTCTGCACCCGCATCAAATAATCGCTGATAGCTTTCCTTGCTTCTTTCTCCGAGGGACAGCGTAACGGCGCAGCCATGGCATTCGGATTTGATTTTCCTGATTATGTTGCACAGAACATCATTGCTGAAAAAAGCATCCTCGCCGCCCTGCATAACAAAGGTACGGAATCCGAGAGCATAGCCTTCTCTGCAGCACTCAAGAATTTCATCTTCGCTCAGACGGTATCTCTCACAGTTTTTGTTGCCCCTTCTGATACCGCAGTAGTAACAGTCATTTTTGCAGATGTTGCTGATTTCAATCAGTCCGCGGATATATACTCTGTTGCCGTATGTTTCTTTTCTTTTCTGAACAGCTTTTTCGGTAAGGTATGCCGTAACCTCGGGGGATCTGAGCTCGATCAGCTTTTCGTATTCTTCAACTGTCAGCGAATGCTTGGCAAAAAGCCTGTCAATAAGTCTGAATGCATCATTCATGGCTTATCACCGATGAGAAAGCTGTTTTTACGCTTACTCCGTCAAGCTTTCCGATTTTACCCGAAAGAGCTGAAATCGTATCCTGCGGAGCATCAATGGCAATGCTGATGATGTTGATTTTTTTCTGCTTATAGGGGATGCCCATTCTGCCGATTATATAATCGCCGTAGTCATGAAGATATGAATTAATCTGTTCAATGCTGTTGTTGTTCTCAACAATTATACTCATAACGGCAACTCTTGTTTCCATTGTTTTTTCCTCCGAAAATAAAAATACCGCACCCGAAAGGGCACGGCAGAAAAAGGACATACTTATCCTTGATGTAAATGTTAAGCCGTAACCTTTCACTCAGAAAATCTTTGTGTCGGGGAACTGATGTTATTGTAGCATAACAACACAAGAATATTATTCTGTATTAGAAATAACCATATCTTTAGATAACATTTGTTGCATTTGCAACGAAAATCAAGGTAAAAAAACAAAAGCCTCCGATTTCGGAGGCTTTAATAATTATTTACCTGCAATTTTGAAGATGAGTTTAAGGGGAAGAATATAGGGGAGCATCTTGATGAGAGTATCGCAGATTATTGAAACAAAACCGCCGAAATCAACGAAGTTATCAAAGTTCTCAGCTTCGGGTGCGCCGTCATAATCAAGGGTGAACGCCTGAGTATACATAACACCGCCGACGCCTACGATCTCTGCTCTTACATAGCTTCCGATTTTATCCGAATAATCGTCGAGGTCGATTGAATTGCCGACATGAATCTGCTTTCCGTCTGCAATCCAGCGGATAATAACAGCGTTTTCTGTTTCGAGTGAAATTATATCGTCATTTTCATTGATGATAACATTATTGATAACGGGAACAACTGCATCTTCGC
Organism: Acutalibacteraceae bacterium; assembly: GCA_045543735.1. Taxonomy (GTDB): domain Bacteria; phylum Bacillota; class Clostridia; order Oscillospirales; family Acutalibacteraceae; genus CAG-177. Next base: position 6,818 of record JAZPXO010000074.1, read on the forward strand.
CTGCGTAGAACTTATCATCTGCTGCAAGAGCTTCATCAAGCATTTTAACAAGCTGTTTTGCTTCGGGAGTGTCGATTGATTCGGCTATAGCTTTATAAGCGGTCATTTCATTGACATTGCCGATATATTTGCTTGCCGCAAACATCTGACCGTTTGCCATTGCATTTTTGAGGTCAGCCGAAGTAAGCTCGTTCATGAGAACCATTGTGTAGCCCGAGTCAACAATTTCAAGGTTGTGAGCGTCGGAGGTTGCAATGGAGTAAACATTTCTGCCGTTGGGAACAACTTTCTGGAGAAGAATATCCCAGAGCTTTCTGTCATAACGGGTTCTGCCGTCACCTTTGCTGTTGATGTCAATACCGATGCAGGTATCATAATCAATGAGGATTTTTGCAAACTTGTTTATTTTGTAGTTATAAACGGGATCGTCAACATTATATGCATCTTCTTCGTTATCTTCATCTCTTGCATTTGTATATTCGCCGGGATGGTTGATAACGGAAAGTCCGCCAAGCTTGTCAACTGCAGCAATGGGAGTGATGTATTCGCTTGTTCCGCCGAGTCTGCCGTTGCCGTAATCAACAAACCATGTGTTTACATGAGCGTTGTTGAAGGATGTGGGGTTCTGCTCGTTGCCGTAAGGAACGCGGAGCATTGCCTGTCCGTCAGCGCCGTCTTTTGTCTGAATGTAATATTCGTCTTTAGTGTTGGCGTCGGTATCAACTCTGTAATCTGTGCCGTCTGCTGTTTTGCCGTTCACTTCAAGAACATCATTATAAACATCGCCGTTCTTTACCCATGAGATGAGCTTGAGAGGCTGATTGAAGGTCTGGGTTGTATAGCCGTAGCTGACAGTACCGTGATCTGTCATGGCGTAGATATCAAAGCCGAGCTCATAATGTCTTTCAACCATGGCGGGGAGAGTTTCGTGACCGTCGCTGAAGGTTGTGTGGCTGTGAAGATCGGTCTTGTACTGGTTGACTGTGCTGAAATCAATTGTTTCATAGGGGCTTGTGATTTCATAGTCAAAATCAGCGCTTGCAAAAGCAACGGGTGCTGCTGTGAGAAGCATTGCCGCGGAGAGAATGAGAGCCATTATTTTTTTGAAATTTTTCATTTTAATCCTCCCGAATCGTTTAATGATGTAAAGTATTATAGCAAAATGAAGTTTTTTTGTAAATACTTAACAAAAATTTTTGATTAATTTTGTTTTCAAAAAAACGGTATGTATTTGATATTTTATCTGATCTGTGTTATCATCTAATGTATCAAATTATATGGAGTGAATGTTTCATGTTTATTTTAAGAAAAATCTGGTCTGTTCTAACTCTTCCTCTTTTGATTATCACTCTTTTGACAAGTCCCGTTGCAAAATCAACAGATACAGCAGAGCTTGTTTCAAAGAATGTTTTTGTTTTTGAAAAAGCTCTTCTTATGGGGCAGGGCATAACTACAGACGGCGAATATTTTTATACAAGCGGTTCAATAACTGCGCTTAATCTTCAGGCACTTGCAAAATTTACTTTTGACGATATGGAGCTTGTTCAGAGCAGGGTTAACCCTCTTCCCGATATCTGCGAGGACAGAGGAAACAATCATATAGGCGGAATCAGCTGTTATAACGGAAAGATTTATGCCTCCGTTGAGGGCGGCGATGAATGCTATGCCTGCATTGTTGTTTTTGACTGCGAGACGCTTAAGCCTACGGGTGAGGTTTATGACCTGCCCAATGAACTTTATGATGACGGAATTCCGTGGCTTGCTGTTGACGGAGAGACGGGCTTGCTCTACGCTTCAAAATGGACAGACGCCGAGTATATCCGCGTTTATGATATAAATGACGGAATGAAAAATGTCGATAACATCCAGCTTTCGGAACCTGTTCACAGAATTCAGGGCGGCGAATTTTATAACGGAACACTTTATCTTTCCAACGATATTGAGGGTTATGAAACCTATAAGAGAATTCTTTCTGTTGACATCGAAACGGGTGAAGTTGAGGTTGCCGCGCTCAGGGATGTCGGCGGTGACAATGTCGAGGCTGAGGGTCTGACATTCTGGGAATCCGAGGACGGCGCGGTAATGCATGTTCTTGATTATAACAAGCTTATCGGAATTTTTGTTCATCATTATAAGGTTGATTTTTAAGAGGTGAACGGTATGAAATTCTGCGATATTAATATCCGAGATCCGTTTGTCCTTGTTGATGACGGAAAATACTATCTTTACGGAACAAGAGGCGAAACTGCATGGACTTCTGCAAGCGGTCTTGATGTTTATGTCAGCTCGGATCTTGAAAACTGGAGTGAACCCATTGAGTGCTTTGCTGTACCCGAAAATTTCTGGGCTGATAAAGAGGTATGGGCTCCCGAGGTGCATAAGTTCAACGAAAAATTTTATATGTTTGTTTCTTTCCGCGCGGAAGGAAGACACAGAGCAACGCAGATTCTTCGCAGCGATGTTCCCGAAGGTCCGTTTCTTCCGTTTACAGACGGGCCTATAACACCTGACGGCTGGCAGTGCCTTGACGGAACTTTCTATGTTGATAAAAACGGTAAGCCTTATATTGTTTTCTGCCGTGAATGGGTTCAGGTTACGGATGGCGAGATTCATGCAATGCCTCTGACGGATGATTTGTCTGCAGCTGCAGGTGAGCCTGTTCTTCTTTTTAAAGCATCGGAGCCTTTTTGGGCGGATAAGAGCAGGGATAAATTTATAACTGACGGTCCGTTTATGTACAGAACAAAGGGCGGCAGGCTTCTCATGATTTGGTCAACCTTTACTCCGTTAGGTTATGTTCAGGCTGTCGCGTATTCCGATAACGGTGAAATTGACGGCAATTGGCATCATGAAGTGCCTTTGTTTGATAAAGACGGCGGTCACGGAATGATATTTGATGATCTTAACGGTAATAAGCATCTTATTCTTCATTCTCCCAATGAAAATCCGTTGGAGCGTCCCGTTCTTTTCAATCTTGCCGAAAAAGATGATACACTTGTTTTAATTTAATCGAAGAGGGGATTTAATATGAAAAAATTCATTGTTTTGATTCTTGCGCTTGTTATCGCTCTTTCGGGCGTTCTTCCCGTTTTTGCGGCATCGGAGCATAACCCCGAAACCTGCACCGATGTTCCCGTTATAGTTATTCGCGGAATGGATTTCGGCGGTCTTTATACTGATATCGGTACTGAAAATCAGGCGGCGGCAATCAGAGCAGATGCAGGTTACATAGTTTCTGAGGTTTTCAAAGGTCTTTTCGGAACCGTTCTTTCGGCAAGCCTTGATCCGACGGTCAACGCAATTGCCGCAATAGCAAGCAATATTTTTGAATACATCAAAATGAATCCCGACGGAACATCAAAGCATCAGACGGGAGCTATCAGATATCCTCTTGCTGCAGAGAACTATGAGAATTTATGCGAGGGTATTGACAGCGAATACGGCATGATCAGAACAATGATTGAAGAAATCGGCGATCATGCATACTATTTCAATTATGACTGGAGAATCGATCCTTTTGTTGTTGCAGATGAAATCAATGAAATGATCGAAACAATGGTTGAAGAAACGGGACACGATAAGGTTAATATTGCCTGCTGCAGCATGGGCGGAATTATGACTCTTGCTTATCTTACCGAATACGGCTATGAAAGAGTGAACCGTGTTTGCTTCATGTCATCAACTTTCTGCGGCGGTCAGGTTGCATCGGACCTTCTCAGCGGAAAGCTTGAAATCGCTCCCGATACTCTTTATAACATTGCGAATGACGGAACCGCGGATATGCCTGCCGTTAATTTCCTTATCAAGGCTCTGAAGTTTACGGGTGTGTTTAACCTTGTTTCTTCGCTTGCAGGCAAGTTTACTTCAAAATATCTTGAACCCGTCAACGATCAGGTTCTTTATCCCGTTTTCGGCGGAACGCTTACATTCTGGGCGCTTGTTCAGCCGGAAGACAGACAGTCTGCAATTGATTTTATACTCAAAGGCGATACAGAATCCAATAAGGTGTTATACAGCAAAATCCAGGCACTCTGGGATATGGCAGACAGCAGAAACGAACTTCTTGATGAGATGCTTGAAAACGGTGTTCAGATAGCGGTTGTAGCTCATTATGACACACCTCTTATTCCCGTTTATGAGGGTGCTTCAATGAACGGCGACGGAATTCTCGAAACATATCAGATGTCGGGCTATGCAACGGTTGCTCCTTACGGCAAAACGCTCGGAGAAGATTATGTTGCTGAAAACCCCGAATATCTTTCTCCCGACAGAGTTGTTGACCTTTCTACGGCTATTCTTCCCGAATATACATATATCATTAAAGGTGCTCCGCATGTCGGCGGCAGCTACGGAACGGATTATGCAGAATTCTTCACATGGCTTATGACATATGACGGAGACGAATTCTACGCGGGAATTAATCCCGATTATCCCAGATTCATGGTTTCGGGCGACGATCTTTCTCTTAAAGCATTTGAATAAAAAATATGCCTCTGCGGATAAAACGCAGAGGCTTTTTTTACATTATTCCGTTTTCTTTTAAATGAGCGGTGTCGTTCAAAACTTCAAAAACCGTATCGCCGTATTTGTTTGTTCCTTTTTTATACAGGGTAACCTTGGTTATGCTTGTGTTATGGAAGTCAACATCAAAGCACGGAGCTTGCTTCTTAAAGCCCATCAGAGAAAAAACAAGATAAGTTATAAACGCGGCATGAGAAACAATCGCAACCTTTTCTCCGTTTTTGAAATGTTCCCTGAGATAGCTCAGAGCTTTTTCTGCTCTTTCGTATGTACTTTCTTCATCGTCTGTATGATAAATCATCGGCGAATCGGCGCTGATATCGGGAGCAAGCACTGCATCGGAGTTGATTTTCTGAAGCTCGCTCAGGCTCACGCCTTTATATTCGGGCGAAATCATCATTTCGCATATCATAGGCAAAATATTAAGCGGCTTGTCTGTTTTCTGGTATTTGAGAATTTCCGTTGCTGTCTGAGCCGCCCGGAGCATTGCGCTTGAAATAACAGCATCAAAATCAATTTCGCTCAGATATTTTCCTGCTTTATTTGCCTGATCAATTCCTTTTTCAGTCAGAACGGGATCGTGTTTTTCCTGTTCGGTCAGGTCTGTTCTATCGCCGTATCCTGCGTTACCCATGCTCTGACCGTGGCGGATAATATAAAGCTCAAGCTCTTTTATCGGTGTGTTGTTTTCCATGGAAACCCCTCCGCATTCAGTATAAACAAATAATATCACATTTCCGTTCCGATTTCAATTCCGCTTTCTTGACATAATAAAAAAATAAGAGTAAAATATAAAATCATTTATTGAAAGGTAATCTTTATGTCCGTTTGTTATATTGTCGGTGCGGGCGAATGCAATTCGCTGCCGATAAAAAAAGAAAAAGGCGATATGATAATTGCCGCTGACGCAGGCGTGAAGCATCTTGAAAAATCAGGTCTGACGGCAGATATTGTTATTGGCGATTTTGATTCTCTCGGCTGTGTACCCCAGGGAGATAATGTTATCCGTCTCAAGCCTGAAAAGGATATTACGGATATGTACGCAGCGGTTGAAGAGGGAATCCGTGAGGGCTACACTGAATTTGAAATTTTCGGCGCTACGGGCGGCAGACTTGACCACACCCAAGCCAATATTCAGCTTGCGGCATCGCTTGCTGACAGAGGTTTTGCTCACATAATCCACGGCGACGGCTGCTGCATAGCCGCAATAAAGAATTCATCGTTAAGCTTCGACTCTTCCATGAAAGGTTATATTTCTGTTTTCTCTCATTCGGATGTCAGTATGGGAGTAACGATAAAAGGGCTTAAATATGAGCTTGATGATGCAAGGCTGACCAATCTTTTTTCTCTGGGGGTCAGCAATGAGTTTGTCGGAAAAGCTTCCGAAATCAGCGTTGATAAAGGTATTCTTATTGTAATATACACTGTATGATTTCAGAAAGAGGTAATTCATATGAAAAAACAACAAAAAAGCTTTCTTTCAGTTCTTCTTGCAGCTGTAATGTTGTTTACTGCTGTTATGCCTTCGTTTGCGGTTTCGCTTGATGACTGGAAAACTTATTGGGAAACCGCAGATGCAAAAGCCGGAATTGTTATGTTTCCGGGTGCAGACGATTCACAGAGAAATTTCTCATGGTATACTGACGAAGAAGCTGTTCCCGAAATTCTCGTATCGCAGAAATCCGATATGAGCGAAGCTGAAAGATTTTCGGGCTATTCAGTTGAAACCTATAGCGGCAACTATGCAAACAAGGTTACCGTAACGGGACTTGAAAAAGGAAAAACATATTATTATCAGTGCAAGGCAGGAGATTTTGCATCAGCTGTTTACAGCTTTGAAACGGACAGTGACAACAGCTTTACTGCAGTTTATATGACCGATATTCATGTCAGCTATGATGCAAATGATCCCGAGCATATCAAAGAAACTGCAAATAATTTTGATCTTACTTTGAATGAAGCGCTTGAAACGAACAGCGATATTTCACTTATTCTTTCTGCAGGCGATCAGGCGAGCGAGGGACTTCAGAGCGAATATATCGGACTGACTGCAACGCCTGTTGTTAAGAGCATTCCCATTGCTACAACAATCGGTAACCATGATAGAAAGGGTGTTGATTACAAAACCTTTACCAACATGCCGAATCAGGGTAACCACATGGTTTCGTCATATGTTGGTTCGGATTACTATTTCGTAAAGAACAATGTTCTCTTCCTTGTTATGGACAGCAACAACGCAAGCTCAGTTGATCACAGGAACTTTATTAAGTCGGCTGTGAAAGCAAATCCCAATGTTGACTGGAAGGTAATGATGTTCCATCATGACCTTTACGGAGGCAGAATTCCGCACAGAGAGAGCGAAAATGCCCTTCACAGAATTCTCTGGGCACCTATTGCCGATGAGTTCGGCATTGACCTTGTTCTTCTCGGCCACAGCCATTATTATACTGTTTCCGATGTTATGTATAACAACAAGTCCGTTGCTCCCGTGACCAACGGTTCAACCGTAAAGGATCCCAACGGAACAGTATACATGGTTTCGGGTTCTCTTAACAGACCGAGAAATGATACGAATATCTCTCTCGGCGAAAATGTTGGCATAGAATATCTGACTCAGGATAAAATATATAACCTGATAGATTTTACCGAGAATTCCTTAACCGTTAAGTCTTATGCGATTGAAAGCGATGTTTGCTTCAGCTCGTTCACGATTGAAAAATCTGATAAGGACGGCGGCCACAGCGATAAAATGCCTCCTCTTTATAACTTCGTTTTCAGATTTATAGGAACTGTTTATGCCGTGTTCAATAATATCGGAGTTTACGGCGATCTTAATGATAAGGGTTATTCGGTAAAATTCTTTGAACTTCTTTTCGGATAAACGGAGGTTAACATGATAAAGCATATTGTTTGTTTCAAATTAAAGGATAACAGTCCTGAAAACTGCGAAAAAGCAAAGGAAGTTTTGCTTTCAATGAAAGGCAATGTTCCGCTTATCCGCGATATTGCGGTTGGAGTTGATTTTCTTCATTCCGAGCGTTCTTATGACCTGATTCTTGAGGTTGTTCTTGACGATGCAAAGGCGCTTGAGGATTATCAGAACGATCCGTATCATTGCTCAGTGGTTAAAACCCATATGCACGCTGTCAGAGAAGCAAGCGTTGCGATTGACTATGAACTTTAATTTCAGAACAGCTCTGCGTTTTTCGCAGGGCTGTTTTTTGTTGACGGCAGGAATATATTATGATATATTTAATTTAAGAGGTGACATATATGAACATCATAAAAAAGAAAGCGTTCAAGGTTATCGGTAAGGTTGTTAATGCTGTTACCAATGCTGCAACAGCGCAGGATTCAAATTCAAAAATCGGTAACGGATATCAGCCTGAAGAAAAAATAGTTTCTCTCTGTCGGCAGATTGGCTCCGAGGGTATTGTTATGCTGAAAAATAACAATAAAGTTCTGCCCCTTGATTCTGAGAGGACCGTTTCCGTTTTCGGAAGAGTTCAGCGCGATTATTTCTATGTCGGCTACGGCTCGGGCGGCGATGTCAATGCACCTTATAAAATCAGTCTTATTGACGGCTTAAGGGCAAATAAGAATATAAAAATCAATGAAAATCTTGCAGCCGTTTATGAAAAATGGTGTGCCGAAAACCCCGTTGATGACGGATTCTGGGGGCATTGGCCTATGTGCTATGATGAAATGCCCGTTACCTCTGCGCTTGCCGCGGAAGCAGCTGAAGAATCGGATACGGCAATTGTTGTTATCGGCAGAGCTGCAGGTGAGGACAGAGAAAACAAGCTTGAAAAGGGCAGCTATTATCTGACGGATGAAGAGCATGCCATGCTTGATGCCGTTACCGAAAAATTCAAAAAGGTAATTCTTCTTCTTAATTGCGGAAGCATTATGGATATGTGCGCCATCAACGCTTACGGTGACAGAATTTCCGCCATTCTTTATGTATGGCAGAGCGGCATGGAAAGCGGCAATGCTGTTGCAGATGTTCTTTCGGGCGATGTTTCTCCGAGCGGTAAAATGACCGATACCGTTGCAACAAGCTATAAGCGTTATCCCGGAAGCAACGATTTCGGTGACAGAAAGTTCAATTGCTACACCGAGGATATTTATGTCGGTTATCGTTATTTTGAAACATTCAAAAAACACAGAGTTCTTTATCCGTTCGGATTCGGATTAAGCTATACCGAGTTTTCATTTGAAAACATTTCTTTCATCGCTGAAAACGGTAGGATAACAGTTGAAGCAGATGTAAAGAATATCGGTGAATATTCGGGCAAAGAGGTTGTTCAGGTTTATTTCGAAGCTCCGTGCGGAAGGCTCGGCAAGCCCTCGAGAGTTCTTGCGGCATTTGTCAAAACAGGTATTCTCGGTATCGGCGAAAAAGAAAAAGTTTCTCTTTCTTTCAATATCTCCGATATGGCTTCGTACGATGATGTAAGCGAATTTTCATACATACTTGAAAAAGGCGAATATAAGATTTATCTCGGTTCGGATGTACGCTCTGCAGCTGAGTGCGGAAGCTATGTTCAGCAGGAGGATGAGATTACCCTCAGACTGTCGCAGACAGCTGCTCCTGCCGTTTCGTTCAACAGAATGAAAGCAACGCCCGACGGAATAGCCTATGAGCCTGTTCCTCTTGCAAAATACGATCTGAAGAAGATTATTCTTGATAATCTTCCGAAGGAATTTCCTTCTTACGGAAAAAGCTGTACCCTTGCGGATGTAAGAAACGGAAGGGTTACTCTCGAGCAGTTTGTTTCAACTCTTTCAAAGACCGAGCTTGAAGCAATCAGCAGAGGCGATTATACAATGAACAGTCCTCTTGGTGCAAAAGGCAATGCGGCTGTTTACGGCGGTGTTCTTGATTCAATGCGCAAAAAAGGTATACCTCCCGTAACAACAACCGACGGACCTTCAGGTATCCGTCTGAGCTCGTGCGCTTCGCTTATGCCTGTCGGAACCGAAATTGCATGCTCATGGAACACAGAGCTTGCAAAGGAGCTTTATGCCGAAGTGGGTAAGGAAATGAAAAAACTCGGCTCGGATGTTCTTCTTGCTCCGGGTATAAATATTCACAGAAATCCTCTCTGCGGAAGAAACTTTGAATATTACTCCGAAGATCCTCTTCTTACGGGTAAAATGGCGGCAGCGGTTGTCAGCGGACTTCAGAGCAGCGGTGTTTCCGCCTGCCCAAAGCATTTTGCCTGCAACAATCAGGAAACAAACCGTATATATAACGATTCACGCGTCTCGGAGAGAGCTTTGCGAGAAATCTATCTCAAGGGCTTCGAAATCTGTGTGAAAGAAGCAAAACCGCAGAATATCATGACTTCTTATAACAAAATAAACGGCGTATGGGGTCATTATCATTATGAGCTTTGCACCCGTATTCTACGCGGCGAATGGGGATATAAAGGCTGTATAATGACAGACTGGTGGATGCGTTCCTCGAAGTCACCTGAATTCCCGAATCTCCGCGATCAGGCTTACAGAGTCCGTGCAGGTGTTAACGTTCTGATGCCCGGCGGCGGAAGAACGGGCAGAAGAAAGCCCGACGGAACACTTCTGCGCACTCTCGGCAAAAAGGACGGAATAACGCTCGGTGAGCTTCAGAAGAATGCCGTTGAGGTTCTCGGATTTGTTGTTGAAAGCAATGCGATGAAAGGGGAATATCTTAAATGAATTCATTTGAGACAGTTGCCGCAACGCCCGATGATTGCTCCGAGATTCTTGAATTTATAAAAGCACTTGCCGAATATGAAAAAATGAGTTCACAGGTTGTTGCAACCGAAGAACTTCTTAAAGAATGGATTTTTGAAAAGAAAAAAGCCGAGGTTATTTTTGCTGTTGAAGACGGCAGAAAGGTTGGTTTTGCGCTTTTTTTTCATAATTTCTCAACATTTCTCGGCAGAGCCGGAATTTATCTTGAAGATTTGTTTGTTCTTCCCGAATTCAGAGGAAAAGGATACGGCAAAGCTCTTCTTAAAAAGCTTGCCCGCATTGCTGTTGAAAGAGGGTGCGGCAGACTTGAATGGTCGTGTCTTGATTGGAATAAACCGAGTATTGATTTTTATTTGTCTCTTGGCGCAACGCCTATGGATGATTGGACGGTTTACCGACTGACGGGAGAAACTCTTGATAAAATGGCTGAATAAAAGAACCGCCTTGTGGATTACCACAGGGCGGTCATTTTTATGCAGGTATGTATTCCATTTTAAAGCAATGTGAACGGATTGCATATTTCATAACGCTTCCTCTGAAAGCGTTGCCTCTTATTTCTTTGTTACCAACCTTCATTGTTTCAACATATCCGACGGATGCATTATATGCCGAATCATGTGAAACAATTCGGAGCCATTGAGATGGGTCATCCTCAAGAATAATGCTGTTGTTATAAGCAAGAATATATTCTCTCATTTCTTCAACAGTAAACTCAGCCGTTGAGATTTCAACGGTTTCGGGGCTTGCGTTTCCGCCGCATAGATAAGGATAATTTCCGCCCCAGGTTGATGCTGCGGCAGTTGTTTTGCCTGCGCATGAATCGAAATAGCATGTGAATGCCGCCGAGCCGTTATAGTCAACATATTTTGCTTTTGGGGTTGAGTTATCGTTTTCCATGCAGAGAACCGAGAGACATGCTTTATGTAAGTCCGTTCCGCTGTAGCTGTAGGAGCTGTCATATGCGTGGCGCGATGAATCAACATCAAAATCATACCACTTTGCAAAGGTGTAAATTGCAACAATCTGAGCCTTGAGCGCTTCTTTCGGGGCGCTCGGACCGATCTCCTGCTTTGCTGTTCTGCAAAGATATTCAACAAGCGGAATATTCTTGCCGCCGTATTTTACGGTTTTGGGTGTTGCGGAGTCGGTTTTAACTGTTGTTCCGCTGTAATAATTGAGCAGAATTTCTTCATAATCTTTGCCGTCTTTCGCCATCTGAATTGCGCCGTCCTGACTCATTCCCACACCGTGTCCCCAGCCGTATGAGGTGAAAACAAACTTTCCGTCGGTGTTTTCTGTTGAGGGCTCGGAGATGCTTGGGTTGGAAGACGGTTCATCGGTTGGCTGAGTTGTCGGTGTTTCTCCGCCTGAGCCTCCGAAAATCGCAAGGATAAGGTCAAGAAAAAGAGAGAAAAAAACGAGAATGGTTGAAAATATTTTTGTTAATGATATCTGCATATATTATTCCTCGATGAGTCCGTAATATCTGCCGAACCAATAGGGGAGAAGATAGCAGCTCGGTGAGGCAGTGCTGTTGTTACCGCCCCAGTCAGTTTCGTACGGATTTGTATCGTAGTTGTAGCATATTTTTTCATCATAATCAAGCGGAATGAGAAGCTGCGGTTCTTCGCCCCAGCGTTCCTGCTCGGTATCGTAAACAAGGTTTCTTCTCTTGCTGTTGAGAATTCTTTTGCCTGAATAATCCATGGGCATATCGCGAAGAGCCTTGATTGCTGTGTCGATGTCACACATATCGTCGGTAAATGCTCCGTAAATAAGATTCCATGTCGGGCATTTTTCCGCTCTTTCATAATCCCAATGATGCTTCATACCCATGAGAAGATATTTTCTGATTGCCTCGTCTTTTTCGATTCGGAGAATTGTTGCTGTGCAAAGGAATCCGAGATTATCGTCAATGTGGGTTATTCTTGCATCGTCTTTCTTATGCTGGGCGGCATTGATGAGGTAATGCTCGTCAATTGCAAGGCGCATGAATTCTTTTCTGTATTTTTCATCGCCGCTGATATGGTAAGCAACGTTGAGGAATGTAAGCATTTCAAGGGAATTTACGCATTTTTCCCACATCCACATGCTGTTGCCGTTAAGCTCGGAAGGAGTCCAGATAGCCCATGTTGTGGGAAGTCCGTCGGTATCGCAGAGTCTGTAATTATGTTCGATGATATGGTCAACAATGTCGCAGAGAACTTCTCTGATAAGAGCTTTTTCTTCGTCATTTGCACAGAAATCATAGTAGAGCGAGAATCCGAAGAAGTGACCCGTCATTTCATCGCTTGAGGTTTCTCCGAGCCATTCGCAATCGCCGTCGGGTGATTTATGCCATTCTTCCCAGTCTCTGTTTTCGATTATGCCGAAGCCGTCTTCGCCTTCGTAACGAATCGCTCTTGCGGTGAAGCCCTTGATTCCTGAAACCTTTGTGAGCTTTACGGTAGCAAGCATGCTGCGTCTTGCGGCTTCAAGAACCTTTTCGTTTTTTGTTACCGCATAACAATAGCAGAGCGAGCCGAGATATGTGTGGGTCCAGAGACCGTCATTATCGGTGATATTGGGCTTGCCCGTTGAAATGTCGCCGTTTTTGATTTCGTCAAGTCCCGTTACAAATCCGTCTTTTCTGACGAAATATTTTTCTGTAAGTTCAAAGCAGTAATCTGCTTTTTCTTCAAGAGTCATCTCTTTTTCGGATATTCTGGTAACGCCTTCGTCGGTTGCTGTCCAGATATCGTTTCCGACGGCTATTGCATCGTTAACCTTTTCGCAGCATGTCCATCTTGTTGCGGGAAGATATTTTGCAGCGCCGTTCTTTATTACAACAAGACCTGCATCGCTCGACAGAATTACTCTGCCGTCATCGGTGAAACGGATTGAATATATTTCTTCTTCGGGGAGACAGTTTATTTCGTTATGGCCGTACCATCCGTTGCGATTATCATAGATGAAAGCGCCTTTGTCTGTTCCGAGCCAGATAAATCCGAGAGCGTCGTCGAATTCAACGCAGTTTATTCTGAATTCGGGCATGGTTGAATGCTCGGGGAAAATGCACATCCAATGCTTTCTCTTGCCTGCGAAAATGCAGAGCGATCTGCCTGAAAATGAAACAAGCTTTCCGTTTGAAATCTTAAGTCCTTCGCAAGGAAGGTCGGTTGAATGATAGGGGATGAATTCTCCGTCAGCCATGCGGTAAAGAATGCTGCTTGTTATTATAAAAACTTCTTTCTGACCGCTGATTCCTTTGATTTCTTCATCAAATGTGCGGAGCTCGGAAACCTTGCTGTTTTCAAGAACATAAACTGTTTTATCGGCTGAAAAATAAACTTTTTCGCCCATTACATGGATTATGTTTACGTTGCCGCAGGCGAATGAACCGAAGCTTCCGTCAGCCTTTGTGAAGTTAAGTCCGCAGTCGGTTCCGATATAAACGGTTCCGTTCTTGTCGGCTGCGAGGCAGAGAGCCTTATCAGAAAGCAGACCGTTTGATGCGTAATAATAATCGCAGAATCTCTGCGGAAATCTGTTGCTTTTGTAAAAACCTTTTCTCATGATTTTTCTCCTCATCTGACGGTAATTGATGTTTGAATAAAATTATCAGAGCCTGTTTCTCTGACTATGATTTTTCTGTATCCTGACGACAGGTTATCAGTCGGGAAAGTCCATGAAACGGTGCCGTTGGCTCCTGCTGTTTTGGGTAAAAGTTTATCTGACTTAAGAAGCTCTTTATCGTTTCTGTAAACCTCGATTGTATATTCCTTGCCTGAAGAAGCGTTGATTGCTATTGTTGCATCGTCACCTCTGCTGACGGAACCGCTTTTGAACTGAACCGACAGCCCCTTTGATTTTTCGGGAATTGTTTCGGGCTCGGAAAGATTAACGGATGTTTCGAGCGGCGATGTAACGGGAGCTCCCGTTGTTATTTCATTCTTGCCGGGCAGATTCGGTGCTGTGTTTTTTTCGGTGTTCTGCGGATTATAGAGCGTTTCTGTTTTGTATGTAGGCATGGGGGGATGGGTTCTTTCCTGCGTTGAGGGTTCGATTCTCGAAACAACATGATATCCGCTTACATCGGTATAAGTTACCGTCTGATACTCGGTTGACGGGTCAGAGTAAACGGTAGTTTCTTCTGTAGAACCGATTTCGGTTACTGAAGCTGTTTCTTCAATGTTTCCTGTTTTTCCGCATGCACAAAGCATAATGCTCAGACACAGAATGAGTGCGGATAAAATATAAAATCTGTTTTTCATTTTTACCTCACAATATGATGGATATTTCTCCTGAACAGAGCGTTTTTTCTGTTTTATCGGGCATTTCAACAATAAGATTACACATGCTGTTTATGCCCTTGACAGTTGCCGTAAAGCGTTGATTGTTTTCATAAAATTCAACGGTTCTTCCTATAATAAAAAGCCGTTTTTCGTATTCATTCAGAATAAATCCGCTGTCAGAGTCTGCGTAATACTCAAGTAAAAGTCTGCTGATTTTTTCTGCAAGCTTCTGCTTGTCACAATCCAATCCGAGAGCTCCTGCGTTGGGAATGCTTTCGGGGAAAGCTTCGGTTGTCAGATTGATTCCGATACCGACAGCAATCATTTTTCTGCCCTCTGCAGCAAAAGCTTCGGAAAGAATACCGCATATTTTTTTGCCGTCGAGAAAAATATCGTTCACCCATTTAATTTTCGGGAATATACCGAATTCTTTCTCAATAACAGAGCAAACGGCAACGGCGGCGGCGGGCGTTATCAGCGGAAAATCATTATTCTGTTCAAAAAGAAGCGTCATATATAATCCGCTTGATTCGGGCGAATAAAAGCTGTTACCGCGTCTGCCTCTGCCTGCAGTTTGTGCATCGGCAATTATCAGCGACGGGAGACGGAGGCTTGCGGCGTTTTCTCTTGCGTAGGTGCTTGTTGATGTAAGAACATCAAATTTTAAAATATCTATTCCGTCACCGCCTTTCAACATATACACATTAATCATATCATATTTCACGTTTCATTTCAACGAGTAATTTTTGATTTATTTACCGCTAAACTTATTGACTATTAATTTAAAAAGAGTTATTATAAATAAATATAATAGGGGAGGTGCAGGCTTGAAGATTCTTCAGAAGGGTTTTAATTATTCTCAGGACGGACCGGGTAACAGACTTGTCTATCATCTTCAGGGCTGTAATTTTGCCTGCAAATGGTGCTCGAATGCCGACAGCATCCCGAGGGATAATTCCAAAGCAAAGGATGTTTCCGTTTCTGAATTGCGCGATGAAATACTTCGCAGCAGGATGATGTTTTTTGACGGAGGCGGAGTTACTTTTACGGGCGGCGAAGCAACGCTTCAGGCTGATGAGCTGATTGAGCTTCTTTCTCTTCTTAAAACCGACGGTGTACATACCTGCATAGAAACAAACGGTTCATCGCCGCGTTTTTCAGAGATTATTGAATATGTTGATTATCTGATAGTGGATATGAAGCATTATGACTGCAATGAACATAAAAAATGGGTCGGAGCATCGCTTGAAAATGTTATTAAAAATATCGAGTCTGTTTTTTCGGCAGGCAGACAGATTCATATCAGGATACCCGTAATAAACGGAGTGAATGTCAATCCCTTGGCGTTTGCCGAGTATTTCTGCAAATTCAATACCGATAATGCGGTCTTTGAGTTTCTTGCCTATCACGAATACGGCAAAGATAAGTGGCAGGGAAAATATCAGATTGAAAACGGATTTGTTTCCAAAAAAATAATAAATGAATTTAAACTTGTTTTTGAAAACCGCGGACTTAAAACAGTTTCAACATAAAGGAGAATAATTATGACCGAAACACTTAACTCTATGAACATTACGGAAATGGCAAAAAAGCTTTTTGCCGAAAAAAGAGCAGGAAACCGTCTTGACGGCTGGTTTATTGCCAAAGAAAAAGAACTTGAACTGAGCAAGATTTATGAGAATGAAAACGAAGAAGTTAAAAAGGCTCTTATTCTCCGTGACATTATCAAAACCATTCCGCTTTATCTGAGTGATTACCAGATTTTTGCAGGAACACAGGATGATGCTTTTGCAAGAAGCTATGCGCTGATAAATCCTGCATTCAAGGTTGAAGAATTCAGCGGCTACTGCGATCCGACAGCTGTTTTCGGTGATATTGTTCCGAACGAAGAATTCAGCGCCGAGAGAATAGAAAAGGCAAGAAATGAATTCGCCAAAACAGAATATTCCGTTAAGCTCGGTGAAGTTTACGGTGCAAACGAATGTTACACCAAAGAGGTTATCTTTTTCTTTGAGCAGGTTACGGGACATCTTATTCCCGATATGCGCTTTGCGCTTAAATACGGCGTCAGAGAAATGCTCAGAAAAATTGAGGGCAAGCAGGGTGACGGATATAAGGCTTTTGCGATTGCTCTTGAAAGCGTTATTATCCTTGCAAACAGATATGCGGATATTGCTGCCGAGCAGGCAAAAACAGCATCTGCCGAAAGAAAAGCACAGCTTGAAATAATGGAAAAAACTCTCCGCAAGGTTCCCGAAAACGGTGCCGGTAATCTTTGCGAAGCCATTCAGTCGTTTATTCTTATGTGGCAGGTTATGTGCCTTGAACAGACTCCTAATCCGTTTGCTTTTTCCGTCGGTAATGCTGACAGAATATTTGAGCCCTACAGAAACGGACTTGACCGCGAAACAACAGCATCGCTTCTCAAGCATTTCCTTGTTTTCTTCAATGTTGCTGACAGAAGCTGGGCTATTTCTCAGAATATAATTGTCAGCGGCAGAGATGTTGACGGAAACGATCTTACCAACGAAACAACATATGCACTTATGGATGCGTATTACGATATGAATCTTCCCCAGCCGATTCTTTCCGTAAAGCTTCATAAGAATACGCCTCAGAAGCTTTATGAAGAAATGGGCAGGTTCCTTTTCAGCGCAGGCGTTCTTACTCCGTCGTTCTTTAATGATGATTCGCTGTTTGCCGTTCTTTCGTCAAAGGGCGTGGATGCTTGCGACCTTCCCGATATTTCTGTTGCAGGCTGCCAGGAGCCTCTTATCATGGGTAAGGATAATGCCAACACTACCAACAGCTGGCTCAATCTTCCCAAAATCCTTGAAATGACTTTAACAGGCGGTGTTTCAACAATAACGGGTGAAAAGCTTGTTGAATGCGATGCATGCAGCCTTGAAAATGTAAGAGAAGAATTCTATAAAAATGTTCAGCGATTTGTTGATGCGATGGCAGAAGCCGCAAACGGTGCTTCAAAGGCTCTTTCAACTCAGCGTGTTCCGTTCCTTTCCTGCCTCATGGGCGGTCTTGAAAACGGAATTGATGCAAGAGATATCAACAGACAGGGTACAAAATATAACGGCAGCGGATGCCTTATTCACGGCGTTTCTGTTATTGCCGACAGCTTCAGTGCCATTGATAAGCTCCTTTCAGAAAGACCTGAGGATGCCGATAAGCTTGTTGATGCTCTTAAGGCTGATTTCAAGGGATTTGAGGAGCTTCGTGAATTCCTTCTTTCCGCTGATAAGTTCGGCAATAATATCGAAAAGGTAGATAACGAAGCAGGCGAAATTGCATCAAAGGTTGCCGATATCGTTGCAGGTGAAAAGAATTATCTCGGCAATCCCTTCAGACCTGACTTCAGTTCTCCCTCAACCCACCTCCTTTACGGCTACTGGGTTGGTGCAACGCCCGACGGCAGACGTTCAAGAGATATGCTCGGCTACGGCGTTGACCCTCTTTACGGCAGTGCTGAAAACGGTCTTGGCTTCAGAATGCTTTCCAACATGAAGATGCCTTTTGAAAAAATGAACGGCGGTTATGCTTCTCATCTTGGTATTGACCCCAAATATTTCAGAGGCGAAAGCTATGAGGAAAAGGGCGTTGAGTTCAGAGATAAGGTTATTGCACCCTTGTTTTTCAATCCTCTCAAAGACGGTGTATCTCCGTTCTACCTTTATGTAAATGTTACGACTGCTGAAATTCTCCGTAAGGTTCTTGCTAATCCGAAGAAATATGCTCCGAGCGGAGTATATATCATGAGAATTCACGGAACTTTCGTTAATTTCCTTGATCTTTCTCCTGCAATTCAGCAGGATATCATAACCCGACTTGACCCCAAATCCGCCGCTATCTGCTGAGGAGGCTGCCGTGAAAATTATTGGAATTGATATCGGAACAACAAGCATATGCGGCGTTTGCTCCGATTCTGAAAACGGTGATATAATTAAATCCGTTACGCTTAAAAATAATTCGTTTATTGAAACCGATAATGACTTCGAAAGAATTCAGGATGTCGGAAAAATAATGGAATCCGTCTTTTCTCTTCTTGATGAGCTCGAAGCTGAAAAAGCATCTGCAATCGGCTTTTCGGGTCAGATGCACGGTATTCTTTATACCGATGCGAACGGAGATGCGGTCAGCCCTCTTTATACATGGCAGGATACAAGAGCCAATCTTGAATATCTGAACGGCAAGAGCTATTCGGAATATTTCGGTGCTCATGCGGGCTACGGGCTTGCAACCGATTTTTATAATTCAGTTAACGGTCTCATTCCTGAATCGGCAGAATATCTTTGTACTGTTGCCGATTATGCGGTAATGAAGATATGCGGAAACCAAAAGCCCGTCTGTCACATCACGAATGCGGCAAGCCTCGGCAGATTTGATGTTATCAACAACCGTTTTAATGTTGAAAATCCGAGACTTCCCGAGGTTGTTTCAGAATTCAGGTCTTGCGGTTTTTATAAGAATGTTCCCGTTTGCGTTGCTCTCGGTGACAATCAGGCAAGCTTTATCGGTTCTGTACGTAATTCCTGCGATGCTCTTGTGAATGTCGGAACAGGTGCGCAGATATCGTGGCTATCCGATGCTCCTATAGAAAGCGATTCAGTTGAAACCCGACCTTTTGACGGCAAGCGTTTTCTTGCCGCAGGATGTTCTCTTTGCGGCGGCAGGGCATATGCTATGTTTGAGAAGTTCTGCCGTGATATCGCTAATTCTGTAGGAGCCGATATAGAGTCTTTTTATCCCATGCTTGATAAAATGCTTGATAATAAAACCGGAACGCAGCTTGTTGCGGATTGCCGTTTCTGCGGTACGAGAGCAAATCCCTTATTGAGAGGCTCATATACGGGTGTTTCCGAAAGCAACTTTACTCCTTCGGATTTTGCCTTTGCAACTCTTGACGGTATGGCTCAGGAGCTTTTCGATATGTATCTGAATAAATCGGGAGGGCTTGTCTGCTCGGGTAACGGCATAAGAAAAAATGCTGCTCTTCGCAGAATTGTTTCCGAAAAATTCGGCTGTGATATAAAAATTCCTCTTTATGAGGAAGAAGCGGCTTACGGTGCTTCTCTTTCTGCTTGCGTGGCAGGCGGAATATGCTCCGATATTGATGCCGCATGTTCAAAAATAAGATATAAAGGTGAATGAAAATGTTTTATAATAAGCCTGTTTTCTTTGAAAAAAACCGTGTTTTCAGAGTTTATACCGGCGGCAAGCTTTTTGCCGATTTCTTCGGTGACGATTCAACCGACGGCTTTTATCCCGAGGAGTGGGTCGCTTCAAGCGTCAGGGCTCTTAACGAAGGAAGCACTGATGAATATGAGGGCGTTTCGAAAATACTCGGAACAGATCTGTATCTCAACGAAGCGGTTCTGAAATATAAAAAAGAGATACTCGGTGAACGTGAGGATATCGGTATTCTCACAAAAATTCTCGACAGTGCAATCAGATTGCCCGTTCAGGCTCATCCCGATAAAGCATTTTCCGAAAAATATTTCAAATCAAAATACGGCAAGGAAGAAAGCTGGATTATTCTTGCGACCCGTCCCGGCGCAAAGATTTTCTACGGCTTCAGAGACGGAACAACAATAGAAGATTTTGTTGCCGCAATTGAAGCGAGCGAAAACGGCGGCGATGCTATGGAAAAGCTTCTCTGCTCCATTGATGTCAAAGCAGGGGATGTTATCTATATTCCTGCAAAGATGGTTCACGCAATCGGATACGGCTGTCTTCTTCTTGAAGTTCAGGAGCCTACCGATTTCACAATTCAGCCCGAGCGCTGGTGCGGCGAATATAAGCTTTCTGACAGAGAAATGTATCTCGGTCTTGAAAGAGAACAGGCACTTGAATGCTTTGATATGAACAAACGTTATCCTGCTCCGCTTGCACCGAAAACAATCAGAAATGATAACGGTATTCTTTATGAATCAATGATTGATGAAAGCATAACATCAAGCTTTTCGGTCAGAATGGTAACTCTCAGCGGCGGTGAATTTGTTCTTGGCAGGGGTGCGGCAATATATGTTGTTCTTGACGGCGAGGGTAAAATCTGCGGAGAAAACTATGATAAAGAAATCAGAAGGGGAGACTATTTTCTTCTTCCTGAAAATGCAAAGGGAAAATTCTCTGTCAGCGGCAACATAAAGTTTGCAGAATGCTTTGCATAATATTGAGGTGTAATATGAAAAAGTTTATCAGAATATCAGCGCTTGCTTTTGCAATTCTTATGGTTTTTGCAGGATGCGGCGATTCAAATAATATTGCTGTTGTCAGCGGCTCCGATGCTCCCTCAACAGATACAAATGTAACAGAATATGTTCCTGAGCTTGTTACTTTAACATTTTCTTCTGCTCCCGTTACAAGCGGAGAAAATGCAGATCAGTCTGATGAAGATTCTTCAAGCTCCGAAGATGCATCTTCAATCGAGGCTGTTGTTTCTCATCCCAGAGTTAAGTTTACAATGGAAAACGGCGGCAGCTTTATTATTGAACTTTATCCCGAATATGCTCCCGAAACCTGCGCTAATTTCGTTAAGCTCGTCGGAGAAGGCTTTTATGACGGACTTATTTTCCACAGAATAATTGAGGGCTTTATGGCTCAGGGCGGTGACCCCGAGGGAACAGGCAGAGGCGGCTCGGACGAAAAAATCCACGGCGAATTCTATGCCAACGGATTTGAACAGAATGTTATTTCTCACACACGGGGAGTTGTTTCGATGGCTCGTTCGCAGAGCTATGATTCCGCTTCATCGCAGTTCTTTATCTGCTATGATGACTGCTCCTACAGCCTTGACGGCGGATATGCGGCTTTCGGTCTTGTTGTTGAAGGCATGGAGGTTGTTGACGCATTCCTTGATGTTGAAAGAGTCTATAACGGCGAGAATAAGCCCTCAAAGCCGATAACTCCTATCGTTATCGAAAAAGCGGAGGTTATTGCATGAGTAACGTAACCTTCAAAAGCTTCAGAGCAACCGAAATTGAATTTGTCAACAAGCACGATAACGGCACGAGAATTGAATTTGAAACCAAGTATACATATAATGTGAAGTATAATACCCAGAATCTTTGCATGGGTGAATTTTCTGTTGAAATCTTTGATAAGAATAATAAGGAAAAATTCAGCATAAAAGCTGTTATGTGCGGCATTTTCAGTTATAAGCCGGATGTAAAAAAAGAGGTTCTTCATGTTGAAACATTCAAAGAAATGTTCCCTTATGCAAGAACAATGATATCTTCTCTGACTGTCAATGCAGGTCTTCCACCTGTTATTATTCCGACTTTTGACATCGAATCGCAGAGCATTTATAAATTCGGCAAAAACTGCTGATTACGGAGTTGTTTGAGTTATGCTAATTGCAATTTATTCAGCTGTTATTCTTGCGGCTACAACTCTCGGTGCGTTTGTCGGTCTCGGCGGCGGAGTGATAATTAAACCCGTTCTGGATTTCATTGGCAGAGAACCGAGAATGCAGGTCGATTTCTTGTCAGCGGCAGCTGTGTTTACCATGTCCGTTGTTTCAACGGGGAAATATATAAAACGCAAACAGCATTTTGATTTCGGCATAATCATTTTTATCGCAGTCGGTTCGGTTATCGGCGGCTGGCTCGGCTCCGCTTCAATGGATTATATCGGCGGATTTATCGAACAGCAAAAAATCAGATGCATTCAGGCGTTTGTTCTTGCCGCTTTGCTTGCCGCGGTGAGCATTTATGTCGGCAAATGTAAATTCAGTTTCAGGTTAAAAAATAAAGCCGCCATTCTCGCTGTCGGTCTTATCCTCGGCTTTACGGCGTCGTTTCTCGGCATCGGAGGCGGCCCGATAAATGTTGCTGTTCTTACATTGTTTTTCTCTATGAACGT
Organism: Acutalibacteraceae bacterium; assembly: GCA_045543735.1. Lineage (GTDB taxonomy): Bacteria > Bacillota > Clostridia > Oscillospirales > Acutalibacteraceae > CAG-177. The sequence goes on from JAZPXO010000074.1 coordinate 29,230, forward strand.
TAAGGATTCGGCGGTTTATTCGGTTGCAATAATTTTCTTTTCACAGCTTACAAAGCTGATAACCGTTTTTGCTACCGCAGGATTTGAACCCTACGCACATCAATGGAAAACGCTTGCTTTTATTTTGCCTGCCGCTGTAATCGGCGGTATAATCGGCTCAGCTTTAAACAGAAAATCTGACGAGAAAATTATCAGAAAAGTTTTTGTTGCGGTTATGATTCTTCTTGTTATGCTTAATTTGTATAACGGATTTTCTGCTTTGATCGGATGAGCATTATATAATTTTTAAGGTTGGTTAGTGATGAATAAGAATATTGATAATCTGCATTATTACCGCAGCTATGCGAGAATTAATCTTAGCTGCATCAGAAATAATTTTGATGAACTGAAAAAAAGGCTTGCGCCCGGAACAAAAACTATGGCTGTTGTCAAAGCTGATGCTTACGGCCACGGTTCGGTTGCTGTTGCCAAAACGCTTGAGGGCAGGGCTGATTATTTTGCCGTTGCCGATATTGCCGAAGCGGTTGAACTCAGAGAAAACGGAATTAATGCGCCTATTCTTATTCTTTCATATACAAGCCCTTATCAGTATGAAGAAATGATAAGTCTTGATCTTTCTGCAACGGTATATTCATATGCTGATGCGGAAATCATTTCAAAAACAGCATGCAAGCTTGGCAAAAATGCTGTTATCCATATCGCGGTTGATACGGGTATGGGCAGGGTAGGCTTTAAAGATACTCCCGAAAGCGCTGATATTATTGAAAGCATCAGTAAGCTTGAAAATATTTATATTGAAGGTCTTTTCAGCCACTTTGCATGTGCCGACAGCGCTGATAAAACCTCCGCAAACCGCCAGAAGCAGAGGTTTGATTCTTTTATCGGAATGCTTGAAGAACGCGGTGTTGTAATTCCCATTAAGCATTTCTGTAACAGTGCGGCGGCAATTGATTTTGATGATCATTATGATATGGTTCGTCTCGGAATTTCAATTTACGGATTGTTCCCGTCTGATGAAGTGAAAAAAGACGGTCTGAACCTGAAACCTGCAATGGAAGTTGTCAGCCATATCATTCATATAAAAGAGGTTGACGAAGGCACTCCGATCGGTTACGGTCATACTTATATTGCACCGTCAAAGCGTAAGGTTGCAACTGTTTGCATCGGTTATGCCGACGGCTATCAGCGTGCGTTTTCAAACAAGGGCGTTGTTCTTATCCGCGGCAAACGCGCTCCGATTATAGGCAGAGTATGCATGGATCAGATTATGATTGATATAACGGGAATTGACGGAGTCAATGTCGGCGACTATGTTGTTATTATGGGCAAAAACGGTGATGAATTCCTTTCTGCCGAAGAACTCGGAGAGCTTGCCGGCAGCTTCAATTATGAAATCGTCTGCACATTTATGCCCAGAGTTATCAGAACCTATTCGGATGATGAATTGAATTAATATAGGCAAACCGTCTGCGTTAATCAACAGACGGTTTTGTTGATAATTTTAAGGCGGTGACTCAATGCTGAATTTTCCTCAGTCCTCATGGCAGATAATTAAAAACAGCGGTAAGCCTGTTCTTGTTTACGGAATGGGAAACGGCGCAGATAAGGTCATAGATGAGCTGAACCGTCTGTGCATTCCGATTCTCGGTGTAACTGCAAGCGATGATTTTGTCAGAGGACAGAACTTCAGAGGTTTTACCGTAAAAAAGCTTTCCGAGTTTGACGGAGATTTTATTATTGCTGTTGCATTTGCAAGCTGTATCCCTGATGTAATGAATCATATTTTTTCTTTGTCCGACAGATATGATGTGCTTGTACCTTGTGTACCCGTTGTAGGCGACGAAATAATTAATGAAGCGTTCATTGATAAGTATAAAGAAAAAATAGAGCAGGCGCATGCTCTTTTTGATAAAGACTCTCAGAAGATTTTTGAGGGATGTATCGAATTTATGCTCGGCGGAGATCTGAATGTTCTCAGACGAATAACAACCGAAAAGGATGAGGTGTTCCATAATATTCTCAGATTGTCCGAAACGGAGCATTATCTTGATCTCGGAGCATATAGAGGAGACACGGTTGATGAGCTCTTGAGCTATACATCAGGAAAGTATTCAAACATAATTGCTCTTGAACCTGACCGAAGAACGTTCAGAAAGCTTTGTGAGCATATTGAAGGTATGCAAAATGTTTTTGCTTATCAGAAAGCGGTTTCTTCGTTCAGCGGAAATGTAAAGTTCAATTCGGCGGCAGGAAGGCAGTCATCAATTTCCTCTGTCGGAACCGATACTGAAACCGTAACTGTTGATGAGCTTTGCGCGGATAAGGACGTTACTTATATTAAAATGGATGTTGAGGGCGCCGAAATTGATGCAATAATCGGTGCAAAAAATACTCTTGCCGAAAAGAAACCAAAGCTTAATATTGCTCTTTATCATAAATTTACCGATTTATTCGAAATTCCGCTTCTGATTAAATCAATAAACCCGGATTACAAATTTTTTATCCGCCGTCATCCGTATATTCCGTGTTGGGATATGAATTTATATTGTATATAAAATGGTAATCAATTATGAGAAATGATGATGTTTTTCTGCAGTTATATCTGATCAGACATGCAGAGAGTATGGGAAATACAGAAACAGAAGAAGAGTATGATGTTATGAACCCGCCGCTTACAGAGCACGGGCAAAAACAGGCTGCATTGCTTGCCGAAAGAATGTCTGCAGTAAAGCTTGATGCTGTCTATACAAGCCCCTTGGAAAGAGCAATCTGCACTGCTTTACCAATCGTTCAGATGACTGAATCGAATCTCAGATTTGATGAGTTGCTCCGCGAAAAAGATGTTTGTATTGATTTTAAGGGCTTTGTGTTAAAAAAAGAAACAGATCAGGAATGCCAACTTCGTGCAAGAGAGTTCCTGAATAAATTGCTGACAAATCATGAAAATGAAGCCGTTGCCGTTGTGTCTCACGGAGAATTTATTCAATTTCTCATCAGAGAAGCAATAGGAATTTCGGAGATATCTGATATCAAATTCTGTGTATATAATGCATCGGTCACCAAAATCAATTTCCGCAAAGAAAAGCCTGACAAACTCGCGTTTCAGAATGATATTTCACATTTGTATTCTGTTGACGGAGATAAAACCGAATGGATGTAAAAGAAAATCCGACAGTCTTTCAACAAGACTGTCGGATTTCTTGAACTTATATATTAAGAGGAAGAGAGATATCTTATTAATCAAACACGAGTTAGCCGCAACTAACTTATATGTATGATATAATATCTGAATAAATTTGTCAATAGTTTTTGATTAAAATTTTAAATTTAAATAATTAATAATATTAATTACATATAATAAAGTATGTCGAAATAATTCCAATAACCACGAAACACACGGAAGAGTTGAGAAGAAGGATAAAAAATAATGAAAAAAGGTGTTGACAAATCGAAATTGATGTGATATATTATTCGAGCACCCCAAACGACGGGGCTGCACCGCACCTTGAAAATTAAACAACGAGAAGAAGAAAAAACCCTTGAAGATTAATTTGAGAAGTACTTTCAAGTACAACAGTAATTCTTGTGAAAACAAGAAGGAAGTCAGTGAGAAC
>JAZPXO010000075.1:0-10992 GCA_045543735.1 Acutalibacteraceae bacterium
CTTCCTAAGACCGCTTGGCCTCCGACTTGCCCTTTACAAAAGCCACGCCCATGCGGGAAGTGAGCACCGGATCCTCACCGTAGGTCTCATGTCCTCTGCCCCAACGGGGATCGCGGAAAATATTGATGTTCGGAGCCCAGAAGGTGAGACCCTTGAAAATATCGTGGTCGCCGAATTTGACATGCATGTTATATTTTGCTCTGCCCTCGGTTGAGATTACATCCGCAACCGTTCCGACAAGCTCGGGATCAAAGGTTGATGCCATTGCGATTGCGTGGGGGAAAACCGTAGCGGTGCCTGCTCTGGCAACACCGTGTGAGCCCTCGTTCCACCAGTTATAGTCCTTGATACCGAGTCTTTCGATGGCAGGGGAGTTATAGAGAAGCTGAGACATTTTTTCCTCAACCGTCATTTTTGCAACAAGCTCTTTAGCTCTTGCCATTGCCTGTGATTTGGTCATTTTTTGTCCTCCTTGGAAAGGAAATATCATAAATAAATATAAACCAAATAAATACCTCCGTCAAGCCGAAAAAGAGAAACGAGCAAATAATATTTTGCAAACATATTGACATGTATGTGTAAACTGTATATACTGTATATATACAGTTGTCCGGAGGTGGAGAATGAACATCTTTATAAATAACAAAAGCGGCCAGCCGATATATGAGCAGATTTATTCTCAGATAAAAAACAGCATTATCAGCGGCGAACTTAAAGAGGATGAGCTTTTGCCCTCGATTCGCAGTCTTGCAAAGGATCTGCATATCAGCGTTATAACAACAAAGCGTGCCTATGACGAGCTTGAGCATGAGGGCTTTGTTTATACCGTTGCGGGCAAGGGATGCTTTGTTGCGGCAAAAAACACCGAGCTTATAAGAGAAGAAAATCTCCGCCGCATAGAGGCACATCTGCAGAGCATTTCCGAGCTTGCGGCAACCTGCGGACTGAGAAAAAAAGATATTATTGAAATGTTTGAGATACTGACAGAGGAGGAATAGGAAATGAATGCATTTGAAATTAAAAACATGAGCAAAAGATACGGAAGAACCAAGGATTACGGCTTCGAGCTTAAGGATGTCAGTCTCACCTTGCCGAGCGGCTGCATAATGGGGCTTATCGGCGAGAACGGCGCGGGTAAAACCACGCTTATCAACGCAATGCTCGGCATCATTTCGAGGAACTCGGGAACTGTCAGTTTTTTTGACAAGCTCGAATGCACCGAGGCAAAGGATGAAATCGGCGTTGTTCTCGGAGAGGAATCCTTTCCCGAAACGCTGAATCCCAATCAGGTCAATAAGATTATGAAGAGCATCTACAGCAGGTGGGACGAGGAAAAATATTTTTCTCTGCTCGATAAATTTTCTTTGCCGAGGAAAAAGGCTTTCAAAACCTTTTCAAGAGGCATGAAGGTAAAGCTCAGCATCGCCGTTGCGCTTTCTCATAATGCAAGGCTGCTGATTCTCGATGAGCCGACAAACGGACTTGATCCCGTTATCAGAGACGAAATCGTTGATATTTTCTATGAATTCACGCGCAATCCGCAAAACTCCGTGCTGATATCCTCTCATATTGTCAGCGACCTTGAGAAGCTTTGCGACTATATTGCTTTTATTCATAGGGGCGAGCTTGTTCTCTGCGAGGAAAAGGACAGATTGCTTGAACAGTACGGAATCGTTCATTGCACGGTCGAGGAACTTGAAAAAATAGAGCCTTCCGCAATAAAGGGCAAAAAGGAATCGCCCTACGGTGTTGAGGCTGTTGTTGAAAGATGGGCAATTCCCGCCGATGCGGAAATCAGCCCCGTCGGCGTTGAAGAGCTGTTTGTGCTTCTTGTAAAGGGGGCAAAGCGATGAAAAGCCTGATTTACAAAGAATTTGCAATGATGAGAAAGAGCATGCTGGTGTTAGGGGCACTTCGTCTCTTTGCGTGCATCATGCTTTTAAATGCGAAAGATCCTCTTTATTTTCTTTATTTCAATTTAATATGCGTCTCTGAATTTGTCAGAAATCTGAATGACGATGAAACAAACGGTTGGGATAAATATTCAAGAGCGCTTCCCTTTACAGCTTATCAGAGAGTCGGCGCTAAATATCTTTTCTGTTTTATTTTGTTTTTTGCAACAAATTTAACAGCATGGATCTTCTTTGCAATAGGCATAAACAATGCTGAGCCTTATGAATATGTGATCGGATATATGATAGCGCAGGATTTTCAGCCTTTGCTTGTTCCGTTCGGGGTGTTTTATCTGAGCATTACGGTTATTTCCATGGCTTTTGCTCTATTGGTAAGCTGTGTCGGTAAAGGTCAGGTCAAAGGCCTTTTGGTTTCAGCGATGTTTATCCCCGCAATTCTGGGAATGTTTTTTCTGCGGTATTTCAGCACTGAAAGAGGCAGCTATATTATCTTGGCATTCTGCGAACCGCAAATTACCGCTATGATTGCCACCGCGGCTGTTTTGTTCTTTGCCGCATCGTATTTCATTTCGGTCATCGTCGAAACCAAAAGCGGCAGAGAAAAGCTGAGAAATGTTAAGATTATCGGGGCTGTTCTGACGGCTGCCGCAGTTGCAGTTTCGGGCGCGGCGGTTTACGGACTTTATAAAGAGGGTATGTTTGAGAAAAAAGTCAGCAATTTACTCAGCACCGAAGCTGCGTATGAGGAACAGTTAAAACAGAGGGAAGAAGAGAAAAAGCAGAAGGAAGAGGAAGAAAAGCAGAGGGCTCTTGCCCGCGCCGATATGATGAAAATTGCCGAAAGCATCTGCGGCGAAACTCTTTCAGGCAGAAGAACGGAGGATATTCTTGCAAAATTTAAAGAACTCGGTTTTGCAGATTATATTGTTGAATCTGATGACTTCTTCTATTCCGAAAAGCCCGTTTCAATTTCAACGATAGTTTACGGCAGCGGCAGCACCGAATATTCCGACGGTATAAAGATAAAGGCCGATGTTACGAGAAAATATCTGCCGACGGTTGATCCCGTTGCGAGGGCGGATGAAATCGAGGCGGAATTCTATGAGGGCATGACGGAAGAGGATGCTGTTGCGCTTATGGCGGAATATGATTTATGTCCCGAGCAGATCAGAGAGGTTGTTGCTGACGGAAAGCCCTGCAGAACCTATACCTTTTCGGCAAGCTTTGACAGCTCCGACGATAAATATATGATGATGAGCTTCGATATTGTTGACGGCGTTATCGCCGACACATGGACTTATAAATATTTCGGCGGCGAATAATAAGAGAGGGGAGAAAAATGAAAGGTCTGCTATATAAAAAGTTTGCTTCGTCAAAGGCTATGCTTCTGTTTTCTGCGGCGATTTTTCTTGTTTCCTCGGTGCTTAAATTCTTTCAGGAAGATATGCCTTTGCCTTTTTCCGTTGATATCTACATGGTGTATGCGGTTATCATTATCGCCAGAAACATAGGTGAAAGCGATAAGACCTCGTGGGACAGCTATGCAAGAGCATTGCCCTGCAAGGGGTATCAGAGAATCGGTGCAAGATATCTTTTCAGTCTCATCCTTTTTGTTGCGGTCTTTGCGGCGTTTGCGCTGTTGTCCGCAGTCACAAGATTGTGGGGACAGAGCGTAAATTTCGGAGAAAAGCTTCTTTCGTGGGCGGAGAATGAACTGCCCGTGTATCTGATATATTTGATTTTATTTGCATTTACAACGGCATTCACCCTGCCCGTAAGCTACGCGATGAAAAAAAGCGGATTGAAGGCTCTCATAATGGGGGTAATGTATGTTCCGTCATTTTTTACATTGATCTATCTGGTGCTTATTGATGCTCTTGGCGGCTACAACGGACTAACGGAAGCTGTGATGAAGATTGAAGTGCTGGGTTTGTTTGCAGCTGTAACCGCAGTAACGCTTGCCGCCTCCTTCTGCTTCTCCGTGATTTTTGAAACGAAATCAGAAAAAGAAAAGCTTCGCCCTGTTAAGATTTCCGCTGCCGTGCTGACAGCCGCAGCAATCGTACTGTTGGGTATAGCCGTCGGAGCATTATATAAAGACGGCGCACTCACGAAAAATGCGTATTCCATCTGGGATATTGAAACAGAGTTTGATAAATGGACTGAGCAGACCTCTACAGTGCCGAGTTTCAGCTATAACTATGATGAAATCAGCAAAGAAGAAAAAGAGCGTAACGATGCGTTTGCCCGCCCGATTATGACGGAAATTCTTGATAAAATCTGCGGAAAAACTCTTATTGACCAAAAGACGGCAGATATATATTCGATGTTTGACGAAATGGGATATTCGGATTATTTCAGCGAAAATCAGACACAGCCGGCAGGAGAAAGACTGATTAACATTCTCACAACAACAGGCAAATACTCCGAAACGCCCGAATACTCTGATATCATAATAATAAATGCAAATGTTGTGCCTGCGGTTATTGTTTATCCCGATTCCTATGAAACCTATGACGATGCCGATAAAAAGCACGCCGAAATCATGGAGCTTTTCCATGTCGGAACGGAAGAAAGCGATGCTGTAGGGCATATGAAAGAGCTCGGAATCTGCCCCTATGAGGTATCGGAAAGCTTAAAAAGCGGTGTTCCGATGAGAACCTACCGTTTCAAGATCGAATATTACAGCGAATATAAACAGGCGAAAAAGCCTGCGGTCTCGGTTGAGTTTGATGTAATAAACGGCAGAATCAGCGATGTAAGATAACGGTTTAAAAGCGTCTGCGTTGCAGACGCTTTTTTAGTGAGGAGTGAATAATGAATAGTGAACAGTTAAGGATAGGCTCCGCCTATGACCGATTTTATTTGTGTTCAACTCGAAACCCGAATATCATTGACACCGCAAAAATCTTTTGATATATTATTAACATTAAAATATCAAAAGGGGCTGAGTATATGTCTATTTTTAACAGCATAATTTCTCTTTTTCTTTCTGCCGTTCTGACAGTGCTTTCGGTTTTTATTCCGTCGGCAGGCGAAAAAATCAACGATTATAAGTTCACCGTTGATGCATCCGAAACGGGTGCCGTGCTTGCGAACCCTGCAAGTAATGTCAATGTATGGTCGATTGAAGGCAATCCTTTTGTCAACGCAAAGGCAAGCGATGAATATAACATTTTTGAATTCGTTAACTATGTTCAGCTCATGCAGTGCACGGGCGGAAGTGCTGCCCGCGACCTTTTCAAAGACCCCCTCGACAGAACAGTGATGGACGATTACGATTTTACAAAGCTGATTGAAAACTGCAGAGGCGTGCTCAATCTCGGCGCAAAGCCGATGCTTAAACTCGGAAGCGTTCCGCTGAAATATTCCTCGGGCTCCACAAGCGAAAACTATTTCGAAACAAATGTATATCCACCCGATGACTATGATGTTTATTATAACTATATTCATGCAATTATGCAGGCTCTTGTTGATGAGTTCGGCAAGGAAGAAGTTCTTTCATGGCGTTTCGGTGTTATGACAGAATATGAAAATTCCGATTGGTTCATGGTTCCCGACGGAGATCCTGCCGAAAGCGCGGTTGCTTATTGCAAGCTCTATGACTATACCGTTGCGGCGCTGACGGATGTTCTCGGCGATGAGGTTTTCGTCGGCGCACATTCGATGACCGTTACCGAAGGCTTATGGGATGAAAAAATATTTATCAACCATGTTGCAAACGGAACGAACTATAAAACAGGCGAAAAGGGAACGAGAATCTGCTATCTTTCCGCTTCGTTCTATGATTCATGCCCCGGTGAATTCACAAGCGGCTATAACCTGCCCGAAACAATTGCGTATCTTCGTAAATGTGCTGATGAGGCAGGACTCAAAGACCTGATTTTCGGCATTGATGAGGGCAGGATCCTCGTTGGCAATTCAAGAGGCGCAATCGATAATCAGCTTCTTTCGAGAACTGTCGGCTACACATATCAGGCGGCTTACGATGCAAGGCTCTATGCGCAGATGTTCAATAACGATATCAATTATTTTTCCTCATGGGGCTTCCTTTCAAACGGTCTGCTTGACGGCAATCCGACAGTTGCTTACCATGTTGCAAGCAACGCCGCAAAATTCGGCGGTGCAAAGATAGTTGCAACAGAAAAGGAATTCGGCGGATTTATCAACAAAGCCGAGGTTAATGCTGTTTCCGCTTATGATGATGCAAGCGGAACGCTCCGCATTATGGCATATAACTTCAAAAACGATGTTGAATATGATTCTGCGGCTGATCTTGAATTCACCGTAAAAGCACCGCAGTTCAGCGGCGATAAAGTCAAGGTTACGGCATATGTTGTTGACGATGACTGTAACTATTTCGATGAATGGGTTGAGGACAGAAAAACATATAATATAGGCGATGAATGCTTCGGCTGGTCGCCCGACGATCCTCAGATTGATAATCCGACAACTCTGAATGATCCTGCGGCAAGAGAAATCTATTACAGCGAGCTTTATGAAAAATATTATGAATGCTCGAAGCTTGAACCCGTAACATATGAAGCTGAAATTGTTGACGGCGAAATTGTTCTCGATATAACTCTTGACCCGAATGCGGTTGTATTCTATGAAATAACAGAGGCGTAAAAATGGAACATATCTGGAGAGGCGGATGGATAGGTGCAGGGATGACGGTTGAGGACCGTTTTGCACCGATATTCAAAAAGGAACTTGTTCTAAACGAAAAGATAAAAAAAGCGAAAATATTTATCTGCGGTCTCGGTCTTTTTGAGCTGAGAATCAACGGCGCTCTGCCCGATGATACCGTTCTCAATCCTGCTCACTCGCAGTACAGCCGGACTGTCTTTTACCGCGTGTTTGATATAACCGCTCTCCTTTCATTGGGAGAAAACACCGTTACCGCCGAACTCGGACACAGCTTTTTCAACGAACCAACCGACATCTGGGATTGGGACAAGGCTTCATGGCGTTCTGCTCCGAAAATGATTGCGGATATTGAAATTGAATATGAAAACGGCGAAACGGAAACTGTGTCAACGGATGAAAGCTGGCTTGTGACGGCAGACGGTCCTGTTGTTGCAAACAGCATTTACCTTGGCGAAATTCACGATGCAAGAATAAAAATGACCGAATGGAAAAATGCAGTTTCTGCCGATGCTCCGAAAGGTGTTCTGAAAGAGCAGAAAGAGCCTTTTATAAGGCGCATTGAAGCCTTTAAGCCTGAAAGCATAACCCGAATCGGCGAAAGCTTTGTTGTCGAATCCCCCGAAATGACAACGGGATGGGCGGCAATCGTTATCAATGAGCCTGAGGGAGCGGAAATAACCGTAACCTACGGAGAAAAGCTTACCGATAAAGGTCTTGTTCAGAAAATCGGAAAATATGAAGGTCATAACGGCGAATGGTGGCCCGATGCATATATTCAGCAGGATAAATTCATCAGCGGCGGCTGTAAGACTATTTTTGAGCCGAAGTTCAGCTATAAGGGTTTTAAATATATTCAGATTGACGGCTGTGAAAATATCTGCGCCGACGATATTGTGATTTATAAAACGGCGAACGGTGTTGAGATTATTTCGGATTTCGAATGCTCAGATGATATGCTCAACAAGCTGCATAAAATTATGCGCCGCACGATGCTCAATAATTTTCAGTGCAAGCCGACAGATACTCCCGTGTGGGAGAAAAACGGCTGGCTCGGCGATGCAAGCTGTGCGCTTGAAACCATGATGCTGAATTTTGATATGAACAGCTATATGCAGAGCTTTGTTGATACGATGGCGGATTGTTTTCATGAATACGGCAAGGTTCCCGTTATTGTTCCCACGGCGGATTGGGGAGTGGGCAACTCTCCCGTATGGAACACCGTTTTTGTTTTTGCGCCCCTCGCGCTTTATGATTATTGCGGAAATTCGGAATATCTGAAAAAACTCTATCCCGACCTGCGTGCATTTGCGCTCAATGATATTGCGGAAATGGAAGCTCTCGGCAATGTCTGGGGAACGAGAGGACTTTCCGACTGGGTTTCGCCGTCGGGAGACGCGGATTTTGAGGTTATGCCCGATCCGTCGGAGGGCGCAGAGATATGCTGTACGGCGTATGTCTACGCCATGCTTAAAGCAATGGTCAGAATAGCAGGCATTCTCGGCAGGGATGACGATGCCGCCGTATATGAAGCCGCGGCGCAGAAAATTGCCGACGCATTCAATGCAAAGTTCTATAATGCTGAAAAGGGTATTTACGAGACTACCGTCTGGAATCAGAAGGGTACACGCGACGGAAGCTACAGACAGACATCGAACCTTCTGCCGCTTGCGTTCGGTCTTGTTCCCGAAGAGAACAGAGACAGAGTTCTTGCAAATCTTGCCGATAATTTTGTCAGCAGGGGATACCGTCTCGATACGGGCTGTACGGGAACAAAATATGTTCTTCCCGTTCTTTTTGAAAACGGATATGCGGATATTGCATCAAAAGTAATGTTTCAGACCGAATATCCGAGCTGGGGCTATTGGGTTAAGAACGGTCATGACTCCGCGTGGGAAAGTTGGGAGAAAACAACCCGCTCCCTCAACCACTATTTCCTCGGAACCTATGACGAAGCTTATTATGCTTATCTCGGCGGAATAAGAAATGTCAGAAACGGATATGAACGCTTCGCTGTCAGCCCCGTTATTGACTGCCCGCTTGATTGGGTTAAGGTCAGAATAAAAACTCCGAGGGGAATTGCCGCATGCGAATGGAAAAAGGAAAACGGCGGCTGCAAGGTTAGCGTGACCGTTCCCGAAGGCTCAACGGCGCAGATCAACCTTGTTCTCGGCGAAAAGAAAATCTCCGAAACCGTTACGGGCGGAGAATATGAGTTTTTGATATAAAAAACGGCTGCCCCGCAAAGATGCGAGGCAGCTTTTGCTTTATTCTGTCATTTCGGTTTCTTCGGGGATTATGGTTGTTGTTTCGGTTATAATTTCCACTTCACCGTATTTCGCGATTATCTCGGCTTCCATTTGCTCAATGTCAATCCAGTCTGTTGTTTGTGAAACATACTCTCCGTTTGCGACGGCTTCTTCATAGTCTGATTCATATACAAACGGATATTCTCCGCTCAAATAATATTCGTTTATTATTTCATCGTCAAATGTATAGATTATATCAGCGTTATACAACTCGAACATTTCCTGGTTTATGTAATCCTTTGGATTCATTGACAAAGGTGGACTGCTTGGATCATAAAGAACTTTTGCGAGTTCAAGATTTGCTTTATCAAACTGTTCTCGAGAAATGTCAAAGTCAAGAATAAACCGCTTCATTATCATTTCGTTTGTTTCATTGGGATCTTCAGAAAAAACTTTTTCTTTCCACTCCTTCAACTCTTGCGAATCTACAAGCAGGGCAAATTGATATGAAATACGATAATAGCACTGTCTGTATTTTTCTTGAACTACTTCTCCTCCTCCAATATTATCTTCGGTTATTTCCTTATCTGTTGTTGTTTCGTCTTTTGCTTCCAACGAATTTATTATACTTGTCGATTCTTGCTTTTGGGTTATTGAGACTTGAGTAGTATTCTTTTTGGAATAGGATTTTTCACAGCCAACAATGGAAAAAAATGTAAACAATATAATAAAAAAAACACTTGTAAATCTTCTCATGTTCATTTCTCCTCTCTATCATCGCCATACCAATACGCACCATAAAATTGTTTAACTGTTGAGCAATCTTTATCAATTATAATTTTATTTTCATTACCTATTTCACGCTTGTCTGATTCAACACCAATTACATAATTGTTTGTGTAATCGGTAAAAAAGAATAACGGATTAATTAAATAAGCATAATATCTTCTCGCTGTACTGCCGTCTCCGATAGAAGCATTTTTATTATTAACTTCAAAGTGCAAATGATATCCTCCAGAATTTCCAGTGTCTCCAACATAGCCTAAACAGTCACCTTTATTAACTTTTTGTCCATATTCTACACACGGTATTTCATTTAAATGCATATAAAATGCAACCATTTTTTCACCACTTATAGGATCTGTTTTTTCGGATTGTATACCCACACAATGTCCTGTGCTTTCGGAATAGCCTATATAGATAACTTTTCCTCTAAAAGCCGAAACTACATCATAACCGGCAATTTCGCCAGGAACACCTGTGGTTATATCAAAACCTTTATGCATAGTGGGCTCTGCGGTTCTTCTCCCATATGGTGAACTGATAAAATTTGCTTTGTTTTCGTTGTCGGGTGTGCCAACCGGCCAAGTCCATCCTAAACTGCTATACTGTGAAATAGTACCTTTTGTCGAAATGTGACTTATCGGTACATATCCCCAATAATCTGTTCCTTTGATATTACCGTATGCCCAACCGTCATTTGAGCCGTCATCGCCCCAAACAATAAAATCTTTACCTTTTGCTATTTCTTTATTTTTTTCGTAGCTGACACCTTTAGCTTTATAGAGATGTGTGTCGCAATTAGCTTTGGCAGTCCATTGCTGCGGCCAACGGTAAAGAGCATGAATTGTGCAGGTTGATTTCATTTCTCCTGCGGTTGCTGTTATGGTTGTCCGTCCGGGCTTCAGTGCAGTTATCTGCCCCGTTTGGTTATCAAATTTGACAACAGTATTATCAGCAACAGTCCAATTAACATTGCCTTTATAAGGAGTTGTCAGTTTACAGTCGGGGTACGCATAGTTGTTTGCCCATACATCTATATCTTCGGCGGACAATGACAAAAAATAGCTTGAGCCTTTTTTCAGCTTTGTAAATTTAACAAAGCCGTCTACTCCTCCCGATTCAGTGGCAACAACGACATATGCATATTTGCCGTATCTTCCCCTTACCTCGCACGGACCGAAAGAAATCTCATTAATTTCAGATAAAGAGGATACAAGCGTCGGAAAAGCAGACAAGTCGGAGGCCAAGCGGTCTTAGGAAGACAATTAGAGCTCCCAACTCCTTGGCTCACAGAACGACATGGCTACGATCCGACTTCGTATCTTCCCCTTACCTCGCACGGACCGAAAGAAATCTCATTAATTTCAGATAAAGAGGATACAAGCGTCGGAAAAGCAGAC
>JAZPXO010000076.1:0-33501 GCA_045543735.1 Acutalibacteraceae bacterium
GGGCTCATTGCATTTTAAGGCAAAATTATTTGATTTCAACCTTTGCGCCAACTTCTTCAAGCTTAGCCTTGATAGCTTCAGCGTCTTCCTTGGAAACAGCTTCCTTGAGAGCCTTGGGAGCGCCGTCAACAACAGCCTTAGCTTCAACGAGGCCGAGACCTGTGATTTCGCGAACAGCCTTGATAACCTTAACCTTTTCTGAACCAACTTCAGCAAGGATAACGTCGAATTCTGTCTTTTCTTCGGCAGCAGCAGCGCCTGCGTCAACAGGACCTGCAACAGCTACAGCAGCAGCTGCGGATACGCCGAATTCTTCTTCTACTGCGTGAACGAGCTCTGAAAGCTCAAGTACTGTGAGTTCTTTGATTGTTTCAATCATTGCTGCAATCTTTTCTGATGCCATTTTATTTTCCTCCAAATTTAAATAGATTTTAATTTAATGATTTGATTATGCTTCTGCGGGAGCTTCTTCAGCTGCAGAAGGAGCTGCTTCGCCGTCCTTATCAACAATAGCCTGAATAGCTCTTGCGAAAGCAGCGATGGGAGCGTTGAATGCGTTGCAAACTGTTGCGAGAAGGATTTCTCTTGTGGGCAGCTTTGCGAGTGAATCAATTGTTGCTGTATCAATAACAGCGCCGTCAAGATAACCGCTCTTAACGGAGAAGTTCTTGTGAGTATCAGCAAACTTGGAAAGGATTCTTGCAGCTGCTGTGTGATCCTCGGGGCTGATAGCGATAGCTGTTGTTCCCTCGAGAACGTTGCAAAGATCGTCAAGACCTGCGTTCTTGGCAGCAAGGCCGAGAAGAGTGTTCTTAACTACCGAATACTTGATGCCTGCTTCACGAAGCTCCTTGCGGAGTTTTGTATCGTCAGCAACGTTGATGCCTTTATAGTCAACAACAACACCTGCTACTGAATTCTGAAGCTGCTCGGTAAGTTCTGCAACAACCTGTTTTTTCTGTTCTAAAACTTTTGCGCTGGGCATTTATTTTCACCTCCGTTGGTTAAATGCAATGAGTAAAGTAACTGTAAAGCTACAAAATTAAAAGCCCTTTCCGCAACCGCAGAAAGGGCATAACATACTTATATTATGAAAATATCTGTATGCATCCTCTCTCGGCAGGCGGTTAAAATAACCTTTATGCGAAAAGCACCTGCTGTCTTAAAAAGAACAGCTTAGCTATGATATCACACTTTTCAGTGCGTGTCAAGCATTTTTTTAAATTATGCTTCCTGAACTGAGCCAACCTTGTTGGGGTTAACCTTAACGCCGGGGCCCATTGTGGTAGCAAGAACGCAGGAGCGGATATACTGACCCTTTGATGCAGCGGGCTTAGCCTTGATGATAGCGTCAAGAAGAGTGGTGAAGTTTTCACCGAGCTTTTCAGCGCCGAAAGAAACCTTGCCGATGGGGCAGTGGATGATGTTTGTTTTGTCAAGACGGTACTCGATCTTACCTGCCTTAGCTTCTGTAACAGCCTTGGCAACGTCGGGTGTAACAGTACCTGCCTTGGGGCTGGGCATAAGTCCACGGGGACCGAGAACCTTACCGAGACGACCAACAAGACCCATCATGTTGGGTGCTGCGATACAAACGTCGAAATCCATGAAGCCTTCGCCCTGGATTCTTGCAACGAGATCTTCAGCGCCAACAACTTCTGCGCCTGCAGCTGCAGCTGCGTCAGCATCTGCGCCCTTAGCGAAAACAGCAACTCTGACTGTACGGCCTGTGCCGTTGGGGAGAACTACAGCGCCTCTGACCTGCTGATCAGCGTGACGAGAGTCAACACCCAGACGAACGTGAACTTCAACAGTTTCGTCAAATTTTGCGCTTGCAGTTTTAACTGCAAGTTCAAGCGCATCGTTTACATCGTAGAGAGTTGCCTTATCTACGAGCTTTGCGCTTTCGTTATATTTCTTTCCGTGTTTCATGTTAATTTTTCCTCCCAATCATGTGGTTAATCGGATTTGTTCCTCCCACAGTATGCAATCAATCGGTTACGGTAACGCCCATTGAGCGAGCTGTGCCGGCGATCATGCTCATAGCAGCTTCAACGCTTGCTGCGTTGAGGTCGGGCATCTTCTGCTCAGCAATCTTGCGTACCTGTTCGGATGTGATTGATGCAACCTTGGTTTTGTTGGGAACGCCTGAACCGCTTTCAATGCCGCAAGCCTTCTTGATGAGAACTGCAGCGGGCGGAGTCTTGGTGATGAATGAGAATGTGCGGTCAGCATAAACTGTGATAACAACAGGGATGATAAGACCCATGTCGTTCTTTGTGCGCTCATTGAATTCCTTTGTGAAGGACATGATGTTAACGCCGTGCTGACCGAGGGCAGGACCTACAGGGGGAGCCGGAGTGGCCTTACCTGCGGGAATCTGTAACTTAATTAAGCCAACAACTTTCTGTGCCATAATTAAAACCTCCAATATAATGTGGTAAATGGCGGAGCAACCTTAATTTTTGCTCCTCCCACGAAGCCGGAGCAATGCGCTCTGACTGTGCCGTAAGGGCACTAAATTTGAAAGGGTGAAACCCTCAAATTACCGTGATTATTCGGCAAGCTCAACCTGGTCGAGCTCGAGCTCAACAGTTGTTTCTTTGCCAAAGAGTGCTGAAACCGTAACCTTGACCATGTTGTTTTCAAGGTCGATTTCTTCAACAACACCGCTGAAGCCGTCAAAGATTTCGTCGATAATGTTGACTGTGTCGCCAACGTTATAAGAAACCTCAACGCTTCTCTTCTCAACTCCGAGCCTGATAACTTCTTCGTCGGTAAGAGGTATTGCCTTGTTTTCAGGACCTACGAAGCCTGTAACACCGCGAGTGTTACGGATTAAGAGCCATGTTTCATCGCTCATAGCGGGGCGGTTATCCTTATCGGGAGTAACAGCAACCTTGACGAGAACATAACCGGGGAAAAGCTTGCGCTCAACCTCTTTTTTCTTTTCCGCATCAACAACGATTTCGGTGGGGATTTTGACTTCGAGAATCTGATCCTGCATTTTGCGGTTTTCAACCATTTTTTCAATGTTGGTTGCAACCTTGTTCTCATAACCGGAGTAGGTATGAACAACATACCATCTTGTGTCAGGTGACATTTTTAACCCTCCCGGTTTAGCCGATGAAGAAATCAGCGGCGTTTATTGCGGCAGCAGCCTTGGTGGTTACTTCGGTAACTGCTTCCTTATTATCAGCAAGATCCTGAAGAAGGGAAATGCTCTTTGTGAGGGCAGTGTCGATACCGAAAATAACAAGACCGACAACGAGAACTACTGCGAGAACAATAAGGGTTGATTTAATAACGGTTTTTGCGTCGGGCCAAACAATCTTTTTGATTTCGCCCTTGAGATCCTTGCAGAACTTTTTGATTGCCTTGCCGGCTCTTACAAAGAAATTGCCGTTAGGGTTGGCAGGTTTCTTTTCTTTTTTCTTTTCAGCGGCGGCAACCTTTTCTGCTGCCTGGGAAACTTCCTTTTTAGCCATAGGTTAATCCTCCCGCTTAATTATTTGGATTCTTTGTGGAGAGTGTGTTTCTTGCAGAAACGGCAGTACTTGTTCATCTCCATCCTGTCGGGTGTGTTCTGCTTGTTTTTCATTGTGTTGTAATTGCGTTGTTTGCATTCGGTGCAAGAAAGCGTAATCTTAACTCTTTTACCGTTAGCAGCCATGTGCGGCACCTCCATTTAATCGGAATTTTTAGCGCAGCTTAAGTCTATCAGGCAACCAAAGCTGCTGCTCAAGCCTCCCTCTGCGTAACATCAAAATTCAGGGCGCAAAAAAAGAACCCTTCTGCAGAGGTAGAATTATGATATCACATCCTACCGCCGCAGTCAAGAACTTTTTTCGTTTTTGTTAAATTTGTAAAATAGTTTGATGTTTCGGTTATTTAAAACATTATATATATGTCAATATTGACATAAAAACGCCGTTTTTGAATTAAAGATATCTGAAAAGCTCATCGCCGCTGAAGGGTGAGAGCATTGCAGGTGCGATATCAAGCACGCTCTTGCAGCCGCAGTCTCCCTTGCAGTTGAGCTTATATGCGGCTCTTGCATATGCAACAAGCACGCTTGCTGTGAATTCGGGGTTGGAATCGAGCTTGAGAGAATACTCAATAATGTGGTTATGCTCGCTTTCTGCGCCTGTGCGTGCGGAGCGGATAACGAAGCCCTGATGCGGCAGACCGCCGTGCTTTTCATTCAGCTCCTGCTGAGAGATGAAAGTAACGGTTGTATCGTAATCTGCAAAATAGTTGGGCATTGTCTTGATTTCATTTTCGATGCGTGCAAGGTCAGCGCCTTCCTCGGCAACAACATAGCATTCTCTTGTGTGTTTCATGCGAGTTGTCAGCTCGGGATCGGAGCCGCTTCTGACGGCTTCAAGCGCCGCGGGAACGGGAACGGTATACTGTCTTGCATCCGCAACGCCGTCGATGCGTCTGATGGCATCGGAATGTCCCTGGCTTACGCCCTTGCCCCAGAATGTATAATTTTTGCCTTCGGGAAGAATCGAGGCGGCATAGAGATGATTGAGCGAGAAGAGACCGGGATCCCAACCGACGGAAATGATTGCGGTTTTACCCGAAGCCTTTGCAGCTTTATCGACATTTCCGAAATGCTCGGGAATTCTGGCGTGAGTGTCGAAGCTGTCAACAACATTGAAGTTATCGGCAAGGGAGGGAGTCTGAACGGGCAGATCTGTTGCGCTGCCTCCGCAGAGAACCATAACATCAATGTCATTTTTGAAATCGAGAACCTTATCGGCTGAATAAACGGGCGTGTCGGAGAAAACCGTTTTGACGAGAGAGGGATCTCTGCGTGTGAAAACAGCAACGGTTTCCATATCGGGATTCTGGCGGACAGCGCATTCAACGCCTCTGCCAAGATTGCCGTATCCGAAAATACCGATTCTTATGCTCATATACATACCTTCTTTGATAATGGAATTGAATTTATTCTGAATTATACACCCAAAAAAAACAACGTACAAGTATTTTGAATGTAATTTTTTAAATTATGTTACAGTCTTATAATACAGACCGCGGGTGAAGTCTCCTTTTGCGCTTTTTTCACAAACGAAATCGCTTATGATTTCCGAAGCCTGCGGTTTCGTTTCGGTTGTGAAATAAAGAAGCATAAAATCGCAGTTTCTGATTTCGTTCTGCTTGTCAGCAAGCCACAGCGGGCGCGAATTGAGAATATAGCTGCAACCGTTCTTGCATCTGACGGGGAATTCGATTCCCATTCTGTCAACAAGAACGCTTTTTTTGCCGCATTCGGTGCAGGTGATCTTGTTTCTGACGGGACAGTTTCTTGTCAGCATGAGAGGAATTCTTCCGTAAGCCATAATGCCTCTCGGGATGTTGCCGCCAAGGTGTGCCGCCTGAGAAAGGTTGGTTTCGCAGGAAAGGAGGACATCTCTTGCACCGAGTTTTTCGGCTTCTCCGAGGGAAAGGCTGTTTAAAATATTCATACCGAAGCCGCACGAGAAGGGAAGCTCCGCTTTTTCGGCAATTGAAATTCCGTCAAGAGTGCATGCCCAGGCAAGAGAAACTCCGTGGGATTTGAGGCGGATAAGATCGTTGAGATATTTTTCGGAATTTGAGAAAACCGCAGAGGGAATTTCGGCGGCAACTTCAATGCCTGCCCTGCACAGCCTCTCAACGGTTTTGCCGTCGGTTTCAAGAGGAATGATTACTCTTGAAATTTCCGAAAGATTATCGGGTATTCCGTCGGCATCAAAAAATCTTGCATGCAGCTCTCTTTTTTGCTCCGCATGAGGAATTATATTATTATTGTATAAAGAAACAGGGGCGTTTTTGTTTTCGGAAAGTTCTTTTTCGATTGCGGTCAGCGCATTTCGCCTGAGCGCATTCAGTTCGCCTGCCGCAACAAACAGTCCGTCAGAAAACCCGATTTCAATGTTTCTGGCAAAAAACTGTGTTCCGCCGCATTTTGAAAGGCGGTCACAAAGCTCATCTTTTGTGACAGCTCTGTTGATTGCCGCCTGCGGAACGCTTCCTTCAACGCAAACGGTTTTGCCGAGCGCGCTTGCCGTAAGAAGTATCGGAGTTTCGGGCGAAAAAGTGAGCGAGAAATCAACGGGTATCAGTGCGGTTTCCTTTTCGTAAAGCTTTTTCAGGTCGGAAAGAACACCTGCCGCGTTTTCAACATCTTCTTTGGTTCTTGTTCCGAACATATCCTTGCCGAGTCTGCCTTCAAAATAGCCTTTTGTAAAGCCCGAGCGTGAAAAAACGGCTTGCAGAGATCGGCTGAGTTCCTCATCCTTTGTTCCGTTTATGCTGTTTTTGCATGCAGTGACAGCCGCCGCAACATATTCGGGGCGCTTCATTCTGCCCTCAATTTTGAAAGAGCAGATTCCTGCTTTTTCGAGACGGCTTATTTCATCAACGAGAGACAGATCTTTAAGGCTGAGATTGTTTCCGCCTTTGCCGTTAACTCCGAAAGGCAGACGGCATGGCTGAGCGCACAGACCGCGGTTGCCGCTTCTGCCGCCGAGAACGGAGCTCATAAGGCATTGTCCCGAAACACACATGCACAGAGCGCCGTGGACAAAATATTCGAGCTCCATATCGGTCTGCGAGGAGATTGCGGCGATTTCTTTTTCGGATAGCTCACGGGGAAGAACGGCTCTCGAAAAGCCGAGCTTTTCAAGAATACGGATGCCCTCAATGCTTTGCACCGACATCTGGGTTGATGCATGCAACGGAACAGACGAACAGACCTGCCGCACAAGTGAGGCAAGTCCGATATCCTGAACAATAAAAGCATCTATGCCTGCATCGCAGGCTGATTTTATTGCGTCATATGCAGTTGGAAGTTCGCTGTCACCCACGAGCGTGTTCAGCGTCAGATAGACCATGACATTTCTCTGATGGCAGTAGTCAATGGCGGATTTCAGCTCTTTGCCGGAAAAATTGGATGCATTCCGCCTTGCGTTGAATGCTTTTCCGCCGAGGTAAACTGCGTTTGCGCCGCATCTGACTGCCGCCTGAAGAGATTCAAGGCTGCCCGCGGGGGCAAGAATTTCAATCGCCATTATTTGTTTGCTTTGTAGGCGGCAAGCTCTTTTGCGAGTCTTTCAGCCTCTCTCTTTGAGATTTCGGCATCTGTTCTTGCTCTTGCGGCATCTTCAAGATATTCCTGAATCTGAGTGCGGAGGTTTTCTGAAGTCTGCTCGCTCTTCTTAGCCTCATCGGCATATTCAAGAGCTGTTACGATAGCTGCCTGAGTAACTGAAATTCTTGTGTTGCCGCTCATGAGAGCGCTGATTCTTTTGTCAAGCTCTGCGCCGAGCGCCGCAACATAATCAAGATCGTCATCTGTTGAAAGGTTATATTCTTCGCCTGCGATCATAAGTCTGATTTTTTCCATGATATTCACTCCATAAAAATAATTATATTTAATCATTATTAATTATACAGCATATTTTTAAAAGAATAAAGATATTTTTTTAATTTTTTTCATCAGTTTTTTCTTTTTGTTGCGGAAAGATTAAAAATATGATATAGTTTTTTCAGAAAGGGGACAATGCTTATGAAAAAAATTATTTCGGTGTTGCTGGCGTCAGTTGTTTTGCTTTCGCTCTGTTCGTGCACGGGCAGCAAAAAAGCCCCCCTTACCGTTGAGGGAACTGAAATCAACAGCGAAATTTTCACATATTATCTCGACAGAATCATCGCATCTCCCCGCAGCTACGGGCTTGAAGAAAATGCGGATGAAAAGGCGATTAAAGCTGCGGCTGTCAACGAGTGCAAGAGATATATTTCGGTTAACACGGAATTTGAAAACAGCGGAGAATCCCTGACCTCGGCACAGAAGGTTGAAATTTCCGAAAAGGTCAACAATATCTGGCTCCGTTCGGAAAACCACTATAAGGCGGTCGGCGTTTCAAAGCAGACGCTAACAAAAATCATAACCTCGGAAAAATATGAAGAAGCCCTGTTCACTGCTCTTTACGATAAGGGAATGAACAATACCTCTGAGGAGCAGAAAATTCAGAATTATTTTTACGAAAATTATGTAAGCTTCAGAACGGTATGTGCTTATTTCAGTTCCGCAAACGGCGAGCCGATGACTCAGCTTGAAAAAACACAGATGCTTGCTTTTTTTGACAGCCTTTCCACAATGAAGGAAATAAAATCCGAGGAGTTCTCAAAAGGGTTCACGGACGCAGGCTACTCTGTATCGGATACGGTTATTCTTAAAAAAGGCTCCGACGGATATCCCGAAGGCTTTTATGATGCCGTAAGGGCTCAGGCGGATTCAACGGTTCAGACCATTGTTTATGACGACTGCGTTTTTGCTGTCTACAAAGAAAACCTTGAAGAAAAGGGAGAAGGCGTATATGCCGGTTACCGCTCGGCATGCATAAATGACCTCTATGCTTCAAGAAATGAGTCGCGGATCAAAAAGGCTGTTGCCGCACTGACATTTGAAGAAAACGAAAAAATGATTGATAAAATATATAACAGGCTAAGATTAAGTGAATAAAACAAAAACCGCTGTCTCCTCTCGGAAACAGCGGAATTTTTTATGTTTTATCAGCCCTGTGCGTAATCGCCGACCATCATCATGTAAGCGCCGATCTGAGCGCCGAATTCGGGTGCGCCGTCCATGATAAGCTGGCCGCCCTTTGTGAATTCAAGCATATCTGCGGTGCCCATAAGAATGCCGAGAGCGCTGTCAAGGGAGTCAAAGCGCATTGTGAAGAAGGGAAGAGCACGCTTGTATGTGCCTCTGCCTGCCTTTGACTTACCTGCCTTGATACGGATATAAGCTGAGATTTCGGGATATCCGTTAACAGCCCAGGCGTAAACTCTGTCGGGACTCTTGAGGGTCCAGTTGTGAATTTCTTCGTGACCCTGCTTGTTGAGTGTGCTGATACCGCTTGAAAGCAGGTAGAAATAGCACTTAACAAGGAGCTTTTTGGTTTCTTCGTCTGCAGGAGGTTCTTTTGCGGTAAGAAGCGATGACATTTTGAGGAGAGTCATCATGAATGCAGCAAAAACTGCGGGCTTCTTTGCAATACCCTTCATTGCAGGAAGAGTTGCAGGACCGATTTTTCCTTTGAAGAATGCGTTCATGGTTTCAATGCTCTTGAATTCGAGTTCGATATGAGCATTTGTTGCAACCTTATCGGTGTGGCAAACCCATTCGCCGCTGTTGACAACGAAATGAGTTGAGAACTTTCCGTCGGGGGCATCGGGATCCTTGGCGCTTACCTGAATAACAGCATGAGCATGCTCAAACTTTTTGGCAAGCTTGGGATCGTCCATGGCGATGGTTTTGATAAGGGGAAGAACCGCACAAAGGAAAATTTTATTGGTTAAAAATTCTTCTCTCGAAGCCATATAAATCATTCCTTTCAATTAGTTTGACGGGATTTGAGATTAGTTCCGCCTTCGCAATTGGTAGGTGTATTTCTGTACACAACCAAACGAAAATCAAAATAAATCTCGGAATTTGAGATTAGTTTCGCCTTCGCAATTGGCAGGTGTATTTCTGTACACGACCAAATGAAAATCAAAATAAATCTCGGAATTTGAGATTAGTTTCGCTTTCGCAATGAGGGAAGTGTATTTCTATACACGACCGAATGAGAAAGTGAAAATAACTCAAATTATGCTTCGTCGTCCCAGTCGTCGTCGAGCCCGAAGTCCTTACCCATAACCTCGCGGACAGCGTCGATGATGCCGTTCTGGTCGATGCCGAGAGCTGACATGATGTCTTCGTGGAGACCGATGGGTGCGAACTTGTCGGGGATACCGAGCTGCTTGAATGCACAGCCCTTACCTGCTTCAACGATAACCTCTGCAACAGCACTGCCGAGACCGCCGATAACGTTGTGGTCTTCAACAGTAATGATGCGGCGTGTATCCATAACAGCCTTGATGATTGCTTCCTTGTCGATGGGCTTGATTGTGTGCATGTTGAGCACTCTTACCTTAAGACCGTCGTTTGTTTCAAGGAACTTTGCTGCCTGATAAGCCTGGAAAACGCAGGAGCCGCAAGCGATAACGGTGATGTCAGAGCCTTCGTTGATTGTAACAGCCTTACCAACCTCGAAGCCGTAGTCGGAGTTCTCATAAAGAACGCGGTCAAAGCCTCTGTTGATACGGATGTAATAAGGACCGAAGTTATCGTATGCTGCGTGAACTGCGTTATAGGTTTCGATACCGTCAGCAGGGCAGATAACTGTCAGGTTGGGGATCGAACGGCAAACTGCAAGGTCGCAGATTGCATGGTGGGTTGAGCCTGCCTGACCGAAGGATGTGCCTGCGTGGGTTGCGATAACCTTAGCGTTGATGTTCTGATAGCAGATGTCTGTGTGAAGCTGGTCAGCACTTCTGAGAGAAGCGAAAACCGAGAAGGTTGAAAGGAAGGGTACAAGACCTGCCTTTGCCATACCTGCGGCAACGCCGAACATGTTCTGCTCAGCAATACCGACATTGAAGAATCTGTCGGGGAACTTTTCACCGAACATACCGATTTTTGTTGATTTACCAAGGTCAGCTGTGAGAGCTACAACCTCGGGATGCTTTTCGCCGAGCTCGCAGAGAGCCTTACCGTAAATTTCAGCAGTTGAAAAAGCGGTTGATTCTGCAGCTGTGTAGGTTAATCCTCCTGCCATGATCAGATGCCCTCCTTTTCTGCGCGAGCAACGCGCTTAGCATAGTGTTTTTCAAGGCTTGCCTTTGCAAGCTCATATTTTTCTTCGTTGATTGCGCCGTAATGCCACATGAAGTTATCTTCCATGAAGTCAACACCTTCGCCCTTGATGGTGTCAGCGATAATCATAACGGGCTTGCCGCTCTTATTTTCAAGAGCAAAGTCAATTGCTTCTGCGAGCTCGTTGAAGTTGTGGCCGTTGACGACCTTAACGATGAAGCCGAAAGCTGCCCATTTGTCTGCAAGGGGTTCAAGAGCCATAACATCTTCTGTTCTGCCGTCGATCATGCACTTGTTGCGGTCAACGAAGGAGATGAGGTTATCTGCCTTGAAGTGAGCGGCAGCCATAGCTGCTTCCCAGTTTGAGCCTTCGTCAAGCTCGCCGTCGCCCATGATGCAGAAGGTTTTGTAATCCTTGCCGAGAACTCTTGCTGCAAGAGCTGTTCCGAGAGCGATGGGGAGACCGTGGCCGAGTGAGCCTGTTGAAGCATCAATGCCCTTAACCTTGTTGGAGTCAAGGTGGATACCCATTGTTGAGTTGCTGAGGTTGAAGGTTTTGAGCTTTTCTTTATCGTCAAAACCGACATGACATACAAGGCTTGCAAGAGCAACGCCTGCGTGACCCTTGCTGAGAATGAAGCGGTCTCTGTCTTCCCAGTTGGGGTTTTCAACGTCATACTTCATGTACTTGTAGTAAAGAATAGCAAGCATATCCATAACGCTCATGCCGCCGCCGATGTGGGCGCTTCCTGCCCAGAAGGTGGTGTCAAGGCAAAGCTTACGAAGCTCATAAGCTTGTTCTTCAAGAGCCAGCCATTCCTGTTTTGTTAATGCCATAGGAATATTCCTCCTTTATGATGTTTATAATTCAGCGGCAAACACCGCTTATATTACATTTTCACTGTTAGTTATTTACTCAACCGAGTTCGGGATGATTCTTGCGAACAGCCTTGAAAGCATCTTCCGCAACTTCAATTGTGAACTTGATATCTTCGTCGGAGAGAGAAGCGTTGATGAAGTGGTTGTGGTGGTTGGTCATATAAACGCCTCTCTTGACAACCTCTGCAATCCATTCCTGATGGAGCATGAGTGAGTTGTCATCCTTGAGCATGAGATAGAAGAGTGCGGGTTCGCCCGAAACATTGAGGTTGAAGCCGTTGTTTGCAGCGGCGGCCTTGAGACCCTCTGTGAGCATGGTGCCCTTGTCGAGGCAAAGCTTGGGAAGGTCGATTTCCTTCATCTTGTTGATGCAGGCGATTGCCGCAGCAAAGGGAACAGCACTCATCCAGTAGCTGCCTGTGTAGGAAAGACCGCTGATTGCGCTCTTGAGCCAGTCCTTACCGCAGAGTGCGGAAACATTCCAGCCGTTAGCAAGAGCTTTGCAGAAGCAGATAAGGTCAGCTTCAAAGCCGTAGTGATGGTCGGAGCCGGCAAGGTCAAGTCTGAAGCCGCAGCGAACGTCGTCTACGATGAGAACGATGCCCTTTTCGGTGCAGAGCTTGCGTACCTTCTGCCAGTAACCGTCAGCGGGAAGAATGTTATCAACAAAGTTGCCGTGCATATAGGGGGTTGAAATGAAAGCTGCAATTTCGCCTTCGTTTTCAGCAACGATTCTTTCGAGATCTTCGAAGTTGTTCCATTCAACATAGAGGTTGTTTGCAACATCCTCGGGAATGATGCCGGGATAGTCAATCTTCTGGCACCAGGGAGCAACGCCGTGATAATAACCCTTAACGAAGATAATCTTCTTTCTGTGGGTCGCGGCTCTTGCTGTCATGATAGCAGCGGTTGTTGTGTCGCCGCCGTTCTTTGCGAAGAATGCCCAGTCAGCGGAGGCTACGGTGTCAACCATAAGCTCTGCAAATTCGATGATTTTTGTTGAAGGAGCGGTAACGCAGTTTTCAATCTTCATCTGCTCCATAACAGCCTTGTCAACATCGGGGTCATTGTAGCCGAGAACATTGGGACCGTATGCGCACATGTAGTCGATATATCTGTTACCGTCTACATCCCAGAAATATGTACCCTGAGCCTTCTGGCTGAAAAGGGGGTAAGCAGAAACAGGGATGCAGCAGCCTTCTGCAGGACCCTGATGGCCGTAAAGACCTGAGGGAATAACCTTTGTCGCTCTCTGAAAGAGCTCAGCGCTTTTTGCGTGTGTGTTTATTTTCATACTCATTTCAGAAACCTCCTTATGCAAGATACAGAGCAACTCTGTCAAGAATTCTGTTGAGATTGTCGAGCATCGAAATCATGCCCTTCATGACGATATCTCCCGTGCCTACGCAAGCGATTGCGTTAACCTTGCCGTCAAAAAGATCTCTTGCAAGCTCGATGGAGCTGAATTCCATGATGGCTCTGGGATTCTCACAGGGCTTTTTGAGAGCGAGAAGACGGTTGTTTTTAACCCTGATTGTTGTTGAAGCGGCGCCCTTGATGCTGAAAGCGATTTCGCCGTCAACCATGTTCTTTGCAGAGAACTTGCCGATTTCATCGTTATTGCCTATCTGAGCGATGGCAACGGTGATGGTGTTGAGAAGCAGAAGAGTGCTTATTCTGAAGAAATCGGGATCCTTGAGGTCCTCGGGATCGGGGCGCATATATTTTGAAAGAAGATCCGTCAGCTTTGTGAAGCTGTTGAGAAGGAATCCGATGTGATGAAATCCTTTTGAAGGAATGGGAGTTGTTGTTCCGTCAATGAGTCCGTTGAACTTTTCGCAGGAGCTGAAAGGGAGCTTGACATCGCATTTTGAGCATCCCTGCTCCATTCTGCATCTGCCGTTTTTGAAGGTGATTGTGGCGCTGGGACCGCCCTTAACCTCAAAGCCGATGGAGATGGGCTTTTTGTTTGTCAGCAGACTGCTTGCCTCGGGAGCGAGCTCGCAGAGGTTTTCGAGGGAACCGAGCACTGCGTAAAGGTTGATATACGCAAGGGTTCTTGAGTCAGTCATTTTAGTTTCCTCCTTTATTTCTCGAAGTACGGATAAATTTCCATACTTATTAAAATATAATCAATTTATTTTAACATAAGGATTGTATATTGTCAACAAAACAAGCGGTCAAATTTATGATTTTATTGTGATTTTTCAGCTTTTGCTTATTTTGCGAAAAATTAATGAGAAAAGGTTACGAAATTGCGAACGGATAATTAATTTTCCTGAAAAGCATTGACATTTTTATTAAAATGTGTCACTAATAATAGTGTAAAAATATAAATCAGGGGGACATTCCATGAAAAAAATATTAGCTATTCTCTGCATTTTTGCTACTCTTTTTGCTTTTGCAGCATGTAAAAGACAGCTCACTCCCGAAGAAGAGGAGGCATCCCGTGCAATAGCCCGTTCAATAGCTGCAGCGGAATATGAGAGCAGAATTGCGGCTTCAATCAAAAACGAAGAAGAGATTGTTGCCGATAAAGCAAAAACTCTTGAAGAGCTCGGCAAAACCGAAAAGGGCAAGCAGATAGTTTTCAAAAGCAGTTCAGCGAATACACAGTATGATGTTATCACCATGGACGCAAGCGGCAAGGCTGTAAGCTGGAAAAGATATGTCTATTATACCAATACTGAAAGCTATGAATATGCTTTGAAGGCAAAGAATGAGGGCAACTTTGTTCATGAAAGCCATGATGACGATCTCAGACTTATAGTAACAAAGAACACCAACGAAGCCCTTTTCAAGGGAACCGACTATGAGACTATGCTCAAGAATATCAAGGATTTCGGCTACACGGTGGTTGAATAAATCGGGAGAGATAAAAATGAAAAAGATTATTTCGCTTATTGCGGTTTTTGCGTTGATTTTCAGCTTTGCGGCATGCAAGGGAAATGAGAATAATTCTGAAACAACAACTGCAGCGCCTGATACACAAACAACGACTGCGGCAGTTGAGACAACAAAATTTTCCGAGGTTGCGGGCAAAACAATCATGCTCAAGAAAAACGATTCGCTTGATTTCGTTGAGATTATAACAAACTCCGAAAACATCGGAACAACGGTTATGATTTATAAATTCTTCCCGACTCAGGAAGAGTTTGAGGCAGAAAAAGCCAAGGGCGATTACGGAACTTATACATTCATCAATGCAATTGATGTTAACCGCCAGATTATTTACAGCGATTCGGAAACCGTCAGAGGTATGGCGTATGATGATATTCTTGCCAAGGCTCAGACAGCAGAGGGTTACACGATAATTCCTGCAGAATAAACAAAAACGGACTGTCCCATATGCGGGGCAGTCCTTATTTTTTTATTCGTCTATGTTCTGAATTGAGGGGAGGTTCCAGCGGAAAACGGTTGCAAGAATGCGGATAAGAAGAACCGAGCCTGCACCGATGAGCATGGAAAGCGTTTCGGAGAAGATTCCGAATTCGAGCAGATAATAGTAAATGAGACCGCCTAAAATCGCCGCAAGAGCATAAACTCTTCTGCGCAGAATTTTCGGAACTCTTCCTGCAAGAATATCGCGGAGAACGCCGCCGCCTACGCCTGTGAGAACCGCAACGAAAAGCGAAAGAAAGGCGTTTTCACCGAAGCCGCATTCTCTTGATGCATTGATTCCCGCAACAACAAAAACCGCGAGGCCGAGAGAGTCAAAAAAGTTGATGACCTGAGAATAAATGTCGAAATGCCTGACGATTTTTTTGCCCGTAAAATAAGCCAGAATGAAAACCGCAACCGAGGTTAATATTGCCGTCAGCGCGTAGACGGGATTTCTGAACGCAAGCGGCGGCAGATATCCGAGCATGATATCCCTGAGAATACCGCCTCCGACTGCCGTAACAGTTCCCAGAACGATGGCGCCGAGAATATCAAATTTCTTTTCAATGGCTGTTATAACACCCGTTATCGCGAAAGCGACGGTGCCGATTATTTCGATAACAAAAAATATTGTCTCAACGCTCATCGGATTTCCTCCTTGCGAGAATTTCGGCGGCAAAGAATATCAGACCGCCGACAGCATAGCAAACAATGTCCCTGACATCAAAGGTTCTGCCGAGAAGAATGCTGAAGAAACGGCTGTTCGAAAGACCGATTGTATCAACATAATCAACAAGCTGCAAAAGCTCAACCCCTGCGGCAAAGGCAGAGGTTAAAATCGGAAGAAGCCTTATTCTGTCGGGAATAAAAATTCTTAAAAAAGCGCAGATAACCCCGACAACCAGAACATCTCCGATATAAGGACGCACAAAGCTGTCATGCACAAAAAGCGCAATGAAAACCTCGGTCATCAGCAGGGTAATAAAAATCAGAAAGTATGTAAGTTTAAGCTTTTTCTTCATTTTTACGCTTTCTTAAATCGGCAAAGAATTCTGTCAGCAGGGAGGAGCATTCCTCCTGCATGAAGCCCGTAACAACCTCGGGCTTATGGTTATAGGGCAAATCAAACAGATTGATGACCGAGCCGCACGAGCCTGCTTTATAATCGGATGCGCCGAAAACAAGGCGGCGGATGCGGGAGTTGATAATTGCTCCCGTGCACATCGGGCAGGGCTCGAGGGTAACGAACATTTCGCATTCCCAGAGCCGCCAGCCGCCCAGTTTTTTGCATGCAAGGTCGATGGCTTCGATTTCGGCATGGGCAAGGGCGTTTTTGCCGATTTCGCGGCGGTTACGCCCGACGGAGATAACCTCGCCGTTGCGGACTATAACCGCTCCGACGGGCACCTCAAGTTCAGATGCCGAAATCTTTGCCTGTTCGATTGCCAGATTCATATAATCACGGTCAGTCATATTTTCAGCGGAGTTTAAGGGGGTCAACATGCCAGATGTCGCGTGCATAATCGTTGATTGAACGGTCAGCGGCGAAGATGCCTGCGCCCGAGATATTCATGAGCGACATTCTGTTCCATCTGTCAATATCCTTGCGGATTTCAACTGCCTGCTTCTGCTTGTTTCTGTAGTCTGCAAAGTCAGCAAGAACCATATAGGGGTCGTGATGAATGATGGTTCCTCCGACCTCGCCGAACATTTTTCCGCCGATTCCCTTATTTATAAACTCGATAAGCTGATGGATTTCAGCGTTGTTGTTGTAGTAGTTCATTGGAACATATCCGCTGCGCTTGAGTTCGTTGACTTCCTTGGTGTTCATGCCGAAGATGATAATGTTTTCGGGGCCGACAGCTTCATAGATTTCAACATTTGCGCCGTCCATAGTGCCGAGGGTAACGGCACCGTTCATCATCAGCTTCATGTTGCCTGTGCCGCTTGCTTCCGTGCCTGCAAGAGAAATCTGTTCGCTGATGTCAGCTGCGGGCATGAGAGCTTCAGCCATGGTAACATTGTAGTCTTCCATATAAACAACCTTGAGTCTGTCTCTGACATCGGGGTCGTTGTTGATAAGGTTTGCGAGAGCGCAGATGAATTCAATGATTTTCTTTGCCATAAAGTAGCCTGATGCTGCTTTTGCGCCGAAAATATAGGTGTGGGGAGTGTAGTCGCCGTTGGGATTTGCCTTGATTTCAAGATATTTTGCGAGAATATTGAATGCGTTCAGATGCTGACGCTTATATTCGTGAAGTCTCTTGACCTGAACATCGAAAACTGAGTTGGGATCAAGGCTGATGCCTGTTTTGCTCTTTACGATAGCGGCAAAATTCTCCTTGTTTGCAAGCTTGATTTCGCCGAGCTTATCAAGAACAGATTTGTCATCCGCATAGTCACGCAGCTTGATGAGTTCGCCGCCGTTATAGATAAAGCCATCGCCGATGAGCTCGGTAAGGAAGCCCGTCAGCTTCGGGTTTGCCTGACAGAGCCAGCGTCTGTGAGCAATACCGTTGGTAACATTTGTGAATTTTTCGGGCTCAAGAGCATAGAAATCGTTGAAAACAGTGTCCTTGAGAATCTGGCTGTGAAGAGCGGAAACGCCGTTGACCTTGTGGCATACGGCAACGCAGAGGTTTGCCATTCTGACAGCGCCGTTTGAAACGATTGCCATTTTTTCAACCTTGCCTGCATCGCCCGTTGCTTCCCATATCTTTCTTCTGAAGCGGTTGTCAATTTCTTTGACAATCTGATAAATTCTGGGAAGCAGACGCTTGAAGAGGTCTTCGCCCCAGCATTCAAGAGCTTCTGCCATAACTGTATGGTTTGTATATGCGCAAACCTTTTCAACGATTGCATATGCATCGTCCCAGCCGTAGCCGCATTCGTCGAGCATAATTCTCATGAGCTCCGGGATTGCCATTGTGGGGTGGGTATCGTTGATATGGATTGCATTCATTTCGGCAAAGTTATCGAGTGAGCCGTAATCTCTGAGGTGTCTTGCAACGATATCCTGAACGGATGCCGAAACAAGGAAATACTGCTGGCGCAGACGAAGGCTCTTGCCCTCGGGGTGATTATCGGCAGGATAAAGCACCTTGCTGATAACCTCCGCCATAGCCTTTTCTTCCATGGCTCTCATATAGTCGCCCTGATTGAACATTGCCATGTCGATGCCGTCAACCTTTGCAGACCAGAGACGGAGAACAGCCGCGCTTTTGCCGTCTTTGCCTGCAACCATCATGTCATACGGAACAGCCTTGACGGTTTTGCAGTCTTTGAGCTCAACATGGTGATACTGTGCATCCCAGTGGTCCTCAACCGTACCCTCGAATTTGACGAGAACGGTTTTGTCTTCTCTGGGAACAAGCCAGACTTCACCGCCGGGAAGCCAGAAATCGGGCATTTCGGTCTGCCAGCCGTCGATGATTTTCTGCTTGAAAATACCGTATTCATAGAGAATTGAATAGCCCATGCCTCTGTAGCCCTGATTTGCAAGGGCGTCGAGATAACAAGCGGCAAGTCTGCCAAGACCGCCGTTGCCCAGACCTGCATCGGGTTCGCAGTCATAGAGTCTGTCAAGGCTAACGCCGTAGCTTTTGAGAACAGCCTTTGCCGTATCAGTGAGATTGAGATTATAAAGGGTGTTTTTGAGGCTTCTGCCCATAAGGAATTCCATGCAGAGATAATAAACCTTTTTCTGACCTGCCTCCATGGATTTTGCATCAAAGGCCCTTCTTGAGTCTCTGACCATGTCTCTTGCGATTGTCGAGAGAACTCTGTAAAACTGCTCATCGGTTGCGTCCTTGGGAGAAACACCGAAAAGGTGGGAGAGCTTTCCCGAAATCATTTCTTTAAGTTCTGCCTGAGTTAATTTTTTGCTCATACTATCCTCCGTAAATAACAACTCGACAGGAAGCCGCGTTGCTCTGATTTGTTTAAAACAAAAATAATTATAGACCTTATTATTCTACACTAAAATTCAAGGATTTACAACAAAATTTTAACAATAAATTTATTTTATACGCTTGTAGAGTATAGAATTTTAAAGTATAATATATAATACTATTTGTAAAACATGTCTAAATTATTCGACTGAATGGGGAAACTGATTTGAATTTCAATAATTATGCTCAAAACGGCGGAGGGATAACGCAGACGCCGCAGGGATACTATTATTTTGCTGAACACGAAGCAAAAAGAAAGAAGGGAATACGCGACCTGAGATTTATCGGCAGCGTTGCGGGCATCTGCGTTGTTCTGTATGTGGTTTTTCAGAACGCACTGTCGTTGATTGTTGCCTTTGAGCCCATCCGTTCTTTATATTTCGAAGATGCAACGTTCCGCAGTCTCATAACGGTTATTCTTTCTATTCTCGGATTGCTTCTGCCCTTTGTTCTGGGCGCAATCGCTCTGCGCTTGAAAAAGCTTCTCCCCGGACTTTGCTTTGAAAAGCCTGCCGGCATGGCGCTTATGCTTACAAGCGTGCCGTTTGGTTTTCTGATTTGCCTTATCGGAAACTATCTTACAAGCGTTTTTCTGACGCTGACAAGAAATATCGGAGTTGAGCTGACCGCACCCGATTATCCTGCCCCCGAAACTTTTTCAGGCAGAATAATATATGTGATTTCGGTTGCCGTTGTGCCTGCCCTTGTTGAGGAATTTGCAATGAGAGGCGTTATGATGCAGCCGCTCAGACGGTTCGGCGACCGCTTTGCCATTCTTGCTTCCGCAGCTGTTTTTGCCATTCTTCACGGCAACCTTGTGCAGGCTCCGTTCGCTTTTATTGCGGGCATCGGAATCGGATATGCGGTTTGTATAACAAACAGCGTATGGACTGGCGTTATCATCCATTTCTGCAACAACTTTTATTCGGTTGCCGTTGACTTTTTGCTCACTGATATAACCGACGAAACCGTTCTCAATGTTATATGGAATCTTTCGCAGGTCACGCTTTATGCGATATGCATTATTGCTTCGGTCATATTTGTTATTGTCAAGGGCAGAAGAAAGCTTGCTCCTGCACCGAAGCTTCTGGCTGCGGGCGAAAAAACAAAAGCATACTTTATTAATATACCGATGATAATTGCGATGATAATAATGCTTGTGATTACGGCGGACTATGTAAATTTGGTATAAATAAAAAACGGGCTGCTGAAGCAGCCCGTTAATTTTTTGTCAGATCAGACCGTTGATGGGTCCGAAAATTTTATTGTTGAGGAAAAGATTGATTGCTCTGAGTATGTTGTTGATGCCGACCTTGAGATATTCGGAGAATCCGTTTGTTCCGAAATGCTCATAGAGCCAGAGGCTGATGCCTGTGAAGGTTGTTGAGGGTTCTTCCTCTTCTTCTGCACCGTAAACACCGATTTTAACAAGGATTGCCCTGATTCTTTCGTCGCTTGCTTCAATATCGCCTTCAACGCCTGCTGTTCTTTCAAGAACTTCTTCAGCTTCTGCGATAGCGGCTTCAAGCTCTGCTCTGTCCTCTGCGCTCAGGTCTGTGCGTTCAAGAGCCTTCTTTGCATCGGGAAGACGGTCATTCTTGAGACCTCTTGCATCTCTTGCAACATTGAACTGAGGATAGTTGGGATCGGAATAAACATCGGTGATGTTATCGGTTGCGAGAAGCTCGGTTGCAAGCTTTATGATGATATCGTTTCTTGCGGTCTTTTCGTGAGCCTGACCGTCAAAATAGAAGGTTGTGTCGGGCAGGAGACCTGTTGAAGCGTCAACAACTCTGTCGGGAGAAATGTGGTTATGATCGGGATTTGAGCAATAAGTGTTTTTCTGAACATAACCTTCGGGAAGAGTTTCGCCTACGATTGCAGACTCAACGCCCATTGCGGTTGAGCTGAGCTGAATAACGCCGTCGGCATTGTCGTCGTTCCATGCATTGCCGATATTATAAAGCGGGAAGTCATAGTCAACGATGTTAAAAACCTGAACGCCGTTGTCAACAAGGTTCTGAATGTTCTTGTTTGAATTCACCTGAGCAGTGTGATATCTGTCGGTCTGCTTTTTGATTTCGGCATATTCGGGAGCCGAGAGAAGCTCTGCGGAAGCTTCGGCATAATATTCCTGAGGAAGAAGAGCCCACATGTTTGTGTTCTTTGAGAAAACATCTGCAAGAAGCTTGTCAACCGCTGTGTCAAGGCAAGCCATGAGAAGCTCATCGGGAAGAATTCTTACGAGAACCTCAATCATTCTTGCTTCTTCTTCATCCATAAGACCTTCAAGGAAGCCGTTATAAAGATAATCCTTGTCAAGGAATGCGATATTCTTTGTCATAACATCGCCGATGATGGATGAGCCGTTAAGAGCAGGAACGATATAAACAACCTTGTTGAGATCGTTTACAACTTCGGGATAATAGTCAAGCAGACCGTTTGCAACCGTACCGCCCATGCTGATGGGAACGATGTTGACCTTGTCATGACCTGTTTCCTTCTTTACCTGCTGAATGAAAGCGTAAAGCTCATCAACGATGTCGATATTGTTACCGAAAGAATTATATGCGAAGAAATAGAGGTGATCCTCGCCTGCTCTTGCGGCATAGTCGGTCAGAGGAATGTTACCGTAGATCTGTTCTTTTTCGTATTCGCTGCACTGTGCAACGGAATAGGGATATTTTTCAACCTCAACGCAATCGGGAGCTTTGCCCTTAAAGTCGGAGGAGTTCATATAGAATGCGCCTGCAAGAGCTTCGGCAAGAGCTGCCGAAAGGCCCATATCTCTCTGAGTTGCAAGTGAGAGAATGGCAGGGAAAAGAACCTTTGAAACGATTTTGCCGATATCAAAATATCCGGGGAAGCAGTTGATTTTGTTGCCGTCGGAATCGAGAACATAATCGCCGTTATCGTCAAGCAGCCATACATTTGACTGACCGATGCCGGGGATAACGATTGAGGGGCAGTTATCGCAGTTGCCGCCGCATGCTGTGAGAACATCGGAGTCTGCTGCGCTGACACCGCCGATAGCGGCAACGGAGAGAATAAGGGTAAGCGAAAGGATAACTGAAATAATTTTTTTCATTTATATAACCTCTCTGTTATTTACCGCCCACCGTAAAACGGCAGGCGGCAGAATAGTTTTTATTTTATTGCACCTGCAATGATATCAATGAAGAAGTCAACATAGCTCTTTCCGCCGAAAACTTCAACGAAGAGCCAGCTGATTCCGCCGAGAACCTTTTCAAGAAGAGGATCAACCTTGGATTCTTCTTCTTCAATGTTTTCATAGCCTTCAACGCCTAAATCGTGAAGAACCTGCATGAGCTCCTTGTCAACTGCGTCAACCTCTTCCTGAGTGGGAGCTACGGTTGCGTAGATGATAGCTTCGCCCTTTGCAATTGCATCGTCAAGCTTTGCAATCTGGTCTGCGGTGAGGTTTGTGCGGTCAACTTCATATGCATCCGCGAGTCTCCAGCGACGGACATACTTTGTGTTGCATGCGCCGTTGAACTGAGGATACTTTTCGGGATCGGAGTGTACGTCGTCGATCTCTTCAAGAAGAAGAGCCTTTGCAAGGTTGAGAACAACATCGTTGTTGCCTACTTCGTGATGCTGATCAAGGAAGATCCATGTGTTATCGGGAAGAACAGCTGTTGAAACGTCAACCATGTTGTCGGGGGAAACATAGCTGTATTCGGGATATTCCTTGCTGGGATTCTTCTGCTTGTAGTTATCGCCGAGAGTTGCATCGCCTGCAGCGCCTGTTGCGCCGAGGGTTGTTGAGCCGAGGTTGATGATACCGTCGGTGTTATGCTTATCTGCGGAAGCAACGATGCCGAAATATGTATACATCTGCTCACCGAAATCAAGGTTTGAGCCGGAGATGAAGTTAACTCTTACGCCGTCTTCAACAGCAGCAAGGATGTTGTCCTTGAGGTTGAGTCTTGCCTTCTGGAAAGCATCTGTTCTTGCTTTAAGAGCAGCGTTGTCCGAAAGATATCTCTTTGCGAGAGCATCGTATCTGTAAGAGGGAACCATTGCCCAGAACTGCGGGCAGTTAAGCATCATTGTGTCAAGAATTCCGCTCATTGCGCCCGAAAGAAGAGCGTCAATGCCTGACTCGGGAACTATGCGCAGAAGGATATTGATGAGGTAACCGATAGTGCCTCTGCCGTTGGATTCAACGAAAATATCGGAGATGAATTCATGATAGAAGAATTCATCGGAAAGGTTCCATTCTCTTGCATAGAAATCGGCAAGAAGGTCTGTGCCGTTAAGGCAAGCAACAGCATTTACGATTGCGTGAACATCTTCGTGACCGTATTTCTCAAGATAAGCGGTGAGGATTGTACCGCCGAGAGAAACGGGAAGAAGGTTAACCTTATCGTGACCTGTCTGAGCCTTGACCATGTCGATATATGCATCAAGCTCGTCGGCAGAATCCATGGGGTCGCCTACAAGGTTAAAGGTGAAGAAATAGGTGTGGTCTGCACCGATAACGTCAACGAGGGGCTTCATGGGAACCATTCTGTAAACCCAGTCAAGGTCGTAGCCGCTGTCCTTGTTCTTCTCTTCGAACTCGGAAAGAGGATAATTCCATCTCAGAGTGTGGAGGTTTTCGATATGATCGCCGTTTTCGTCGCATTTCTGATATGAGAATGCGGCGGAAGCAACTTCATATGCAACCTTATCGAGCATAACATTGCGCTGAAGAGCGAGGGTAGCAACAAGGCTCAGAACAACCTTGGGAAGCTGCTTGAGAACAGCGTCGAGATTGAGGATGAGCAGTGTGCCGCCGATGTCGCTGCCGTTGCTGTCTTTGACAATCTCGTTTGTTTCTTTGTCGTAAAGATATGTGGGTGAGTGGTTGATGCCGGGGAGAACGATAACGGGGCAGTTACCGCATTCACCGTTGCATGTTGTTTTGACATCCTGATTTGAGGCGTCGGGTGTAACAGCGGAACCCGAAAACGCAACAACAGAGAAAAGCATTGCTGCGCAAAGGATAAGGCTGATTACCTTTTTGGATATTTTCTTCATTTTCGGACACTCCTTTTTAATAAATGCACAATTTATATCCAGATAAAATATATATTATCATAGAAAATTCATAATTTCAATAATATTTGAAAAATAAGACAATAAATTATTTTAATATATAACCATAAACATTATCTTTCTTGACTGCGGGGTACAAAAAGTGGTATTATAAAAAATACGGTTTACATGCGAGGAGAACATAATTTATGGTAAAAAACATAATTTTCGATATGGGCGGAGTTCTGATTGACTATAACCCCGAAAAAACGCTTTACGGCATGTTTGACAAAGAAACCGCCGATATTCTTCTGAGAGAGATTTTCAGAAATTCCCTCTGGTCGGATAAGGACAGAGGAATCATTACTCCTGCAGAAATAATGGAGAAAACAAAAGACAGAATTCCTGCCGGAGTTTTTGAAAAGGTGAGCGGAATGGTTGATAATTTCTATCCCTATATGCCGCCTTTTGAACGGATGTACGGATTTATTGAGATGCTCAAGGAAAAGGGCTTCGGCATCTATCTGCTTTCAAATGCATCGCCGGATTTCCATGAGCGCAGAAGCGGAATTCCCGCTCTTTCGCTGTTTGACGGCGTTATAATTTCCGCAGACCATAAGCTTCTCAAGCCCGAAAAAGAGATTTACGAAAAGCTTTACGAAACATTCTCGCTTGTTCCCGACGAGTGCTTTTTCATTGACGATGTTCCCGCAAACATTGAGGGCGCGGCGGCAACGGGCATGCAGGGACACTGCTATTATCACGGAGACCTTGATATCCTTATCCGTGACATGAAAGAAAGAAAAATATTAGACTGATTATATTAGGAAACCGCATTTATGAACTGTTATACTGAAATAGCAAAATCAATACCTGAATTTATGACAGTTGCCGCGGATATTCAGAAGAACCGTCTGCCTGCCGGTGTGACGGGGCTTTCGCATATCCATAAGGCGCATGTTATCGCTTCGCTCTGCATGGGACTTCTGCGCAGGGCTGCTGTTGTTATGCCCGATGAGGCCCAGGCAACGAGAATGAAGCAGGACCTTGAGGGCTTCGGAATAAAAGCTCTTCTTTATCCTGCAAGAGATTTTTCGTTTCATACAACCGAAACCGTTTCGCGCGAATATGAACATGCACGTCTGAGCGTGCTTGATAAGCTTCTGTCCGAGGATTACGATGCTGTTATCTTTTCGGCGGAAGCGGCAATGCAGCTGACCGTGCCTCCCGAAAACCTTTTCCGCAACTGCTTCGAGCTTAAATTCGGAGAGGAATATGACATCGGCGAGATAACCGAAAAGCTTGTCAGAAGCGGTTATACGCGCAGCGAGCAGGTTGACGGTGCGGGTCAGTTTGCACTCAGGGGAGGAATTCTTGATTTCTTTCCGCCCGATTCAAATCAGCCGTGCAGGGTTGAGTTCTGGGGAGACAGCGTTGACGGAATAGCTTTTTTTGATATTGAGACACAGCGCAGAGGAGATACTCTCGACAGCGTAAGAATAACCCCCGCAAGGGAGATTCTTGTTTCCGATGAAGAGCTTACCGCCATTATTGAAGAGCATCTGAAAAAGCACAGAATAAAGGGCGATGCTTTAAGGAACATAAACGAAGATCTCGAAAAACTCGGCAACGGAGTAAGACTTTCTTCGTTCGATAAATATATGCCGCTCATTTATCCGGAGGCGGCGAGTATTTTTGATTACTGCAAGGATGCGATGCTTTTTGTGTGCGAAAGCTTTTCTGTCAAGGATAAGTTTTCGGCAGCCTGTCAGCTTCTGAACGAAACCGTAAAAGGTCTGTTTCAGGACGGCACGCTCTGCAAAGGGCTTGACCGATTCGGTCTCCAGCCGCATGAGCTTATCGGAATTTATCAGGATGACGGTGCGGTTTATCTTGATAACCTTCCCCGCGGCGGCTTTGACACTCCCGTAAAGGATCTTGTTACTTTTACGGCTAAGCAGGTTGCTCCGTGGAACGGAACAATTTCAACCATTGTTGATGACCTTGATGCGCTGAAAAAAAGGCTCGGTCACACATGTGCGGTTGTTGCAGGCACAGACAAGGCGGCGCAGTCATTGGTTGATGACCTTGAAAACGAAGGGATTCCTGCAATGTGGTGCCCCGTTCCGCCTGCCGAATTTCCGAAAAAAACGGTCTGCGTGCTTCCGGGTTCTTTCTCAGCAGGATTTGAATATCCTGCCGCAAAATTCACGCTCATCACCTACAGAGGCAAGCCCGTTCCTACGAAAAAAAGGGCTTCTTCCCGTAAGCCTGCAAGAAACGCTTTCAACAACCTCAGCGAGCTTCACAGAGGGGAATATGTTGTCCATTCCGCTCACGGTATCGGTATCTTTGAGGGCATACAGAGCCTTGAGGCGTCGGGAGTCAAAAAGGATTATATCAAAATCAGATACGATAAGGGCGATAACCTTTATGTGCCCGTAACACAGCTTGATCAGGTTTCAAAGTATATCGGCCCGAAAAATGACGATAAGCCGCTGAAGCTCAGCAAGCTCGGCGGCAAGGATTGGCAGAAAACAAGAACAAGAGTCAAGAGTGCCGTCAAGGATATGGCGAAGGAGCTTATCGAGCTTTATTCGAAGCGTATAAAAATGCAGGGGCATGCGTTCACGGAAGATATCGACATGCAGAGCGATTTTGAACGCAGATTCGAATATATCGAAACCGATGATCAGCTCCGTTGCATTCATGAAATAAAGAGGGATATGGAAAAGCCGTATCCCATGGACAGACTGCTTTGCGGCGATGTAGGCTTCGGCAAAACCGAGGTTGCTCTCAGAGCGGTGTTCAAATGCATTGCTGACGGAAAACAGTGCGCAATTCTTGTTCCGACAACGATACTTGCGCTCCAGCATTATCAGACCATTCTGAAGCGCTTTGAGGGCTTCCCGATAGAGGCGGGAATGCTTTCGAGGTTCTGCTCCAAAAAAGAAAACGACAAAACCGTTACGGGTCTGCGCCGCGGTTCTGTTGATGTTGTTGTGGGAACGCACAGGCTGATTTCAAAGGATGTAAGCTTCAAAGACCTCGGGCTGATAATCATTGATGAGGAACAGCGTTTTGGCGTTGCACAGAAAGAAAAGCTGAAAGCGCTTTATCCGACTGTTGATGTTTTGACCCTCACGGCAACCCCGATCCCCAGAACGCTCAACATGGCGATGACGGGTATCAGGGATATGTCGGTTATCGAGGAAGCTCCCATGGACAGACTTCCCGTTCAGACATATGTTATCGAGCATAATCCGCCCGTTCTTGTTCAGGCTATGGAGCAGGAGCTGCGCAGAGGAGGTCAGGTTTACTATCTCTATAACAGGGTTGAAACAATTGAACGGAAAGCGGCTGAAATCAAAGCTGCTCTGCCCGATGCAAACATCGGAATTGCCCACGGAAAAATGAGCGAGGATGAGCTCAGCGAGGTCTGGAGGAGGCTTCTCGAGGGCGAAATAGATGTTCTTGTCTGCACAACCATAATTGAAACGGGCGTTGATGTTCCGAATGCAAATACGCTTATTATCGAAAACGCTGACCGTATGGGACTTGCACAGCTTCATCAGATAAGAGGCAGAGTCGGCAGGTCATCGCGCAGAGCAAGCGCTTATTTCACCTTCACAAGAGGCAAGGAGCTCAGCGAAATCGCAACCCGCAGGCTCGATGCGATAAGAGAGTTTACCGAGTTCGGTTCGGGCTTCCATATTGCAATGAGAGATCTTGAACTCAGAGGTGCGGGCAATGTTCTCGGCGCACATCAGCACGGACATATGGAAACGGTAGGCTACGATATGTATATCAAGCTTCTTGAGCAGGCGATATGCGAGGAAAAGGGTGAAACTCCCTCAACTCCCGAAAAGGATTGTCTTATTGACCTGCCTATCGAAGCTCATATTCCCGATGACTATATTGAAAGTGTTCCGCAGAGACTTCAGATTTACAGAAGAATTGCCGATATCAAGAGCAACGATGATGCCGCAGATGTTATCGACGAGCTTTGTGACCGCTTCGGCGATCCGCCCGAAAGCGTTGAGGGACTTATAAAAATCGCCCTGCTCAGAGGCAAGGCGGCGCGTCACGATATCTATGAAATTTCAACGCAGGGCGACAGGCTTATTTTCAGAATTGCCGGTCTCGATATGCAGAAAATATCGCTTGCGGCGGCTCATCTGAAAAACAGGCTTGTTGTCAGCGCAGGCGGCGGTAAACCGCATATTGCAGTCAGAATGCTCAACGGCGAAAACCGTCTGAGGCTTATCGAAAGTGTTCTTGATTATATGGATGAATAAAAAAATAAAAGCAGGTGGGCGACCACCTGCTTTTTGTTTCTGATTATTAATAATATCTGTAGCTTGCGATAACCTTTCCGAGAATGATAACCTCATTGACAATAATGGGTTCGTATGCATCATTTTCGGGCTGAAGTCTGAAATGGCCGTTTTCCTTATAGAATGTTTTGACCGTTGCTTCGTCTTCTATAAGAGCAACAACGATTTCGCCGTTGCGCGCGGTGGGAGTTCTTTCAACGATAACGATATCGCCGTCAAGAATACCTGCCCAGAGCATACTTTCGCCCTTGACCTTGAGCGCAAAAAGCTCCTTATCCTGCGCGCCCTGCATTGAGAAGGGAAGATAGCCTTCGATTTCTTCAACGGCAAGGATGGGCATACCTGCCGTTACGGTTCCGAGAACGGGAACATGAGTTACATTATCTGCCTGACCGACAATTTTAATGCATCTTTTGAGCATCGGAGGGCGCTGAATATAGCCTGCCGCTTCAAGGGCATCAAGGTTTGCCTGAACGGATGAGGTTGAACGCAGACCTACAGCCGCACCGATTTCGCGAACGCTGGGAGTCATGTTATCCTTTGCTCTTTCAATCAGAAATTCGTAAATTTTCTGCTGAATAGGGGTGATAGGCTTCATGTTTTTTCCTCATTTCTTTATCAAAATATAATTCTGAAAACGCAAAATAAAATCTGATCCATCACTTTTCAAGGCAATTATAGCACAAATGTTCGCAAAATGCAAACATTTGTTTGATATTTTTTAAAAAAATTTTTTCGGGAGGACTATTTGCAATTTTTGTATAGTATGGTATAATCGAAATTAATAATGGGTAAATATTAATATTTTCCAAATAAATGAAGGAGGCTTGTTTATGGCTGTCAGAAAAAGCAAAGACATTCCGAGAGCGAAGTTTCCCGAGCAGGTCGGCATCAGCTCTCATG
This sequence comes from Acutalibacteraceae bacterium, assembly GCA_045543735.1. GTDB lineage: Bacteria > Bacillota > Clostridia > Oscillospirales > Acutalibacteraceae > CAG-177. Next base: position 29,190 of record JAZPXO010000076.1, read on the forward strand.
AAATAAGAGCGCTTATAGACGATTTTGACCGCAGCGGCATAGAGGTTCATTCCATGATGCTTATCCGCAAGGGCAAGGTTGCTTATGAGGCATACAGATATCCCTTTAATCCGCAGACACCGCATACTATGTATTCCGTAAGCAAAAGCTTCACTTCAATAGCTATCGGCTTTGCGATTGATGAGGGATTGCTGACTCTTGATACAAAGGTTATTGACATATTCCCCGAATACAGACCGAAAAAATACGATGAAACCCTTGAAAAAATGACTGTTTTCCATCTTCTGACAATGACGGCAGGCAAGGATGTCAGTTTGCTGAGCGACAAAACAAAAGACAGATGGGTCAAGGATTTCTTCGATGCAAAATGGGCATTCAAGCCCGGCAACGGCTGGCGCTACATCAGCGAAAACACATATATGTGCGGCGCAATCATCAAAAAGCTTACGGGCATGGGTATCATTGATTACCTTACCCCCAGACTTTTCAAGCCCCTCGGCATCAATCGCAGACCTTTCTGGGAGCTTGACCCTCAGGGACTTGAGGCAGGCGGCTGGGGCTTGTTCATAACCACCGATGAGCTTGCGAGATTTATGCTGTGTCTTCATCAGAAGGGCAAATATGCAGGCGAGCAGGTTATCCCCGAATGGTATGTTGAAGAGGCAACGAAAAAGCAGGTGCGCAACGACAACAACGAGGACCGCGATTCGGTTTGCGGCTACGGCTTTTTCTTCTGGAGAAACGCTTTTAAAAACAGCTACAGGGCTGACGGTATGTTTTCGCAGTTCGGAATTGTTCTTGAAGATTACGATGCGGTTCTTGTTTTCAACTGCAGCGAAATATTTGAGCAGAAGGCGAGAGATGCCATCTTCCGCCATGTTCCCCATATGTTTGTAAAACCCAGACGCTTCAAGCCCTCGGATTGCTATGAGTATGAAGAGCTTCAGCTTTCGCCCATAAAAGGGCTTCCCGCTTCAAGAAGAAGCGTTGTTGAAGAATTTATAAAAGGCAAAACAATCAAGCTTACCAAAAACCCGATTCTGAACGCTGTCGGCTGGCCGCTTTCGATGCTTCCGCTTGCGGTTGTTTATATGTCGGCAAACAGGGCGGGTAATATAGATGATATCGTTCTGGATTTCAACGAGAACGAATGCATCATGACATGGGACGAGGGCAAGGAGCATAACACCATTGTCTGCGGCATGGACGGAGAATACAGACAGAGCAAAATTCATCTCGGCGGAATTGATTTCACGGCGGTGAGTACGGCGGCATGGGTGGCCGATGATTCGCTCGAAATCAGGATGCGTCCGCTTGAATCCGTTGCCGAGCGAAGAATAACGCTTGTTTTCAAGGGCAACGGTGTAACGCTTATTCCCGAAAGCAGTCCTCCGCTTTCAACGGTTGCGAGCGGAATCAAAGGAACTGTTGAAGCCTTTATTTCCGTTGAAGCTCTTGCTCAGCTTGGCGGTAAGGCGGTTATGAAGCTGGACAGAATTCTCGAAGCTCCGATTTCGGGAAAAATTGTATAACAGTTAAAGATAAACCAAAAATATAAGGAGAACATATGACAGAGCAGGTTGTAAAAAATAATGAAAAAGCCACGGGCTGCAGCAGAAAAAGAACAGTTGCTGCGGTTGCGGCTGTGCTTGCTCTGATTGCGGTTGTAACGGTTGTTCTGATTGCAAAAAATCCGTTTTTCTGTATGGTTTCCGAGCATCTGGCTGCAGACGGAAGATATTATTCCGCAGAAAAATATGCAGAGCTGTGCAGCGGAGAAAAAGCAGATGTTCTGAAGGATTATATTCACCTGCGTCAGGATATAAACGCCAACTATGCTCTCATGGTTTCGGGCTTTGACAGAATCAAAATCACCGAGTGGCGTGACATGGCGCAGAACATAAAAAACAACAGCGGTTATCTCAATGATGAGCTTGAAGAAGAGATAGTTTCTCTTTCGGAGAAGCTGGATGAGATATGCGCTCTTCTGAAAGAATATGATGAGCTCAGACCGGAGATTATGGAGCTGTTTGATATTTTCAATGAAATAAACCGTCTTTATACCAAGGATTCCACCGGCGCAAATCCCGTTTTCACAATCAGCGGAGAGCTTGCGGCAACAGACCGATGGGAAGCAACATCAAGAAAGCTTGATATATTTTCGGCAAAGATTGACAATGCGGGAAAAATGTATCTTTTCACCTATTTTGTAAAAGAAGCGCAGGGAGAGGCGGTTGATATCCGTTCTTCCATGCACAGATTTTTGGCAGGCGGATATGATGCATATGCCCAGATAAGAGTAACGGGTGAAGCTGTCAGAACATTTTCATCAATCCAGAACAGCAACGGCGAATCCGTAAACCTTCAGCAGAAAGAAAAATATGAAGCATATATGTACCGCGATATGTGCGGCGCACTTGCCGAGATGCTCGGCGAATACTATGTGTCATAGCGCAAAAGGTAATATCAACGATAATTGACAAAAATCGGATTGACATAAAAGAAAAATAATGTTATAATGTTCGCTGTTAAAGGGGAGTAGCTTTAAGGCTCCGCCGAGTGGTTGTCAACACCCGTTGCTTATGCATCTGGCAACCGCCCATTTATGGAAGCAAGACCTTTGACGGAGAAATCTCTCTGTCAAGGGTCTTTTTTATATGCAAATTTTCTGCAGACAGATTATGCGAGCAGAGACTATTATCAGAAAGGAATGAAAACCCAAAATGAAGTTCTATCTTGAGCAGGTCGAAAAAGTTTTTGACCATGTTAAGAGCTCCGAAAACGGTATTTCTTCTGCCGAAGCTGAAAAAAGACTTGCCGAAAACGGCAAAAACAAGCTTGAAGAAGGCAAAAAGAAAACCATGCTGCAGCGTGTCGGTGAGCAGCTTTCCGACCCGATGATTATCATTCTTATCATTGCCGCTGTTATTTCAGCCGTAACAGAATGGTTTGAGGGCGGTCACTTCCATTTCGTTTTCCCCACCGATACAGTTATCATCATGATAGTTGTTGTTATCAACACCGTTCTCGGCGTTGTTCAGGAGAGCAAGGCTGAAGCTGCAATTGAAGCGCTTCAGGAGATGTCTGCCGCAACGTCAAAGGTTCTGCGTGACGGCAAAATTGTTTCCGTTCGCAGCGAGGATCTTGTTGTAGGCGATGTTGTTATTCTTGAAGCAGGCGATGCTGTTCCTGCAGACTGCCGTATTTTCGAATGCGCAAGCATGAAGATTGAAGAAGCGGCTCTTACGGGCGAATCCGTACCCGTTGATAAGGTTATCGCTCTTCTCAAGGGCGGCGACAACGGCGAAGTTCCCCTCGGCGACAGAAAGAACATGGCTTATATGGGTTCAACCGTTGTTTACGGCAGAGGCAAGGCTGTTGTTGTTGCAACAGGCATGGATACCGAGATGGGCAAGATTGCCGATGCTATCGCTCAGGCTGAAGAGGGCCAGACTCCTCTCCAGATAAAGCTTTCACAGCTTTCCAAGATTCTCACCTACCTTGTTCTCGGAATCTGCGTTGTTCTTCTTGCATTCCAGGTTATTACCGCATATTTCGGCGACGGACTCAGCTTCAATGTTTTCCTTGAAAGCTTCATGGTTGCCGTTTCTCTTGCTGTTGCGGCTATTCCCGAAGGCCTTGCAGCGGTTGTTACAATCGTTCTTTCCATCGGCGTTACCAACATGTCAAAGAAAAATGCGATTATCAGAAAGCTCACAGCTGTTGAAACTCTCGGCTGCGCTCAGATAATCTGCTCCGATAAAACAGGTACTCTCACTCAGAATAAGATGACGGTTGTTGACCATTACGGCGATGACGAAAATCTTATCGCAAAGGCAATGGCTCTTTGCTGCGATGCATCAATTGATGCTGACGGCGTTGTTACAGGTGAACCCACCGAAGCAGCTCTCGTTAACTATGCAAATGTTCTCGGCATGAACAAGAATGACCTTGTTGCCGCTGCACCCAGAACGGGCGAAGCTCCGTTTGATTCGGGCAGAAAGATGATGTCAACAGTTCATAAGACCGCTGAAGGCATTGTTCAGTATACCAAAGGCGCTCCCGACGAAATCCTCAAGAAATGCACAAGCGCTCTTGTTGACGGCAAGGTAGTTCCGTTCACAGAGGAAGTCAAGGCTGCCGTTCTTGCAGATAACAAGAGAATGGCTGACCAGGCTCTCAGAGTTCTTGCCGTTGCTTACAGAAGCTATGATGCAGAGCCCTCGGATTATGCTCCCGAAGCTCTTGAAAACGGACTTACATTTATCGGCCTTACAGGTATGATAGACCCCGCCCGTCCCGAGGTTAAGGC